>NZ_JBIYEB010000006.1:0-369683 GCF_044909315.1 Caballeronia udeis
GGAAGGCGGCCCTAAACCGCTTCACTATCCAGTTCGAAGACCGGATGTCGCCGCGTTAAACGAAAACCCGTTTACACAAAATCCGGGACACCCTCTTTCTGTGTCACCCGACACGACAAACTCAAACGTCAATATTCCCCGCTATCAACGCGTTCGATTCAATAAACGCGCGTCGCGGTTCAACGTCATCGCCCATCAGCGTAGTAAAGATCCCATCGGCCGCAATCGCGTCTTCGATCTGAACCCGCAACAACCGGCGCACGGTCGGGTCCATCGTCGTTTCCCACAACTGCGAAGGATTCATCTCGCCCAAACCCTTGTACCGCTGCTTGCTCACGTTACGCTCCGCGTCCGCGATCAACCACTTCATCGCGCTCTTGAAGTCGGTCACCGCCATCGAACGCTCGCCGCGCTTGATCAACGCGCCCGGCCCGATCAAACCCTTGAACGTATTCGCGGTCGTCTGCAATTGCTTGTAATCCGCGGTCAACTGGAAGTCTTCATCGATAACCGAAACCTTCACGTTGCCGTGGTGCCGGCGATTGATATGCAACGACCGGATCTCGCGCACCGGGTCATAAGCCGGCTCGACCGTCACTTCGGGCTTCAAAGGATCGGCACGCAAAGCCGCCTGCAAAGCGGCTGCCGAGGCCGCCGCCGCTTCCTCCGTCGACAAGTCCAGCACAATGCCGTCCATCACCGCTTCCAGCGCGGTCACGTCGTAGAACCGGCTGACGCGATCCACCACCGCTTGCGCAAGCAAATATGCACGGGCAAGCTCGCCAAGCGCGTCGCCGCTGATTGGTGTAGCGCCTTCAGCCGGCGTCAGCTCCGAACCCTGCAATGCCAGCTTCAACATATGCTGGTTCAGCTCGTACTGGTCCTTCAGATACCGCTCGTCCTTACCCACCTTGATCTTGAAAAGCGGCGGCTGCGCGATATAAATAAACCCGCGCTCCACAATCTCCGGCATCTGCCGATAAAAGAACGTCAACAGCAGCGTGCGAATGTGCGCACCGTCCACGTCCGCGTCGGTCATGATGATGATGCGGTGGTAACGCAGCTTCTCGAGGTTGTAGTCGTCCTTGCCGAGCCCGGTCCCGAGCGCTGTGACCAGCGTCACGATCTGCTCCGACGAAATCAGCTTGTCGAAGCGCGCGCGCTCCACGTTCAGCACCTTGCCGCGCAGCGGCAGGATGGCCTGGAACTTCCGGTCACGCCCTTGCTTCGCCGATCCGCCTGCCGAGTCACCCTCGACAATATAGATCTCCGACTTCGCCGGATCCTTCTCCTGGCAATCGGCCAGCTTGCCCGGCAAACCAACGCCGTCGAGCACGCCTTTACGACGCGTCATTTCACGCGCCTTACGTGCGGCGTCGCGGGCCCGCGCTGCGTCAATAATCTTGTTCGTGATGATCTTCGCGTCGTTGGGCGTTTCCTGCAGGAACTCCTCCAGCGCCTTCGCGACCACTTCTTCCACCGGCGCGCGCACTTCCGACGACACCAGCTTGTCTTTCGTCTGCGAGCTGAATTTCGGCTCCGGCACCTTCACGGACAGCACGCACGACAACCCCTCGCGCATGTCGTCACCGCTCGTCTCGATCTTCGCTTTCTTCGCAATCTCGTGATCGGTGATGTACTTGTTCAGCACCCGCGTCATGGCCGCGCGCAGGCCGGTCAAGTGCGTGCCGCCGTCGCGCTGCGGGATGTTGTTCGTGAAGCACAGCACGCTTTCGTTGTAGCTGTCGTTCCACTGCATGGCCACTTCGACCGTGACATTGTCCTTCTCGCCAATCGCATGAAACACGGTCGGATGCAGGACCTGCTTGGTCTTGTTGATGTAATCGACAAAACCCTTCACGCCGCCGATAAACGCGAAATCGTCTTCCTTGCCGGTGCGCTGGTCGGTCAGCCGGATCCGCACGCCGTTATTCAGGAACGACAATTCGCGCATGCGCTTGGCGAGGATGTCGTAGTGGAATTCCACGTTGCCGAAAATGGTGATGTCCGGCATGAAATGCACTTCGGTGCCGCGATTTTCCGTGTCGCCCACAATGGGCATGGGCGAGTACGTAATGCCGTTTTCGGTCACGAGTTCGCGGTTCTGCACCACACCCTGGCGAAACTCCATGAAGTGCTTCTTGCCGTCGCGGCGCACGGTGAGGCGCAGCCATTCGGACAGGCCGTTCACGCAAGACACGCCCACGCCGTGCAGGCCGCCTGACACCTTGTAGCTGTTCTGGTCGAACTTGCCGCCCGCGTGGAGCTCGGTCATCACGATCTCGGCGGCGCTGCGCTTCGGATCGTGCTTGTCGTCAAGCTTCAGGCCCGTTGGCACGCCGCGGCCGTTGTCGGTCACGGAGATGGAGTTGTCGGCGTGAATGGTGACGTGGATGTCGTTGCAATGGCCAGCGAGTGCTTCGTCGATCGAGTTATCCAGCACTTCGAAAACGAGGTGGTGCAGACCCGTGCCATCCGACGTATCGCCGATATACATACCCGGCCTCTTGCGGACCGCCTCCAGACCTTCAAGGATCTGGATGGAGGATGCGCCATAAGCGTTGTCGGGTTGCGAAATTGGGTTTTCAGTCATGGGTTTTTTTCCGGTTCTGCGTCACTACTGGATCGCTACTGGGTCACTACTGGGTCGCTACGGGGTTGTTGCGCGGGACTTTTCGAAACACCTTAAAAATGCCAAAGGGGCAATGCGCCCCTTGGAATGTTTTTAGTTTTGGCCGCGTCAGATGCGCATTGGCATCACCACATATTTGAATTCGTCGTTCTCGGGAATCGTGATCAAGGCGCTTGAGCTAGCGTCGCCGAGGCTCACTTGCAGCATGTCGATCTTCAGGTTCGCGAGCACGTCGAGCAGATACGTGACGTTGAAACCGATGTCCACGCTGTCGCCCTGATAGGCAATTTCCAGTTCTTCCTGTGCTTCTTCCTGGTCGGCGTTGGTCGACATGATCTTCAACTGGCCCGGCTCGATCAGGCAACGCACGCCCTTGAACTTGTCCGACGTCAGGATGGCGGCACGCTGCAGCGAACGCTGCAATTCTTCGCGGCCGATCAGGAACGTGTTCTTGTGCGACTTCGGGATCACGCGCTGGAAGTCGGGGAACTTGCCTTCCACCAGCTTCGAGACGAGTTCGACCTGGCCGAACGTGAACTTGACCTGGCTCGCCGCAATGTCAATCACCAGCGAGTCGTCAATATCTTCAAGCAAGCGCTGCAATTCAAGGATGGTCTTGCGCGGGATGATCACTTCCTGGCGCGCGAACGATCCCTCGATTTTCATCGACGAGAACGCGAGCCGGTGGCCGTCCGTTGCGACTGCCATCAACTGGTCGCCGTCGACAACCAGCAGCATGCCGTTCAAGTAGTAGCGGATGTCTTGCTGCGCCATCGCGAAGTGGACCATGCCGAGCAATTGCCGGAAGGTCTTTTGCGGAACCGAGAGGCTCGCGCCGAACTCTGTAGCCTGGTTGACGGTCGGGAACTCATCGGCAGCAAGCGTCTGGAGCGCGAAGCGGCTTTTGCCGGAGCGCACGGTCAGCTTCTTGTCGGTGAGATCGAGCGACACTTCACCCGGCGGCATGGCGCGCAGGATGTCGAGCAGCTTGCGCGCGGCGACGGTGGTGGCGACCTGATCGCTGCCGGTGCCGAAGTCGGCACGCGTGGTGATCTGAAGTTCGAGATCGGTCGAGAGGAACGACACGTCGGCGCCAGTCTTGGTGATCAGCAAATTGGCGAGGATCGGCAAAGTATGACGGCGTTCGACGATTCCGCTCACGGTTTGCAGCGGCCTTAGGAGATTATCTCGTTCGGTCTTGACCAGTTGCATAGAGTTCCTTCGTTGATGTGACGGCCGTCCGCCGCGTTTGCCACCGCTTCTGCCACCGCTTTTTGAGAAGCGTTTGCCACCGCATTGATGACCTTCGGACGGTCTCGTGTCACGCGCTCGCGGCGACAAGCCGATCGCACGTGCCAGGCTTACGCCAAAACGCCGCCCAAGGCCGCTGGACGGTCAAACCCGTATTGTGCCTCAAAACCTGACCGCCCCCTGAAAATGGGGGCAATTTCGTCAATAAACAGACCCGCTTTTCGACGCTTTTTGTGGCGCTTTTCAGCGCAAGCAACAAATGGCCGCGCGCACGCTCATCACCTGCCGCCTGAAGCGTTTTCGCCGGTCGCACGACGACACTTTGATCTAGCGCTGTTTTCTGCGCCAATCACTGCCAACGGCAAGGTTTTGCGGCCGCTTTTCACACTTTCAGCGTCTTTTGCACGACGCGGCATTCGCGCCGCGCCGGCTGGCAAAACGCTCAGCCTTTCAGCGTTTGCTCGAGCACGTGCAACTCGTGATTCAACTGGGCGTCCGTGCCCCGCTCCGCCGAGATTTTCCGCACCGCATGCAGCACCGTGGTGTGGTCGCGCCCGCCAAACAGTTCGCCGATCTCCGGCAAACTCTTCTGCGTGAGTTCCTTCGCGAGATACATGGCGATCTGACGCGGCCGCGCGATGTTCGCCGGCCGCTTCTTCGAATACATGTCCGCGACCTTGATGTTGTAGAAGTCCGCCGCCGTCTTCTGGATGTTTTCCACCGATATCTGCCGGTTCTGCACCGTCAACAGGTCCTTAAGCGCTTCCTTGGTCAACTCGATCGAAATCTCGCGCCCATGGAACCGGGAGAAAGCCAGGATCTTGCGCAGCGCGCCTTCCAGTTCACGCACGTTCGAACGCAAATGCTTGGCGACAAAAAATGCCACATCCTCCGACAAGCTCACGCCTTCCGACTGCGCCTTGCGCATCAGGATCGCCACGCGCATTTCCAGCTCGGGCGGCTCGATCGCGACCGTCAGGCCGGAGTCGAAGCGCGAAATCAGCCGGTCGTCAATACCCGAAATCTCCTTCGGGTACGTATCGCTCGTGATGATCACCTGCGCCTTGTTCGCCACCAGCGCCTCGAACGCGTAGAAAAACTCTTCCTGCGTCCGCGATTTACCGGAGAAGAATTGAATATCGTCGATCAGCAGCAGGTCGAGCGAATGGTAATAACGCTTGAAATCGTCGAAAGCCTTGCGCTGGTAGGCCTTCACCACGTCCGACACGTATTGCTCCGCATGGATATAGCGAATGCGGGCGCCGGCCTTGTCCTGCAGCAACTGGTTGCCGATTGCGTGAATCAGGTGGGTCTTGCCCAGACCCACGCCGCCATACAGGAACAGCGGGTTGTACGAGATGCCGGGGTTGTCGGCGACCTGGATCGCGGCTGCACGGGCGAGCTGATTCGCCTTACCGGTCACGAAGTTGTCGAAGGTTAAGACCGGATTGAGCTTCGAACGCTCATAAGCCGAATCGTTTTCGCCATTCGACGACGCCGTACCGCCCGGCCGCCAGGTTCGGCGCGCGACGGCGGCTTCGTTGGCGTCGAGGCTCGGCAGGTCGAGATCGCCGTTATCGGCCTGATCGTTATGTTGCAAGGATTGCGCGTGCTGCGCGGCTTCCGCCGCGAGCGCATTGATATGGGCGCTCGCGTTCGCGTGGCCGCCATTGCTTCTTTCAGCGGGTTCGGCCGCCGCGCGCTGCATGGACGGGGAAACGGGTGCGGCGGCAGGTGCGGATGCAGCCGACAGCGCGGATGCACCGCCCATCGCCTTGCGGGCCGTGGCTTTTGGGTCCAGGACAAACTGGATATCGACGGGTGCGTGCCAGAAATCCCGGGCCAGATCGGCGATACGGCCGGAAAACTGGCTTTTCACCCAGTCGAGCTTGAACCGGTTGGGCGCGGCGATACGCAACGTGCTCGCGTCGGCATCGAAGTCGACAAGGGCCAGCGGTTTGATCCATGTGACGTACTGCTGCGGCGTAAGTTCGCGCTCCAGCAATGCGGAACAGTGTTGCCAAAAATCGTTCATCGAATGCAGTCGTTAGGGTTTACCGCGAGTCCTGCCGCCGCCCTCGCCGCCACGCGGCGACAAGGCCCGGTGCGCGCGGGCAAGCGTGTCCCAAAGCCTTGCTCACCGTGCTTTTGCGGGCGATGCAGCGGACCGGGACAACGTGCGGTTACGTCGGATTGAGCGGAGATTCTAACGCCAAATGCAACCTCGGCGCGAGTTATCCACAGGGACGGACCAGGACGCGCATCAAATCGCCCGGCCTGTGGACTTCTTCGAAAACCGCTCGCCATGCCTCGTAACCTATTGACGGTCAATAGGAAAACGGTTTAAATAGCAGGTTCCGCAAAACCCGAATTCTTGTACCACTGGCCGGTGCGTCGCCTTTTTACGTCGCTTACGTCTGGCCGGCGGTCCGTTTTTACCCAAGTGAGACCAACATGAAACGCACTTACCAACCTTCCGTTACCCGCCGCAAGCGTACTCACGGCTTCCGCGTCCGTATGAAGACGGCCGGTGGCCGCAAGGTGATCAACGCACGTCGCGCCAAGGGCCGCAAGCGCCTGGCTGTATAAGGTCGCTTTTGACGGCGCGCCCCGGCACTCGCCCAGACGCGTGCGACGGCCAGGTGTGCAGCACGACAAGCTCCGGACAGGAAACCAGTCAGTTGCGAGCGAGTGCCGCGTTCCCCAAGGCCGCAAGGCTGCTGAAAACGGATGAATACTCATCCGTTTTTCGTTTGCGCCCCTGGCGCCGGTCCCCGCACTTTGTTCTGTATGGCAAGCCGACAGGCAACGAGGCGAGACTGGGCTTGGTTATCGGCAAGAAGTTTGCGCCGCGCGCGGTGACACGCAACCTGATCAAGCGCTTGGCGCGCGAGGCATTCCGGCTTCGGCGTGCGGAGCTTGGCGGCTGGGACATCCTGTTGCGGCTGCATGCGAAAATAGACCGCAAGGCCATGCCGAGCGCGAAATCGCCGCCGCTGCGTACGTTGTTTCGCGAAGAGATCGACGGCCTGCTTGACCGTGCAGTGCGCGAAGCCGCGCGGCGCTTGGGCGAGCAGGGTTCATCGACTGTCGTCAACGACCCACCCGCGCCTGCGGGCTCATGAGCCGCTTCAGGCGCACACCGGCTTGGTCCGGCGTCGACCCGAGCGCGAATTCTATGCAGACGGCACGAATTGCAGAAACGGCGTTGATCGCCTTATTACGCTTCTACAAGGTTGCGGTGAGCCCCATGCTCGGCAACCGGTGCCGCTTTTACCCATCGTGTTCTAACTACGCGCGCGAAGCAATCCAGTATCATGGCGCCGCGCGTGGCTCATTCCTCGCAGCAAAACGTCTGTGCCGCTGCCATCCGTT
This sequence comes from Caballeronia udeis, assembly GCF_044909315.1. Taxonomy (GTDB): domain Bacteria; phylum Pseudomonadota; class Gammaproteobacteria; order Burkholderiales; family Burkholderiaceae; genus Caballeronia; species Caballeronia udeis_A. The sequence continues at coordinate 7,259 of NZ_JBIYEB010000006.1, forward strand.
TTCGGCTGGCGGCATCGATCTGGTTCCCGTGCCTCCGTCCGCCACCGGCTGCGTTCAGCAGGATGGCGCGCCAGCGGCCGACCCAGTCGACGACTCTGCCCCGAGCTCATCGAATTCGCCAGATCCCTCTTCGGATCCGGCAAATTCAGTAAGTTCAAACCCCCACGGCGCCAATAACGCGCTTTTCGATCGACACTGAGACAACGCATGGATATCAAACGTACCGTCCTATGGGTCATCTTTTTCATGTCGGCTGTCATGCTGTTCGACAACTGGCAACGTGACCATGGGCGCCAGTCGATGTTCTTCCCGAGCGCCGTCCCGACCAAGACGGTCGGCAGCGCTGCACCGGGAACCACGACGCCGGGCACGCAAGCCTCCGATTTGCCGGCCACGCCAGGCGTACCCGGTGCGCCGGTCGCGCCTGGTTTGAACGCACCCGCATCGAGCGCCGCAGACCAGCTCGTGAATTTCTCGACGGATGTCTACTCCGGTCAGATCGATACCCGCGGCGGCACGCTGTCGAAGCTGTCGCTCGTCAAGGAAGGTGACGGCAAGCAGCCGGATCTGTACATCACCCTCTTCGATCACACCGCGACGCACACGTATCTCGCGCGCACGGGCCTGCTCGGGGGAGACTTCCCGAACCACAACGACGTCTTCACGCTCGTCCAGGGCAGCCAGACGACGATGGGTGACGGCAAGACGTTGTCGATCTCGTTCGAGTCGCCGGTGAAGGGTGGCGTGAAGGTCATCAAGACCTACACGTTCACGCGCGGCAGCTATGTGATCGGTGTGGACACGAAGGTGCAGAACGTCGGCACAGCGCCGGTTACGCCGCGCCTGTACATGGAACTGGTGCGCGACGACTCGCCGGTGGAAACGCCGCGCTTCTCGCATACGTTCATCGGGCCGGCTGTCTATACCGAGCAGCATCATTTCCAGAAGATGACGTTCAGCGATATCGCCAAGGGCAAGGAAGATTTTGCGACTTCTGCGGATAACGGCTGGATTGCGATGGTGCAGCATTACTTCGCGTCGGCGTGGATTCCGCAGCAGGGCGTGAAGCGCGATATCTACGTGCAGAAGATCGATCCCACGCTGTATCGCGTAGGCGTGCAGCAGCCGTTGCAGACCATCGCACCGGGGCAGACCGTGGATGTCCAGGCACGGCTTTTTGCTGGTCCGGAAGAAGAGCGGATGCTCGAAGGCGTCGCGCCGGGTCTCGAACTCGTGAAGGACTACGGCATGGTGACGATCATCGCCAAGCCGCTGTTCTGGCTGCTCGAGAAGATCCATAGCTATGTGGGCAACTGGGGCTGGTCGATCATCCTGCTCACGCTGTTGATCAAGGCCGTGTTCTTCCCGCTGTCGGCGGCAAGCTATAAGTCGATGGCGCGCATGAAGGCCATTACGCCGCGTATGACGCAACTGCGTGAACGGTATAAGGGCGATCCGCAGAAGATGAACTCGGAGCTGATGGCGCTCTATAAAACCGAGAAGGTGAATCCGTTCGGTGGCTGTCTGCCGGTCGTCGTGCAGATTCCGGTGTTTATCTCGCTGTATTGGGTGTTGTTGTCGTCGGTGGAAATGCGCGGTGCACCGTGGATCTTGTGGATTCACGATTTATCGCAGGCCGACCCGTTCTACATCCTGCCGGTGCTGATGGCCGTGTCGATGTTCCTGCAAACGCGGTTGAATCCCACGCCGCCGGACCCGGTTCAGGCCAAGATGATGATGTTCATGCCGCTGGCGTTCTCGGTCATGTTCTTCTTCTTCCCGTCGGGACTGGTGCTGTATTACGTCGTGAACAACGTGCTTTCCATCGCGCAGCAGTATTACATCACGCGCATGATGGGACAAAAGAAGGTCGCCAAGGCTTAAGCCTTTGATCCTAGGTTGCATTGAAAACGCCCGGCTCAGCCCGGGCGTTCTTGTTTCTGCTTGCGCGAACCTCGTTTATATAAGCGCCCTAGCGCTTCCCACCCGTCCCATAAAACTGATCGATGAGTTCCTCGAGCAAATACCGGTGATGCGACGAAAGCGCCTCGATCTTCGAAGCCAGTTCGAGCGTCTCTTCGGAAGCCGGATACTTCTCGTCGTGCGTGATCGGCTTCGGTACGTTTTGCGGATTCCCGCTTGGCGGTGGTCCGTAATGAAGCCAGTGCTGTTCGACGTTGAACCACTCGGCGAGCGTCGCCAGTTTGTCGGCGGTGGGAATTGAACGCGCGGTCAGCCACTTATGCGTGGTTTGCGGTGAAACGGGTTCGCCGCGATAACGCAAATTGAAATGCAAAGCGAGATCGGTTGCGCCGCGCATTTTCTCGGGCGCGCGCGTCATCGAAAATTTGAGCCGATCCGAAAAATCGGTTTTCTCTTTGGGTGTTGGCATGATCGCGATTGTGCGAGGCAAACGCTATGGCGGAGTTAACCGTCCGCGTTAGATATGGCGCACCTTCCCCATTTTTAGCGCGTTCAGGAAAAATAACTCGAGAATGTCGCGATGACTGCTTAACCCGGGTGACCCAATAGCGAGAACATTTGCACCCAATGAAACGATCCAAGCGGACATCCATTCTGATGCTTCATCATATCCCACATAAGATAAATTAAGAATCCTCCTAGCCGTTCGTGCGGCGCAGCGAAACGAAAGCGCCGCGCTACAATGCCGCCACTCGTCCACCCGCATTTCGCTGGAAAAAAACCATGTCCAATAACGACACCGATCCGATTGTCGCGATCGCCACCGCGCCGGGGCGTGGGGGTATCGGCGTGATCCGGCTGTCGTTCGGGCGGGCGGGCGAAGCGGCGGCGAAGCACGCAATGCTTGCGCTGTGCGGCCAGTTGCTCGATGCGAGGCACGCGAGCTATGTACCGTTTATTGATGCACGCGGTGAAGCGATCGATCGTGGCATAGCACTGTATTTCCCCGCACCCCATTCCTACACCGGCGAACACGTGCTCGAGTTGCAGGGACACGGTGGTCCGATCGTGTTGCAATTGCTGTTACAACGCGCGGTCGATACCGGTCGTGAATTCGGCGTGCGCCTGGCCGAACCCGGTGAGTTCACACGTCGCGCCTTCCTTAACGACAAGCTCGATCTGGCTCAAGCCGAGGCTGTCGCCGATTTGATCGAGGCGAGCACTGAAGCCGCGGCGCGCTCGGCGGGCCGCTCGCTCGATGGCGCTTTCTCGCGCGAAATCCATGCGCTTGTGGAAGACGTGATCACGTTGCGCATGCTGGTCGAAGCGACGCTCGATTTCCCCGAGGAGGAGATCGATTTCCTGGAAGCCGCGGATGCCCGCGGCAAGCTCGCGCGCATCCGCGCCTTGCTCGACAAAGTGCTCGCCGACGCTCGTCAGGGGGCGCTGCTGCGCGAGGGCCTGTCGGTCGTGCTCGCGGGGCAGCCGAACGTGGGCAAATCGTCGTTGCTGAACGCGTTGGCCGGCGCGGAACTCGCCATCGTGACGCCGATTGCCGGCACGACGCGCGACAAGGTCACGCAGACTATCCAGATTGAGGGCATTCCGCTGCATGTCATCGATACCGCCGGTCTGCGCGAAACGCAGGACGAGGTCGAGCGGATTGGCATCGAGCGGACCTGGGGGGAAATCGGCCGCGCGGATGTCGTGCTGCATCTGCTGGACGCACGCGAGGCGTTGAGCGTCGACGATGCCGCAATCTCGGCGCGTTTCCCCGTGGGCGTACCAGTCGTGCGCGTTCTGAACAAGGCGGATCTGGCGGGTGTTGGGGCATCGGCGGACATAGCCGGTGATGGCATGCGCGAAGTGCGTTTGTCGGCGAAGACCGGCGATGGTATTGCGCTATTGCGCAGCGAACTGCTGAAGATTGCCGGCTGGCAGGCGGGCGCGGAAAGCATCTATCTGGCACGCGAGCGGCATTTGATTGCGCTGCGCGCGGCTCGGGAACATCTGGCAATTGCAGCGGACCATGCGGACCAGAATTCGCAAGCGCTCGATTTATTCGCCGAAGAACTGCGGCTCGCGCAGGATCAACTCAATTCGATCACCGGGGAATTTAGTTCCGATGACCTGCTGGGCGTGATTTTCAGCCGGTTTTGTATTGGGAAGTAGACGTCGCATGGCTCATCGCGTCTTGATGTAGGATTCCAGAAGGGAAGCGACGCGGGGAGCCGGAAATGGCCAAACCCAAGGGTCTCGATGAAGAGCAGGCAATTCGCTGCCGCAGGCAGATAGCCTTGGCCGCCATCGCTGCTGTGATCATTATCGCCGGGCTCTGGCAAACGGCCGTAAGGTTCGGATGGGTTACCTGGTAATTCGAGCTTGGTGTTAAGAGCACGCCATGGAGGCCACCGAATCGAAGTAGGTGAAGGCCGGCGCTTGACCGGCCCGTCCACCCGCCCCTCAAACCGCCTTCTTCCAGGCCGCCGCAAACACCCCCGCCCCGATCAACATCGCACCGCCGGTTCGATTCACCGTCCGCTGCACGCCGGGCCGCCGAATCGCCTGCCTCGCGACCGAAGCGAGCATTGCATAGGCAAACGCATTTGCCGCTGCCAAACCCACAAACGTCGCCTCCATGATCGCAATCTGCGAAATGCTCGCGACATGCGGATCGATGAACTGCGGCAGGAATGCAATAAAGAAAATGATGCTCTTCGGATTAAGCGTGGTCACGGCGTAAGCGTGGGCCACGATCCGCCCCGTGCGCAACTCGTCGGGCGCGCTGAGCGCATCGGTATCCGTCACCGGTGCGCGCCATAACTTGATGCCCAGATAAACGAGATACGCCGCGCCCACCCATTTCAAGACCATGAACAGTTCCGCCGATGCCGCGAGCAACACGCCGAGCCCGAGCATGGAAGCGGTCATCGACGTGAGGTCGCCCAGCGCGACGCCGGTCGTCGTGGCAAGTGCATATTTGCGGCCGTGGCCGAGCGCATAGGACACGACCAGCAGCACGGTCGGTCCGGGAATGGCGACAAGGATGGCACAGGTGATTGCGAACGGTAGCCATTGAGCGAGAGTCATGGGAGCTCCTGTAGAAAGCGTCGATTAATCCATGAAGATCCGCATCTGACAAGGGACGATGTAAAAAAGCTGGAAGCCTCGACATGACCCGAAGCGCACTGCCGCTACCCAGGGAAAAGGCGCCACGCACCAAGTGCCTGACTAGAAACGATTTCATCTGCGGAATCACGTTTACGTACTCGATTACCGTCTTCGGCACAGATTCTGCTTAGTATTAAACGGGCTTTGACCAGCGACGAAGCCCGGTAAAGTGTAGTGTCTCCTCCCTCCTCCGTGGGGTTAATGCCCGGTTCCAGCGAACCGGGCATTTTTTATGGTTTTTTTATTTGCGCCGCATCATTCGGCATTTTTGGTGACGGTGCCGCGCGCTTAAAGCCGCTTAAATCCGGAAAGCGCTCCTGCGACAATCTGTCTTGTTGCGAACGCACACAAGTTGTGCTTGCCTCTTGAAAATTCTCGTCTAGGATAAACGCTGCAGATTAATAACTAGCCACTGAATACATAGCTAAATCCCCGCTAAAGAGTTGCATGGAGGCTATAGATGAAAAAGCGCGCCATTGCTGGTTTTGCGATGATCGGCTTATTCGCTGCGATTGCCACGGTCCACGCTCAGGACAAGGCGATCCAGCCAGAACAAACGTTCAGTTTCATGCCTAATTCCTTCGGTTGTTTATCGAAGGACAAATTCGATTCCGCCGATCAGCATGCCCAGGCGGGCGAGCAGCAGAAAATGCAGGAATTCTTCTCGGGATTTCAATGCATGCCGACTCCGGAAGGCGCTCATTTCCGTGTAGTGCAGGTTGTCGGCCATGATGTCGAATTTGTGAGTGCTTCAAACAGCGATACACAAGGCTTGTGGACCGCAGACCGATTTATCAAACAGTGAATTAATCACATACTGATCACGGTTTAAAAGGATAACGGCGGCATAAAAGCCGCCGTTCGCTTAAGCACATGATTATCTCGTGGAGTGAATTCATTCACGCCCGCCCAATGGACTGCCCGTCCTCGCGAGGCAGTCTTACGCCGCATCGGCAACAGGACAAGTGAAGTCCCAAGCCGCACCCGTTTTCCCCCGCAGCCCTCCCCTTCATCAGCTATTCCCCGCAACGAGCGAACGCGTTCGGTATCATCACGCGTCGAACGTCGTCGAATGTGATTCGGAACGCGTCCGCACGCAGTGGTTCCGCCCGAAACATCCGTTCCGAATTCCCCTTTTTCCGGCCTCTCAAACAGGCTTTCCGGTGTTGCATGGCCCTTAAATCCACAATCTACAAAGCTGAACTGCAAATCGCCGACATGGATCGGCACTACTACGGCGACCACGCGCTGACCATCGCCCGCCATCCGTCCGAAACAGACGACCGGATGATGGTGCGTGTCGCCGCGTTCGCACTATTCGCAAGCGAACGCCTCGAATTCACCAAAGGCCTGTCGGACACCGACGAACCCGATCTCTGGCAAAAGGACCTGACCGGACAAATCGAAACGTGGATTGAAGTTGGCCAGCCGGAAGAACGGCGCATAGCGAAGGCGAGCGGACGCGCGGATCGGGTGATCGTGATCGCGTATGGCGGCCGCACCTCCGAAATCTGGTGGCAGGGCGTCAAGGCGAAGGTCGAACGGATGCAAAACGTCACCGTCTGGTCGCTCACGGACGGCGTGGCCGCAGCGCTCGGCGCGTTGGCCGAACGCACCATGCGGCTTCAATGCACCGTGCAGGACGGCGAGGCGTCGCTGGGCAGCGCCAGCGTTGATCCGGTTGCTATCGACTGGACGGTTTTCAAGGGAAAACCGCGCTGACTGAATGATCTGGCCGGGCGCCGGTCAGGCTTCCGGCGGCCCCTTCAGCTCGACAAGATTGCCTTCCAGATCGAAGAAATACAGCGACGGGCCGAAGCCTTCAGCGCCGTATCGACGCGCTTCTTCTCCCAGGCGCACGCCGTTCTCAAGCAGATGCGCACGCAACGCGCCGGAATCGAACGGTTCCACGCGCAGGCACAAATGATCCATGTTGTTGCCCGCGCCCGGAGTACCGCTTTCCGGCCGGTCGATCTTCGCACCCACCGCCAGCAGATCGATCAGCGAGCGTCCCGCGCGCATCTGCACCAACCCGATCTCGCGCTGTTCCTTCTCTACCGGACAGCCCAGCACAGTCTTGTAGAAGCCGACCATGGCATCGAGGTTCGCACAGCGAATCACCACGTGATCAATCTCGCGGATGGGTATCTGCATTGCATGTCTCCCTTCTTAGCGTATGACGGCCAGTGAACTAGTCTGAATCAGCCTGGGTCAGCCTACAAGTCAGCTTGAAGTTTAGCGGGTGTTGCGAAACAGCACGGTGCTAAAGGCTGCGAAACGTATAGACGAAAAAAAGTCCGCTCGTTGCGGAGCGGACTGAATCCATATCAGGAGGAGACATGGAGGAGACAGTTCCGATATTACACAGCCGATAGGAGCGATGCAACACTTATCGTAGTAAAAACCCCTATGGTGGTGATGTGTCGCATCTGTGCGTCATTTGTCCATGCCTTCACACCCCCGTCACCCAAGGCTGAAATGACAGAGCAAGATCCGGCGAGTACCTATAGACGTCCGCCTCTAAAGTAGTCACGTACCCTTCGCAAACCGAGGATTGTGATGAAAACCGAACACAGTATCGCCACTTTTTCCGACGATGAAACCCGTTGGAACGCCTTGTCGAGCCGCGATTCAAGCGCCGACGGCGAGTTCTTCTATGCCGTTCGTACGACCGGCGTGTTCTGCCGTCCATCGTGTGCGTCGCGGCAGCCAAGGCGTGAAAACGTCGAATTCTTCGATACCCCGCAACAAGCCGAAGCCGCGGGTTATCGGGCGTGCAAGCGGTGTCAGCCGGGCAGCCTGTCGCGCGAGCTGGCCATTGTGGAGCGGGCGTGCAAGGTGCTCGACGCCGACCCGCAACAACGCGTCACGCTTGCCGAATTGAGCCGCGCCGTGCATGTCAGCGCGTTTCATTTGCAGCGGCTGTTTTCACGTGTGGTCGGCGTGTCGCCGCGGCAATACCAGGCCGCCCGCCGCGCGGATGCGCTGCGCGGCGCGCTCCAGCGTGGCGACGACGTGACGCGCGCCATGCACGACGCAGGCTTCGGCTCGACATCGCGGATGTATGACGCCGCGCCGGCCGAGTTGGGGATGACGCCGTCGACTTATCGACGCAAGGGAGCCGGGTTGGTCGTACATTTCGCTACGGCCCAGACGGCGCTCGGGATCGTGCTGGTCGCGGCAACGGCCAAGGGCATCTGCAAGATCGCTTTCGGCGAAAACCCGGCCGCGCTCGAAGCCGATTTGGCGCAGGAGTTGTCGGACGCTGAACGGATCGAGGATCAGGCGCGGCTCGCGCCGTTTATCGCGCAGATTGACGCCTATCTGCGCGGCACGCGAGAGCACTTCGACCTGCCGCTCGACATCAGCGCAACTGCATTCCAACAGCGCGTATGGGATGCGTTACAGAGGATTCCGTACGGCCAGACGCGCAGCTATTCCGATATCGCGGAGACGCTCGGGTCGCCGAGGGCGGTGCGGGCGGTGGCAAATGCGTGCGCGTCGAACCCGGTGGCGCTTGCCATTCCTTGTCATCGCGTCGTGCATAAGGATGGCGCGCTGGCGGGGTATCGATGGGGCACCGCGCGCAAGGTCGCGTTGTTATCGGCGGAAAAAGAGCATCGGGTGGCAGCGCCGCTTGAAACCGTTGGCACGGAGGATCTGGGTTGATGGTGCGCTCGCCGGGTTTCCGGGCTTGTGGCATCTAAATTACTTTAAACGATACGATGCCCGTTAGCACCCCGATCGCCCGATCCGCCCTGTTTTCGAACGCGCCTAAATTGCCACACAATAAACCCACCCGCATCCAGCTACCCTACGTCGAACCCTACGATTGGCCCCGCGTGCTGCGATTTTTCGCGGGGCGTGCGACGCTTGGCGTCGAAGCGGTGGAAGACGGTTCGTATCGCCGTGCAATCGAGTGGCTCGGCGATTCGGGCACGCTCAGCGTGACACGCCACGCCAGCAAACCTTGTCTCGTCGCAACGCTGGAAGGCGCGGCGAGCCGTCAAGCGAAACCAATTGGAGAACACCTTACGCGCATGTTCGACCTTCAGGCCGACGCGCCGGCCATCGCCGCTCATCTTGGCCGCGATCCGTGGTTCGCACCGCTGACGCGAGCCGTGCCGGGGTTGCGCGTACCCGGCGCGTGGTCCGGCTTCGAGCTGGTCGTGCGTGCAATAGTCGGCCAGCAGGTCAGCGTGAAAGCGGCATCGACCATTGTGGGAAGGCTGGTCGAGCGCGCCGGTACACCCCTGACCGATCACCCGCACCCCGGCACCGCCTGGCGTTTCCCGACGCCCGCAGCCCTGGCCGAGGTCGATCTGGAAAAAATCGGCATGCCGGGCAAACGCGTGGCCGCATTGCAGGGGTTCGCCCGCGAGGTCGCAGCGGGCTCGCTGCCGCTGGACGATCCGCATGCGGACCGCGCCGAACTGCGGGCCGCGTTGCTGGCCATGCCGGGCATCGGTCCATGGACGGTGGAATATGTCGCAATGCGCGCACTACGCGATGCCGACGCGTGGCCCGGCACCGACTTGATCCTGATGCAGGCGCTGGTCGCCCGCGATCCCTCGATGGCAAAAGCGGCCGCCCTGCGCGCCCGCGCCGAGGCGTGGCGGCCCTATCGCGCGTATGCTGCTCTGCATGTGTGGAACGAGATCGCGGATCGGGCGGGATCGGCGAGAGGCGGGTGAGACGCCGCGTCGCCGCAAGGGGCGCCCAGAGCGCATCTTGAAACCCGCCGCCGCTTACACAGCCGAATCGAAGGTCCCGCATCATCGATCGAAAAACCGTCGCTGCAAGCCGCGCTCCAAACTGCTCGAATTCGCGCAAACCCTTATCCGGCAAGGGTTCAAGCACGTCTTACACTGAGATGTTAAAGTGCCCGCTACCCAAAAATCTGGTTCGGCGCATTCTGTTCGGCGCCTGACACGCAACCGTCGCAGCAATGGCAAATACGAATTCCTCATCTCCGTCCGACAGCGCTCTCCTGCGCCGCTTATCCGCGCTGACCAGCGGCCCGCAGGGCGCCGCGTTGCGCCAGGGGCTGCGCGGCATCGAGAAGGAAAGCCTGCGGGTGACGCGCGACGGGACGCTTGCCACCACGCCGCATCCGCGCACGTTCGGCTCGGCGCTCACGCATCCGCTCATCACCACCGACTACTCCGAGGCGCTGATCGAACTGATCACACCAGCCGAGCACGACGCGGCGCGCACGCTCGAGCAGCTCGACGACTTGCATCGCTTCGCCTATGCGCATCTCGGCAGCGAATTGCTCTGGAACGACTCCATGCCCGGCGTGCTCCCCGCGGATCAGGACATCCCGATCGGCTGGTATGGCACATCGAATATCGGCATGTTGAAGCACGTTTACCGGCGCGGTTTGTCGCTTCGATACGGCCGCACCATGCAGTGCATTGCCGGGATTCACTACAACTATTCGCTGCACGAAGACGTGTGGCGCACGTGGGCCGCGCTCGATAACCGCAGCGCCGTACCGCTCGTCGATTTCCAGTCCGAACGATACTTCGCGCTGATCCGGAATTTTCGCCGCACAAGCTGGCTGCTGATGTATTTGTTCGGCGCATCGCCGGCGCTCAACCAGCAGTTCCTGCGCGACCGCCCGAATACGCTCGAGACCTTCGACGCCACCACGCGTTACCTGCCGTACGCCACCAGCCTGCGAATGAGCGACCTGGGCTACACGAACAACCCGGCGCAATCTGCGCTGCTGCCGAGCTACGACACGCTGGATGGTTATCTCGACACGCTCGCGAAAGCGGTCAGCGAGCCGTATCCGCCGTATGAAGCCATGGGCACGCAGCGCGACGGCGAATGGGTGCAGATCAACACGAACGTGCTGCAGATCGAGAACGAGTTCTACTCGACCATCCGTCCGAAGCGCGTCACGCAACCCGGCGAGCGGCCGTTGCATGCGTTGTCGTCGCGTGGCGTGCAATACATTGAAGTGCGTTGCCTCGATATCGACCCGTTCGAGCCGACCGGTATTTCGCTGGAAACCACGCGTTTCATGGACGCGTACTTGCTGTATTGCGCAATCGAAGACAGCCCGCTTTTGCCGCGCGCCGCCAACGAGGAAGCCAACGAGAACTTCGCGCGCATCACGAAGGAAGGGCGCAAGCCCGGCCTGACGCTGGCGCGCGACGGCCGCGAAGTCCCCATGCAGGGCTGGGCGAATTCGTTGCTCGACGCCATTGAACCGGTCGCGCAGGCGCTCGACGCACTGCATGGTGTCGACGAATACAGGGTCGCCTTGAAGGCCCAGCGCGCAAGGCTGGCCGATGTCTCGCTGACCCCGTCCGCCCGCGTGCTTTCGACCATGCGCGAGCGGCATCAAAGCTTCAACGAATTTGCGCTCGAACTCAGCGCAAAACACGCCGATTACTTCCGCGGCCGTCCGCTTAGCGCGCAAGTTGAGCGCGAAATGGCGGCGCTTGCTGAAAAGTCACTGGCCGATCAGGCAAGAATTGAGCGCGAAGAAGTCGGCTCGTTCGATGCCTTCGTCGGCGCCTATCGTGCCTACACGTTGAACCGCATCAGCGTTTGAACCGGCTGAGCGCCGGCTCCAAAGCGGCGCCCATCGCAATCCAGCAGCTTTTTCCTCGTCGCACAGCCTCGGCAGCGGCAACCCTTACTTGTTTTGCAACAGTGCGCAACGCGTGGAAACGCGTGCGCGTGTGCCGGGTCTGAAATTAGCGACGTATCAACGAACCAGACTGATTGGCAGCTGGCCGGGCACGCTCGGCCAGCCAGAACACACATCAAGGGAAGTAAGAAAAATGAGAAAACACCTGCTGGAAAGCGCAAGCCTCACCAGGACGGCGGCGATGAGTGCAGTGGTGGCAGCGATCGCCCTGCTGGCGGGTTGCTCGACAAGCGGCCAGATTGCCGGTGAGACCATGGAGCAGGCCACGGCGCCCCTCACGTGTACGAACAAGGCCGAATGTGACGCGTGGTGGGCGCGCGCCCAGGTTTGGGTAATCAACCACTCCGAATACAAGCTGCAAACCGTTACGGATTCGATCATCCAGACCGAAGGCCCGTCCGGGGGCAAACGCGACCTCGCGTACCAGATCACCAAGACCCCGAGCAACGAAGGAACCGCGACGATCGGCTTCGCCGCCCATTGCGACAACATGTTCGGTTGCGAGCCGAACCCGTGGAAGGCCGGCGCGGACTTCAAGCAGTTCGTGCGCGGCAGGCCATCGCAGATGGGCACGCCGGGAGGTGCGACAGCGTCCGGCAATGCGTTGCCGCCGGTTTCTCCCGCCCCGCCCTCCCGGCCGATGCCGCAAAACCTGCCCGTACAGCCAATGCCGCCGACGCTTGAGAATCAGCCGGGGCAATCGGGCCAGAATCTGACACCGCAGTAGGTTTTCATCGATTGGCTGCGGCAAAAGGCCGTGTCTTCCTTCCGGAGACACGGCCTTTGCTTATGCGATCAGGCAAACGCACTGGGGCGGTAATCGGCGAAAATGTGGCGGCTACATACTATTTAGTGCATCGACAGGATGCTTGCTATTGGCTCGATAGCCAAAACCCTTGCATAGGCATTGTTTTAATCTGGCAGGGTAATGGCCCACGACTTCGCGAGTTTGGGCTGCCTGATGCGACGCGTCGGCATGCGACATGCGGCCGAAACGCCTAAGGGAAATTCGCCCTGCGAATCCCGCACGCTCACACCGTTTCCCCCACCGGCATCATTCGCCGGTGTCTGATCGAACGCGCTTTGTCCAATACCCTCCGCACATCTCATTCAAAGCGATCTTGCCCTGCACATTCCCCGGAAAGCCCGTGCCGACAGGCTGCGAGGCTTAAGCGACAGCGTCTCCCGGTTTCATCCAAAGGAATTCACATCATGCTCAGAAGCCGCGTGTCGTCCATCAAGGGACTCTCGATCGCAGCGCGCAAAACGTCCGCGATGAGAGACCCTGGACCGAAACAACACGCTCCATTCGCCAGCCAGCCTGTACCCATACCGCGCAAGCGCCACTCTCACGACTTAAAAACAACACTGCAAATATTTGCTAAAGAATGCATCTTGAAAATCAATTGCATAGTCAATATTATTCTAAGCAACGAGTTACGCGCTAAAGCGCCACCCGAGACCATGTTCTGACCGACTGAAAGCATCGAAACATTCGGTGCGCAAATGGATTTACCCGATGAACCGCGCTGCCCAAACCACCCTCCTCCTCGGCCGACGCTTCGGCCACTCGCTCGTTGCCGCCTTGCTGCACGTCCTGCCGCCAAACCTGAGCTCATGGAAGCTGGCGCTGTACGTGATCGTGTTCTTGCTGCCGGGTGGATCGTTTGTCGTGCTGGGTGCCGCGTGGTTCGAGAACCGGCGTCCCCGCAAACCCGCCAAGCCCGCCCCGGCCAAAACCGCGCTGCTCTGCCGTCCGAAACACTGCGACGCCTGAGATCTGCCGTGCCGTTCATGACGGGTCGTGCTCTTATGCCACTCGGCAACTTGGGCAACTTTCGCCACGCCTGAGCGTTGCGTAACGACCCGTAACCGAATCCGAACGGCCAGTAACACTCAGCTTCCTTTCAAGCCGTTACCCTAACGGCTGCCCGACGCCCGCCCTTCAGGCGCGTTCAGTTACCATCTCGGACCGGTTGCACAAAGCGCTTCGCGTCGCGTCGGGGCGCACGCAACTTCCGACAGGAATCCAGAGCAGATGCCGTTCACCCGAATCCCCGTTTTTCCTCGCAAGTCCGCTATCGTGCTCGTTCTGGCGCTAGTAGGTTGTGCCGTCGGTCCGAACTACAAACGCCCCGACACCGCTATTCCCGCATCGTATAAAGAGGCGCCGGAAGGCTGGAAAGTTGCGCAGCCGTCGGACCGGGTGGATCGTGGAAACTGGTGGGCGATTTATAACGACCCGCAGTTGAATGACCTCGAAACGCGGCTGAACGCGTCGAATCAGACTATTGCCCAATACGCGGCGGCTTACCGGCAAGCCCGGGCGCTGGTTTCAGAGGCGCGCGCGGCGTATTTCCCTACGCTGGGGTTATCGGCCACGGGTTCGCGGGCGCGTTCCTCCAGCCGCTCGTCCAGCTCAGTCTCAAGCGGCGGGGCGATTGGCAATAGTTACGATCTTTCCCTCGATGCATCGTGGGAACCCGATTTGTGGGGTACCGTCAGCCGCACGGTGGGCGCGCAGCGCGCCGGCGAGCAAAGCGCAGCGGCCGACCTCGCCAACGCGCGGCTTTCGGCGCAAGGCACGCTCGCGCAAACCTACTTCCAGTTGCGTTCGCTGGACGCGCAGCAAAAGCTCCTCGATGACACCGTCGCCGCCTATCAGCGCACGCTGCAACTCACGCAGAACCAGTACGCGCAGGGCACGGCTGCCCGTTCGGACGTGATCCAGGCGCAGACGCAATTGCAATCGGCGCAAGCGTCGGCTATTGATAACGGCGTCGCCCGCGCACAGTACGAACACGCTATTGCCGTGCTGGTTGGCGAGCCCGCGTCGACGTTCTCCATCGCGTCCTCGCCGCTCGACGCCACGCCGCCTGAAGTACCGCTGCAACTGCCTTCAGCCATCCTCGAACGGCGGCCCGACATTGCATCCGCCGAGCGCAAGGCCGCGCAGGCGAATGAGCAGATCGGCGTGGCGATCGCGGCGTTTTTCCCCACGCTGACCTTGTCGGCAACGGGTGGCTTCCAAAGCTCCGTGTTCTCGCAATTGCTGACCGCACCATCGCGCTTCTGGACGCTCGGGCCGGATATCGCAGCCACCATTTTCGATGGCGGCTTGCGGGCCGCGCAGACCGAAGCGGCGCGCGCGTCGTATGACTCGGCCGTGGCGACGTATCGGCAAACGGTGCTGACCGCGTTCCAGGACGTCGAGGACAACCTGGCGTCGCAGAGAATTCTCGCCAACGAGATCGGGATCCAGGAGCAGGCGGTGGCGTCGGCGCAGCAGGCGCTGGTGATCGTGACCAATCAGTACAAGTCGGGCACCGTCGGGTTCATCAACGTCCTCACCGCACAGACCACGGCGTTCCTCGCCGAGCAGAAGCTGGCGAATATTGCCGGGGAGCGGATGGTGTCGTCGGTGGGATTGATCAAGGCGCTCGGCGGCGGCTGGGACACAGCGCAAATGGAACAGGAAACCGGCAGTGCAGCCGCACCTGACGCAGCCGCACCGGTTCCGGCAAGCGGCGTTGCAGCGAAGGGGTCGAGCGCCGCGTTGAATCCCGCGCAGAGTTCGTCGACCGTTGCGGCGGTCAACGGGGGTACGGCCAAAGAGTAAGACGCGCCGGGGTCCCTGCGCCATTACCTTACGCCACGCTCGTCACGGCTAACGCCGCTCGGGAAGTGGCGCTGAACCCTTATCGAGCGAAGGTCAGCTCGACGGTATCCGGTCCCGTGTGCCGCCCGAGCAGGTTCAACAATCCCGCCAGGTTTTCGCGTGCCTCCGGCGTGGTGGTCGCCGAGCCGTTGAACGCGCTCGATGTCTTCGACACCGTCCCTTGTCCGTTCAGCAATAACGGCCCGTTTGATGTCGTCGTCAGATTGATCGTCCCCGCCTCGCCTTCCGCCTGAAACACCACGCGATACGACCCCAGCGGCTTCACGCGTGACACGCTGGAGGCCATGTCGTCCAGCGTCACGGTCGCCTGCCCATACGTGTTGTGCCCAAGCATGCGCCATTCAGTCCAGCTCAGCCGCACATTGCCTTCCATGTTGAGCGTGTTGAACGGTGCGCCCAAGCCCGAGAGCAGGCTCGCCGGCACGGTAATCGCCCCCGGTGAGACCGTCGAACCGGAAAGACCGGCATCGACGAAAACCGAATCCGGCATGGCGTCCGTCTGGCGCATTTCCATGTGCACGCGGCCGCTGAACAAGGGCCAGAAAGCTGTCCGCCATTCGATGCGTCCCGGCAGCAGCGTCGCGCCGTCGACACCGCCCGCGCCGCCGCCGGTTGCGAGCATCAGCGTGGCCGATCCCTTCCAGAGCGAACCGGCCGGATCGACGAGATTCACGTGCCCGTCCGTTGACTTCGCGAATTGCGGCACGATCCAGGCCGCCGGCAGCATGACGGCCAGCATCACGACCACCGATACCCCCGCCACCACGAACCACGGCCACGCCGCGAGAAGCCGCCGCATGCCGTAGTTCATTGCACCTGGGCCGGTTGCAGCGATGCCGTGAGATCCACCTGGCCGTCGGGTTTCAGCGCCGTGATGTGTGCCTCGCTGACCTGCACCTTGAACTGCTTCCGGACGCTGTCGAGCCAGACCGTCCATTCCGGGAACGACGCGTTCTTCAACTGGATCTGCACGCCCGAGCCAACCACCTGGACTTGCGCCGGGGGCATGTTGTTATCGGCGAGAGACTTCGCCAGCGCGTCGCGCAGCGCACCGCCGGTCGGCGTGACACCCTGCCCGCCGCCTGCGAGCGATCGCGCCTCGTTGGCTTGCGCGGTCATCTGCGCGAGCTGGCGCTGCATGGCGGGCAGCGTGTCGCGCAAGCGCGCACGGCCTTCATAGGCGGGTGCCCACAGGACCAGATAGACCAGAGCGATGACCGCCACCAGGCTGCCCCACATCAGGATGGTTTTTTCGCGCTGGGTACGCGCGTTCCAGAACTCGCCCCAAGTGTCGATGATGGCTTGTTTCATTGGGCGCTCCTGATGGTCCACTTGCCGGTGTTGCTGTCGATACCGCCGGCCAGCCCGTTCGCCGCCAGGCGTCTCTGCAAGCCCGGATCGACTCTGGTTTCCGGCTTGAAGGTCACTTCGAGGTGTCTGTCGCGGTAATCCAGCCCCGCAATGCCGTTCACGGGAATGGGGCCGAGCGCGCGGGCAAGGGCGTCGGCGAGGGAGAGGAAATCAGACGGCGACAGTTGTCCCGACACCAGCCGCAAGCGGTCGAGCTGACGCGCCATCTGGTCGGGCGCATCGAGCACGACCGTGGTTTTGGGGAACGTGTTGAGGAGCGTTTCGGTCATCTGCGCGTTGATCGCGTCGCGCTGCCGGGCGAGCTGCAGCCACTGGATGTTGATGCCGATCATCGATACCACCAACGCCCCTGCCAGCAGCGCCACCGGCAGCTTCAACCGCCGCATGGTCGCGCGGTCGAGCCGCCACGGCTGCGCCGCGAACTCGAACTGGCACAGGTCAAAGTGGTTGGTCAGCGCGTTGCGAGCAAGGGTTTCGAACGTCAGCGGCTGCGCGCCGGGAATCGCCGGCCGTGACGAAGCCAGGCGCGGCTCGGCGCCGGGAACGTCGCGCAAGGTGTAGAGCGTCATGGGCTGGGCGCCCGCGAGCGCGCCGAGCGTGGAGGTCACGGCATCGGCAGGAATGGCCAGGCCTTCACCCAGCGCCGCGTGCTCGCCGCGCGCAATCGCGATCTCGACGCGCGACGTGGCAGTTTCGGAAGGCCTGAGCGTATCGCCGCCGAGCAATACCGGGGCGGTCGCCAGCACGTCGCCCAGGATGCCCGCGACGAACGGATTCGGGGTGTCGGCGGCGCTTTCATGCAGCGGCAGGCAGCGCATGGCCGGCACGGCCTTCACGTTCCGATGCCCCGCGTTCGCAAACGCCTCGAGCACAAAGCGGAACCAGCCGCGATCGATCACGGCGAGCACCCGCCGGCCGCTCGCGAGCGCGACCGGATCGACGGCGATATGGCAGGTCTGCGGATCCTGGATCAGCTGATCCTCGACCACGTTGGGCAACGCCTGGCGCAAGCGCGGCCCTTTCAGCGGCGGCATTTGCGCGGCGGTCAGCAACAGGTCGCGCGCAGCGACTATCAGCACCGTGGCGCTCGCACGCGGCAGCAGCGACAGCGCGGCACGACCGGACCGCTGCGTGACGTTGCGCTTGTCGAGCAGCAAAAACGGCAGCTCCGGCAAATTCCACTCTTCCGAGCGCACCGCCGGATCGCGCGGCGGCAGTAGGACGATCAATGTGCTCAAAGGCCGCTCTCTTGTTTTCTGAATCGAAAGTTATTTACTGTACTGCGACGTTGTTTCAATGAAACCCGTCCAAACGCATCAAAGCTGGTCACGAACATAGACAATACGCGTGGTATGCGTCGCCGGATCGCGATATAGCAAGGTCGTCCGGTCGACTTCCGCCCGCTCGTGCTGCACGCGGCCGTGGATCAGGAAATACGTCGTGGTCACGTCCATCTGGCTCGTATCGAGACCATCGGTTTTCACGCCTGCGCCGGTCAACGCCAGCGTCACGTTGCCGACATCGTGGAAAAACACGGTCTCGCGGCGCGCGACAAACGCCTGCGCCTGCGAAAGCGACATGCCGGGCACGGTCGCCGCAATCACTTCGGCCGAAGCGGTATTCATGTTCACCGACGTCGTGGTCGGCAGCACCGTCACGAACGGCCGCAATTTCTCCACCGCTTCCGGCGAAAAACCGGGGACGTCGAGCAGCGACTCCACGTTGATCATCTGCAGCGGCGCAACGGGCGCGCTGCTGTCCGCATCGGCGAGACCGGGGTCGTCGGTAAAATTGCCGCCGCCCGTTCCGCCGCCCTGCGCGATCGCGGCAATCGTGGAGGCGGGCGAGGCCGCGGCAGCGGTTGTCGATTGCGTCTGGAACCGCGTCGCCGATTGCGCCAGCCCGGCGCGAATCTGCAGCGCGACGGTTTTCGCCAGCGACGCATCGAGCCCGAGCAGCGTCAGCAGCCGCTGGAACGACGCGATCTCCTGCACGTTGATGATCAGCAAGCCGGGCGTGGGCGTGGAGACCAGGTTGCGCAGGTTGAACTTGGCCTGCGCGTCTTCAATCACTCCGGACAGGTAAGTGGATGCACCCTGCTGCGCCCGCACGTCGCCAATCTGTCCGAGAAAGTCCGACAGCCGCGTTTTCGCGATCGGCACACCCCATACACCGCCGAGATACGTGACCGTTGGCGCGGAATCGGCTTCGGAACGCAGGATCAGGCGGGTCCAGTCGAGCGCGCTGCGCGAGATCCATTGCGCCTGCGCGAGCAGCCGCTGGTTCTCGATACGGCGCACCTGCACTTGCTGGCGCCACAACAGGCCCGACACGATGATCGCCGACAACGCCACGACCAGCAGCGCGCTGATGATCGCGACGCCGCGCTGATGCAAATGCCTGGAGGGTCTGGATGACCTGAGCCGTTTCGCGTGAACTGATGAAGAACGCATGGTCATTCTCCGATCAGAAACACGCGCGTGATCGGCAGCGCCAGATTGTGCGCGCCAACCGCGATCTGAATACCTGTCACGGCACGCGGCAACGGCGCATTGCCGAGCTGCGGCACCTTCAGGTTGTTGTCGTTCTGCGTGATTTGCGAAGTGATGTCGCCCATGCTCATCGTCCAGCCGACCTTGGGCACGTAGGCGCGTGTGGCGAAGGTCGAGACGCCGCCCATCAGCGGGATCGCGGTCCACCCGTCCGAGTTGTCGGACGCCGATAACGCCCTGCGCACTTCACCCACATTCCCGAGCGGCGGCGACGCAAAGCGCACCACGCGCCCGCCGTCGACCAGCCGGTAGCGCACGACCTGCAAGCGCGGCGCCACGCCGGCCGCGTAGACACCGCGCACGATCTGCAACCCGTTCCCGCCGATAGCGACCGCGGCCTGGCCGGCTTCGTCGTCGGTAGCGGCCTGGCGGGCGTCGATGCGCATCTGGTCGAACAACTGAGCAACCACGCGTTCATCTTCCATCGCGTTCGTAATGGTCGTGCGGCCGCGCATGATCTGGTCGAGGCCACGCCACGACAGCACCGCGATCACCGCGAGAATCGCGATCGCGACCAGCATCTCGATCAGCGTAAAGCCGCGAGTGCCGCGCGCGCCGCGAACGTCCCGCCTAGAGCGAACGGCTGGTTTCATTTGCCACCACCATGACCATTTGCGCGAGATTACCGGCCAGCCCGGGCGATTCCACGATAACTTCCACGCGCCGGAAAATCGGATTCGGCGTGGCCGACACACGGTCGGTGCAAGTCAGCCTGAGATTGCCCTGCGAGCAATCGAAAGTATGCGTGCCGATATCCGGCCACGTATGTGTGAGCCGCAATCGCGCGAGTTCGTTGTCGGCGCTCCAGCCGGCCAGCAGGCGCCGGTGCAAATCCGCCTCGCCGGTGGCAAGCGCGCCCACCGCCCGGAGCGACGCCGCCAGCGCCACCGCGATGATCGCCAGCGCCACAAGCACTTCGATCATGGTGAAACCGCGCGTGCGCTTGAGCTTGGGTGTGAGGCCGTGACGAGGGCCGGGCGTGAGCGTTGGCATCAGCGCACCTGATAACGGCCGTTGCCGGTGCCGACAATCGTCACGCTGCCGACCGCCGACGCGAGCGTCACTTCCATCGGGGTGTCAATCGCTTCTGTGCCGAACACCACCCGTCCCGCGGTCTGATCGGAACCGGCGTACTGGATCGTCACGCCGGTCACGCCGCCGTCCCAGCGGCGCGGGCGCAGCAGGTCGTCGCGTAGTGGACGCCAGCCGTCTTCCGTACGGATATCGAAGCGAAAACCGCCGTCGACCGGCAGCCACGCAATAGGCCTTGCCCGCAACTGCGCTTCGTCGCCGGCGGATTCGAACAGCAGCGCGAGACGCTGCGCTTCCTCGTTCAGATCCGTGCGCGGATTGCGCGTGAGCTTCACCGAAGCCAGCGACACCAGCAATCCCGCGATCACCAGCACCACCAGCATTTCCAGCAGCGTAAAGCCGGCCTGCGGCCGCACCTTCGCGCAGCGCGGCGCCTCGGGTGCTGAACAGTCCTGCTCGTGCTGCATGTTCACGTCGATTGGCTTCTGTTAAGGGCGCAAGGAGAGGCTAAAAAGCCTATTGCCACGAGCCGATGTCCGCGTCGTTGCCCTCGCCGCCCGGTTTGCCGTCGGCGCCGTAGCTGAATACGTCCACTTCGCCGTGCACGCCCGGGTTCAGGTACTGATATTCCTTACCCCACGGATCGACTGGAACGCGATCCATATAACCGCCGCCCTTCCAGTTGTTCGGGACCGGTTCGGTGGTCGGCTTTTCGACCAGTGCGCGCAGCCCCTGCTCCTGGGTCGGATAGCGGCCGTTATCCAGTCGATAAAGATTCAGCGACTGCATGATCGAGCCAATATCCGCCTTCGCCGCGACCCGACGCGCCTCGTCCGGACGGCTCATGATCTTGGGCACGATCAACGCGGCGAGAATGCCGAGAATCGCGATCACGACCATGATTTCGATCAGCGTGAAACCACGCTGGCGACGCGTTTGCTGGCTACCTTGCGCCGTCTGTAGTTCGTAGCGGCGCTTCATCCACATTTGCATGATTTGATCTTCCTTTCCAATTGATGTCGTTACAGCGCTCAGGCTCGACATGGTGTTCGATGCCCGTCCGCCGCTTTCGCCGGATCATTCGTCGGAACAATCAACGGTCGTTGCGGGCAGGCAAGCATTCTATAGGTCCGCTCGGGCGCATTTCACTTCGTAAGCGTCGCCCGTTCGGTCCCTTTGATCCTGCGCGGTTTTAGCGCACATAAATGGTCGGACCGGCCGCGTTCGGCGGCAGGAATATTTCGGAGCGTTTCCCGTTTCTATCGATGATGATCGAGCGCGCCCGCACTTCCTTGATCGTCACCCCCGGCGTCAGCGGGCCGCCCAGCGAGATAGCCTTCGCCGGTTCACCGCCATAGCTCACGATCGCCGCCGCGCCGTGCTGCAACGCGAGGATCCCGAACAGGTGCACGTCCTGGTTTTCCTGATGCTGCAGTTGCCCGCCGAACAACGTGGCGGCCTGTTCCACCGACGGCGCGCGCCCTGCCGCCGCCGCGGGCAACGGCGCGCTCTGGTGCGTGCTCAGGGTGATGACCCACCACGTCAGCGTCGCGCAGAAAATGGCGAACGCGATGAGCGATAGCAGGCGGGTCTGAAATGCATTCATGGGATGGGCTTCTTCACTGCACCAGATTATTCAATTCGATGATCGGCAGCATCACCGCCAGCACGATCACCAGCACGACGCCGCCCATCGCGAGGATCAGCAGCGGTTCCAGCAGGCTTGTGAGAAACATCGTGCGGCGTTCGAGTTCGCGCGCTTCGCCTTCGGACGCGCGGTCGAGCATGGTGGTGACGTCGCCGGTGGCTTCGCCCGAGCGGATCAGATGCACCAGCACGGGCGGAAACGTCCGCGTGTTACCAAGCGCGCGTGACAGCGACGTACCTTCGCGCACACGGATAATGGCGTCGTCGACGTTCGCGCTCATCGCGCGGTTGCTGAGGGTCTCGCCTGCGGCTTGCAGCGCGCGCAGGATCGGCACGCCGGCCGCCGTCAGGATCGCGAGCGTGCTGGCGAAACGCACCGTGTTATAGCCGCGCACGAGTTTGCCGAGCAGCGGCGCGGTGAGCAGCCACCGGTCGAACGCCATGCGCGGCCCGGGCCGCGCGAGCAGGCTCTTGATGAACCAGCTCAGCAGCGCCACGCCGATCAACCCGGCCCACCACCAGTTCCGCACGAAGCCGGAGAGCGCCATCATCGCGATGGTGAGGAACGGCAGCGCCTGCTTCGTGCTGGCGAATACGTTCACCACTTGTGGCACCACGTAACTCAGCAGGAACGTGACAATCCCGAACGCGATCAGCGTGACGATCGCGGGATAGGTGAACGCGAGCACGATCTTCTGCTTCAGCGCATTGCGTTGTTCGATGTAGTCCGCGAGCCGCGACAGCACCAGTCCAAGCTTGCCCGTATGTTCCCCGGCCGCCACCAGCGCGCGATAAATCTCGGGGAAGTCGCGCGGATGTTCGGCCAATGCATTCGCGAACGAATGGCCGCCGAGCACTTCGCCACGGATGGAGGCCATCAACTCTCGAACGTAATCGCGCTCCGATTGCTCGGTCAGCACCGAAAGCGTTTCGCCGAGCGGGAGACCCGCTGTCAGCAGGCTGGCGATTTGTCGCGTGAGAATGGCCTGCTCGCGTTGCGACAAGCGTTTTCCCAGCGATAACCGCTGCTTGCGCTCACCGCGCGTGCGAGTAGCCGCCGCCTCGACCACCAGCGGCGTCAGCCCCTGCGTCCTGAGCTGGCTGCGGGCGGCACGGGCGCTGTCGGCATCGAGTACGCCTGTCTGCGACTTGCCCGCCTGATCGATTGCCTCGAAACGAAACGCCGGCATGGATGTTTAATCTCCGCCCGTCACGCGCAGCACTTCTTCCAGCGACGTTGCACCGGTCGCGAGCCACCGGTTTGCATCCTCGCGCAGCGTGCGCATTCCCTGCTCCCGGCCTGCCGTCAAAATTTCGGCATCCGATGCATTCCTGTGAATCAGCGCGCGAATCGGATCGTCGAGCAACAGCAGTTCGTACACGCCGCGACGTCCCGCATAACCCGAGTGACCGCACTTGTCGCAGCCGACTGCATGCCAATGAACGTGGCCGTCTTCGGAGCGCTCTTCCTTGCACACCGGGCACAGCTGCCGTACCAGCCGCTGCGCCAGCACGCCGAGTAACGACGACGCCAGCAGATACGGTTCGACGCCCATGTCGGTGAGACGCGTGACGGCGGATGCGGCGTCGTTCGTGTGCAGCGTGGCCAGCACGAGGTGACCGGTCAGCGATGCCTGCACCGCAATCTGCGCCGTTTCCAGATCGCGGATTTCCCCGATCATGATGATGTCCGGGTCCTGCCGCAAAATGGATCGCAACGCGCGTGCGAAGGTCATGCCAATACGCTCGTTCACCTGCGTCTGGCCGATCCCGCCCAGGTCATATTCGATCGGATCTTCCACCGTCATGATGTTGGTGGTGGCGGTTTCGAGCCGCGACATCGAGGCATAAAGCGTGGTCGTTTTACCCGAGCCCGTTGGGCCGGTCACCAGCACGATGCCGTGCGGACGGCCGATCAGCTTGTCGAAATGAACCAGCGTGTCGCGGGCCATGCCCAACGTTTCGAGGTTCAGCCGCTGCGCATCTTTTTCCAGCAGACGCAGCACCGCGCGTTCGCCATGACCGGTCGGCAGCGTGGACACACGCACGTCCACCGGCCGGCCGCCTACGCGCAGCGTGATACGGCCATCCTGCGGCAGCCGTTTTTCTGCAATGTCCAGTTGCGCCATGATCTTGATACGCGAGATCAGCGCGCCATGCAGCGCCTTCTTCGGGCGCACGACGTCACGCAAGGTGCCATCGACACGGAAGCGCACCACCGAAGACGTCTCGAACGGTTCGATATGAATATCCGACGCCTGCTCGCGCGCCGCTTGCGTCAGCAGCGCGTTGATCATGCGGATGATCGGCGCGTCGTCTTCAGATTCGAGCAAATCCTCGATTTCGGGGATGTCCTGCATCAGCCGCGACAGATCGACTTCGCCTTCCACTTCGCCCACGACCTGCGCCGCGCTGCCGTCATTACGCGAGTAGGCCGAATTGATCGCAGCCGAGAGTTCGGCCACCGGCAAACGCACG
Organism: Caballeronia udeis; assembly: GCF_044909315.1. GTDB lineage: Bacteria > Pseudomonadota > Gammaproteobacteria > Burkholderiales > Burkholderiaceae > Caballeronia > Caballeronia udeis_A. Next base: position 31,779 of record NZ_JBIYEB010000006.1, read on the forward strand.
ATGGAAAGCGCGCCGAAGTTACGTGCAACTTCGGCGAGCGCGGCGTCGCTGGTTTTATCGCTGATCCACACTTCGATGCTGTCCGCATGCTGGTGCGCCACCAGAATCTGTCCGGTCCGCGCGAACGCGTACGGGATCAGCCGTGCCGCGAGCGGCGACGGCGTGCTCGTGGCAACGTTGGCTACGGACGCGCCCAGCGTACTCACGGCTTCGCTCCCGTATCGCCGTTGTTAAGCGGTACGGCCGGCGCCGAGTTATTCGGCACAGCGTAGTTGTTCACGTTCGCCGGCTGGCCTTGATATTGACCCTGCACCGGCGGCTGCGCCGTCCGGTACTGCTGCTGGCCTTGATATTGGCCCGGCGGCTGCGCCGTCTGATATTGCTGCTGGCCTTGATACTGCCCTTGGTCCTGCACCTTCGGCGGCGCCGCTTGCGGCAACGTCGCGCTGCCGCCCTGCGACGGCGAGCGTGTCATATTGTTCCAGTCGAACAGATTCTGCGCCGGCACACCGCCCTGGCTCGGGCCGATCGGCGCCGGCGGCAGAACCGGCACGTCCTTATCCTTCTCGACACGGTTATCGGAGATCGAGTTGTATTGCTGCTGGCGCAGGTAGTCGTAGCGATCATTGGAGATCTGCGAGGCGGTCGCCTGATCACGCACGATCACCGGGCGCAGGAACACCATCAGGTTGGTCTTCGTCCGCGTCTTCGCTTCGCTGCGGAACAACTGGCCGATCCAGGGGATATCGCCGAGCAGCGGCACTTTGCTGTTGCTCGTCGAATACTGGTCCTGCATCAAGCCGCCGAGCACGACGATTTCACCATCGTCCGCCAGGATGGTCGACTGGATCGAGCGCGTGTTGATCGTCACGCCGCCAGGATTGTTGGTCGTGGTGGTGTCGACGCTGGAGTCTTCCTGATAGAGCTGGAGCTTCAGGATCCCGCCCGTCGTGATCTGCGGTTTCACATGCAGCGTCACGCCCACGTCGCGCCGGTCGAACGTATTGAACGCGGAGACCGACGTACCCGTATTGGCGGTCGGCGTGGCGTACGAACCGGTGACCACCGGCACGTTCTGACCCACCACGATCTTCGCTTCCTCGTTGTCCAGCGTGATGAGGTTAGGCGTCGACAGGATGTTCGCATCTGACGATGTCGACAGCGCCTGCAGCAAACCACCCAGGCCGAAGAAGTTGCCGAACTTGTGCAACAGGCCAATGTTCAAGCCCTGCGCGAGAATGTTTGTCTGACCCGCAAGGGCGGCAGGATTGTTAGCGATCACCGACCCCGCAGCGGTGAGGTCGACAATGCTCGACGTCCCGGAGCCGAGGTTCGAGCTGCCATAAATGCCGTTGTTGCCGCTTTGCGAAAGCAGCGCACCCTGCCACTGAATGCCGAGATTCGCGCCGGTTGTAGCTGAGAGCTCCACGATCAGCGCTTCGATATAAACCTGCGCGCGGCGCGCGTCGAGCTGGTCGATCACCGCGCGCAAGTTGCGGTAAACGGGGTCCGACGCGGTGATGATCAGCGAGTTGGTGGCCGTGTCGGCCTGGATCATGCCGTTGCCGGGTTGATCGCTGGAACTGCTGTCGTTGTTATTGCCGAAGCCGGAGTCCTTGCTCTGGCCGCCGCCTGCCATCGGATTGCTGCCCGACGACGAACTGCTGCTGCCGAGCCCGCCCGGCAGCGGCGGCAAGCCGCTCGTGCCGGTGGACGAACTGGAACCACCCGGGCCAAACGAACCCGAACCGCCCGACGAACCCGATCCCGACGACGATGAGGAAGACGAATTGTCGCCGCCTCCCTTGCCCATCATCGCGCGGAGAGTCTTGGCGAGGCGCGTGGCGTCGGCGTTGCGCAAGGCGACCACATGCATGTTGCCCGGCTGCGTGGTCGCCGCGTCGAGGCTGCGCGCAAGCTGCTTGGCCGCGGCGAGCCGTGCGCTGCTGGAGGCGCGCAGCAACAGCGAATTCGTGCGGGGATCGGCGGTGACGGTGACTTTCAGCGTGGCGTCGGTGCTGCCTATCGAGCCGGGATCGAGCAGCTTGTTGAGCTGTTCGGCCACGTCGAGCGCATTCGCGTTCTTCAGCGGCACCACTTCAACCTGCCGGCCCGCCGCTGTGTCGATGCCCGCGATGATGCTCGCGATGCGCCGTACGTTGTCGGCATAGTCGGTGACGACCAGCGTGTTGTTGGCCGGGTACGCGGCGATCGTGTTGTTCGGCGAGATCAGTGGACGCAGGATCGGCAACACGTTGTTGGCCGATTCGTTGTGCAGCTCGAACACCTGCGTGATGACCTGATCGCCTCTCGCGGTGGGCGCATTGCCGACATAGGTCGGCACGCCCTGCAGCTTGGCGTCGGCTTCCGGCACGACTTTGAGCACACCGTGATCTTGCACGAGTGCGAAGCCCTGCATCCTCAGTGCCGACTGCAGCGTTTTCAAAGCCTGATCCTCTGGCACCGGATTTTCCGATATAAGATTCAACTGTCCTTTGACCCGCGGGTCGACGATGATCGTCTTCCCAGTAGCGGCGCCGATCGCTTTCGCAACCTGATCGATATCCGCATTGACAAAATTCAGTGTCACCTGTGCGTGCGCTATTTGCGTGGTGACAAGACCAGCCACCAGCAAAGCCATCGCGGCGCGACGCAATGCCATACGTTTTCTTCTCATGGAGTGTGATGTCAAGACCTGCTGATCACGTTGCTGAAAACCGGTCGTGTTGCGTGTCTTTCGACGCTTTTAACATCACGAAGGCTTAAAACAGACGTTTCCAGGGCCGATGCCCGGGCAATGCCATATCCCAAAAACGTGAACCATAGCAGCTTTTCGTGTCAGGTTTGTCACAAAACTACTAATCTTTGGCCGACGATCCTCAAATAATAAAACGTCAGAAATCCCAAAAAAATCCTCTGATAAAACCATTGGCGTCTTGACCCTTACTCGACCCTTTCGCTATATAGAAAAGGTTTAAATTGTCATATTTGTTCGCTTCGCCTGTGCAGGTGAGTCATTCAGATACTCATGCGCTTATAAAGACGGACGCCGCCAGTTGCCTTTTCTTTCGAAAACCTTTCGGATTAATTGGCGTCACATGCCTTGGCTATGTCGGATGGTCAGATTTAAAACGCCATAGTCTGCCGGTATGATACGAGCGCTTCGGCGCGCTGGATGTGCAAAGTGCGGGTGGGTTTTCCCGTGTTTACCGAGTCTTACCTAGTTTTACCGGGTGTTACCCGGTTTTGCCGATGAAGCGACGCCGTCACCGCAGTCCGCGGATGCCGGGGCACGCTGTCGATCAGGTGGTACCCAACATGATGAGAATGTTTTTGCGACTCTTTGCGATTGGCTTCGGCGCCTTGCTGGCAGCCGCGCCCGCGCACGCCGACTGTTTCGACGAAGCCGCCAAGTATCAAAAGGTCAATCCGCTGATCTTGCGGGCCATTGCGTGGCAAGAGTCGCACAATCAGCCGGACGCAATGAACAAGAACGCGAACGGTTCTATCGACTATGGTCTGATGCAGATCAATTCCGTCCACCTGACGCAGCTCGCACAGTACGGTATCTCGACCACCACGCTGATGCAGCCGTGCAAGTCGGTGTATATCGCCGCGTGGCATCTGCGTCAGAAGATGAACAAGTATGGCAACACGTGGCAGGCGGTTGGTGCGTACCACTCCGAAACACCGTCGCTGCGCGATCAGTACTCAAGACAGATCATCAATATCCTGGGCAAGTGGAAGTTGCTGACGGCATCGCGCTAAGTCAGGTTCGCTTCACCTCGTTTCGTTCAATGTTTGCTGTTTTTCATCGCATGACGCGGCGTTCCAGCTGCGTTTGATGCACAATTCCGCGTTCCAGCCCGCCGCTATTCCAGGCGGGTCTTCTTGAAAGCGCCACCGCTTTCAGCGGCCGCTCGCGCGACTACGCGCCCTCTTTCGATGCCAAACGCGATGAATCAGCCCCTGCCCGTTACCGTGCTTGCCGGTTTGCCAGGCGTAGGCAAGACCACGCTGCTCGACCATTTGCTCGCGCATCATGCCGGCACGGCCATCGCGGTTGTTCGCGGCCGCATCGACGACCTGTCGGGTGAAATCAGCCGCGCTGCCGCTGAAGCGCGCTTCGACGCGATCGTGGTGGAAGCGTCCGGTACCGAGGATCCGCAGGTTATCGCTGAAAACCTGGTGTTCGATAACGACGTCGCGCACCTCGACACGATCGTGACCGTCGTCGACGCGGACAGCTTTTCGCGCGATTACGCGTCGACGGATTCGCTGAGCGAGCGCGGGTTGGCCGACGACGACCACGACGATCGGACGGTCGTCGAAGTGCTGATCGCGCAGATCGAATTCTGCGATGTGATCGTGATCAACAAGACGGATCTCGTCGATACCGCCGCGCTCGCCAAACTCCGGCGCATCCTGCACGCGCTCAATCCGCGCGCCGAGTTGATCGATGCCCGTCAAGGCGCGGTAGCCGCGAGCGAGTTGGTGAACACTGACCGCTTCGACTTCGATGCAACCTCGAGCGCACCGGGCTGGCTGGCGATGCTGAACGCCGATCCGGATTGGGCGCTGGCGCCGACGGCCGACGACCTGGACGTCGGCGGATTTGTTTATCGTGCGCGCAGGCCGTTCCATCCCGAGCGGCTATGGGCGCTGGTGCATCAGGAATGGCCGGGTGTATTGCGTTGCAAGGGCTTTTTCTGGCTGGCAACGCGAACCGATATTGGCGGCTCGCTATCGCAAGCGGGAGGCGCGCTGCGGCATGGTCCCGCGGGAATGTGGTGGGCGGCGCAGGAACGCAGTGAATGGCCGACCGGCGATGCGGAACTGGAAGCTGAAATTGCCGCGGACTGGTTCGGCGATGCGGACGATATGACTATCGGCGACCGTCGGCAGGAACTGGCGATGATCGGAACCGGCCTGGACGAACCCCATTGGCACGCGGCTTTCGACGCCTGCCTCGTCACCGATGACGAATGGTCGCAAGCGTCGAAGGGATTGCTTGCCGATCCGTTTCCGTCGTGGGAGATGGACGAAGACGAGCACGACCACGACCACGATCATCACGACCATGGGGATGATTGCGATTGCGGCGCCCACGGGCACGGGCACTAGGTTGTCATCACCTCGCGGTGAACAACCCGCGGCAACCCGCGAGCGAAAAAAAACCCGCCGGAGGCGGGTTATATACTGACAATCGGCTACAACTTACCGCTTGTTCACTGCGTCCTTGAATGCCTTGCCAGCCGTGAACTTGACGGTCTTGGCGGCCGGAATCTTAATGGATTCGCCGGTCTTCGGGTTACGGCCGGTGCGCGCTGCGCGCTTGCCCGAACCAAAGCTTCCGAAGCCAATCAACTGCACGGCGTCACCCTTCGAGACGGCCTTCTTGACCACTTCGAGCAACGTGTCCAGCGTTTCGCCGGTTTGAGCCTTGCTGGCGCCGGTCTGAGCGGCCACGGCGTCGATCAGTTCCTGTTTATTCATTAAGGTTCCTTTATCAGTTTAGGTTGACACGAACAGCGCGAACGCGCCGATTATACGTGCGCGGGCCTTGCAGTCGAGTACTGGCGCGGGTCCAGCCCCCTGGCCCACTATTCCGGCAAACCCTCACACCCCGGTCACCGGGCCTCCTCCTTACTCGGCGGTTGTTATCATAACGCAGCGCAAACCCAAGCGGGATAAGGGTTTCGAAGATTTACGCATGATTGGACGCAAGTGGAATCCCTTATCGACGCCCTTTTCATGCAAGCAATCCTTTCGTACTGTCCTTTTCACCCTCCGTTGGTTTTTGCCAACGGTTGGCGGACAATCCGGCGCATCACGCGCTAAGCCTTGCCCCTATTAGCTTTAAGGGAACGCAGCGCAGCATCGGAAATACACGGCGAAGGTCATATCATCAGTTTGCTTTCAAACCTTTCGTATGACCCATTCCTTTTTCTTCGCAAACGTGCTTGGCAGTCGCGCGCGTTGGGCTCAACGGCGAAATTTCACGGTTTTGCAGGCGGAATTCGACGGCGGGCGACTGTTTATCGAAACATGGGCCGCGTGGCGCGCTGATCCAGAGCGCTGCGAACGCCTGCATTTTGTCGCGGTCGCTCGGCCGACGACGATGGACCTCCCCGATGTACTCCCTGAGCAGCCCACACTTTCCCAATTACTGATCAATGCATGGCCCATGCGGGTTGCCGGGCAGCACCGGCTCGAGTTTGAAAACGGGCGCGTGGTCCTGACGCTGGCTATCGGCGAGTTGGAGAGCATGCTGCAGAAGATCTGGCTGCGTGCCGATGCGTTTTATCTGCGGCTATCGCATATCGATGCAAAGCTGGCCTACGTCGCAAAAGCGCTGGCGCGTGTCGCCGGAGATCAGGCGACGCTCTGCGCCGAAGCGCACCCCGAGCTTCCCCGCGCCCTGGAAGATGCAGGTTTTATCTGCGATGAAACCCCGGATGCCGCTTATGTGAGCGCCCGCTTCGCTCCACGCTGGCGGGTACGGCGCCACGAACCGCCGCTTGCATTGGCAATAGAGGACTCCCAAGTTCAAACGCTGCGCGATGCAATCGTCATCGGGGCTGGCCTTGCCGGCTGTGCGATCACGGAGCGCCTTGCATCGCGGGGATGGCGAGTCAGCCTGATCGAACGCCACAACGATCTCGCCCGCGACGCGTCCGGCAACCCCGCGGGCGTCTTCCACCCGATCATCTGGCGCGACGACAGCACTGCGGCGCGCCTGACACGCGCAGGATTTCTCTACGCGCTGCACCGATGGTCGGAACTCGAACGCGCTGGCCACAATCTGGGACGCAGCGGCCAGGGCTTGCTGCAAATCGCGGATTCCACCGACGATGCGCGCGCAATCGCATCCGCAATCGAGCGATTCGGCCTGCCGCCGTCCTATGTCGTAGCCGTCGATGAACACGAAGCCTCCCGTCTGGCCGGTCAACCCGTCGCACGCGCTGGATGGTTTTTCCCTCAAGGCGGCTGGATTTCCCCCGCTGCGATATGTGCAGCGCAATGCGCAGTTGCGGGCGATTTACTGACGACCCGCTTCGGCATGGAAGTCGCGCGTATCAAACGGGAAAACGGCACATGGACCGCCTTCGACTCCACCGGCCGCGCCCTCGCCGAAGCCCCCGTCGTGATCCTGGCCAACGCCGGCGATGCGCAACGTATCGCCGGACTTCATGGACTCCCAACGCGTGGCGTCCGCGGCCAGCTCACGCTACTGGACGCAAGTCCCCTGGATGGCCTGCGCGTGCCGATCGTCGGCGATGGCTACGCTGTGCCACTCGGCGCTCATCGCACGCTGACCGGCGCGACCTACGACATTGACGACATCAATATGCGGATCCAGGCCGCCGGTCATACCGAAAACCTCGAACGTGTCGCGATGATGCTGCCTGCCCTGGCCGGATTCGAACCTCGATCAGAAACACTGGAAGGCCGCGTGGCTTTCCGGTCGGTGACGAGTGACCGTATGCCGATGATCGGCGCCCTCGCCGACGAGACCACCGCACGTGCCAATGCCGCTCGTCTTTCCGGCGCATGGCCGCTCGATTTGCCGCGCGCACCCGGCTTGTACGGCGCGTTCGCTTTCGGTTCGCGCGGGCTGGTGTGGTCGACGCTCGCCGCCGAGCTGATCGCGGCGCAAATCGAAGGGGAACCGTGGCCTGTCGAGCGTGAACTGGCCGAAGCCATCGACCCCGCACGCTTCCTTCTGCGTGCGTTAAGACACGGCGAATTCACCTGAAAACCGTGCCTCGAAAACTATCCACCGCAACCTGTGGATAACCCGTCGAATTTGGCGCAAATGACCTGTGTACTCGCTGTGGGCGTAAACGGGACAACTCGATTGCGTCAGGAATCCGGCCGAAGTTGTTCCGGGTTCACCCTCCGGCGCCCACACGTTCGCTATCTGCTTATGCGTCCTTCAAGCTTCTGTAAACGTTGATGAAAACAGAGTTATCCACAGAAATCGCCGGGTCTTGTTAACTACTACTACGTATATATAAACAAAACTTGTAAACCTTAAAACCGTCGTCATCGGCAGCACTCAAAGTGAAAAACCCGCGTTATTTCAGACAAAACGACGACGAGATCGGGCCTGTTAAAAGGTAGATTTTTCCGTATCCAAACTCGACGGAAGCCATTGTTACCACTCGGTTTAAGCAGTCATGGGATTGAAGAAGGGTCGCCGGGAGCTATGGCACAATCGCCGTTCTTTCGTATAGCCGCCTTGCCGGCTTATCGCTTCAAACCGGGCCCCATGCGAGCGCGTGAATTGAAAAAAACGCTGTATCCCTTGCCGTGACGGCAGCGGACCAACCGGCCTGGCAGCGAACGGCTGTCAATTGGCCGACCGGTCCCAACGGGGCTTGACGGAACCTGAAGAATCATCAGGCAACGAATCTTTCCGGCAACCCGCACCGTTACCGCGCACTACCTGCCCATTCACTGACTGTCTGCACTAGCTGCGAAGGAGAAGTCCTCACGATGAAGTCGGCCTTTTCATTCTTACCGGTCTGGCCGCTCGTACCCGACGCCATTTTTTGGGCCGGCCTTGCGCTGGTCGCTGCGGGTCTCTGCGGTGAACTGCTCTGGCGTGCCTGGCGTCTACCACGTATCACCGGCTATGCCGTCATTGGCCTGATCGCGGGCAATGCGGGTTTTGGTGTTATCGATGTCAGTTCGGCCGGGATCTCGCGGCCCTTGCTCGACGTCGCGCTGGGCCTGCTCCTGTTCGAGCTCGGCAGCCGGCTCGACTTGCGCTGGATTCGCCGCAATCCTTATCTGATCTTGTCGAGCATTGCTGAAAGCACGCTTACGTTCGGCTTCGTGCTGATCGCGTTGACGCTGTGCAAAGTGCCGACCATGCCGTCGATCGTGATTGCCGCAATCGCGATGGCAACGTCGCCGGCCATGGTCATTCAACTGCGTACCGAATTGCGTGCAGAAGGCCAGGTCACGCAGCGCCTGCTCACGCTGACCGCGCTCAACAGCATGTACGCGGTGATCGTGGAAAAACTCGCGGCCGGCGTGCTGCATCAGGAGATCTACGGCAACACGCTCGCGACTATTGTTCAGCCGCTTTATCTGCTGCTCGGTTCGCTCGCGCTGGCGCTGGCCCTCGCGCTGGCCTGCAATCTGCTGTACCGGCGGCTAAATACCAACGACGAGCATTCGTTCGTCGCGTTGTTCGGGCTCGTGCTGCTCGCCATCGCGATCGCACATGTGTTCAAGCTGTCGACCATTCTTGCCTTGCTGGCGGCCGGCATCATTGTGAAGAATTCGAACGAGCGGCCGCAGCTATGGCCAACGCATTTCGGCACGGCGGGCTGGTTGCTGACGGTGATTTTGTTCGCGCTGACATTGACGTCGTTCGAATGGCACGATATCGCGCTGGGCGGCGTGGCCGCGCTGGCGCTGATCGTGGCGCGTTTCGTCGGCAAACTGGCCGGCGTGATGATCTTCGCCAAACCGAGCGGCCTCAACTGGAAACAGGGTGCGGCACTCGGGGTGGCGTTGACGCCGATGTCGGCGCTTGCCTACCTGCTCGTTGACGATATGTACGTGCTGTACCCCGATTACGACCCGACGCTGCGTGCAATCGTGATGTGCTCGATCGTCGTGCTGCAGATTGTCACGCCGTTCCTCGTGTATCGCAGTTTGTCGGCGATCGGTGAACGGCGCGAGTAGCGTCGTATCCTGTTTTTTTATCGTTTTTAGCGGGTTGCCGGGCGTTTCATTGAACGTGTCACTGAGCGCTTGAGCGCACTACCCGACGCGTCATACCGATAGGCGGTGCGCGCCGTGCCGGCAAAGGTGCCGGCCCGGCGACCCAGGCTTTGTCAATCAAGAGGCACCATGTCACTCGAACCTTTCATCAACTCGGAGCCGTTCACCTTCGGCATCGAACTCGAGATCCAGGTCGTCAATACGCACGACTACGACCTGACCAAGGCCGCCTCCGATCTCATGCGGCTCGTCAAGGACGAAAAGATTCCTGGCAGCATCACGCCGGAGATCACCGAAAGCATGATCGAGTTGTCCACCGGCATCTGTACGACGCACGAACAGGCCGTAACGGACCTCCGTGCCATCCGCGACACCCTGGTGTCCGCCGCTGACCACCTCAATGTCGGGCTGTGTGGCGGTGGTACGCACGCCTTCCAGCAGTGGAGCGACCGTCAGATCTTCGATACACCGCGCTTTCAGTACCTTTCCGAACTCTACGGTTACCTCGCCAAGCAGTTCACGGTGTTCGGCCAGCACGTGCACATTGGCTGCCCGGACCCGGACAGCGCGTTGTTCCTGCTGCATTCCATGTCGCGCTTCATTCCGCATTTCATCGCGCTGTCGGCGTCGTCGCCGTACGTGCAGGGAGTGGATACCGGCTTTCATTCCGCGCGCCTCAATTCTGTCTTTGCATTTCCGCTGTCCGGCCGGGCGCCGTTCACCCTCACTTGGGACAGCTTCGAGGAATATTTCTCGAAGATGGTCAGCACCGGCGTGGTGAACAGCATGAAAGACTTCTACTGGGACATCCGGCCGAAGCCGGGTTTTGGCACGATCGAAGTACGGGTCATGGACACGCCGCTGTCGGTCGACCGCGCAGCGGCGATTGCCTGCTACATCCAGACGCTTGCACGTTACCTGCTGCTCGACAAACCCCTGACGTTGAAAGAGGACGACTACCTCGTCTATACGTTCAACCGTTTCGAAGCTTGCCGCTTCGGCCTGGAAGGCAGTTGCATCGATCCTCAGACGGGTGAGCGCCGCACGATCGCAGAAGACATCCTGGCGACGCTTGACGTGATCGCACCTCATGCCGACGCGCTGGGTTCGAACGAAGCGCTGCGCCAGGTCGGCGATATCGCGCGCAGCAACATGAACGACGCGACCTGGCTACGAGGTGTTTTCGATCGCGAGCGTTCGCTCAATGAAGCCGTACGCCAGCAGTGCCTGCAGTGGCGCGAGTGACAGATTTGCCCCAGGCACCAGCGGTTTGAGCGCCTCCGAAAAAAAAGAAACCCGCTTACCGGCGGGTTTTTTTTGTCATCTTCTTTCAGGCTGTTGCCGATAACCTACCTCTAAGGTTTACTGTCATGAGTTCGTATACATACGTAATAGTAGTTAACAAGCATCGCGCAATTCTGTGGACAACCGATAAAATCTCCACAAACTCAACAGTTTGGAGTGCGCATAACCCTGGGACGAAGCCTTGCATCGGAAGGGGCAACGTGGGATAACAAGGTTGCGGTTTTGTACGCCCGGGGGTTATCAAGAATCGGCGCACAGCGAATAATGTGGTTATCTACGGCCTTATCCACACTGTTTTGTGAATAACTAAGGTGTACGTTTGGTTCCAGTCGCTTAGAATGTCGGTTTTGCCGGTAGGGAGATGCAAAGCCGGTGAAACAAATGAAGCGCTGGAAGGTCTAGAACAGGCGCCACGGAGAAACATAGATGTCCTGATCCGGACGACGAACTAGCTGCATCGGTTTGATCGCCCGAATTTTGAGACGGTAGTTGATACGAAAGGATTCGCCGGCCGGATACGTCGGTGATTAAGCCTGCAGCGGCTTGGGTAAAACGAGCGGGGTCTGACGTTTGCCGGTTTCAAGCCGTTGCCGAACCATCAGATAAGCATCAAGAAAGACGAAGCGAACGACTATGAGCGAAGGCGTATACGGAGAGCAGGCCACAGGGCGGGTGACCCACGGCTTGCTGCGGTTGAGCACGGCGATGCGTAGCCAGGCATGGGAATGGGCTGAGGGTGCGGGCTTGACGCCGACCCAGGGTGAAATTCTCGTGTTGCTGATGCAGCGGCGCGGTCCAATGCGGCTTGGAGAGATCGCACGGGAAACGGCGTTGACCGCCGCTACCACCAGCGATGCCGTCAGCACGCTGGAAGGCAAGGGTCTGGTCGAAAAGCGCCGCGCGCTGGACGACGGGCGCGCGCTGGCTGTGCGCTTGACGGCACGCGGAAAAACGGCGGCCAAGAAGGCGCTGGTATGGCCGGAGTTCTTGTCGAAGGCGGTCGGCACGTTGAAAGCCGATGAGCAGTCGCAGTTGTACCGCAGCCTGCTGAAGACCATTCGACAGCTCGAAGCGGTGCAGCAGATTCCGCCGCATCGCATGTGCCTGAGCTGCGCGCACCTGGAAGCGAGCAAGAACCCGAAGAAGACGCCGCATCACTGCACGTTGCTGAACATCGACATGGCCGATACCGACCTGCGTCTCGATTGTTCGGTATACGAAGAAGGCGATCTCTCCAAGCAGAAGAAGAACTGGAAGATTTTCGCGCAGGTCGCGTAAGCGCCACTGTGTGAATCGCCGCTTTCGCCGTCCGTGCTTCGCGCGTTGAGCGCGAAGCACGCGGTGTCGGTTAGACTATTCTTCGAGCCGCGCGCCCGTTGGCGGCGTGCTGGCTGCTCGACCGTGCCTTTCCTTCGTGTGCGCCGCCTGATGCCGCGCGCTGATCTCAGCTTGCCGGCTCTTCTGGATAACCGCCGATGAAACGTGAAGTCCTGGCGATACGCCACGTCTATTTCGAAGATCTCGGCAGCCTGGAACGGGTGTTGGGCGATCGTGGCCAACTGGTGCGTTATCTCGACGTGGGCCGCGCTCGCATCGACGCTCCCAATCCGCTCGATATCTCATTGATGGTCGTGCTCGGCGGCCCGATCGGCGCTTATGACGACACGTTGTTTCCCCATCTGAACCCATTGCTCGCCATGCTTGAAAAACGCATTGCGGCGGGCTTGCCAACTATCGGGATTTGCCTGGGCGCGCAGTTGATTGCCCGCGCGCTGGGTGCGAGGGTGTATCCGGCGGCGCAGAAGGAACTCGGCTGGAAGGCGCTGACGCTGACCGAAGCGGGCAAGGCCTCCGCTTTACGGCATTTCGAAGCAGATGGCGAGCCGACACCGGTGCTCCATTGGCATGGCGATACCTTCGATCTTCCCGATGGCGCCACGCGGCTGGCATCAACGGACCTGTGTGAAAATCAGGCTTTCAGTTGGGGCGATCATGTCCTGGGCCTGCAATGCCATCCTGAAGTCCTGGTCGACCGGTTTGAAAGCTGGCTGGTGGCGTATCCGGGCGAAGTCGCGGAAAGCGGGACGACCGTGCCGGCCTTGCGGGCTGACACCGCCAAATATGGCCCCGCGCTCGAACAGGCTGCAGGCAAGATGTTTGGCGAATGGCTGGACCGGTTCGAGCCTGTCAAATAGAGTTCTGCAGAACGTACTGAAGGTAACGCGCCATGAATCCTGTCATTGACGCCGTGCTTACCGGAGTAATCGCACCGCTCGGCACGCATGGCAAATACAGCGCGATTCACAAAGTGCCGGTACCGGCCCGCGTTCGCGTGGGTGAAACCGGGCTGGAAGGCGACCACCAGTTCGAGCGCAAGCATCATGGCGGCCCTGAAAAAGCGCTGCATCACTACAGCCGCGACCACTACGCTGCCTGGCGAGGTGAATGGCCGCTATCGTCTGCTGGTTTGAGTCGCTTCGATACCCCCGGCGCATTCGGTGAAAACATTTCGACGCACGGTTTGAATGAAGCGGATGTATGTGTCGGCGATGTGTTTCGCCTTGGTACCGTGATCGTGCAGGTATCGCAACCGCGCCAGCCGTGCTGGAAACTCAACCTCCATTTTTCCCGCGATGACATGTCGCGACGCGTGCAGGACACGCGTCGTACGGGCTGGTATTACCGCGTGCTCGAGCCCGGTGAAATAGGGGCGGGCGACGTCATGGAACGGCTCGCGCGGCCGCATCCCGAATGGAGTATCGAACGCTTGCTGAGGGTGTTTTACGTTGATCGCGACGATCAGGCAGCGCTTGAACAGATGGCCGCGCTCGCGGCGCTGACGCCATCGTGGCGAAGCACGGCGGCAAAGCGGCTCGATACCGGCAAGGTCGAGTCCTGGGCAATGAGATTGAATACGCCTGCGGACGAGGCGAAGTAGGCGGCGAGGGCGTCAGAACGATGGGTCAAGCGGCCGGTCCGCGGTCGGCGCTCAGCAGGGAAAAAACCGAAGTGCTATTCTGAAACGCCTTTTTTCCTTCCTCCGGAAACTCCCTCATGAGCGCTCTGTTTTCGCCCTTCACGCTGCGAGGCGTGACGCTTCCGAACCGCATCGTGGTGTCTCCGATGTGTCAGTACTCAGCCGAACGTGGCGAGGCCACTGCGTGGCACATGATCCACCTCGGAAATCTCGCGCTCTCGGGTGCCGGCATGCTCTGCCTCGAAGCAACCTCGGTCGAGCCTGATGGCCGCATCACGCCCGGCGACCTCGGCCTCTGGGACGACGTGACCGAAGCCGCGCTCAAACCGGTCATCGCGGCTATTCGAAAGCATTCGCACATCGCCATTACGATGCAGATCAGCCACGCGGGCCGCAAAGCGTCGAGCGCGGTACCTTGGGAAGGAGGTCAACTGATCCCCGTGTCGGAAGGCGGCTGGTTGCCCTCGGCACCATCTGCGATTCCGCATAAAGAAGGTGAAGCACCGCCGCTCGCACTCGATGCAGCCGGTCTGATCCGCATACGCGAAGCCTTCGTGGCGACAGCGAAACGCGCAGCGCGCCTGGGGCTGGATGCGCTTGAAGTGCACGCGGCCCACGGTTATCTGCTGCATCAGTTTCTGTCACCGCTTGCCAACCAGCGCACCGATGAATACGGCGGTTCGCTCGAAAACCGCATGCGTTTTCCGCTCGAAGTCTTCGATGCCGTGCGTGCCGCTTTTCCCGCCGACAAACCCGTTGGCCTGCGCGTGTCGGCATCGGACTGGGTGGAGGGCGGCTGGGATCTCGAGCAGACCATCGTGTTCGTGAAGGAGTTGCAAAAACACAAGGTGGACTGGATCGATGTGTCGTCGGGCGGCGTATCGCCGTTGCAGAAAATTCCGCTGTCACCGGGTTATCAACTGCCGTTCGCAAAAGCCATCAAGGAAGCAACGGGCGTGAACACCATGGGCGTGGGCCTGATCACCGACCCGCAGCATGCCGAAGAGATCATTGAGTCGGGGGAGGCGGATCTGGTCGCGTTGGCACGCGCGCTGCTCTACAATCCGCGCTGGCCGTGGCACGCGGCCGCCCAACTTGGTGCGACCGTGGAGGCGCCGCCGCAATACTGGCGTTCGCAGCCGCGCGAGCAAAAAGCCTTGTTCGGCGATATCTCGTTCGGCCAGCGCTGAAACACGCGATATGAATTTATGGAGCGGTTGAACTCGTGCGCGCCTAACGTGTACGATGCCGTTGTTCGCCTATGTGGTCTCACTGTAGTCTCGGCTCCGCATGGGCATCGAATGACAGTGAATTGCAGTACATGAAGCAGATGATGCACACGATGCGATGAGAAAGACAGCAACGCGGCGGCGCCTCGCATTCAGGCCGCCGCGTTTTTTTAATGCACGTTTCGGTTCGTCACCGTTCGCGTGAAACCGGGACGGGGCGAAGTTGAAGCGTCTGCCAAGCCAAACCGATTCGTTTTAAAGGATTCATTCGATGAGTTCACGGAGGGTCGCCGTCCGCCGTTCGGGCATACACGGCAAGGGCGTGTTCGCCGCGATACCGCTCGCCAAGGGCGAACGGATTATCGAGTACAAGGGCGAACGCATTTCGTGGAAAGAGGCATTGCGCCGTCATCCGCACAACCCGGACGAGCCGAACCATACGTTCTATTTCGCGCTCGAAAATGGCAAGGTGATCGACGGCAAGGTCGACGGCAACAGCGCACGCTACATCAACCATTCGTGCGCGCCGAATTGCGAAGCCGAAGAGAAGGAAGGGCGCGTATTCATCCACGCGCTTCGTGCGATCAAGGAAGATGAAGAGCTGTACTACGACTACGGTCTCGTCATCGACGGTCGCGTCACGAAGAAGCTGAAGAAGGAATACGAATGCCGCTGCGGCGCCAAAAAGTGCCGCGGCACCATGCTGGCGTTGAAGAAGAAAAAGTAGGGCTTTCGTACCGGGTAAAAAAACGCCACGGCAGGTTTCCTCCGTGGCGTTTTCTATTTCCTATGCCGTTTTCAAAGGCATTCGCACGATGAAACGTGCGCCGCCTTCGGGCGCTGGAGCATCCTCGTAATGCACGCTGCCGCTGTGCAGGATCATGATGTCGTGGACGATCGCAAGGCCCAGTCCGGCCCCGCCTTCCACGCCGTGGCCATCGCCGCGGAAAAAACGCTTGAACAGATCCGGTTGCTGTTCCAGCGGCACGCCCGGACCGTTGTCTTCCACTACGATTTCGCCCATCTTGCAGCCTTTTTCATCGACGGTCTGCGTCACCGTGACGGTCACGCGTGCGCCTTCGGCCCGCGACGTGGGTACGTACTTCAACGCGTTATCGATGAGATTGGCGATCACCTCGCGCACCAGCACGAGATTGCCGCGCACTATCAGCGGATATTCGTTGTCGGGGTCGTCCAGACGCTGGAAGCCCAGATCGACATGCGCGGCCAGTGCACGCGGCACCCATTCCGCGCCGGTTTCAAACGCGAGCGCGGCGTAGTCGAAGTCGGTGAAACGCGCGGCCTGTTCACCCGGCTCGGCGCGTGCGAGCGAGAGCAATTGATTCGACAATCGCACAGCACGATCCGCCGATGCCCGCAGCTCCCTGACCGCATCCAGCACCTTCGCGGGGTCCCTGGCGGTCGCTGCCTGCTCGGCATGCAGTTTCACGGCGGTGAGCGGCGTACGAAGCTGGTGGGCGGCATCGGCGATAAATTTGCGCTGGCCGTCCAGTGCCGTTTTCAGGCGGTCGAGCAGCGCATTCATTGCGCTTGTCAGCGGACGAATCTCGACGGGGACGAACGATTCGTCGACCGGCTCCAGCGACATGTGGGTCTGCCGGTTGAGGGTATCGGCGAGATCGGTCAGCGGGTTGAGCTGCTGGTTCACCACGCGCCACACGATCACCCAGCCCGCCAGCAACAACAGCAGCAGCGGCATCATGATGGCGACCATGAACTCGACCGCTATCCGGTAGCGCGAGCCCACGCGCTGCGCGACCTCCACGACGATCGGATTGCCATGCGTCTGGTCGACGCGCACCTGCGCCGCACGCACGCTCACACCTTGGTAATAAGTCTCGAAGACGTACGCGTAGTGAATCCGGCGCACGTTCGTGCCGGTTAGCGGCAGATCGGGTTCGCCGGCAATCTCGCTATCGCCGTCGCTGATCCGGTAGATCAGTTGTTCGACGGGGTCCGAGAACATGGCACGGGCGAGCGGCGGCACCGTTACCGGCGCGTCGACGCCCGCCAGCTGGATTTGCTTGGAGATAGCCGTGGCGAGATCGGCCAGCGAGCGGTCGACGACGTGCTGCGTGTATTGCCACGCCAACCAATACGCCATCAGTCCGCTCATCAGCGCAAGCAGGGACAGCGGCGCGGCAAGGCGGCGCAGCAGCGAGCGCCGAAGGCTGGGCGGCACGCTTGCAGACATGGTTGTCGAACGTGCCAGATGCAGCCAGTCGGCGCGGTCGAAACGTTCGTCGGGCGTGCGCCGGGGAGGGAATCGCAAGGTGCTGGGTAATCGCTCGTCAGGCTTGTTATGCCGTCGACAAACCGCTTACGCGGCCTGCCGGATTTCCTGCAACAAGTAGCCGAAACCTCGCACAGTCACGATTTCCACGCGGCAGTTTTCCAGTTTCTTGCGAACCCGGTGCACGTAGACTTCGATGGCGGTGTCGCCCAGATCACCGCCGAAGTGCGTCAGGTGATCCTGCAACTGGGCTTTGCTGACCACACGGCCGTGGCGCAGCAGCAGCATTTCGAGCACGGCGAATTCACGCGGCGACAATTCGAGCGGCTTTTCGTCGTTGAAAATGCGGCGATCGACGCCCGACAGACGCAAGCCGCCCAGCGATACTTCCGGACGCGGTACATCGCCATGCGGACCGCTGCGGCGCATCACGGCACGAATGCGCGCTTCGAGTTCAGCGGGTTCGAACGGCTTGAGCATGTAGTCGTCCGCGCCGCTGTTCAGGCCCTGGACGCGGTCATGCAGCTCGTCGCGTGCGGTCAGGATAATCACGGGCGTATGGCGATTGCCCTGGCGGAAACGCGACAACAGCGTCATGCCGTCAATACCCGGCAGGCCGAGATCGAGAATCACCAGTTCATGGCGATTTTGCGTGAGCGCCTGCTCCGCGAAAATGCCGTCGTGGACCATATCGACGGTAAAGCCGGCTTGTTCAAGGCTACTTTGGATGCCGCGCGCGATGGGGCGGTCGTCTTCGATTAGAAGGATTCGCATGGAAGTCGCTCTTATACGATGGGTTGGGCTCGATTGTGCGGCGCGGTCGCCAGCCGGAATTGCCTACCTTTCTTTACCGCGGCGCCGTCCGAGTCATATCAGCAATCCTTTTACGCCAAACGCTGCACCGCGCCTCGCTGTGCAGCGATTCTCCTGTGGCCGGACACGCCGAAATTCCCCGATCCGCGGACGCCACCCCGTGGTCGGTTTCCAGCACGTCCGCTCAGCCCTTGTGGCGACAAAACCGGTCGTTGAAGGGATGAACGGACAGTCCAAACCGTATGCGCTGCTGATTGTACAGTGTCGGTCTGTGCCGCCAATGGACTGGAGCCGTCAGAGCGCCCGAAGCATTGTGAAAGCTTACGCCTGCTTTAGATATTTGCTTTCTCGTTGAAAGATTTTGTTGCCATAAACTTTCAAACACTATCGTTTTTGCTTTCGAATAAGTGAGTCTAGTCCACTTGCGGGGCGCTTATTGCGATTTTTGAATGTCATAGTTTGTAATACGGTCGTTACGCATTTGTCGCGGTAGCCAGGTTGGTAAACGGATTTCAGGCCGCCGGCGTGATGGAGTCGATGAATGTCGCGAGCTTTATATCGCGCTCCGTGAGGCCTTTCGCCGCGTGGGTCGAGAGCGTGATGTCCACCTTGTTGTACGCATTCGACCAGTCTGGATGGTGATCCATTTCCTGCGCTTTTATTGCCACGCGCGTCATGAAACCGAACGCCTCGTTGAAATCGGCGAACTTGAAACTTCGCTGAATTGCGCTTTTATCGGCGCTGAGCTGCCATCGCGTTAACTGGCCGAGAAGTTCGGGGAGTTCGTCACGTGCGAATTTCTTGATCATGGGGACCTCCTTGGCTTAAGCGGTAGGGCGCCGCGCGGTTGAACGGCACATGCGGCCGGGGAGCCACGCGGTAAGCTTGCGTCTTTCGGCACTTCACGCAGGATATCCACATGGTCGACCTCGATCACTTCGATCTCGCGCTGCTCGACGTTCTTCAGCGTTTCGGCCGCGCGACACATCAACAACTCGGCGAGGAAGTGCCACTGTCGCCGTCGCAAATCGGGCGCCGCTTGCAACGCCTGGAGGCAACCGGTGTGATCGATGGGTATCGCGTGGTGCTGCGTCCCGAAAAGCTCGGGCTCAGTGTGACCGCGTTCACGAGCCTGAAGCTGAAGCATCACGGCGATACCGTCATAGACCAGTTCCAGCAGCAGATCGAAGCGCTGCCCGAAGTGCTCGAATGCCATGCGACGGTTGGCGACGCCGATTATTTGCTGCGCATCGTCGCGCCGGATTTGAACGCGCTGTCTACGTTTGTCATGAAAAAGCTGATGCGCGTTCCCGGCGTAGACAGTGTGCGTTCTAATATCGTGCTGACCACATTCAAGCGCAACGGACCGCTGCCGCTGGGACATCTCGCGGCCAATCCGCCGGATTCACCGGCTTCGCGGGGTTAAGTCAGCCAGGTCAGGCCGGCTCGCTCAGCAGGTCGACATACGCAACCGGCACGAGGTCGCTTGCCGCCACGCCGAGCTTCGCGAACAATTCCTCCGCTTCCTTTTCGCCGCCGGCTTCGTCGTCATCAGGCGCCAGCAGCACTTCCAGTTCGATGAAGTCACCCAGTCCGTCCACGCGGTCCAGATGAATCCGCGTGCGCCCGACGATATACACATGCCGCTCCTTGTTCACGATGCCGCGTGTATTCAAAGCCTGGGCGAGCAGCGCGTGCATGGCTTCGGCGTTGGTGACCGGGCTGCGTGAGTAATACGAGACCTTCGGGCCGTCGCGGTCATCGCGTTGATAGAAAATCAGTTCGGCCGGTGTGTTGTCATCGAATTGACGTAGTTTCAGGCGGCCGTTCGGCACATCGTAGAAAAAATCTTGCTGGCGGTAGATCATCGGCGGTTCGCTGGCAAGCGCTGCTGCGCGTGCCAGAAGCTGGTCGAACTGATCCGCGCGAGCCTTGATTTCGATATTGCGTGCCATGTTGGGGTGTCCTGTTCACGTGGGCGCCAGATGCGCGACCCTCAGACTAACAAAATTTAATGACCGGGAGATTCCTCGGTTTCGTCAGATCGCAGCCCTTCTTCGACTACGTCGCCCATTGGTCTTCAATCAGACGTAAAGCCGCCGCGATGCCCGGCTCTTCGCGGCGCTCCGCCAATACGATGAACGAAAGCTGCGTAGGCACCGTAACGCCTTCGACGATGGTCAGCGCATGCGCGTGCGCTTCGGCCAGCGCGATGGAATCGCGCACGAGCGTCAGGCCCACGCCCGACTTCACCAGATCGAGCATGGACGGCTCCTGGTCCACTTCCGCCACTTTGATCGGCTGGACCCCGTGGGCATCGAAGATCCGGGTGAGCAAGCGGTTATGCGCCGACTCCGGCGGCGTCCAGATCCAGGGCAGCCGGGCAAGCGCCACCCAGCCATTCTCTGCGCCTTCCGGGCGGTCGGGCCGGTTCACGCGCTCCTTCCAGCCCGCTGGCGCCAGCACGCGGTACAGATACGGCTTCAACTGCATGACGTGAAACCGGTCCGAATCGCGGGGTTCATCGATTGCCGGATCGCCGATATAAAACCCCACATCGAGATCGCGCGCCTTGATGCGCTCGAGCACCCAGCCCGACATGCCGTGCCGCAGCGCGGTTTCAATGCGCGGATACGTCTCCACGAGTGCTCGCAGGAAACCGCCGAGCCGGAGGAATTCGGGATCGAGGATCGTTCCGATGGTCAGGCGTCCGCTGACCTCGTGGCGAAGCGCGGCGGCCACGCGCTGGACCTCGCCCGCGGCCGTCAGCGCTCGCTCGGCGTGCGGCAGGAGGGTTTCGCCGTCACGTGTGAGGATCAAGCCGTGCGACGTCCGCGAAAACAGCGAGACACCAAGCGTCTCCTGCAAGTTCTTGATCTGCAGGCTGACGGCGGGCTGCGACACATGCAACAACACGGCCGCGCGCGTGAGATTGCCTTCGCGGGCGACAGTGACAAAAGCGCGGAGTAGAGTCAGATCCATGCCTGATATTAGCCCAGCTTATAAAGCTGTTGAAGATATCTGATTGGATTGCTGCACTGCGTCCGCAGTAGCTTATGTGCGATATGGCATCAGGGCGGATCGGGCGAGCGGCGGTTTTCGGCGCTTCCAATCGGCCGCGGTGAAGGTGGGTTTGGCCGGAGACACAGATGAAACAGGACGCGCGCAAGCTTGAGGGTGAATTCGATTACATCATTGTGGGTGCCGGAACGGCGGGGTGCGTGCTTGCCAACCGGCTGACCGAAGACGCCGATGTGAGTGTGCTGCTGCTGGAAGCCGGAGGTAGGGATAACTACCACTGGATTCACGTGCCGGTCGGATACCTCTATTGCATTGGCAATCCACGCACGGACTGGCTATATAAAACACAGTCCGAACCCGGACTCGATGGGCGTTCGTTGTCGTATCCGCGCGGTCGCGTACTGGGCGGTTGCTCATCGATAAACGGCATGATCTACATGCGTGGCCAGCGCGAGGACTACGACGATTGGGCGCGCATTACCGGGGACCGCGACTGGTCCTGGGATTCCGTGTTGCCGGTGTTCAAGCGCAGCGAGGACCATCACGGCGGTCCGAACGAATGGCATGGCGCCGGGGGCGAATGGCGTGTGGAGAAACAGCGGCTGAAGTGGAAAGTGCTGGAAACGTTCGCGCAGGCGGCTCAGGAGAGTGGTCTTCCCGCTACCGACGACTTCAATCGGGGTGACAACACAGGCGTTGGTTATTTCGATGTGAACCAGCGCAGCGGGATTCGATGGAATGCATCGAAGGCATTCTTGCGGCCCGCAATGAAACGGCCCAACCTCACCATCATCACGGGTGCTCATACGCAGCGGCTGATGATGGAAGGCAAGCGCTGCGTGGGGGTGGAGTATCGGGGTGGCGATACGGACTACCTGGCCAAGTCGCGATGCGAGGTGATCGTGAGTGCGGGCGCGGTGAACTCGCCGCAATTGCTGGAGTTGTCCGGTATTGGCAACGGGGCGCGGCTGCAGAGCCTGGGTATTGACGTGGTGCAGGACGTGCAGGGTGTTGGCGAGAATTTGCAGGATCATCTACAGCTTAGGATGGCTTACAAAGTTCACGGCGTACAGACATTGAACACGTTGTCGGCGCACTGGTGGGGCAAGGCGTGGATCGGCTTGCAGTACATGTTGATGCGACGCGGGCCGATGTCCATGGCACCCTCGCAATTGGGCGCGTTCGCGAAGTCCGATCCGGATGACTCGACCATTACGCGGCCCGATGTGGAGTATCACGTGCAGCCGTTGTCGCTTGACCGGTTTGGGGAGCCGTTGCACTCGTTCAATGCGTTCACGGCTTCAGTATGTCCGTTGCGGCCGACGTCGCGCGGGAGCGTGCATATTGCGTCGCCGGATGCGCGGGATGCGCCTTTGATCGCACCCAACTATTTGTCGACCGATCGTGATCGTGAGGTGGCGGTCAATGCTTTGCGTTTGACGCGGCGGATTGTAAGTGCGCCTGCGTTGGCGAAGTATTCGCCGGAGGAGATCTTGCCGGGGCCGGCGTTCCAGACGCATGCAGAGCTTGCTGTTGCCGCGGGCAAGGTCGGGACGACTATTTTCCATCCGGTGGGGACATGCCGGATGGGCACGGATAATGATCCGGCTGCCGTTGTCGATGGGCGTTTGCGTGTGATTGGTGTGAGTGGCTTGCGGGTGGTCGATGCTTCGGTGATGCCGACTATCACCTCCGGCAATACGAATTCCCCAACGTTGATGATTGCTGAACGGGCAAGCGAGATGATTCGCGCCGACCGGCCGTTTTTGTTTTCGCTTGCGCCAGTGAGTGGGCTTTCTGGTTGATTTCCGGCTTCGGCCGCCAACCGCAACATGATTGACCCCGCATAAACCCGACCCCAAATGCGTGCACCGGTGCGAACGAAATTCAACGTCCACCGGTTCGAACGTAAACCAAGCTTAAAACTAAGTGCAAATCCCGATGATTGCGCTGCATCATTGGCGCGACAATAACGCGTGCGCGCTTGTTGCACCGCCGGTCTGCATCACCATTGTGCAGCACGCAAGAATTGCAACACCGGTGCAACAAAACTGCAACAGCAACATCGCAACCACCCAGCACAAACACCGCCAGCAAAACCACGGGGCATGCGCCAAAAGCGCGCCGAGCTGAAGCTGAAACAAAGGCTCAAACAAAGCACGGAAGGGGACATGATTCTCGGCGATACGATTCTGGAAACCCGCGGCCTGACAAAAGAGTTCAAGGGCTTCACCGCCGTCAACGGCGTGAACCTGCGCGTGCGTCGCGGCTCCATCCACGCATTGATCGGCCCTAACGGCGCGGGCAAGACAACCTGCTTCAACCTGCTCACCAAGTTCCTGGAACCCACCGCAGGACAAATCGTCTTCAACGGCATCGACATCACCGGCGAACGTCCCGCGCAAATCGCCCGTCGCGGTGTCATCCGCTCATTCCAGATTTCTGCTGTATTCCCACATCTGACAGTGATGCAGAACGTGCGCGTCGGCTTGCAACGCTCGCTCGGGACATCGTTCAAATTCTGGAAAAGCGAACGTGTCCTGGATGAACTCAATGATCGCGCCATGGACCTGCTCACCCAGGTCGGCCTCACCGATTTCGCCGATACCACCACAGTCGAACTTTCCTACGGCCGCAAGCGCGCACTCGAAATAGCAACCACGCTTTCGATGGAACCCGAACTCATGCTTCTCGATGAACCCACGCAAGGCATGGGTCACGAAGACGTTGACCGCGTGACGGCGCTGATCAAGAAAGTATCGGCGGGACGCACGATCCTGATGGTCGAACACAACATGAACGTGATCGCAGGCATCTCCGACACCATCACCGTCCTGCAACGCGGTGAAGTGCTGGCCGAAGGCAGTTATGCCGAGGTATCGAAGAACGCACTGGTGATGGAAGCCTACATGGGCAGCACCGACGCAACCCTCGCCGGAGCGCATGCATGAGCACGATGATGGAGGAACGCCGCGCGGAACAATTGCGTGAAGCATCGACTCAGGAGCCGGCGCTCGAGCTGGTCGGTGCGCAAGCCTGGTACGGTGAATCGCACATCCTGCATGGCGTGGACCTGACGGTGCACAGAGGCGAAGTAGTTACGCTGCTTGGGCGCAACGGCGCAGGCCGTACAACTACGCTGCGCGCCATCATGGGCCTCACCGGCCGTCGCACGGGATCGATTCGTATTGGCGGACACGAAACCGTCGGCATGTCGACGCATAAGATCGCGCACTACGGCGTGGGATATTGCCCGGAAGAACGCGGCATCTTTTCAAGCCTCTCGTGCGAAGAGAACCTGCTTCTGCCGCCGCTCGTAGGTAACGCGAAAGACGCCATGTCGATCGATGAAATCTATTCGATGTTCCCCAATCTCAAGGAACGGCGCAGCAGTCAAGGTACGCGTCTGTCGGGCGGCGAACAGCAGATGCTGGCCGTTGCGCGCATCCTGCGGACCGGCGCGAATCTGCTGCTGCTCGATGAAATATCGGAAGGACTTGCGCCTGTCATCGTCCAGACGCTCGCGCGAATGATCCTGATGCTGAAGGCGCGCGGTTACACGATCGTGATGGTCGAACAGAATTTTCGTTTTGCCGCACCGCTCGCCGATCGCTTCTATGTCATGGAGCACGGGAAGATCGTCGAGCATTTCAACTCCGGCGAACTCGACGCGAAAATGCCGGTACTGCACGAGCTGCTCGGGGTTTAGGACGTTGAACGTGCGTTCAACGCAGGTTCAACACATCAGCATGCGGCCCACCGCAAGAACAACAACTCAACGGAGACTGTAATGAAGAAGAAGACCCTCGCGCGCCTGTCGGGACTATGCCTCGCGGTTGCAGCGGCCACAGCCTCGCTGATGGCAGGCAACGTCCAGGCAGCCCCCGGCGACACGGTGAAGATCGGCTATATCACGGACCTGTCCGGCCTGTATGCGGACATCGATGGGCCGGGTGGCCTCGAGGCCATCCGCATGGCAATCGCGGATTTCGGCGGCAAGGTGAACGGCAAGCCGATCGAACTGGTCTACGCGGATCACCAGAACAAGGCCGACATTGCGGCGTCGAGGGCGCGTGAATGGATTGACCGCGACGGCGTGAACGTGATCATCGGCGGAACGAATTCGGCAACGGCGCTTTCAACGAATCAGGTCGCCGGCGAAAAGCATATCCCATACATCAACATTGGCGCGGGCGCGGACAACCTGACCAACGAGCAGTGCACGCCATACACGGTTCACTACGCGTACGACACCATGGCGCTCGCCAAGGGCACAGGCTCGGCGGTGACGAAGCAGGGCGGCAAGACCTGGTTCTTCCTGACGGCCGACTACGCATTCGGCAAGGCGCTGGAAAAGAATACATCGGACGTGGTGAAGGCGAACGGCGGCCAGGTGCTCGGCGCGGTGCGTCATCCGTTATCGGCATCTGACTTCTCGTCCTTCCTGTTGCAGGCGCAATCGTCGAAAGCGCAGGTGCTGGGTCTGGCGAACGCAGGCGGCGACACGATCAACTCAATCAAGGCCGCGAAGGAATTCGGTATCACCAAGACGATGAAGGTCGCAGCGTTGCTGATCTTCTTGTCGGACATCCACAGTCTTGGCCTGGAAACTGCGCAAGGCCTGGTCGCAACCGACAGCTGGTACTGGAACAAGGACGCAACGACGCGCGCCTGGGCACAGCGCTACTTCGCCAAGATGAAGAAGATGCCGACGAGTCTTCACGCAGCCGATTACTCCGCGGTCACCACGTATCTGAAGGCGGTGCAAGCGGCCGGCACGACGGATAGCGACAAGGTGATGGACCAGTTGCACAAGATCAAGATCAACGACTTCTACACGCAAAACGGCTACATCCGTGCAGACGGAAGCATGATCCACGACATGTACCTGATGCAAGTGAAGACGCCGGCGGAATCGAAGGAACCTTGGGACTACTACAAGATTACGGCGACCATCCCGGGCGACCAGGCTTTCGACACCAAGGCGGAGTCGCGCTGCGCGTTGTGGAAGTAAGGGGCCGGGTTTTAGCGGCACTGCGGATTCAGGTGTGACGCGCAGTAGGGCGCTGAAGCTTATGCGCCGCTCGTGATCCGCATGATCGATCGACGCATGACGGCCTGCTTATCTTGAGTCAGGACGGCATGCGTCGAAACTACTCTGACGGCAGATTCAATGGAAATTTTCGGCATTCCGCTCGCGGCAATGATGAGCCAGTTGCTACTCGGGCTGGTGAACGGATCGTTCTACGCCATCCTGAGCCTTGGTCTCGCGGTGATTTTCGGCCTGCTCAACGTGATCAACTTCGCCCACGGCGCGTTGTTCATGTTGGGCGCGATGCTCACATGGATGGGTTTTTCGTATTTCAATGTGCCGTACTGGGCGATGCTCGTGCTCGCGCCCCTGGTGGTGGGCGTGTTCGGCATCGTGATCGAACGGACGATGTTGCGCTGGCTCTATAAGCTCGATCATCTGTACGGCTTGCTGCTCACGTTCGGCCTGACGCTGGTGATCGAAGGCGTATTCCGGTCTATCTATGGTTCATCCGGCCAGCCCTACGATGTGCCCGAACTGCTGTCGGGCGCGACGAATCTCGGCTTCATGTACCTGCCGAACTATCGCGCGTGGGTGGTGCTGGCATCGCTGCTCGTGTGTTTCGCGACATGGTTCGTGATCGAGAAAACGCGGCTGGGTGCTTATCTTCGCGCAGGCACCGAGAACCCGAAGATGGTCGAGGCGTTCGGTATCAACGTACCGTTGATGGTTACGCTCACCTACGGTTTCGGCGTGGCGCTCGCGGCGTTCGCCGGCGTGCTTGCCGCGCCCGTGATCCAGGTGTCGCCGCTGATGGGGCAGTCGATGATCATCACCGTATTCGCGGTGGTCGTTATCGGTGGAATGGGGTCGATCATGGGTTCGATCCTGACCGGTCTCGGGCTTGGCGTGATTGAAGGCCTGACACGCGTGTTCTATCCGGAAGCCTCTGCGACTGTCGTTTTCGTGATCATGGCGCTGGTGCTGCTCGTGCGCCCGGCGGGACTTTTCGGCAAGGAAAAATGATGGTTAGGAAAGTGCTTTACGGCGTGCTGCTTGCCGGCCTGATCGCGGCGCCGTTCCTCGGCGTGTACCCGGTCTTCATGATGAAAGTGCTCTGTTTCGCGCTGCTGGCGGCGGCCTTCAATTTGTTGATCGGCTACACGGGTCTGCTTTCTTTCGGTCACGCGATGTTCCTCGCCAGCGCGGGTTATTCCGCCGGTTACGCCATCCAGACGCTCGGTTTTACGCCGGAACTCGGCGTGATCGCGGGCACCGCGGTGGCGACGCTGCTTGGCCTGGTCGTGGGTTTGTTCGCGATTCGACGCCAGGGCATCTACTTCGCGATGGTCACACTGGCGCTCGCGCAGATGGTCTATTTCGTGTTCCTGCAGGCGCCGTTCACGCATGGCGAAGATGGTATGCAAGGCGTGCCGCGGGGCAAGCTGTTCGGCGCAATCAGCCTCAGCTCCGACCTGACGCTCTACTACGTCGTGTTGCTGGTCATGGTGCTGGCATTTGGATTTATAGTGCGGGTCGTGCATTCGCCCTTCGGGCAAGTGCTGATCGCGATCAAGGAGAACGAGCCGCGCGCCATCTCGCTGGGTTACGACACATCGCGTTTTAAGTTGCTGGCGTTCGTGCTGTCGGCGGGGTTGGCGGGACTGGCCGGTGCGCTTCAAACGCTGGTGCTGGGATTCGAAACGCTTGGTGACGCGTACTGGACCATGTCCGGTCTGGTCGTGCTGATGACCCTGGTGGGTGGCATGAGCACCATGTTTGGGCCCCTGCTCGGTGCGTTCATCATTGTGGCGCTGGAAAATCGTCTCGGCGATATTGGCACTGCACTGTCTTCGCTCACCGGTATTGATTGGTTCAACTCCCTGGGGGAGTCGGTGACGATCGTGACGGGACTGATCTTTATTGCGTGCGTGCTGCTGTTCAGGCGCGGGATTGTGGGGGAAATCGTCGCACGGGTGAAGCCGTTGCGCGGCTAGAACCACGCAACCGGGACCATGCAATTTAGTTGGCGATCCGAATCATATGCCGCTGCGGGCCATGATTTTCCGCAGTTAACCGCCGCATTTAAGATGGCACGCATAAATCGGCGCCCAATAAAGGTGCTAACGTGCACCACTAGGGTAAATGCTAGGTTGTCGGTATTGGTTGCACAATCTAATATCCGTTTCAGTTCTGTTGCACCCGAATTTTGAGGTGGAGAACGAGGAGACAACGAGGCATCAAGTGCCCGACCGAAAGCGCTGTTGGATGATTCCAACAGCGCTTTTTATTTGTACTCCGCATTCACACGCATTCGCGAATTCTCACATCCAGATCAATTTATTTTGCCGGAATTAAAGGGCCAGACATGGTCCTCGAAGGTCGGCGGTTCTCATTAAGTTAATCATTTTCATACGGGTTTTCCCGAGCATTTTTCAATGCGTGCATTAGCGCGCACTCGCGCGTTCAAATTCCTTCAAAACGCTTGCCCCACGCGGTTCTCGTCCGCTACACTCGCGATTCGCCGACCGCGTGGTCGGGATATGAAAATCGTAAAATCGCGCCAGTGAACAAAACACATTTACGGGGCATATCAATGAAGTTGGCTTTACGCTGGATCTTGACGGCGGCATTCGTCGCGAGCGTTTCCGCAGTGATAAGTACACAGGCTTTCGCAGACGTAAAAATTGGTGTGACGTTGTCCGCCACGGGCGCGGCTGCATCGCTGGGAATTCCGGAAAAAAACACGATTGCGCTGCTGCCGAAAGAGATCGCCGGACAGAAGATGGAATACATCGTTCTGGACGATGCGACCGATTCCACGCAAGCCGTCAAGAATGCCCGAAAGCTGACCAGTGAAGATCATGTCGACGCCCTGATCGGTTCCACGGTGGTCCCGAATTCGCTCGCAATGATCGATGTGGCGTCCGAGACCTCCACACCCATGATCTCGATGGCCGCGGCGGCCACGATCGTCGAACCGATGGATGCCAAACGCGCGTGGGTATTCAAGACGCCGCAGAACGACATCCTGATGGCGACAGCCATTGCGCAGCATATGTCGAATCATGGTGTGAAGTCGGTGGCGTTTATTGGTTTCAGCGATGCCTACGGTGAAAGCTGGTTCAAGGAATTCACCAAGGCCGCTGATCTCGCGAAGATCAAGGTGGTCGCGAACGAACGGTTTGCGCGCAACGATGCGTCGGTGACGGGGCAGGTCCTCAAGATGATGTCGCAGAATCCGGACGCCGTGCTTATCGCGGGTGCGGGCACGCCGGCCGCGTTGCCGCAAAAGACACTGAAAGAGCGGGGCTACAAGGGCAAGATTTATCAGACGCACGGCGTGGCGAACAACGACTTCCTGCGTGTGTGCGGCAAGGATTGCGAAGGTACCTTCCTGCCGGCCGGGCCGTTGCTGGTCGCAGCGCAACTTCCCGATTCGAACCCAGTCAAGAAGTCGGCGCTGACTTATAAGCAGGCTTATGAAAGTGCTTACGGCGCGGGTTCCGTGTCCACGTTCGGCGGTCACGCGTGGGACGCGGGCCTGTTGCTGCAACGAGCCGTTCCGATTGCGTTGAAGGCGGGACAGCCCGGCACGCAGGCATTTCGTGAAGCGTTGCGCGCGGCTATCGAAAGCACGAAGGATTTGCCCGGCTCGCACGGGATCTTCAACATGAGCGCGAACGATCATTCGGGACTCGATCAGCGTGCGCGTGTGATGGTGGAGATTGTCGGCGGGCAGTGGAAGCTCGCCAAAGACTGACGGCGGCCCACACGAATATATGAACCCACCCAAAGGCGCGTTGCTTCGAACGCGCCTTTTTTTCGGGTTTCATATGCTCGGCGGTGATGGCCTGATGTGATGGCTAACGCTGAGGGAAAACGAGCGTAGGCACAGGCAGTGACCGAAAATAGATTGAGCGGCATTTAAACAAAGACCGCACGACAAAGATTCATAACAACTCGCAGTAGCGTACAAGGCGTGCGCGATGGCATAGCGTCTGGAGACGATGCAATGAAAAAGACTACCCCGTGGAAGTGGCAGGGACGGCTGACGAGCGCGGCGCTTGGCGTGACGCTCGCCTTTGGTGCAGGCGCGGCATTCGCGCAGGTGAAGATTGGCGTGACGTTATCGGCAACGGGGCCGGCGGCATCGCTTGGGATTCCAGAGAAAAATACGATCGCGTTGTTGCCGAAGGAGATCGGCGGGAAGACGGTGGAGTACCTCGTGCTCGACGACGGTTCGGACACCAGTCGCGCAGTGCAGAACACGCGCAAGCTGATCGATGAAGATCATGTCGACGCCATCATGGGCTCAACGGTCACGCCGAACTCGCTTGCGATGCTCGACGCCGCCAGCCAGGGCAAGACGCCGATGATTTCGCTGGCTGCATCCGCAGCAATCATCTCGCCGATGGACGCCAAACGCTCATGGGCGTTCAAGACGCCGCAGAACGACAGCCTCATGGCCGACGCGATTGCCGAGTATATGGAGAAGCACGGCGTGAAGACGGTTGGCTTTATCGGCTTTGCGGATGCGTACGGCGATGGCTGGTATAGCGTCTTCGATGCGGCCGCTACCGCACATAAGCTGAAGATCGTCACGAACGAGCGCTTTAATCGCACCGATACCTCGGTTACCGGCCAGGTGCTGAAGACCATGAGCGCGAATCCGGACGCGGTGTTGATCGCCGGTGCGGGAACACCGTCAGCGTTGCCTGCGAAGGCACTGAAAGAGCGTGGTTACAAGGGCAAGGTTTATCAGACGCATGGTGTGGCGAACAACGACTTCTTGCGCGTGTGCGGCAAGGATTGCGATGGTGAACTGCTGCCGGCAGGACCGATCCTGGTTACGGATCAATTACCGGACAGCAATCCGGTGAAGAAGTCGTCGCAGGCGTATAAGGCAGCGTACGAGAAGGCGTACGGAGCGGGGTCGGTCTCCACGTTTGGCGGCCACGCATGGGACGCGGGTCACATGCTCGAGCAAGCCATTCCCGAAGCGCTCAAGACGGCTCAGCCGGGTACCGAAGCATTCCGTGCAGCGCTGCGCACCGCGCTGGAAAACGTGAAGGACCTGCCGCTCGCGCATGGCGTGATGAACACCACGCCGACCGATCACAACGGCCTCGACAAGCGCGCCCGCGTGATGGTGCAGATCGTCGACGGCAAGTGGAAGTTGCAGAACGACTAGCCATGACATGGAGCGCTTGCCCGCCGGCAATTTGGCGCGTTAGCGTTCCAACGTTCAGCGTTCCGGCGTTTCGACCATGGCCTGAGGCTGCATTTTTCTCGCAGCACCGGGCCATGTTTCGATGGGCTGACCCGGCAGCCCCAGTTGCAGGATGCCCCTAAAGAGGAAGTATGGACTTATCGATTGCGGCGATTCTCGCGCAAGACGGCATCACCACGGGCGCAATCTATGCATTGCTCGCGCTCGCGCTGGTCCTCGTGTTTTCGGTGACGCGTGTCATCTTCATCCCGCAGGGCGAGTTTGTCGCGTACGGCGCGCTGACGCTGGCCGCGCTGCAAACGCAGAAGCTGCCGGCAACCTGCTGGTTGCTGATTGCCATGGGCGTGGGGTGCTTCGTCGCGGAGATCGCGGGCATCGTGCGGCATCCGTCGCGACACCGGCAGATAGGGCGCACGCTTGCCATTCTGGCAGGCAAATATCTGCTGTTTCCGGTGGCGGTCTATGCGCTGACGCAAAGCGTGCTGATGCAACCTCTGCCCATGATCGTGCAGGTCGCGCTCGCGCTGCTGATCGTGATTCCGATGGGTCCGTTCGTCTACCGGCTGGCCTACGAGCCGATCGCCGAAGCCAGCACGCTGCTGCTGCTGATCGTGGCGGTCGCCGTGCATTTCGCGATGGTTGGCCTCGGCCTCGTCATGTTTGGCGCGGAGGGGTCGCGCACAACCGCGTTCTCCGACGCCACCTTCAATCTCGGCAGCGTGTCCATCTCCGGGCAGAGTCTCTGGGTGGTCGGGACGGCCGTGGTGCTGATCGTCGCGCTGTATCTTTACTTCGACCGCACGATCTCGGGGAAGGCGCTGCGCGCGACCTCGGTGAACCGGCTTGGCGCGCGGCTGGTGGGCATCGGCACGACGCAGGCTGGACGGCTTGCCTTCACACTCGCGGCCGGCCTGGGCGCGCTCTGCGGCGTCCTGGTGGCCCCAATCACGACCATCTACTACGACTCGGGCTTTTTGATCGGCTTGAAGGGGTTTGTGGGCGCGATCGTGGGCGGATTGGTGAGTTATCCGCTCGCGGCCGCGGGTTCGCTGCTGGTCGGGCTGCTGGAATCGTATTCGTCCTTCTGGGCGAGCGCATACAAAGAGGTGATCGTCTTCACGCTGATCATTCCGGTGCTGCTGTGGCGGAGTCTGGCAAGCCCGCATTCGGACGAAGACGAGGAGTGACGCGATGAAATTCGTCATGCGAAACAAGTTTTTCTGGGTATTCCTGCTGGTCGTATTCGCCCTGCCGGTGCTGCCGCATCCAATCCACACGCCCGAATACTGGATCACTCTGCTGAACTACATCGGTTTGTATTCCATTGTCGCTATCGGGCTCGTGCTGCTGACAGGCATTGGCGGGATGACGAGCTTCGGGCAAGCGGCGTTCGTGGGTGTGGGCGCTTATTCAACGGCCTACCTGACGACGCAGTTCGGCGTTTCGCCGTGGCTGGCGTTGATCGTGGGCGTGGTGCTAACGGCGTTGATCGCGTTGCTGCTGGGCATGGTGACCATGCGGCTCTCTGGCCATTTCCTCCCGCTCGGGACGATCGCGTGGGGACTGTCGCTGTTCTTCCTGTTCGGGAATCTCGAATTTCTCGGCAAATACGACGGTATCAACGGCATTCCGGTTCTTAACCTGTTCGGATGGCATCTCGAATCCGGACGGTCGATCTACTACCTGATCTGGGTCGTCGTGCTGCTGTCGGTAATATCTGTTCAGAATCTGCTTAATAGTCGGCCGGGGCGTGCGATTCGGGCGCTGCGCGGCGGCGGCACGATGGCCGAAGCCATGGGCGTGAATACGGCGTGGATGCGTGTGGTGATTTTCGTCTATGCGGCGGTTCTGGCTGCGATTTCGGGCTTTCTGTATGCGCATCTGCAGCGCGCGGTGAATCCGACGCCATTCGGTCTGAACCACGGCATCGAGTTCCTGTTCATGGCGGTGGTGGGGGGCGTGTCCCACGTCTGGGGTGCGGTATTGGGCGCGACAATCCTCACCGTTCTGCAGGACTACCTGCAGACCTTGCTGCCCAAGCTGCTTGGGTCGAACGGCAATTTCGAGATCATCGTGTTCGGGGTATTGATGGTCTTGCTGCTGCAATACGCACGGCAAGGGGTCTGGCCATTCGTTGCGCGGCTCTTTCCCAGCGGGCCGCGCGCCCGTGCCCCTGAGCACGCGGAAGCGCTGCCGCAACGCGCGAAGCCAACGCCTGGCGAACCCTTGCTGGTCGTGGATAAAGCCCGCAAGCAGTTCGGCGGTCTGGTTGCCGTCAACGATGTCAGTTTCCAGGTGAAGGCGGGCGAGATCATCGGCTTGATTGGACCGAACGGCGCGGGAAAGTCGACAACGTTCAATCTGGTCACGGGTGTGCTGCAAGCCACTAGCGGATCGATCACCTTCCATGGCGAACGTATTGATGCCCTGTCTTCACGTGAAATCGTCAAACGCGGTATTGGGCGGACGTTTCAGCACGTGCGCCTGCTATCGGGAATGACGGTGCTGGAGAACGTGGCGATTGGTGCGCACCTTCGGGGCAAGACAGGCGTCTGGCGCAGCGTCGCGCGGCTGAATGCAGCCGAAGAAGGGCGCTTGATGGCGGAAGCCGCGAAACAAATCAAGCGCGTGGGTCTGGAAAGGCATCTCTACGATGAAGCCGGCAGTCTGGCGCTAGGACAGCAACGGATTCTGGAGATCGCTCGCGCTCTGTGTTGCGATCCGACTTTGCTATTACTGGATGAGCCCGCTGCAGGTTTGCGCTATCAGGAGAAACAGCAATTGGCCGAGCTGCTGCGGCGCCTGAAGGGCGAGGGCATGAGCATCCTGCTGGTGGAACATGACATGGATTTCGTGATGAATCTGACTGACCGATTGGTGGTGATGGAGTTTGGAACCCGAATTGCAGAGGGATTGCCCGAAGATATCCAGAAAGATCCTGCGGTGCTGGAAGCTTACCTGGGTGGGGTGGACTGATGGCCGATGCAATTCTTCAAGTCACCGGTTTGTCCGTTCGTTACGGCAAGGTTGAGGCGCTCCACGACGGGAGGCTCACCGTTGGGGCTGGGCAGATTGTTTCGGTGATTGGCCCTAACGGCGCCGGCAAGTCCACTTTGCTCAACGCAATCATGGGTGCGTTGCCTTCCACCGGGTACGCGAAGGGGACGATTCTTTACCAGGGCGAAGATGTCTCTACACTGGCAATCGAGAAACGTGTTTCACGGGGAATGTGTCTTGTACCGGAAAAGCGTGAGTTGTTTGCAAGCATGACAGTGGAAGACAACCTGGTTTTGGGCGCATATCGGCGGAAGCGCTCTGGTGAGCGCAATTTCCTCGATCAACTCGATCATGTATTCGATTTGTTCCCGCGCCTGAAGGAACGCAGGAAGCAGGCGGCCGGGACATTATCTGGCGGAGAGCGGCAGATGCTGGCTGTCGGCCGTGCACTAATGGGTAAGCCCGATTTGCTGATGCTGGATGAACCTAGCCTTGGGTTGGCACCGTTAATCGTGAAGGAAATTTTCCATATCATCAGCGCGTTGCGGCAGACGGGTGTTGCTACATTGCTGATCGAGCAGAATGCACGCGCTGCGCTGCAGATATCCGACTACGGTTACGTGCTTGAAACGGGTGAATTTGCGATGGAAGGGGTTGCCAGCGAGCTGGCCCACGATCCGAAGGTTATCGAAACGTATTTGGGGTTGGCCAAGAAGGTGGCATAGGACCTTTCGACTTCAGCGAGTTCTGATGGCGTGTTTCACGTGAAACACGCCATTTTTTGTCTGGAGCGTTGCTGGCAGATGGTGCACGCAATCGGAATGACTCCGGCCCCCTTCATCCTCGACGAATGACGATGTTGTGTTTCACGTGAAACACATCATTTTTTCGCGTTAGCTGTCTAGCCTGAATCGCGGCAAAAGCTAACCGGATATAATTCTTCGATATCTCTTTCGAAGGTCCGCCACGTCGTGCGGGAACCCATGCTTTATCCAACTGAATTCGATGTGATCGTCGTCGGTGGCGGTCACGCTGGAACTGAAGCCGCTTTAGCCTCGGCCCGGACGGGCGCAGCTACGCTGTTGTTGACCCATAACATCGAAACACTTGGCCAAATGAGCTGCAATCCCTCGATCGGCGGGATTGGGAAGGGCCATTTGGTCAAGGAAATCGATGCGCTTGGCGGTGCGATGGCGGCGGCAACTGATGAAGCCGGTATCCAGTTTCGGATTCTGAACTCGTCAAAAGGGCCGGCAGTCCGTGCCACACGGGCACAGGCGGATCGGGTTCTGTATAAGCAAGCGATTCGGCATCGGCTTGAAAATCAACCCAATCTTTGGCTGTTTCAGCAGGCCGTCGATGATTTGATCGTCGAGGGCGATCGTGTTGTCGGCGCCGTTACCCAAGTTGGCGTGAAATTCCGCGCGAAAGCGGTTGTATTGACGGCCGGCACCTTCCTCGACGGAAAGATTCACGTGGGTTTGAATAACTACACGGGCGGCAGGGCAGGTGATCCGGCGGCTGTGTCTTTGTCAGCGCGGTTGAAGGAGCTTCAACTCCCTCAAGGACGGCTCAAAACAGGTACGCCGCCGCGAATCGATGGCCGGACTATCGACTATTCGAAGCTTGAAGAACAGCCGGGCGATCTTGATCCAGTGCCCGTGTTCTCGTTCCTCGGTCGCGTTGAGCAGCATCCGCGACAAGTGCCGTGCTGGGTGACGCATACCAATGAGCGCACGCACGACATCATTCGTGCCGGTCTGGATCGCTCGCCAATGTACACAGGCGTGATCGAAGGCGTCGGGCCACGCTATTGCCCATCGATTGAAGACAAGATTCACCGGTTTGCGTCCAAGGATTCGCATCAAATCTTCCTGGAACCGGAAGGCCTGACGACGAACGAGTTCTACCCAAACGGCATTTCTACGAGTTTGCCGTTCGATGTCCAGCTCGAATTGGTCCGTTCCATGAAGGGACTGGAGCACGCGCATATCCTGCGGCCGGGCTACGCGATCGAATACGATTACTTTGATCCGCGGGCACTCAAGGCATCGCTGGAAACCAAAGCAATTGGCGGTTTGTTCTTCGCGGGGCAGATCAATGGCACGACGGGCTACGAGGAAGCTGCTGCACAGGGCCTGCTCGCGGGTCTGAACGCGGCGTTGCAAGTTAGCGGCAAGGATGCGTGGTGTCCGCGTCGTGACGAAGCGTATTTGGGCGTTTTGGTCGACGATCTGGTCACGCAAGGCGTGTCTGAGCCGTATCGGATGTTTACTAGTCGCGCGGAATATCGCCTGTCGCTGCGTGAAGATAACGCCGATATGCGTTTGACCGACGCGGGCAGGGCACTGGGCATCGTAGATGACGCTCGCTGGAACGTGTTTAACGAAAAGCGCGACGCTGTTTCACGTGAAACACAGCGCCTAAAATCGACTTGGGTTAACCCTAAAACTCTGCCGACCGAAGAAGCCATCGCACTGCTCGGTAAGCCGATTGACCACGAATACAGTTTGGCGGATTTGCTAAGGCGACCGAGCGTCACCTATTCGGACGTTTGTGCATTGCGGAAGCACACGTCCGGCCCGGAAACACCGCTGGCTCAAGATCCAGTTTTGCTTGGCCAAATCGAGGAGCAGATCGAGATTGCGGTGAAGTATCAAGGCTACATTGACCGTCAGGCTGGCGAGATCGAACGTAATGGCACGCACGAAAACACGCGCCTGCCCGAAGCATTTGATTATGCTGAAGTACGCGGGCTTTCCTTCGAGGCTCGCCAAAAGCTGATGCAACATCGCCCGGAGACGATCGGCCAGGCGTCGCGTATCTCGGGCATCACGCCGGCCACCATCTCCTTGCTCATGGTGCATCTCAAGCGGGCGATGGGCCGGCGGGACAGCGCCGCAGGTCAGGCCGGGGCGCCACATAGCAGAGGCGGGCGCGGCAGCGCTCGCTCCGTTTCGTGATGCAGCGTGACGCCGGGGATACCGGACTACCAGCGCTGCTTAACGAAGGAATCGAGCAACTCGGCATTACCGTCACCAGCGCGCAGCGCCAGAAGCTGCTCGACTATGTGGCCCTGCTGGGTAAGTGGAACGCGGTCTACAACCTGACCGCGATTCGTGACCCACGCCAGATGCTGATTCAGCACATTCTTGATTCTCTCGCGATCATTCCGTTTATCACTCGCCGTCCCGGGCTTCAGTCAGCGCTCGATGTTGGCTCCGGTGGCGGCTTACCCGGGATCGTCATGGCGATCGTCCTGCCCGAGTGGCAAGTCACGCTGAACGACATTGTTCATAAGAAAACGGCCTTCCAATCGCAGGCCAAACTGCAACTTGGATTGACGAATCTGTCGGTTGTCACCGGGCGTGTCGAGAATCTGCATGCCGGTATAGAGGTGCCAGGTCTTTTCGATGTAATCGTGTCGCGTGCGTTCGCAGAGCTCTCCGACTTCGTTACACTTGCGCGTCATCTGGTTGCCGGCAACGGCCGCATCTGGGCGATGAAGGGAATCAGGCCGGATGCCGAGATCGCCCGGCTTCCCGCCGACACGAAAGTCTGCTGTATCGAACGCCTCCGCGTGCCCATGCTCGACGCCGAGCGCCACCTGATCGAAATTGAAATCGGAGCGGCCCCACATTGAACACTGCAGTCGACATCTCACGCGCGCCTGATATCCAGTCAGGAAAAAAGGGACACATCACGATGGCAAAGATCTTCTGCGTCGCGAACCAGAAGGGCGGCGTCGGAAAAACGACGACAGCAGTCAACCTCGCGGCGAGTCTGGCGGCGCTCGACCAGCGAGTCTTGCTGATCGACCTGGACCCGCAGGGCAATGCCACCATGGGAAGCGGTATCGACAAGGCGGCGGTCGAGAACACCGTCTACGACGTGCTGGTCAACAGTGTGACGGTGCGTGATGCGTGCACCCGTACGGACGCAGTCAGCTACGACGTCTTGCCGGCCAACCGCGAACTGGCGGGGGCGGAGGTGGAACTGGTCGGCGTGGAAAACCGCGAACGCGTGCTGCGTAAGGCTTTGACCGAGGTCGAAAGCGATTACGATTTCATCCTCATCGATTGCCCGCCGGCTTTGTCGCTGCTTACACTGAACGGTTTGTGCGCTGCCCATGGCGTCGTCATCCCGATGCAGTGCGAGTATTTCGCCCTCGAAGGCCTGTCTGATTTGGTCAACACGATCAAGCAGGTCCACGCGAATCTCAACCGCGA
Organism: Caballeronia udeis; assembly: GCF_044909315.1. Classification (GTDB taxonomy): domain Bacteria; phylum Pseudomonadota; class Gammaproteobacteria; order Burkholderiales; family Burkholderiaceae; genus Caballeronia; species Caballeronia udeis_A. The sequence goes on from NZ_JBIYEB010000006.1 coordinate 70,613, forward strand.
CCTGAAGGTGATCGGATTGTTGCGCGTCATGTTCGATCCACGCATTACGTTGCAGCAACAAGTATCGGATCAACTGAAACAGCATTTCGGCGACAAGCTCTTCGACGTTGTCATTCCCCGCAATGTCCGTCTTGCCGAAGCGCCCAGTTACGGTTTGCCGGGTGTCGTGTTTGACCGGGCGTCGCGTGGTGCGCAGGCATATATCCAGTTCGGTACCGAAATGATCGAGCGCGTACGCGCGCTTTAACGGACACAGCGTCAAGATGGCAGAACGAGGAAGCAAGATGAACGCAACGATGAAGAAGAAGGGCCTTGGGCGCGGGCTGGAAGCCCTGCTGGGCGGGAGCTCGGATATCACCGAAGCCGTGCGCAGCGAAGGGTTGCCGAGCGTTCTGCGCCTCGACGTCATGCAAGCCGGCAAGTACCAGCCGCGTACGCGGATGGACGAAGGTGCGTTGCAGGAACTTGCCGCCAGCATCCGGGCGCAAGGCGTGATGCAGCCGATCCTCGTGCGTTCGATTGGCGACGACCGGTACGAGATCATCGCCGGCGAGCGGCGCTTCCGGGCGGCGAAACTCGCAGGTCTTGAAGAAGTGCCGGTGCTCGTGAAAAACGTGCCGGATCAGGCCGCTGCGGCCATGGCGCTGATCGAAAACATCCAGCGCGAGGATCTGAATCCGCTGGAAGAGGCGCAGGGCATCCAGCGGCTGCTCGACGAATTCGATTTCACCCACGAGCAGGCGGCAGAATCAGTCGGGCGTTCGCGTAGCGCAGTATCGAATTTGCTCCGCCTGCTTAACCTGGCCATGCCGGTTCAAACCATGCTGCTCGCGGGCGATCTCGACATGGGCCACGCCCGTGCGCTGCTCGCCGTCGATGCCGCCACGCAGATCCAGTTGGCCAACCAGGTGGTCAACCGGCGCATGTCGGTGCGCGAGACTGAAAAGCTGGTTTCATCGACGACCCGGGAAGCGCCCGCTACGAAAGCGCGCGTGGCGAACGACGGCGGCCGCGACACGCGCCGGCTTGAAGAGGAATTGTCCGACCTGCTGTCGGCGAATGTGAAGATCAAGATGAGCGGGCGAGGGCGCGGCAAGCTGCAAATCGATTTCGGCAACCTCGATGCGCTCGAAGGCATTTTGGGACGATTGCGCACGGGCGCTGTGGACGGCAAAGCGGAAACCACGGACAACGTATCTGCGGCGCAGGCTTAAGCCGATGCAGTCTCCCGCGGACGCCAAGTCCGTCCAGCCGAATTTCCTGGCGAAAACGTGGGCTCTCGTCATCAAAGAACCCGTGCTGGTGATTCTGATTGTGGCGCTCATCGCGCTGCAAGCCCTGCATCCCAAGCCGTGGGCGTCGCTACCCGGGTTGATCGACTGGCAGACCGTGCTGACGCTTGCCGGCTTGCTGATGTTGACCAAAGCGGTGGAGCTGTCGGGTTTCCTGATGTGGATGGCGCACCGCGTTGTACATCGGATTCATGGCGAACGCGGACTCGCGTTTCTGTTGATCGGCCTTGCCGCAGTGCTCTCGACTTTGCTCACCAACGACGTCGCGCTGTTCGCGGTCGTGCCTTTGACTCTGTCACTGCACAAGCTCGCACCGCTCCCCATCAAGCGGCTGGTGATTTTCATCGCGATCGCGGTGAATGCCGGGTCAATCCTGACGCCGCTCGGCAACCCTCAGAACCTGTTCCTCTGGCAGACAAGCGGCGTGTCATTCGGCGGGTTCGTGTGGGCGTTGCTGCCCTTATGTGCAGCGCTCATGGTGATGCTTTACGCGCTGGCCGCGGTGATGTTCCACAACCGGCCGCTCGATCTTTCCGGCGATACCGAAGCGCATTCCGTCGATATCCCGCTCTGCACGGTCGCGGGCATTGCGTTCATTGCGTTCGTCGTTCTCGCCGACGCCCACTATGCCGGTATCGGCCTGGCCGCCGTTGCACTCGGCTTCCTGTTGTGGCGACGTCAGGTCGTGTTGAAGATCGATTGGTTGCTGTTGCTGATCTTCGTGCTGATGTTCATCGTGCTGCGCAGCGTGGCCGCGTTGCCATGGGTGCATCACGCAATCGCAAGCCTTGGCCTTGATTCGCCACTCAAGGCGTATGCGGCCGGTGCAGTGTTGTCCCAGGGAATCAGCAACGTTCCGGCGGCGATCATGCTCGCGGAGTTTTCGAAAGATTGGCGAGCGCTGGCGTTCGGTGTGAGCGTAGGTGGATTTGGTATCGCGATCGGTTCGCTCGCCAATCTGATCGCCGTTCGACTGTCGGGCGAACGTGGCATGTGGGGTCCGTTTCACCTCATCTCGATTCCATTCTGGATCGTCGCAGCGGCTGCCGGGGCATGGCTCGTTTGATCGGATGAAAATGGTGCGACGCACGCAATGCGATTCGTGTCCTGCTGAAAAACGACGTGAAACCACTGCACATCCGGCGTCAATCAAACTCGTTGTCGGTACAAGCGAAATCTCCTTTCAGAGACGTATTTTTAAGGCCCGGCCGCGTGTTTTTTGATGGCCCTAAGCTATTGAATCTGTGACAACAATCGCTTACAATCCCCCGGATTTATCAGCTTGGCGACCCCGAAAGCGCAACGTAAGTATGTGGCTGAATCCAGCCGCAAATGGACGATGAATGCGGACGGTAAATGCGCAGGTTGCAACTGACTTGAGTGAGATGTGTGATGGCGGTGCGAGAGCAGGATCGAGCGCCGGAAGGCGGGCAAGATGGGCGCGATTCACGCCGTGCCGCTAATTTGACCGGACACAAGACGCCCGGTTCAACGCCCAACTCCACTTCTTCCGGTCAGTCCAGCCGTGCATCGGATCATCCGATTGAGGATTCGTGGGACGCCGAAGCGCAAGATAACAAGACTGTTCCGCTGACGCGGGCAGAGGCGGAGACGCTGTTTGGTCCCGGAGTGAGTCGTCCATCGCGTGTCACGCCGTTCAAGGTGGTGGCGGCGCAAATGGTTTTGTCCCTGTGTGCGACGTTGGCATGGTGGCTGTTCTACAGTCCACCGGGCGCTGCTGCGCTGTCTGCGTTCCTCGGGGGAGCGATTTGCTGGGTGCCGAGCGCATTGTTCGCAGCACGTCTGAAAGCGAAGAGCGGCGCCGAAACCATCGCAAGCTGGGTGATCGGCGAAGCAATCAAGATGGGCGCGACCATCGGCATGTTCGTAGCGATCGCGTACGGTTTCAAAGGCGTGCTGTGGGTGCCATTGCTGGTGACATACCTCATCGCGTTGAAGACGTACTGGATCGCGATGGCCTGGAAGTAAGGTGCGCTAAGCAGCCTGCCTACCAAGCTTTACGTGCCAGGTAAGTGAAGTGCCAACGGTATCAGAGCAAAATAATACGTGCGGATTTCATATCCTGCACGCGGGCCCGTACCCTGCGAACCGCCAACGAAGTGGCGGCTCGAGGATCACGCGGGCGGCGGAAGATTTTCGACAATTTGGGTGGCTTTAACGTTATGGCAGCTAGCGAAGGAACGCGCGCGATGGATCCGTCGGAGTACATCGCGCACCACTTGCAGAATCTTTCCACCTCGCAACAGACGTCGATTTTCGACATCCACGTCTGGAATCTCGACACGTTGTTCTGGTCGATTCTTTGCGGCATCGTCACGATCATCATTCTTGGTCTGGCAGCGCGCAAAGCAACGTCCGGTGTGCCAGGACGTTTCCAGTGCGCCATCGAGATGCTGGTCGAGATGGTCGAAGACCAGTCGAAGTCGATGATCCACGGCAGCCGCCGCTTCATCGCACCGCTCGCACTCACCGTGTTCGTGTGGGTCGCGCTCATGAACTCACTCGACTTCATCCCCGTTGACTTGCCCACGCGCGTGATCGGCTGGCTGGGTCTGTCGGAGACGTTCCCGCACATGCGTGTGGTCCCCACCGCTGACTTGAACGGCACGCTCGGCATTGCTATCGGCGTGTTCGTGCTGATGATTTACTACAACTTCAAGATCAAGGGCGCCGGCGGTTTCATTCACGAACTGCTGTCCGCTCCGTTCGGCGCGCATCCGCTGCTGTGGATCCCGAACCTCGCACTCAACATCATCGAGTTCGTCGCCAAGACGGTTTCCCTCGGCATGCGGCTGTTCGGCAACATGTACGCAGGCGAACTGTTGTTCCTGCTGATCGCGCTGCTCGGCAGCATGTGGCACTTCGGCGCGGACGCCTCCGTGCTCGGCTTTTTGGGCCACGTAGTTGCAGGGACGGTTTGGGCGATCTTCCACATTCTGATCGTGCTGCTGCAGGCGTTCATTTTCATGATGCTGACGCTGGTGTATCTCGGCCAGGCGCATGACTCGCACTAAGAATCAGGGAAGGCTCACGGTAGTTCGGTAAAACGCTGCAGAACACCGCAGCGGTGAACCAAAAATCAGCAAGATCGTATCGAGTTTCAATTTTATAAATCTAGTTCCAAAGTCTTTTTCACATAGGAGTAGTCATGAACGCTTTCATCGCCAACATCCAGGGTCTGACCGCCATCGGTATCGGCATCATCATCGGCCTGGGTGCAATCGGCGCCTGTATCGGTATCGGCCTGATGGGTGGCAAGTACATTGAAGCGTGCGCTCGCCAGCCGGAACTGATGAACCCGCTGCAAACCAAGATGTTCCTCTTGGCTGGTCTGATCGACGCGGCGTTCCTGATTGGCGTTGGTGTGGCAATGCTGTTTGCGTTCGCGAACCCGCTGCTGTCGAAGCTCGCCGCAGGCTGAGGTTCCTCGGAAGTGTGCGCTCGAGCTTTTAAGGCTACGAGCGCAGGACGGAACGTGCGACGGCGCTTAATCGATGCAAGCTTCGATCAGGCGCCTTGCCGTTTCACTCTCCGGATTAGCAACGTTTAAGGAAACACCGTGAATCTCAACGCAACCCTGTTTGCGCAAATGGTCGTGTTTCTGATCCTCGCGTGGTTCACGATGAAGTTCGTGTGGCCGCCGTTGATCAACGCCCTGGATGAGCGCTCGAAGAAGATCGCCGACGGCTTGTCAGCCGCCGAAAAGGGCAAGGCCGAACTCGAAGCCGCACATAAGCGCGTCGACCAGGAACTCGCGCAAGCCCGTAACGACGGCCAGCAGCGTATTGCGGATGCTGAAAAGCGCGCAGTCGCGGTCGCCGACGAAATCAAGGCTAACGCTCAAGCTGAAGCTGCGCGCATCATTGCACAAGCGAAGGCTGACGCAGACCAGCAAGTCGTCAAGGCGCGCGAAGCATTGCGCGGCGAAGTCGCGGCGCTGGCCGTGAAGGGCGCCGAGCAGATCCTGAAGCGCGAAGTCGATCAATCGGTTCATGCCGAGATGCTGAATCAACTCAAAACCGAGCTCTGATCATGGCCGAACTTGCAACCATCGCACGACCGTACGCAGAAGCCGTATTCCGCGTGGCCGAAGCGGGTGAGCTCGCCGCCTGGTCTGACTTCGTCGAGGAGCTGGCTCAGGTTGCGCGTCTGCCTGAAGTGCTGTCCATCGCGACAAGCCCGAAAGTGAGCCGCGATCAGGTCAGCGAGCTGTTGTTGACGGCGGTGAAATCACCGCTCGCGCAACAGCCCGAGGCCAAGAACTTGGTGCGGATGCTGGTGGACAACCACCGGTTGACGCTGATGCCGGAAATTGCCGTGCAGTTCGACGAGCTGAAGAATTCCCGCGAAGGTGCGGCCGATGCGCTGATTGTCAGCGCATTCCCGCTGGAAGGCGCACAGTTGACCGACCTTGTTGCGAATCTCGAACGCAAGTTCCACTGCAAGCTGAAACCTACTGTTGAAGTCGATAAGTCGCTGATTGGCGGTGTTCGCGTGACGGTAGGCGACGAAGTACTCGATACCTCGGTCCGCGCGCGTCTCGCGAGCATGCAGACGGCTCTGTCCGCCTGACGCGCTTTTGCGCCGGCGCACGTAAAGAATTGACTATCAGGAGTGACTAATGCAACTCAATCCCTCTGAGATCAGCGAGCTGATCAAGAGCCGGATCCAGGGCCTGGAAGCGAGCGCCGATGTTCGCAACCAAGGTACTGTGATTTCCGTGACCGACGGTATCGTGCGTATTCACGGTTTGTCGGACGTGATGCAGGGCGAAATGCTCGAATTCCCGGGCAACACCTTCGGCCTCGCGCTGAACCTCGAGCGCGATTCGGTTGGCGCCGTGATTTTGGGCGAATACGAACACATTTCGGAAGGCGACATCGTCAAGACGACGGGCCGCATTCTTGAAGTGCCGGTGGGTCCGGAACTGCTCGGCCGTGTGGTCGACGCACTGGGCGTGCCTATCGACGGCAAGGGTCCGGTCAACGCAAAGATGACCGACGCTGTCGAAAAGATTGCACCGGGCGTGATCTGGCGTAAGTCGGTGTCGGAGCCGGTCCAAACGGGTCTGAAGTCCATCGACGCAATGGTGCCGGTTGGCCGTGGCCAGCGCGAGCTGATCATTGGCGACCGTCAATGCGGCAAGACGGCTGTGGCCATTGACGCGATCATCAACCAGAAGGGCAAGAACCTCTTCTGTATCTACGTTGCGATCGGTCAGAAAGCTTCGTCGATCATGAACGTGGTGCGCAAGCTGGAAGAAAGCGGCGCGATGGAATACACCGTCGTGGTCGCGGCTTCCGCTTCGGAATCCGCTGCGATGCAATACCTCGCACCGTACGCCGGCTGCACGATGGGCGAATACTTCCGCGATCGCGGTCAAGACGCGCTGATCGTGTATGACGATTTGACCAAGCAAGCATGGGCGTATCGTCAGATTTCGCTGCTGCTGCGCCGTCCGCCGGGCCGCGAGGCGTATCCGGGCGACGTGTTCTACCTGCACTCGCGTCTGCTCGAACGTGCTGCTCGCGTGTCGGAAGACTACGTTGAGAAGTTCACGAACGGCGAAGTGAAGGGCAAGAGCGGTTCGCTGACGGCACTGCCGGTCATTGAAACGCAAGCCGGCGACGTGACCGCATTCGTTCCGACGAACGTGATCTCGATTACCGACGGCCAGATCTTCTTGGAAACCGACTTGTTCAACGCCGGTATTCGTCCTGCTATTAACGCAGGCGTGTCCGTGTCGCGAGTCGGTGGTGCAGCGCAGACCAAGGTCATCAAGAAGCTGTCCGGCGGTATTCGTACCGACTTGGCGCAGTATCGTGAATTGGCCGCGTTCTCGCAGTTCGCATCGGATCTGGACGAAGCCACGCGTAAGCAACTGGAGCGCGGCCGCCGCGTGACGGAATTGCTGAAGCAGCCGCAGTATCAGCCGCTGCAAGTGTGGGAACTGGCGATCGCGCTGTTTGCCGCGAACAACGGTTACGTCGACGATCTCGAAGTTGCACAGGTGCTGCCGTTCGAAAAGGGTCTTCGCGACTACTTGAAAACGAAGCACGCGGACGTGATCAATCGCATCGAACAGAACAAAGACTTGTCGAAGGACGACGAAGGCGCATTGCATGCCGCGCTGAAGGACTTCAAGAAGTCGGGCGCTTACTGATCCTCGTATTGGTCGAACTTTGAAGCGGCGCGGGCCGCTTTCAGAATCAACGAAGCATCCCGCGCCACTTCGATCATGGAGTAAGCAATGGCTGGAATGAAGGAAATCCGCGGCAAGATCAAGAGCGTGCAAAACACGCGCAAGATCACCAAAGCGATGGAAATGGTGGCTGCGTCGAAAATGCGCCGCGCGCAGGAGCGCATGCGCTCTGCTCGCCCGTATGCCGACAAGATCCGCGACGTCGCCGCTCACATGAGCGCTGCCACGCCTGAGTATCGCCACCCGTTCATGGTTGAGAACAAGGGCGCGAAAGCGGCCGGCATGATCCTCGTCACGACCGACAAAGGTCTGTGCGGCGGCATGAACACGAACGTGCTGCGCGCTGCGCTTCTGAAGTTCAAGGAGTTGGAGCAGCAAGGCAAGACGATCGAAGCATCGGCGATCGGCAGCAAGGGTCTGGGCTTCCTGAACCGGTTGAAGGCCAAGACCGTGTCGCAAGTCACGCATCTGGGCGACACGCCGCATCTCGAAAAGCTGATCGGCGCGATCAAGGTTCAGCTCGACCTGTATTCGGAAGGCAAGATCAGCGCGGTGTATCTGGCGTTCACGCGCTTCGTCAACACGATGAAGCAGGAGGCCGTGATCGAGCAATTGCTGCCCTTGTCGGCGAGCGATTTCGCGCGCAAGGACGGCCTCGATAAAAACAGCGAACCGGTTACGCCGAAGACTTCGTGGGATTACATCTACGAGCCGGATGCGCAGACCGTCGTCGACGAACTGCTCGTGCGTTATGTCGAAGCGCTCGTGTATCAGGCAGTGGCGGAAAACATGGCATCGGAGCAATCGGCTCGCATGGTCGCCATGAAGGCTGCTTCGGATAACGCGAAGACCGTGATCGGTGAATTGCAGCTCGTGTACAACAAGAGCCGGCAAGCAGCGATTACGAAGGAATTGTCAGAAATCGTCGGTGGCGCGGCAGCGGTCGGTTGATCGCCCAAGCGTCGAATCGAACTGCGCCTGTCGCGCGAGTGAAGAATCAAGTATCTAAAGGAAATGCGATGAGTACTACTGCTTTGGTAGAAGGCAAGATCGTACAGTGCATCGGCGCGGTTATCGACGTGGAATTCCCGCGTTCCGACATGCCGAAAATCTACGACGCGCTCGTTTTGGAAGGTTCGGACCTGACGCTCGAAGTTCAGCAACAGCTGGGCGACGGCGTGGTCCGTACCATTTGTCTGGGTGCATCGGACGGATTGCGTCGCGGTACGGTGGTGAAGAACACCGGCAAGCCGATCAGCGTGCCAGTCGGCAAGCCGACGCTGGGCCGGATCATGGACGTGCTGGGTCGTCCGATTGACGAAGCGGGTCCGATCAACTCGGACATCACGCGCGGCATTCACCAGAAGGCGCCGAAGTTCGAAGAACTGTCGCCGTCTACCGAACTGCTCGAAACCGGCATCAAGGTGATTGACTTGATCTGCCCGTTTGCGAAGGGCGGGAAGGTGGGTCTCTTCGGTGGCGCCGGCGTGGGCAAGACCGTGAACATGATGGAACTGATCAACAACATCGCTAAAGAGCACGGTGGTTATTCCGTGTTCGCCGGTGTTGGCGAGCGTACCCGCGAAGGGAACGACTTCTATCATGAAATGAAGGACTCGAACGTTCTGGACAAGGTCGCGCTGGTGTACGGCCAGATGAACGAGCCACCGGGCAACCGTCTGCGCGTGGCGCTGACCGGCCTGACGATGGCCGAGCATTTCCGCGACGAAGGTCTGGACGTGCTGTTCTTCGTCGACAACATCTACCGTTTCACGCTAGCTGGTACGGAAGTGTCGGCTCTCTTGGGACGTATGCCGTCGGCAGTGGGTTATCAGCCTACGCTGGCTGAAGAAATGGGCCGTCTGCAAGAACGGATCACGTCGACGAAAACCGGCTCGATCACCTCGGTGCAAGCCGTGTACGTTCCTGCCGATGACTTGACCGATCCGTCGCCGGCGACCACGTTCGGTCACCTGGACGCAACCGTCGTGTTGTCGCGTGATATTGCTTCGCTGGGTATTTATCCGGCAGTGGATCCGCTCGATTCGACCTCGCGTCAGATCGACCCGAACGTGATTGGCGAAGAGCACTACGCCATCACGCGCGGTGTGCAGCAAACGCTGCAGCGCTACAAGGAATTGCGCGACATTATCGCGATTCTGGGCATGGACGAACTCGCGCCGGAAGACAAGCTCGCGGTTGCGCGCGCTCGTAAGATCCAGCGTTTCCTGTCGCAGCCGTTCCACGTCGCGGAAGTCTTCACGGGCTCGCCGGGCAAGTACGTGCCGCTGAAGGAAACCATCCGCGGCTTCAAGATGATCGTGGAAGGTGAATGCGATCATCTGCCGGAGCAGGCGTTCTACATGGTCGGCACGATCGACGAAGCCTTCGAAAAGGCTAAGAAGATCCAGTAAGGATCGGGTGTAACGCAGAGGGCGCCGGCTTTATCCAAAGCAGGCGCCTCGTAATACACTGGTCGAAGGGAGTCGATATGGCAACAATTCAAGTAGACGTCGTCAGCGCGGAAGAGCAGATCTTCTCGGGCCGGGCGAAGTTCGTCGCACTGCCGGGCGAAGCGGGTGAACTCGGCATTCTGCCGGGCCACACGCCGCTCATCACGCGGATTCGTCCGGGTGCGGTGCGTATCGAAGCGGAGAACGGTGACGAAGAGTTCGTGTTCGTTGCAGGCGGGATTCTCGAGATTCAGCCGGGCGTGGTGACGGTTCTTGCCGATACAGCGATCCGTGGTCAGGATCTGGACGAAGCCAAGGCGCAGGACGCGAAGAAGCGCGCTGAAGAAGCGTTGCAGAACACGGGTTCGAACCTCGAGTACGCAACCGCGCAAGCGGAGCTGGCGTACGCGACGGCTCAGATCGCGGCAATTCAACGCCTGCGGAAACTGCGCGGTAATCACTAAAGCTTTTCGCGAGTCTGGCGAGATGAAAAAGCAGCCTTCGGGCTGCTTTTTTTATATGCGCTCAAAACGCCGGCGCATGCGCCCCCGATCCACGTGCTTCCACGCAAAACTGCATAACGAACATGCGTTGATCCGCACGTTTTTGCGGGTAAGACTCAATGCCCCGGCGCTCCCTCGCGATGCACAATTAGCCTTCCGAATCGCTTTCATGGCGCTTCGTCTTCGTCCTGTCTTATAGCGCGCCATTCCACGGAGGAGACCTTCGATATGCCTACCCAACCTACGCATGCCGGGCCGCAGATCGAACCACGCGACGATCTGTCTTATGTTCGCGGCTCGACGGATATCCCGCTGAGCGACGCCACCGTTTCCCGTCTCCTGCGCGGTACAGCCGCGACACACCCCGACCGTCCTGCGGTGATCTTCCGCGAGCAAAACATCCGTTGGACCTGGCGTGAATTTGCCGATGAAGTCGATGTTCTCGCGTCCGGCCTGTCATCGCTCGGTGTGGAAGCGGGTGACCGCGTGGGCATCTGGTCGCCGAATCGGTCGGAATGGCTGCTCACGCAATTCGCCACTGCCCGGATCGGCGCGATCCTGGTGAACATCAACCCGGCGTATCGGCTGGCGGAGCTTGAGTACGCGTTGAACAAGGTCGGCTGCAAGGCGTTGATCGCGGCGGAACAATTCAAGACCTCGAAGTATCTGGATATGCTGCAAACGCTCGCGCCGGAACTGGCCACCGCCGAACCGGGTTCACTCGATGCCGCCCGTTTCCCCGGCTTACGCGCCGTGATCCGGATGGGCGAGGGGTCGACGCCGGGCATGCTGCGTTTTCCCGATGTCATGTCGCGCGGGCGGGACTTGCTCGACACGGCGCAACTCGATACGCTGGAATCGACGCTCAGCGCCGACGATCCCATCAACATCCAGTTCACGAGCGGCACCACCGGCAACCCCAAGGGTGCCACGCTCACGCATCACAACGTGGTGAACAACGGCCGCTACATCGCGCGTTCCATGTTGCTGTCCGAACTGGACTCGCTGTGCATTCCCGTGCCCCTGTATCACTGCTTCGGCATGGTCCTGGCGGTGTTGGCGTGTGTGTCGGTGGGCGCGGCGATGGTGTTCCCGGGCGAAGCCTTCGATCCCGCCGCGACGCTCGCCGCCGTCGATGAAGAGCGCTGCACCGCACTGCACGGCGTACCGACGATGTTCATCGCGGAACTCGATCTGCCGAACTTCGACAAGTACGACCTCAGCCGTTTGCGTACCGGGATCATGGCGGGGTCGCCGTGTCCTATCGAAACGATGAAAAAGGTGGTCTCGCGGATGCATCTGGGCGAAATCACCATCGCGTACGGGATGACTGAAACAAGCCCGGTGTCGTTTCAAAGCTCGACCACTGATCCGCTCGATAAACGCACCACGACCGTTGGTCAGATCCAGCCGCATCTGGAGGTGAAGCTGGTCGATCCGCTTGGCGAAATCGTGCCGGTTGGCGAGACGGGCGAACTCTGCACGCGCGGGTATTCGGTCATGAAAGGGTACTGGGGCGACGAAGAAAAAACGCGCGAAGCGATTATCGACGGCTGGATGCATACCGGCGATCTGGCAACGCTCGACGCTCAGGGATATTGCAATATCGTCGGACGTTTAAAGGATATGTTGATTCGCGGTGGCGAGAACATTTATCCGCGCGAGATTGAAGAATTCCTGTTCCGGCATCCGAAGATTCAATCGGTGCAGGTATTTGGTGTTCCGGATAGTAAATACGGCGAGGAAGTGTGCGCGTGGATTGTGCTTCGGCAAGGTGAGGACGCAACGGTGGAAGACATTCGAGAGTTCTGTCAGGGCCAGATCGCGCACTACAAGATTCCGCGGCATATCCGCTTTGTCGACGAGTTGCCGATGACGGTCACCGGCAAGGTCCAGAAGTTCATCATGCGAGCGAAGATGATCGAGGAACTGAAGCTATCAGAGACTAAAACCGCGTAACTGTGGGTGTCTACCGAGATCCACAATTGAAAATGGTCGCCGGAATAATCACGGCGACCATTTAAATCCTTACGCAAACGTTTGTACAGACGAAAAAAAAGCGGGCCTGGAGCCCGCTAAAAACCACACGCTACGGGGTTAGCGCGAGGAGACCAAGGGTGGGACAAGGCCGATATAATTTTCATCGGCCAACGACCGCAACAAACATGTCCCTGTAGGCGGGATTCGGCACCAGGCCGACCGATCAGTGCAACTGGACGTTGTAGTTCACCAACGCTGCACCCGATCACATCCGTGTTGAGACCGTTGAAGAGATTGTGGGCGAATAATCCGGGCATCACCGTAACAAAGTGTTTCAGGTTGTAACCCTTGGCGCACAAGGCTCAGCGATTATTCCGGCCACATTTTGCCGATTATTGTGATTTACAAGCCGATATTTCGGCGGCTGTTAGAAAATGCTTGCGCTGCTGAGCGCGATATGTCGATTTTAAGGACAATCAAAAACCGTCGACCCGACCGGGCGGCGAACCGCACTGGAGACAACCGCATGACCATCGACGCAGACCTTCTCGCTTACTACGCCAAGGTTGCCACAGCGTTCCCCGAGCTGCCGGCTGATGCTGGACCAATCGCTATCCGGCGGCAGTTCCAGGACGTCGCGCGTGAGTTCGCCGCGCCGCGCCCGGCTGGGGTGGATGTTGAAGACACGGTCCTGCCGCTCGACGGGCGTACCCTGCGGGCGCGGGTTTATCGGCCGGCGGGGGCCAGGAAGCCGTTACCTCTCGTGGTCTATCTGCATGGCGGCGGCTGGGTGGTCGGGGACCTGGATACGCACGACCTGATGGTCGCGCGATTCGCCGCGGACTCGCATTGCGCGGTAGTGAGCGTGGATTACCGGATGGCGCCGGAGCATCCGTTCCCCGTGCCTGTTGAGGATGCGCTCGACGCGCTGCTGTGGCTCGCCGAGCATCGTTCGCGTCTGGGCTTTGCAACCAACCGGCTGGGCGTAGCTGGCGACAGCGCCGGTGGTCATCTTGCGGCCGTGGCTGCGCGTGCTGCGAACGATCGGGTGGCGGGTCTGGTCACGGCGCAGTTGTTGATCTATCCGGTGGCGCGCTGCCGTTTCGAAGGCGGCAGCTTTACGGCCAACGCGGAAGGGCCGGGCTTGTCCACCGACGAGATGCGCTTTTACTGGGCCCAATTTCTCACGGCCGAACCGCCTGCCGATGACGACGTGCGCGCATTCCCGCTTGCGCAATCCTACGATCGGACGCCGGCGCAGGCGTTGATCGTCGCTGCAGCCTACGATCCGCTTTACGACGACGCTCACGAATTTGCGCGTTTTCTGGAAGCAAATGGCGGGCGCACCGAGGTTATCGACGCGCACGACATGACGCACGGCTTCGGCCGGATCCAGGCGCATTCGAAAGCGGCAACAGCCTGGATGAAAAAAACGTCGGCGCGCTTCGGTGAATTGTTACATGCAGCGCGTTGACTTTTCGATGCCGAGCGACATCAACTTACATAGATATTACGAAAAGCTTCAAGCACGCTGAATCTGGCCTGCGTTAGGCGGTGAGAGGAAAAAGGCGGCCTGACTCCGGCCGCCCCGGCCCTCATTTCAGCCATTTATCGAGCACCACCTGAAACTCGCCTGTCGAGCGCGACAGGTGCAGCCATTGATCGACGTATTGCTGGAACACCACGTCGCCGCGTGGCAGCAAGTACGCCTTTTCTCCGAACTGGAACGGCTTGTCCGGATGGACCGAGCACAAGCCGGGATTGAGCTTTTGCTGGAGCAGCGTTTCGGAGGCGTCGGTGACCATCACGTCGGCTTGGCTGTCGAGGATCTGCTTGAAGATCGTCACGTTGTCCGGGTACTCGATCAGCTGCGAATGCGTGAAGAACTGCTTCGCGAACTTCTCGTTCGTGCCGCCCGGGTTGACGATGGTGCGCACGCCAGGTTGATCGATTTGCGCGACGGTCTGGTATTTATCGACGTCGGCGCAGCGGACGATGGGTGTCTTGCCGTCGACCATGTACGGCTGGGTGAAGAACGCGCGTTTCTGGCGTTCGAGCGAGGTTGAAACCCCGCCGACCGCGATGTCGCACTTCGCGACGAAATCGTTCATCAGGTTCGACCACGAGGTCTTGATGAACTCGGCTTTGACGTTCATCGACTGCGCGAGATTTTGCGCGGCATCAATGTCGATGCCTTCGAACTGGCCGTCCGGCCTCAGGAACGAGTACGGCTTGTAGTCGCCCGTGGTGCAGACGCGCAGCGTGCCGCGGGCGAGGATGTCGTCGAGTCTCGATGGAGCGGGCGCGGTTGCGGGTAACGTAGCAGCAGGTGCCGCGGTGATGCTGCCCGCCTGCACGGTTTGCGCCTGCGCGCCGATGGCGAAGCCGAGGCCGAGCAGCAGGGCGCAAGCACCTGTGCGAAAGACACCGCGAAGCGACACGCAACCTGGGGCAAGAACTTTCATCGACACTCCTCGAGAGATTATTTCAGTCGCCGATGATATCGAAGGGGTCCGTGGTTCGCACCCTGTTTGAGGAGGATCAGGCCGGCACCCGCCGCTACCCCAAAAACCCCGGGCCACGAGTACGAACGCAAACCCCCGTCCGGTAGAATGCCCCTTTGCCCTACGCTCCAAGCCACGTGCCTTCCACACTCCTCAACGACACTTTCCTGCGCGCATTGCAGCGCCAGCCCACCGACTACACGCCGATCTGGCTGATGCGTCAGGCAGGACGCTACCTGCCCGAATACAACGCCACGCGTTCGCGTGCCGGTAGTTTCATGGGCCTCGCGACCAATCCCGATTACGCAACGGAAGTCACGCTTCAGCCGCTGGAGCGCTTCCCGCTCGACGCCGCCATCCTGTTCTCGGACATCCTGACCATTCCCGACGCAATGGGCCTCGGCCTGAATTTCGTCCAGGGAGAAGGCCCGCGATTCGAGCGCACGGTTCGCACGGAAGAGGACGTCGCGAAGCTGCACGTGCCGGATATCGACAACACGCTGCGCTACGTGACCGACGCCGTCTCGCAAATCCGTCGCGCGCTTACCGACGCGCAAGGCCGCCAGAAAGTACCGCTGATCGGTTTTTCGGGCAGCCCCTGGACGCTCGCCTGCTACATGGTGGAAGGCGGCGGATCGCCCGATCACCACACGGTCAAGGCCATGGCCTACACCCGGCCGGACCTGATGCATCGTATTCTCGATATCAACGCGCAGGCGGTCGTCGCTTATCTGAACGCGCAGATCGAAGCGGGCGCGCAAGCCGTGATGATCTTCGACACCTGGGGCGGTGCGCTGGCCGATGGCGCGTATCAACGCTTCTCGCTTGACTACATCGCGAAGGTGGTCGCCGGATTGAAACGCGAGCACGACGGCGTCAAGGTGCCGGTCATCACGTTCACGAAGGGCGGCGGCCTGTGGCTGGAACAGATCGCGGCAATCGGCGTGGACGCGGTCGGGCTCGACTGGACCGTGAACCTGCGCCAGGCGCGCGAAAAAGTGGGCGACCGGGTCGCGCTCCAGGGCAACATCGATCCATCGGTGCTGTTTGCGTCGCCGGCCGTGATTCGCACCGAGGCGCGCGCCGTACTCGACAGCTTCGGCAATTTTCCTGGCCATGTCTTCAATCTCGGCCACGGTATTTCGCAGTTCACGCGTCCGGAGAAGGTGGCGGAACTGGTCGATGAAGTTCATCGCCATAGCCGTGCCATTCGCGCAAAGAACTGACATTTGGTCAAAAAAGATTGCTGCTCTGCGTCACGAAAAGTTCACGTTTAACGTTTGGGCCGCAAGGCAAGAATGCCGCGACATGCCCGTAGATTGGCCGTTCCGCCGATGTCAAGAGTTGACTTATGCACATTTTGTACGTTGCGGCGCGCAATCTTCAAATCAGACCTAAGCGTCATCATGAGGGCATGTTTTGTGTCTTCAAATACATGATTAATAAGAGAAATTTGAGAACGACCCGGAATGTGGGCTACCGCACACAACAAGCGAGATCGCCAATTTTTGTCCCTGTCAATCAAAGTTCTCAACAAAGTTATCCACAGGCCTGTGGAAAGCTTGGAAATCTCAAAAATAATCCGCAGCTTAGCGTCGATTGTGATGTTTCACTTTAACTACGTCACGCACAGCCCTATGCTCAGGTTGAGTAGTTGCACCAGCATGGCTTGCGGCGGGTGCGTCAAGTGAGCGTCTTTGTCCGGGTCGCGCTGGACCACCCTCTACCGACGCTTTTCGACTATCGATACGATCTGGCCGCAACGCCGCTGCCCGGCATGCTGGTACGGATTCCGTTCGGACGTCGCGACGCGGTCGGCCTGATTTGCGAGGTCACCGATCACACCGACGTGCCCGCGGACAAGTTGCGCGATGTGGCGGCCATTTGCAGCACGCTCGCGCCACTCGCCGATGAATGGCGCGCGTTGACGCTGTTCGCGGCTGAGTATTACCAGCGCGGCCTGGGCGAAGTGGCGCTGCCCGCGTTGCCGCAAGTTCTGCGCGACGCCTCGCGCTGGGCGAAATTGCTCGCGCCGGAGGAGCGGTATCGGCTGATGCCAGAAGGGCGCGCAAATCTGCCCGACGCGCTTCCGGCGCGCGCGACCGCGCTGCGCCGTCTCGCCGATGCCCTCGCCGCGAATCCCACGTTGCCGGCCGCCGAGGCGCGCGCACTGCATCCGAAAGCACGTGCGACGCTCGATGAATGGCAGATGCGCGGATGGGTATCGCTGGAAACCGGTGATGGGCCGGAGCAGGACATTGCGCTCGCGCCCGCGGTTGAAAAGGCCGCGCTGCACGCGAGCGACGTGCTTTTGCCGCAACTGACCGCGGAGCAGTCCGACGCCGTCAATGCCATTACCGGCGCGAAAGGCTTTGCTGCGTTCCTGCTGCACGGCGTGACGGGCAGCGGCAAAACCGAAGTCTATCTCCACGCACTGGCCGATCTGCTCGGGTCGCGCCCCGACGCGCAAGCGCTCGTGCTGGTCCCGGAAATCAACCTCACGCCGCAATTCGAAGCCGCATTCCGCACGCGTTTTGCCGCGTTGCCGGAGGGGGCCATCGTGACAATGCATAGCGGGCTGGCCGAAGGCGAACGTGCGCGCAACTGGCTCGCGGCGCACACAGGCCGCGCGCGGCTCGTGCTCGGGACGCGCCTGGCGATCCTGGCGTCGTTGCCGAAGCTGGCGCTGATTGTTGTCGATGAGGAACACGATCCCGCCTACAAGCAGCAGGAAGGCTTGCGCTATTCGGCGCGCGATCTCGCGGTTTATCGGGCGAACAAGCTGGAGATTCCGGTTGTGCTGGGGTCGGCGACGCCATCGCTCGAAAGCTGGTGGCAGGCCGAGCAGGGCCGATACACCAAGCTCACGCTGACGCGGCGCGCCGTGGCAACGGCGGTTCTGCCGAGCGTCCGGCTGATCGACCTGGAAGAGGAGCGGCAGCGCGGACGGGCCTCGGTGGAGGGCTTGTCGGGGCCGCTCATTGCCGCGATGAAAGCGCGCCTGGAACGCGGCGAGCAGAGCCTCGTGTTCCTCAACCGGCGCGGTTACGCGCCGATTCTTTCGTGCGACGCCTGCGGCTGGGTTGCCGGTTGTCCGCGATGCAGCGCCTATGTCGTGCTTCACAAGCCCGAACGCGCGCTGCGTTGCCACCATTGCGGCTGGGAATCGCGGATTCCCAAGTCCTGCCCGGATTGCGGCAATGTGGATATCGCGCCGATGGGCCGCGGCACGCAGCGTGTGGAAGAAACGCTCGCGACGGCGGTGCCGGGAGCACGGGTGTTACGTATCGATGCCGACAGCACGCGGCGCAAGGGCAGCGCACAGGCCCTTTTCTCCGATGTCCACGCGGGCGAGGTCGATATCCTCGTCGGCACGCAGATGATCGCGAAGGGCCACGACTTTCAGCGTGTGACGCTGGTCGGCGTGCTCAACGCCGATACCGCGCTTTTCTCCCACGATTTCCGCGCAAGCGAGCGGCTTTTTGCCCAGTTGATGCAGGTGAGCGGCCGCGCCGGGCGCGCAGGCTTGCCGGGTGAAGTGATGATCCAGACGCGCTACGCGCGGCACGCGCTTTATCACGCGCTGGCCCGGCACGATTACGTTGGTTTTGCCAACTCCACGCTGGCTGAGCGCCGCGACGCGCATCTGCCGCCGTTCGTTTATCAGGCGATGCTTCGCGCCGAAGGGCGCACGCTCGAGGCCGCGCTGCACTTTCTGGGTGCAGCGGCAGCGGAGTTCGCCACGCTGGCCGGCGCTGAACGCGTGACCGTGTACGACGCGGTGCCGCTGACCATAGTGAAGGTGTTTAACGTGCACCGCGCGCAGTTGCTGCTGGAATGTGCGTCGCGGGCTGTGTTGCAGAATGCGTTGCGGGCCTGGCAGCCGGCGTTACGCAGTCTCAAGGTAAAAGGCGTGATCCGATGGAACGTCGAGGTCGATCCCCTCGATATTTAGCGTAGCTCGCGCGCCGGTGAACGGTTTTTAGCCGCGCGCTGCCCGGCGTCCTCGCACAGCTTTCTTCAGCTATTGCCGCGGTCCGTGCCCTGCACGCGTGCGACCGTCAGGCCGCCTACCGTCAAGTCATTCCCGTTGTCCCGGCTGTCGCCGTCGGGCCGCTCAACGTAAGGATGCGCGCCGCGGATGAACAGCACCACGCATAACGCGCTTATCGCCCAAACGCTGCAAAAAATCATCCAGGTGCTCATATCCTCTTCTCCCCGAAACCGTGCGGCTGAATGTTTAGACGGCCCGCAAAGTTTCATCGCTGGTATGGCCGTACCAGTTCTTATCGGCACCAGGCAGCAATTAATTAGGGGTGACCCAAGAAAAATTATCAAACGCGAAATCCTAGAGCAGGCCTAGCCCAACCCGCCATACTCAATTACCCGTAATCCCTTGTTCCAAAAGGATTTTTGAAAGGTGCAACCCGTCTCGAAATGTGGTTGCACCTTTTTTATGAGCGGGTTACGATTCGGCCACTTTTCAAGCTATCGCCGGTTCCGATTCCGGCAAGGAAGGATATATGGCGAGCACCACCCTGGGCGTCAAAGTCGACGATCTGCTGCGCACCCGCCTGAGAGACGCCGCCACGCGGCTCGAACGGACCCCGCACTGGCTCATCAAGCAAGCCATCTTCGCGTACCTCGAACGCATCGAACATGGACAGTTGCCACCTGAACTGTCCGGTGCAATGGGTTCAGCCGATACGCTGGAACCCTCCGGGCATGCCGACTCCGAAGAAGACGGTGCGCCGCATCCCTTCCTCGATTTCGCCCAGAACGTGCAGCCGCAATCCGTGCTGCGCGCCGCGATCACGGCCGCATACCGGCGTCCGGAACCGGAATGCGTGCCGTTCCTGATCGGCCAGGCACGGCTGCCGGCCAACGTCGCCGCTGAAACGAATGCCATGGCGACGAAGCTTGTCGAAGCGCTGCGCAAGAAACAGACGGGCGGTGGTGTCGAAGGGCTGATTCATGAGTTTTCGCTGTCCAGCCAGGAAGGCGTCGCGTTGATGTGCCTCGCGGAAGCCCTGCTGCGCATTCCCGATCGCGCCACGCGCGACGCGCTGATCCGCGACAAGATCAGCAAGGGCGACTGGCGCTCGCATATGGGCCAGGCGCCGTCGCTGTTCGTGAACGCGGCGACGTGGGGCCTGATGATCACCGGCAAGCTGGTGACGACGAATAGCGAAGCGGGATTGTCGTCGGCGTTGACGCGCCTGATCGGACGCGGTGGTGAGCCGCTGATCCGCAAGGGCGTCGACATGGCCATGCGGTTGATGGGCGAACAATTCGTTACGGGCGAGACGATTTCGGAAGCGCTCGCAAACAGCCGCAAGTTCGAAGCGCGCGGTTTCCGTTATTCCTACGACATGCTCGGCGAAGCCGCGACGACGGAAGAGGATGCGGTTCGCTATTACGCGTCGTACGAGCAGGCCATTCACGCGATCGGCAAGGCGGCCGGATCGCGCGGCATTTACGAAGGCCCGGGGATTTCCATCAAGCTGTCCGCGCTGCATCCGCGTTACTCGCGCTCGCAGCAGGAACGCACGATGACCGAGTTGCTGCCGCGCGTGAAAGCGCTGGCCCTGCTCGCGCGGCGTTACGACATTGGCTTGAACATCGATGCGGAAGAGGCTGACAGGCTGGAAATTTCGCTCGATCTGCTCGAAGCGCTGTGCTTCGATCCGGAACTGGCCGGCTGGAACGGCATCGGTTTCGTGGTGCAGGCTTATCAAAAACGCTGCCCGTTTGTGATCGATTATTTGATCGATCTGGCGCGTCGCAGCCGTCATCGGATCATGGTTCGACTGGTTAAAGGCGCGTACTGGGATTCGGAGATCAAGCGCGCGCAAGTCGATGGCCTCGAAGGTTATCCGGTCTATACGCGCAAGATCTACACCGACATTTCCTACGTGGCCTGCGCGAAGAAACTGCTCGGCGCGCCCGATGCCGTCTATCCGCAATTCGCCACCCATAACGCGTTCACGCTGTCGGCTATCTATCATCTCGCTGGCGGAAATTATTACCCGGGTCAGTACGAGTTCCAGTGCCTGCACGGCATGGGCGAACCGCTGTACGAAGAAGTCACCGGGCGCGACAAGCTCAACCGGCCGTGCCGCGTGTATGCGCCTGTCGGCACGCACGAAACGCTGCTCGCGTATCTCGTGCGCCGTCTGCTCGAGAACGGCGCGAATACGTCGTTTGTGAACCGCATTGCCGACAGAACGATTCCCGTCAGCGACCTGGTGCAGGACCCTATCGACGAAGCTTCCAAGCTCACGCCGCTCGGTCTGCCTCATGCAAAGATCGCGTTGCCGCGCCAGTTGTTCGGCAGCGAGCGCCTCAATTCGATGGGCTTCGATCTGTCGAATGAGCATCGGCTGGCGTCGTTGTCGTCGGCATTGCTGGCGAGCGCGAATCATCCGTGGCGCGCGCAGCCTATGTTGGAAGCCACTGATTCCGTAGAGGGCGTTGCACGCGATGTCCGTAACCCGGCCGACTTGCGCGACCTCGTAGGCACAGTGGTCGACGCGACGTCGGAGCAAGTCGCGCTGGCGATTTCGAACGCTGTTGCCGCCGCGCCGATCTGGCAATCGACGCCCGTCGATGAACGCGCCGATTGCCTCGCCCGCGCAGCCGACCTGCTCGAAGCGCAGATGCATACGCTGATGGGCCTGGTGGTGCGCGAAGCGGGTAAATCGCTGGCGAATGCGGTGTCGGAGATTCGCGAAGCGATCGACTTCCTGCGTTATTACTCGACGCAGATCCGCAGCGAGTTTTCCAACGACACGCACCGTCCGCTGGGCCCCGTGGTCTGCATCAGCCCGTGGAACTTCCCGCTCGCGATCTTCATGGGACAAGTGGCTGCAGCACTCGCTGCAGGTAATCCGGTGCTCGCGAAGCCGGCGGAACAGACGCCGCTGATCGCAGCGCAAGCCGTGCGCATCCTGCGCGAAGCCGGCGTGCCGCCGGGCGCGGTGCAACTGCTGCCGGGCAATGGTGAAACCGTGGGCGCGGCGCTGGTTGCCGACCCGCGTACGCGTGCCGTGATGTTCACGGGATCGACGGAAGTCGCGCGCCTGATCAACAAGACCTTGTCCGAACGGCTCGACCCGGATGGCCGCCCGATTCCGCTGATCGCGGAGACGGGCGGACAGAACTCGATGATCGTCGATTCGTCGGCGCTGGCTGAGCAAGTGGTCGCGGACGTATTGCAGTCTTCCTTCGATTCCGCGGGTCAACGCTGTTCGGCGCTGCGTGTGTTGTGCCTGCAGGACGACGTCGCGGATCGCACGCTCAACATGCTCACCGGCGCTATGCAGCAGCTTTCGATGGGGAATCCCGACCGGCTTTCCACCGATGTCGGCCCTGTGATCGATGCCGAAGCGAAGCAGAGCATCGACGCGCACATTGCAGCGATGCGCGAGAAGGGCCGCAATGTCGTGCAGTTGCCCGTGCCTGAAGGCTGTGCACAAGGTACGTTTGTCCCGCCGACGTTGATCGAACTTGATTCCATCGACGAGTTGAAGCGCGAAGTGTTTGGTCCGGTCCTGCATGTGGTGAGGTATCGCCGGGCACATCTTGATAAACTGCTCGACCAAATCAAAGCGACGGGTTACGGGCTGACGCTGGGCATCCATACGCGTATTGATGAAACCATCGCGCACGTGGTGAGCCGCGCGCACGTGGGCAACATCTATGTGAACCGGAACGTGATTGGCGCGGTGGTCGGCGTGCAGCCGTTCGGTGGCGAAGGTTTGTCGGGCACGGGACCGAAAGCGGGCGGCGCGCTGTACTTGCAGCGGCTCCTTGCCAAGCGTCCCACGGGCTTGCCGAAATCGCTGGAAAGCGCGCTGATCGTGGACCAGACGACCGCGAACGCAACACCGGCCGCGTTGACCGCGCTGCGCGACTGGGCTATTGCCGAGCGCGATCCGCAAACGGCGGCACGTTGCGAAGGCCATCTGCAACATGTCATGGCCGGCGCGACCGCCGTGCTGCCCGGTCCGACCGGTGAGCGCAACACCTACACGCTCGGCGCACGCGGCACAGTGCTGTGCGTGGCAGCGACGGCAAGCGGCGCGCGCGCGCAACTCGCCGCGGTGCTCGCAACGGGCAATAAGGCGCTGTTTTCCGGTGCGGCCGGTGAGCAGCTCGTGGCAGCGCTGCCGGCGTCGATCAAGCCGTATGCATCGACGAGCAAGGGCCAGGATGCGGCTTTCGATGCAGTCTTGTTCGAAGGCGACAGCGACGAATTGATGGCGTTGGTGAAGGATGTCGCGAAACGCCCGGGACCGATCGTCTCGGTGCAGGGTGTGCCGGCGGGAGCGTTCGTCGACAACGCCCACGACGGCGAGCAGGATTACGCGCTCGAACGGTTGCTGACGGAACGCTCGGTGAGCGTGAACACGGCGGCCGCGGGCGGCAATGCGAATTTGATGACGATCGGCTGAGCTGTATTCGGCACAGCGGGTTGGCTCAAACAAACGGCAGCAGGCACGGCGATCCCGGCACACGCTGCCACTTACATGGGAATCAGGAGAGTTTATGGATTACACGATGAAGAAGCTGGCAGCAGCAATGCTGGTCGCCGGTCTGTCGGTTGCTGCAACAGCTCAGGCTCAAACCGCTGAAGACGTGAAGGTAGGATTCGCCGGCCCGATGACCGGCGCGCAAGCGCACTACGGCAAGGATTTCCAGAACGGCGTGGTGCTCGCGGTTGAAGATTTCAACGCGACCAAGCCCGTGATCGGCGGCAAGCCGATTCGCATCGTGCTCGATTCCGCTGATGACCAGGCTGACCCGCGCACCGGCACGACCGTTGCGCAAAAGCTGGTGGACGACAACGTCAAGGGCATGCTCGGTCACTTCAACTCGGGTACGACGATCCCCGCTTCGCGCATCTACGCGAACGCCGGCATTCCCGAAATCGCAATGGCAACCGCGCCGGAATACACGACGCAAGGTTACAAGACCGCGTTCCGCATGATGACTTCCGACACGCAGCAAGGATCGGTGGCCGGCGAGTTTGCGGTGAAGACGCTGAAGATGAAGAAGATTGCGATTGTCGATGACCGCACGGCGTATGGCCAGGGTCTTGCGGACCAGTTCGAGAAGGCCGCGAAGGCGTCGGGCGCGACCATCGTGGATCGTGAATATGCCAACGACAAGGCCGTTGACTTCAAGGCCATCCTGACCAAGATCAAGTCGTTGAATCCTGACCTTGTGTACTACGGCGGTGCGGATTCGCAAGCTGGCCCTATGGTCAAGCAGATGAAGACGCTGGGCATGCGTGCGCCGTTGATGGCGGGCGAAATGGTCAAGACCGACACATTCCTGAAGATCGCCGGCAACGCAGCCGACGGCACGGTGGCGTCGCTGGCTGGTTTGCCGCTCGATGAAATGCCGGGTGGCGCGGCTTATGTCGCGAAGTACAAGGCGCGCTTCAACGAAGATGTGCAAACGTACTCGCCGTACGCGTACGACGGCGCAATGGCTATGTTCTCGGCGATGAAGGCCGCAAACTCGACCGACCCGGCGAAGTACCTGCCGCTGCTCGCGAAGACCGACATGCCCGGCGTGACGTCGAAGCAGCTCGCGTATGACTCGAAGGGCGATTTGAAGAACGGCGGCATCACGCTGTACAAGGTCGTCGACGGCAAGTGGACGACGCTGCAAAGCGTGGGTGGCAAGTAAGTTGGTGTGAAGTGATTGCAGGCCCCGCATGCGTTCTGCGCAGCGGGGCTTTTTCTTGGCATGCTACCTGCCGAAATCCTCCTCCCAGTATTCATTCTCCCGCCGCACATCGCCGCTTCTTGCTTCTTCAGTTTTCCTTAGTTCCACGCGACGGATCTTGCCCGAGATGGTCTTCGGCAATTCATAAAACTCGATGCGTCGAATGCGCTTGTACGCAGCCAGTTTCTGCGCGGCGAACTTGAGGATCTCGCCGGCGGTTTCCTTCGTCGGTTCATAACCGTTGCGCAAGGCGACAAACGCTTTCGGCACCGATAAACGCAGCGGATCCGGACTCGGCACCACGGCCGCTTCGCCCACCGCCGGATGTTCGATCAGCACGCTCTCCAGCTCGAACGGACTGATGCGGTAATCCGATGCCTTGAAGACATCGTCGGCGCGGCCTACGTAGGTAAAGTAACCATCGTCGTCGATGGACGCTACATCGCCCGTACGATAGAGGCCGCCACGCATGGTCTCCTGCGTCTTCGACGGATCGTCCACGTAACCGTCCATCAAGCCGAGCGGCTTGGGGTCGAGGATCAGCGCGAGTTCGCCTTCCTGCGCGGGGTTGTCGTCGTGATCGAGCAGCGTGATGCGGTAGCCGGGTAATGGCCTGCCCATTGATCCCGGCTTCATCGGCTGCCCCGGCGAATTCGCGATCTCCGCCGTGGTTTCGGTCTGGCCGAAACCATCGCGTAACGTGAGGTTCCAGGCCTTTTTCACGCGCTCGATAATCTCCGGATTCAACGGTTCACCCGCGCCGACGACCTCGCGCAAATGCACCTTATATGCCGATAAATCTTCCTGGATCATCATGCGCCAGACGGTCGGCGGCGCGCACAGCGTGGTGATCTGATGCTTGACGAGCGCCTCCAGCGTGGCCTTCGCGCTGAAGCGCGACGTGTTGTGGATGAACACGGTCGCGCCCGCGTTCCACGGGGCGAAGACGCAACTCCACGCGTGCTTGGCCCAGCCGGGCGAGCTGATGTTGAGATGGACATCGCCGGGTTTCAGGCCGATCCAGTACATGGTCGACAAATGCCCGACCGGATAACTCTGATGGCTGTGCAGCACGAGCTTCGGGCGACTTGTCGTGCCGCTCGTGAAATACAGCAGCAGTGGGTCTGTCGCGAGCGTCCTGCCTTCAGGCTCGAACGAGGGGCTTTCATTAAACGCATCGGCGAAGTTCAGCCAGCCTGCGGGCAACGCAGCGCTCTGCGGGATGGCTACGGTTATGCGCGTCGTGGTTTTATCGATGGAATCAAACTTCGCGGTTTCACTCGACGCCACGATCACATGCTTCACTTCACCGCGCGTCATGCGGTCGGCAATGTCTGCCGGCGTCAGCAACATGGTCGCCGGAATGGTGACGGCGCCGAGCTTCATGGCGGCGAGCATGGTTTCCCAGAGCGCCGGCTGGTTCGGTAGCATCAGCAAGATCCGGTCGCCTCGCTGGACGCCTTGCTGCCTCAACCAGTTGGCCAACTGATTCGATCTCGCCGATAACTCCGCAAACGAGAGCTTCGTCTCGTCGCCGTTCTCTTCGACCACCCACAGCGCCGGATCGAGATTGCTGCGTGCGTATTCATCGAACCAGTCGAGCGCCCAGTTGAACTCCGTCAGTTCGGGCCACGTGAAGTCTTTATACGCGGTGGCGTAGTCGTCGCGATGACGCAGCAGAAAGTCTCTTGCCTGCAAAAATGCTTGCGATGCCATGGTCTTGCGTCTCCTGGATTGTGTTCGCTTTAGCGGTTGCTTGAGCCTGGATCTGGCTCTTGCATGCGGGTCTTTGTGAAACCCGCTTTCTCGCGAATGTTTGTGGCCGCCACGGTGCGTGGCTGGCGCTCACTTTTGCCGTAACTTCTCCCCTTGCTGCCTTACCTGATCCAACGTTGCCGCCGGGGTGCTCGCATCCTGCGGAATCCTGATTTCTATCACCGATGGCAATCCCGTCTTCACGGCGCGCTCGAATGCGGGCATGAATTGCGCCGTCGATTCGACCAGTTCCCCATGTGCTCCAAATGCGCGCGCATAGGCTGCGAAGTCGGGGTTTGTCAGCGCCGTGCCATGCACGCGGTTCGGATAGTGACGCTCCTGATGCATGCGGATCGTGCCGTATTGCTGGTTGTTCACCACCACGAATATCACCGCGAGCTTGTACTGCATTGCCGTGGCCAGCTCCTGGCTCGACATCAGGAAACATCCGTCCCCTGCAAACGCCACCACGACCCGTTCCGGATACAGCGACTTCGCGGCGATCGCGGCGGGTACGCCATAACCCATCGCACCACTCGTTGGCGCAACCTGCGACCGGAAATGCCGATACGCATAGTGTCGATGCAACCACGTCGCGTAATTCCCGGCACCGTTCGTGACGATGGCGTCGGCGGGAAGACGTTCGCTGAGTTGCTCCATGATCTCGCCGAGCTGGACATCGCCGAGCATTGGCCGCGGCTTGCGCCACGCGAGATACGCGTCATGCGCCGTTTCAATGGCGCCGCTCCAGGGGATGACTGCGGGCGGCTTGAGCGCGACCAGCGCCGACACCATCTCCGGCATGCCCGAAACAATCGGCAGATCTGCCGAATACACGCGCCCCAGTTCTTCGGCGCCTTGGTGCACGTGGATCAGCGTTTGTGTCGTCTTGGGTATGTCGAGCAACGTGTAACCACCGGTTGTCGACTCGCCCATTCGGGGACCCAGGACCAGGAGCAAGTCGGCTTCGTCGATGCGTGCGGCGAGGGCGGGATTGATCCCGAGGCCGACGTCGCCGGCGTAGTTGGGGTGGTTGTTGTTCAGTGTGTCCTGGAAGCGGAAGGCGCAGCCGACCGGCAACTGCCAAGTTTCCACGAAGCGTGCGAAATCCGCTGTGGCTTCGGGCGTCCATCCGCTGCCGCCGGCAATGACAAAGGGTTTCTTCGATGCCGCGAGCATCTCGTTCAAACGGGCGATTTGCGCCGGCGCCGGGGAGGCTGCCACACGCTGATAACGCGGCGCGCCCGGCACGGCTTCGCATGCGTCGCTCAGCACGTCTTCCGGCAAGGCGAGCACGACCGGGCCGGGCCGGCCGGAGGTCGCAATATGGAATGCATGGCTCAGATATTCGGGGATTCGACGCGGATCGTCGATTTGGGCGACCCACTTCGTCATTTGCCCGAACATGCGCCGGTAGTCGATTTCCTGAAATGCCTCGCGGTCCATGTGTTCGCGTGCGCATTGGCCGATCAACAGGATCATGGGCGTGGAATCCTGGAACGCCGTGTGCACGCCAATCGATGCATGCGTTGCGCCCGGGCCGCGGGTGACCAGCGCCACGCCGGGGCGGCCGGTCAGTTTGCCGATCGCTTCGGCCATGTTTGCCGCGGCGGCCTCGTGGCGGCAGACGATGGTCTGGATGCGGCTGGTTTCGTCGTGGAGGGAATCCAGGATAGCGAGGAAGCTTTCGCCGGGAACGCAGAAGACGCGTTCAACGCCGTGTGTGAGCAGTGCATCGACAACCAGGCGTGCGCCGGTCGTCGGAAGGGTGTTGGGGGACGAGACAGCAGATGTCATGCGATGAAATCTCCCAGAAGGTTTCGCGCTAGCGGTGGGCAGGGGATTTCATAGCTTACGCTTGGGCGGGGCGCCGGCGCTAGGGAGGGGTTTTGCTGGTTCTGCTGGCGCCGGCAACCTCAACACTCAACAATGTTCACCGCCAACCCACCCCGTGACGTTTCCTTGTATTTGGTTTTCATATCGGCGCCGGTTTGCATCATGGTTTTGATGACGGAATCGAGCGACACATAATGGCTGCCATCTCCTCGCATGGCCATGCGCGCAGCATTCACCGCTTTCATCGACCCCATCGCATTGCGTTCGATGCATGGAATCTGCACCATCCCGCCAACCGGATCGCAAGTCAGCCCGAGGTTATGTTCCATCCCGATCTCGGCCGCGTTTTCAACCTGCGTCGGCGTTCCGCCCATGACCGCCGCTAACGCCGCCGCCGCCATTGAACATGCCACGCCTACTTCACCCTGACACCCGACCTCGGCACCCGAAATGGAAGCGTTCATCTTGTACAGAATTCCGATAGCCGCCGCCGTCAGCAGAAAATCAATCACGCCCTGCGCATTCGACCCCGGCACGAACCGGTCGTAGTAATGCAGCACCGCCGGAATAATCCCTGCCGCACCGTTGGTCGGCGCCGTCACCACACGCCCGCCCACCGCGTTTTCCTCGTTCACCGCAATGGCGTACAGGTTGATCCAGTCGATCATGGAAAGCGGATCGCGCAGCGCCTGCTCGGGTTTGTCGACCAGCGCCCGATACAACACCGGCGCGCGCCGTTTAACCTGGAAGGGACCGGGCAGGCAGCCATCGGCGTCGGGGTTATCGATTCCGCAACCGCGCTTCACGCACGACTGCATCACGTCCCAAATGCGCAGCAAGCCCGCACGAATCTCCTCTTCGCTACGCCACACACGCTCGTTTTCCCACATCAATTGCGCCACGGATTTGCCCGTTTCACGGCACAACGCAAGCAATTCATCGCCGGACTGGAACGCATACGGCAACTGTTCAATCGCAGTGAGCACCTTCACATTCGACGCCCCCGCCGTCACCACAAAACCGCCGCCCACCGAGAGATAGGTCGAGTCACGCAATGACACGCCGTCGGCATCGAAGGCGTGGAGTTTCATGCCGTTCGGATGCTCAGCCAGCGCCTGTCGCAGAAACACAATGTGTTCCTTCAGCACGAACGGAATCTCATGCCGGCCCAGCAGCAAAAGCTTTTTCGTCGCGCGCACGGTTTCCAGACGCGCGCTGATCGTGTCGGCATCGACAGTGTCAGGCGCGTCGCCCATCAAGCCGAGCATCACGCCCCGGTCCGTACCATGCCCCTTGCCGGTTGCACCAAGCGAGCCGTACAACTCGCATTTCACGCTGGCAGTGGCGTCCAGCAGACCATCACGTTCGAGCCCCTGCACGAACATCAGGGCGGCCCGCATCGGTCCGACCGTATGCGAACTCGACGGACCGATGCCGATTTTGAAAAGATCGAAAACGCTGACTGCCATGACTGCTCCTGCAAAGGTGCTGCTAAAAAATCAGCGCGCCGGCAGCGGTAGACATACCGCGAGCCAGGCCGGCGGCGTGGGCGCCAGGCGCAGCGCAATGGGCGTGTAACGCCCGTCAAGCCGCGCCGATAGATGAAACAATTCGGCCGCGTGTTTCGGATCCCACGTGCCCGAATAACCGGGCAGGCCGGCCTCGCGGCGGGTGGCATCGAAGGGCACGGTCGAATGAACGAATTCTTCGTGCGTGCGTGTGCCGAGCGCGTACGGCGTGAGCCAGTTCAGCGCGGCGGCCAGCGTCGCGCCCGACTGTGCGCGCTCACCCAGCCAGTTGCGGTTATGGCGACGCGCTGCGAGCGCGGCGGTGACCAGCGGCTGCAGATCGTAAGTGACATAATGCAGCGCGTCGCGTTCGGCGAAATCGATGGTCGAGCCGTCCGGCGCAATGTTGTCTCCAATATGCTCCACATACAGACGCTGCGCTGCGTTAATCAGCTTGCGGTCATCAATAGTGAACGCGCCCATCGCGATCAACTTAATCCGGTGACTCTGCCAGTTGTTTCGATACGTGCCGGTCAGAGGCCGCTTTTGTTTGTCGATATCCGCTATATATCCCGTCACCAGCTTCGTGATGAACGCGCTCGACGCATTCCGCGTCTTTACCGGCAAGGCGCTCGCGGTCAGGTCGTAGGCGAGGATCAGCGACTCGAAATTCGTTTCATCGATAGGATTGAAACTCGGCTGGTACGTTGTGACCCAGGCGAATAGAAACCGGTCCACGAGCCGCAAATACGCTTCGTTGCCGGTCGCGCGCCACGCAAGCGCGGCGTCGCGCATTAATCCGAGATCCTTTTCCGCTTCTTCGCTTTCGTCGCGAATGCCCTGATGCGGCAACGTGCCTTCCGTATGAAGCGTGGCCCGCGCCTTCGGCTGGTCGTTCAGCCGCGACTGGACCATCTG
The DNA here is from genome assembly GCF_044909315.1 of Caballeronia udeis. Taxonomy (GTDB): domain Bacteria; phylum Pseudomonadota; class Gammaproteobacteria; order Burkholderiales; family Burkholderiaceae; genus Caballeronia; species Caballeronia udeis_A. The sequence continues at coordinate 101,323 of NZ_JBIYEB010000006.1, forward strand.
TACCAATGCTTTCACGCCCGGATCGGCATTCGTGCGCTCGCTCGTCTGCATCGCGGGCGCGGCGCAAAAATTCATTGCGGCAAACGCGCTCTGCGCCGTGATTGCCGATGTCGCAAGAGCCGCGATCATCGCCGGAACACGCCACGTCTTACTCACCACTCGCACCTGTCGCGCCATGCAAAACTCCCTGATTGGCTTGGTTCGGGTGAGATGGTATCTGGTGTTGTGTGACTCCGGCAAAACTGTCCGGCCCTCAGGGAGGCCGGACAGTTGAAACGCGTGCTTATTCGCTATATTCCGACAATGGAATGCACGAGCAGAACAGATTACGGTCGCCGTAAGCGTTGTCGGCGCGGCCGACTGGCGGCCAGTACTTGCGTGCAATCAACGAAGTCAGCGGATATGCCGCCGTTTCACGCGAGTAGGCGTGGCTCCAGCCATCGGCCACAACCACCGCTGCCGTATGCGGCGCGTTTTTCAGCGGATTGTCTTCGCGATCCGACTTGCCTTCCTCCACCGCGCGAATTTCGTCGCGAATGGCGATCATCGCATCGACAAACCGATCCAGTTCTTCCTTTGACTCCGATTCCGTCGGCTCGACCATCAACGTGCCCGGCACCGGGAAGCTCATGGTCGGCGCATGAAAACCGTAGTCGATCAGGCGCTTCGCGACGTCATCGACCGAAATGCCGCTGGTTTCTTTCAACGGACGCAGATCGAGAATGCACTCGTGCGCGACCAGGCCGCCCGTGCCGCTGTACAGCACGGGGTAATGCGGAGCGAGACGCTTCGCCACGTAGTTCGCTGCGAGGATCGCGCTTTCGGTGGCGCTCGTGAGGCCTTGCGCGCCCATCATTGCGATATACATCCACGAGATCGGCAGAATGGCGGCCGAGCCATAAGGCGCCGACGATACCGCCCCAATCCCCGCTGTATCGCGTTGATAACCGGTCGAATGCTGGTTCGGCAGGAACTTGGCCAAATGCGCGCCGACTGCAACCGGACCCACGCCCGGTCCGCCGCCGCCATGCGGAATGCAGAAAGTCTTGTGCAGGTTCAGGTGCGAAACGTCCCCGCCGAACTGGCCCGGCGCGGTCAGGCCGACCATTGCGTTCATGTTCGCGCCATCGACGTAGACCTGGCCGCCGTGCGCATGCACGATCTCGCAGATTTCGCGCACGTTCGCTTCGAACACGCCGTGCGTGGACGGATACGTGATCATGATTGCCGCCAAATTCGCAGCGTGCTTGTCGGCCTTGGCCTTCAAGTCGGCGATATCGACGTTGCCTTGTTCATCGCACGCAACCACCACGACCTGCATGCCGGCCATTTGCGCCGATGCCGGGTTCGTGCCGTGTGCGGACGACGGAATCAGGCAGATGTTCCGATGCCCTTCGCCACGCGACTCGTGATACGCGTGGATGATCAGCAGGCCGGCGTATTCGCCTTGCGAGCCGGCGTTCGGTTGCAGCGACACCGCCGCGTAACCCGTACATGCAACCAGCATTTGCTCGAGCTGATCGATCATCGTGCGATAACCGACCGTTTGCTCAGCCGGCGCGAACGGATGAATCTGCGCGAATTCGGGCCACGTCACCGGCAGCATTTCGGACGTTGCGTTCAGCTTCATCGTGCATGAACCGAGCGGGATCATCGTGCGGTCGAGCGCGAGATCCTTGTCCGCCAGACTGCGCAGGTAGCGCAGCATTTCATGCTCGGAGTGATGACGGTTGAACACCGGATGCGTGAGGTAATCGCTCGTGCGTTCCAGCGATTTCGGCAAGGAGACTTTTGCGTCTGCATCCAGTGCGTCGATATCGAATGTTTCCGTCTTGCCCGCCACTTCCGCGAACAGCGCGAAGAGCTTCAGGAGGTCGTCGCGCGTGGTGGTTTCATCGACGGAAATGCCTACGTGCGTTGCATCAATGTGGCGCAGGTTCACGTGTACTGCCGACGCGGCCTGATGCAGCGCCGTGGTATTCGTGCCGCTGACGATGGTGACGGTGTCGAAGAAGGTTTCGTTCGCGAGCGTGTAACCGAGTTTTTGCACGCCGGCAGCGAAGATCGACGCGACGCGATTCACGCGCAACGCGATGGTCTTGAGACCCTGCGGCCCGTGGTACACGGCGTACATGCTGGCCATGATCGCGAGGAGCGCCTGGGCCGTACATACATTCGATGTCGCCTTTTCGCGGCGGATATGTTGTTCACGCGTTTGCAGCGCGAGACGCAGCGCGTGCTTGCCTTGGGCATCGACGGTCACGCCGACCAGACGGCCAGGCATTTGCCGTTTGAAGTCATCGCGTACGGCCATGTACGCGGCGTGCGGGCCGCCGAAACCGACCGGCACGCCAAAGCGCTGCGTATTACCGATAGCCACATCCGCGCCCCATTCTCCCGGCGGGGTCAGCAGCGTGAGTGACAGCAAGTCGGCGGCGGCGATCACAAAACCACCGGCGGCATGCACGGCTTCGGTCAATGCGCGATAGTCGTGCACATCGCCATTCGCGCCCGGGTATTGCAGCAGCACGCCGAATGCGTTGGCTTTGGCGGCATCGTCGGCGGGACCGACTTTCACTTCAATACCTGCCGGTTTCGCGCGCGTCTGCACGACTTCTATGGTCTGCGGCAGCACGTCCTCGGCAACATAAAACACGTTCGATTTCGGCTTGCCCGCGCGTTGCAGCAGCGTCATGGCTTCGGCGGCGGCAGTGGCTTCGTCGAGCAGCGATGCGTTCGAAATAGCGAGACCCGTCAGGTCGATAATCATTTGCTGGAAGTTGAGCAACGCTTCCAGGCGGCCTTGCGAAATCTCCGGCTGATACGGCGTGTATGCCGTGTACCACGCCGGGTTTTCAAGCACGTTACGCAGGATCACGGCCGGCGTGTGCGTGCCGTAATAACCTTGCCCAATGTAGTTTCTGAACACCAGGTTCTGATCCGCGAGTTTCCTTAACGACGCCAGCGCTTCTGCTTCGCTCTTTGGCTGCGTGAACGCGCCGAGCGGAAGCGTTTCCTGACGCCGGATGGACTCGGGAATCACCGCGTCGATGAACGCAGCACGCGAGGCGAAACCGAGCGCTTCGAGCATGGCGTGCTGGTCGGCCGCATCCGGGCCAATGTGCCGCTGGGCGAACGCGTTGTGGCATTCGAGTGCGGCGAGCGACAAGGATGAGCGATTCATCAGATGGTCCGGGTGTTCGAGCTTCATGAGAGTTCCTGCTGGTGCGGCGTGGTTTGCTGTTGAGCGCCAAGCACGCCGCACGGTCGTTGAAAAGTTTTACTCGCCGATCGAGGTGCCGTATGCAGCGGCATCGATCAGCCGATCCGTCTTGGCGTCGGCGGCGGGCTTGATCTTGAAGAGCCAGCTTTCGTACGGCGTGCCGTTGATCTGATCCGGCGTGCCGGTCAGCGCGTCGTTCGCGCCGACGATTTCACCGGATACGGGTGCGTAGATATCGGATGCTGCCTTCACCGATTCGATCACCGCGATGGCGTCGCCGGCCGCAACGGTCTTACCCACCGGCGGCAATTCGATGAACACGACGTCGCCCAGTGCTTCCTGTGCGTGATCTGTAATACCGATGGTCAGGGTGCCGTCGGATTCGGTGCGCACCCATTCGTGCGATTCGGTGTATTTGAGGTCGGCCGGGATGCTCATGCGGATGCTCCAGTTGTCTTTGAGGGTGGGTCGTGCGTGGCTTTTTCAGCAGGCGATTGCGGGCGTTTTAAAGCGCCGCCAACACCTTGCCGTTGCGCACGAACGGCAGTTTTACCACGCTTGCAGGCAGTTGTTTGTCGCGGATCACGACATGCACTTTGTCGCCCGGTTTCACGCTCGCTGGCACCCGGGCGAACGCGATGGATTCCTGCATCGACGGCGAGAATGTGCCGCTCGTGATCTCGCCTTCACCGTCGGCCGTGACGACTTTCTGGTGAGCACGAAGCACGCCACCCGCGCGGCCGTTTTCCTTCTGCAGAATCAAGCCGACAAAGCGCGCCTTCGATCCATTCGCTTCCAGTGCGGCACGGCCGACGAACGCGCGATTCGTGTCGCTCAGATCGACGGTCCAGGCGAGCCCGGCGTCGAGTGGCGAGACCGTGTCGTCCATGTCCTGGCCGTACAGGTTCATACCGGCTTCCAGGCGCAGCGTGTCGCGTGCGCCGAGGCCGGCAGGCTTCACGCCTTGCGCGATCAATGCGTTCCAGAACGCTTCCACTTGCGTCGCCGGAACCACGATTTCGAAACCGTCCTCGCCCGTGTAGCCGGTGCGCGCGAGCATGACGTCGCCGAACGAGCTGGCCGGGAATTGCACGGCGTTGAAGGGTTTGAGTTCCGCGGTGGTGTCACGCGTTTCCGGCAGCACTTGCCAGACTTTTTCGCGTGCGTTCGGTCCCTGCACGGCGACGATCGCGAAGTCGCGTCGCGGTGTGATGGTCAGTCCAAAACCGCCTTCCGCGTTCAGATGGCCGAACCACGCGATGTCTTTCTCAGCCGTGCCGGCGTTCACGACGACGCGGTAGTTGTCGTTAGCGAAGTAATAGACGATCAGGTCATCGATCACGCCGCCTTCCGGGTTCAGCAGGCACGAATAGAGCGCCTTGCCGGGAACGGTGAGTTTGTCGACGTTGTTGGCGATTGCGTACTTGAAGAACTCGCGCGCTTTGTCGCCGGTGAAATCGACGACGCGCATGTGCGACACGTCGAACATGCCGGCGTCGGTGCGCACCGCATGGTGTTCGTCGATCTGCGAGCCGTAATTGACGGGCATGTCCCAGCCGCCGAAATCGACCATGCGTGCGTTGAGCGCAAGGTGAGTGGCGTGCAAGGGCGTGTGTTGAAGATCAGACATGGAGCGGGCCTCGGGCGTGCGCGAAAACAAAAAAAGGCCATGCGTCGAACCCGCTCGGGGTTTCGGCTTTTTGAGCTGCGCCAGATGCGTGAAACCATCCGGCTGCAACGTGCAAAGCCCAAACCGCGTAGCGATTCGGTACATGACCCCTCTGTCCTCGGTACCTGAGAGATTGCACGCAGTTCGCCGATGCTCCGACGTTCAACGCGCGCCCCTTCGGTGGGCATCTGGCTGGTGTTTCCTGATCAGCCGATGCCGCTCTCCAGAGTTCGACTTTCCGTTCACCGGCGCCCGGTTAAAGGCGCACTGCTTGAACGGAACTTCGACGCGGCCGGTCCTTTTGCCTGAGAGTTTGTGGGTGTGCCCCTTCGGCGGCGCTGCTTCGTTTTTATGTCGTCTGGAACATCAACGACCAACGGCCAGCGCTCTCTCCCGACGCGTGCGGCGAATTTACGCGACCGAATTCAGCTTGTCAAACGCCGCGGGCTGGCACGGCTGCCCTTAATCCTTCGCGAGCCCGGGGTCCACGCGCCTGCCGATATCGCGCAGGCGCGCGAGTTGATCGACCATCGACGGCGCTTCGTCCAGACTGCTCACAAAGGTCCAGAGATACGTCATCACGGCATAGACATGTCCGGCCTTGACCGCCGGCGCCAGCGCCAACTGGCTGATGGCGATGACAAACAGCACGGCCGCGACAGAACCGACGAAGAGAAACGCCCCGGCTTCGCGGTTCGACAAATGAATCCGCAGTCTGGAAAGCACGCGATAGTGCCTGTTCAGCGTGACGGTCCCGACCTTCGCGACCAAACCGATTTCCTTCTCCAGCCGGTCATTCAGGCGCTGATGCAAGCCCTGGTTGCGTCGTGCAAAGCGCGGCAGCAAGGCCAGGCACAGCAGCAATCCGCCCAGGCTGGCTACGCCGATCCACGGTTCGATTGCCAGCAACATGGCCACGGCGCCGATTATCGATACCAAAGCGGTGACCATGGTCGGCACGTGTTTTTCGAAGAAATCGACAAACTCCCGGGCCAGCACCACGCGCGCCGCGGCCGTCGACGTACTTTGGTTCTGCAGCCGCTGGTTCAGGATCACCGGGACCGCCAGATCGGCGTATATCCGCGTGAAGGTGCGCGTATCCACGGCCCGGCGTGCAGCGCCGACCGCCCAGAACGCCAATACAATCACCGCGTAGAACAACGCGCTGTGGGCGTCGCCGCGGATGATGGAGTCGACGGCGAATCCGGCGAACAGCGGATACGCGAGCAACAGCGCGTTCTCCAGCGCAACGAGCGACAGCGTGAAGAACAGCTTGCCCGGATAGGTACGGGCAATGGTTTTGAGCGTGGAGGCGGCGGATTGCTCGCCCAGCTTTTTGCTCTCGACTATCTGGATTTCTGGTGTGACGAATGACATGACGTGCCCTGAGGAAATAGCCGCTATAATTTGAGCGACCGCTCAAATTATACTTGAGCAGTCGCTCAAAATGCAAGCTCAGCTAAACCGTTCACGGTTTTAAAGGAATAGAACATGTCGCGGTCGTCCCCCGAACGCAAAGATCAGATCATTGCGGCCGCCCTTGAGTTGTTTCGCCGAAAAGGTTTCGCGGACGTTTCGACGCGCGATCTGGCCGAGCACGCCGGGTTGTCGCGCAGTCACATCTATCACTACTTTGGCGACTGGAATGAGTTGCGCCGCGAGGCGTTCGTGCACTTTGCCGACGAGCAACTCGAAGAAACCGCCGCGCATCTGGCCGATAAACCGCCGGTCGAAGCGTTGCTCGGTTTTATCCGCGACTGCCTGCCGGCCGGCAAGGATGATGGCTGGGGGCTGTGGTTGGATGCTTGGGACGAGGCCATGCACGACGCGGAACTGGCGCGGGCTTATTTAAGCGAGATTGGTCGCTGGCAAGCCATGCTTCGCGGAATTATCGAACGGGGAGTGGCGGCGGAGGTGTTTCGCTGTGCATCGCCGGAACGTGCGGCCCGGCAACTCTTCGCGCTGGCAATGGGCTATGCCGATGATTTGTTGTTGGCGCCCTCGGCCGAAGCTGTTGAAGCCGCGTTGGAGGAGGTCGTGGAAGTAGCGGAGATGGTGTTGGGGTTCGAGCTTGGTGCTCTTGGAGCCGAACGGCAGCCATAGAGCAGGCCATCCGTTCGGCACATAAAACTGCGGTGCTTAAACTTACTGCTTACTGAATTGCGCGCTGCAGACCGTCCAGTTCGCCGTTCAGCGTGTGCTGTTCTTCACCCGACAAACCGCCGCCATGCTGGGACGCCATGTCGCGCGCTTCCTGACGCACTACATCCAGACGATGATGGAACGCATCGCCTTGTGGCGGCGGGTAGAAGCCCTGGCTTACGCGCTGATCGACGTGATGCCACAGCGAGTTGATGCGGCCATTGACCTGATCCATCCGATGCACCGCTTCCATATGCGGATCGGGGCGTGCCGGTGCTTCCTGGACGACATCGACCTGCCGGGTCGGCTGCACGACACACGCAGCTAGCGATCCCGCGAGCGCCACGCCGATCAGCGCGCGGGCAAAACTTGCATTAAGCGTCAGCATTGAATTTCCCCTCTTTTGGTTTTTAAGACACGACGACTGGAGAAAGAACGGCCCACGCACCGCCGCGGCTGACGCCGGAGCGGTGCGCAAATGTAACGCTGTGTGTTTGAAAGTCCGGCGTGGGCCGTTTGTTATCAGAGATCAGAGCGGCTTGAAATCCAGGCGGCGTCCTTCTGCGTTGCTGCGAATGGCGATGTCGATGATGGTCATGACATCGACGGCATCTTGGGAAGTGACCGGGAACGGTTTGTCCTCAAGCACCGATGCCGCGAGCGCTCGATAAAACTCCACATACGCACCGTCTCGGGTCGCGAACTCCTGACGCAGGTCGTGGTCGCCATCGACTTCGCGCAACAGGCCGGGAGGATTGCGGCCGAACTCCGGGTTCCCCGGGCGCAAACCGGCTTTGAGCTGGTCTTCCTGAACGTCCAGACCCGTTTTCACATAGCTGCCGCGCGTGCCGTGAATGGCGAAGCGCGGCGGTTCCAGCGCGGCGAGCGCGGTGGCGTGCAGCACGATTTCCTTGTCCTCATAGCCGAGCAACAGATGAACGTAATCCGGTGCGCTGGCGTGATCGCGGTGCGCCTTGACGCTGGCGAAAATGGTCTGCGGGCGGCCGAAGAGCGCCAGCGCCTGATCGATCAGATGCGGCCCGAGATCGAACAACAAACCGCCGCCACGCGACGCTTCCTCACGCCAGCGTTGCGGCACCTTCGGGCGGAAGCGGTCGAAATGTGATTCATAGTGCGTCACTCGCCCAAGCCGGCCGCTTTCGATCAACGCGCGTACCGTCATGAAATCGCCATCCCAGCGACGGTTGTGGAACGACGCAAACAGCAGTCCGCGCTTTTCGGCCAGTTCGGCGAGCGTTTTTGCGTCGGCGCCGGAGAGGGTGACCGGTTTGTCGACCACCACGTTCCTGCCCGCTTCGAGGGCTCTCCTGGCGAAATCGAAATGGGTGTCGTTGGGGGTGGCGATGACGATGCAATCGAGTTCATCGAGGGCGAGCAGTGCATCGAAATCTTCGACGATCGTCGCGTTCGGGTAGTCGGCCTGCGCCCGCTCGGGTTTGCCCGTGGCAATGGCGGATACCACCGCGCGGCCACAATGTTCTATTACCGGCGCGTGAAACGTTTCGCCGGCGAAGCCATATCCCATCAGGCCTACTTTGAGAAGTGCTGTCATGTGGGCATCCTGTTGTTTTGGCGATGCCGGTATTGTGGCATGGGCGGAAAGGGCCAGAACCATCGCTTTCGAGCGAGGGTTTCTTCCGTGTTAACATCGCGCTCTCGAAATTGCACCCGCTTCGAAGAGGCGCAATTTTGCTCACCATCTTGCTCACCACCGCGTATTTCCGGCAGCTGAAACGTCCGCCCGATTTACGCATCTCAAAGTGTCCGAACGATGTCCGCAGCAGGTATGAACGCCGCGCAATCCGAAGCGGTGCGCTATCTCGATGGCCCCTGTCTTGTCCTTGCCGGCGCCGGCAGCGGCAAGACGCGCGTGATCACCCAGAAGATCGCCCATCTGATCGAAGGCAAAGGTTTCGAGCCGAAGCACATTGCCGCGCTGACCTTCACGAACAAGGCCGCGCTCGAAATGCGCGAGCGCACGGCCAAGCTGCTCGAAGGGAAGACGCTCACCACGCCCGGCAAGGAAGGCCGCCGCGTGCCGGTGAACCAGTTGACCATCTCGACGTTTCACTCGCTTGGCGTGCAGATCATGCGGCAGGAGGCCGAGCACGTCGGCCTGAAACCGCAGTTCTCGATCATGGATTCCAGCGATTGTTTCGGCCTGGTCCAGGAGCAGCTTGGAACAACGGACAAAGGCCTGATCCGCAAGGTCCAGTCGATTATTTCGCTGTGGAAAAACGGCATGATGTCGCCGGATCAGGCGTCGGCGAGCGCGTCGAACGAGGACGAGATGCAGGCGGCGATTGTGTTTCGCAGCTATGTGGCGACGCTGCATGCGTACCAGGCGCTCGATTTCGATGATCTGATTCTGAAGCCCGCGCAGCTTTTCGCCGAGAACGAGCAGGTTCGCGAAAAGTGGCAGAACCGGCTGCGTTATCTGCTGATCGACGAGTATCAGGACACGAACACCTGCCAGTACGAACTGCTGAAACTGTTGGCCGGTCCGCGTGCGGCGTTTACGGCCGTGGGCGATGACGACCAGGCCATCTACGGCTGGCGCGGCGCGACGCTGGAGAACCTGGCGCAGTTGGGCAAGGACTTTCCGAGGCTGCACGTGGTGAAGCTCGAGCAGAACTACCGGTCGACCGTGCGCATCCTGACGGCCGCCAACAACGTGATTGCGAACAACCCGAAGCTGTTCGAAAAGAAGCTGTGGTCCGAACACGGCATGGGCGACTCCATTACTGTCACCGCTTGCAACGATGAAGAGCACGAAGCCGAATCCGTCGTGTTCCGGCTCTCGGCGCATAAGTTCGAGCGGCGCGCGGCGTTTCGCGATTACGCCATTTTGTATCGTGGGAATTTTCAGGCGCGGATCTTCGAACAGGTGCTGCGGCGCGAGCGGATTCCATACGTGCTCTCAGGCGGCCAGTCATTCTTCGATAAAGCCGAGATCAAGGACATTGTCTCGTATTTGCGGCTGATCGCGAATCCGGACGAAGATCCCGCGTTCATCCGCGCGATCACCACGCCGCGGCGGGGCGTGGGCAATACCACGCTCGAAGCGCTGGGTTCGTTCGCGGGGCAGGCGAAGGTGTCACTGTTCGAAGCCGTGTTCATGGGCGGCATTGAAGCGCGGTTGTCGGCGCGGCAGGTCGAGCCGTTGCGTGCGTTTTGCGAATGGATGCAGCGGCTGTCCGATCGGGCGGGACGCGATCCGGCCACCCAGGTGCTCGACGACATGATGGAGGCGATCCATTACGAGGCCTATCTCTACGATGCCCACGACGAACGGCAGGCGCAATCGAAGTGGCAGAACGTGCTGGAATTCTGCGAGTGGCTGAAGAAAAAGGGCACGAAGCCGGAGGCCGAGCCGTCTGAAGACTCCGAGGCCACGGGTTATGACAACGCCGATGGTTTCGGCGATGAAGGCAAGAACCTGCTCGGCCTGATCCAGACCGTCGCGCTGATGTCCATGCTCGAGGGCAAGGACGAGAATCCCGATGCCGTGCGGCTGACGACGGTGCATGCGTCGAAGGGACTGGAATATCCGCACGTGTTCTTGGTCGGCGTGGAGGAGGGGATCATGCCGCACCGGGGCAATCCGGATGCGGACGCGGATGCGCCGGTCGATACCGGCCGGATCGAGGAAGAGCGGCGGCTGATGTACGTGGCGATCACGCGCGCCCAGCGCAGCCTTCATCTGAACTGGTGCAAGAAGCGCAAGCGGGCGCGCGAGACGGTGGTGTGCGAGCCGTCGCGGTTTATTCCGGAAATGCTTCTCGACGATGCACCGCCGCCGACCGAGGAAGAAGCGCCGATGTCGCCGAAGGACCGGATGGCGCGGCTGAAAGAGTTGCTGCAGAAACCGGCTTGATTGTTTCGGCCGGCCTTTGTGGCATTAAAAAACCCTGCGGTTTGCTTTGCGCAGGGTTTTTTATTTGCGGTGCCTGATGGGGGAGCGGCTATTTGACCGCTGCGACCATGTAATCGACGGCGGCTTTCACGTCGGCGTCAGATGCGTTCGATCCACCCTTGGGTGGCATCGCGCCCTTGCCATGCAGTGCGTAGTTGTAGACGGTGTCCATCGGTTCTTTCAGGCGCGGGGCCCAGGCGTCCTTGTCCCCATATTTCGGGGCATTGAGCACACCGGCCGCGTGACAGGCCTGGCAGACCTGCGTGTAGAGCGTCTTGCCAGCTTGCGATGCGTCCGCGCTTGTGCCTGCCGCAGCACCGGGGCTCGCTTGCGGCACGTTTGCCAGCGCCGCGACTGCGGCGGCGGCCTGGGCGTTGTCGGTCGAGGCGGCGCCCGCTGCGGCTCCGCTCGCCGGTGCTGCCGCCGATGCGCCTGCTGCAGCGCCCGGCGCCGGTTGCGCGGGTTCGGCGAATTTTCCGCCGCCGTCGTTAGCCATATAGACGACTGCGCGGGCGATTTCGAAGTCGCTGTAGTCGTCGGGGCTGGTGCCGCCGCGTGCGGGCATGGCGCCTTTGCCGTTGAGCGCGTTGTGAAGCAGGGTGTCGTAGCCTTCCGCAATGCGGGGCGCCCAGTCGCCGGCATTGCCGAATTTGGGCGCGCCCGCTACGCCGGCCGTGTGGCAGGTCGTGCAGACGGCCTTGAAGACTTCTTCGCCGGTCTTGTACACGTGGGGGGCGTTGGCGTCGCGTATGTCGACTTGGGCGACAGGGGCTATGCGCGCGGCCACTTCCGCTTCGGAGAGGGAATCGGTGCCGGCGCCGGTGCGTGTCGTGTTGTTGACGTAGACGGCCAGCAGGACGATCACGACGATAGGAACGGCGAACCCGGCGACTATTGCCGCAATGAGTTGGCCTGGCGTTTTGATCGGGACTCCGTGGGGTGCTTCACTCATGCTCGTCTCGTCTCCCTTTTATTTGTGAGTCGGTTCAGCGTCGGTTCAGCAACAGCGTGACAGCAACAACGACTTTCTGGGGCGTTCGTGATGGTTTTCACCAGCACGGTCGATTATAGACGGAACGTTTACGTGGCGGCGCGCCCGGAAAGGCCTGTCGCAGCGCGTGTTAACCCGGATTTCGGTGCTGCGGGCGATGGCGTTAGCGGCTCTGGTTGTAAGTTGGCCTGGTCCTTGCGGTGGACGGATCGGCGGAAAACAGGTATTGTTTCGGACTCGCAGCGGCCCTGCCTCCATTGTTTTGTATATGGAACGCGGTGCCCTCGGTCATACGCGCCCGTAGCTCAATGGATAGAGTACTGCCCTCCGAAGGCAGGGGTTGCTGGTTCGATCCCAGCCGGGCGCACCAATCCTGACAAGGGTTTCAGCGGTTTTCCCGCTTCAGCATTCCCCTCCAGTACAGTGAAAATACAGTTAGTACAGTTAGCCGGCGGCCGTCTGCAGGTCGACGACCTGCGTGTGCGGCTGAACCCAGCGCGTCAGGTGATCGGCCGACAGGTGCGCGTAGCGTTGCACCATCTCCAGCGTTTCCCATCCTCCCAGCTCCTTCAAGACCTGTAACGGCGTGCCGCGCTGCACATGCCAGCTTGCCCAGGTATGGCGCAGATCGTGCCAGCGGAAATCGCGGATGCCGGCGCGCTTGCACGCTTTTGTCCATGCCGCCGTCACCGTCTGGTAGACCTGCTTGCCGTGGTACACGAACACGCTTTCGACGTATTCCGGCTTGCGCTTCTTCGCGCGCTGTCGCCGTAGCACCGCGACCGCCGTGTCCGAGAGCGGCACCGTGATCGCCTTGCGGGCTTTGGCCTGGTCCGGATGAATCCACGCGACGCGCCGCACCAGGTCGACCTGCGACCACTGCAGGCCCGTCACGTTGGCGCGGCGCAACCCGGTTTCGAGGCTGAACTGCGCCATGTCGGCCAAGTGCGTCGGCAACTCGGCCAGCAGACGTTCGGCTTCCGCCAACGTCAACCAGCGTATCCGGCGCGACACGATTTTCGTCTTTTTCGTCCTTGGCACCCGGTCGATCCACTCCCATTCAACCGCGGCGTTCAGGACCGCCTTAAGCACGCCAATCACGCGATTGACCGTTCCAGCACTGACGTTGCGCCCGAGCATCTTCGGACCCTTGCGCGTCTGGATGACACGGGGCTCCATCCGCTTTACATGCGCAATGGAGTCAATCCGGTTGCGGTCGATATCGGCCAACTGCACGCCGGACAGGTGCTGATCGAGCCACCGCAGGTGTGTCTTGCTGGTTTCGAGACTCGCGATTCCTTCGCGTTCGGCGACGTAGCGCACAACCGCATCATTCCAGGTGTAGCGCGGCTTGTGACCGAGCTTGGCCTGATTCCACAGATCCACCTTCAGGCGGTCGTAGAACTCCTGCGCCTGCTCTTTGTTACTGGTGCCAGTGCTGCCTTGTACGACTGGACCGCCATTCGGCGGGGATAGCCGGTAATACCAGTTTGGACTTCTACTCCGTTTGTAGAGCGACATGTTTTAACTTCCTCAACGTGCTCGCCCTGCACAACTCGCGGAATCCATTCTCCGCTGAGGTAACGCTGCAGGGCAACTACCGAAAACATCCAGCGCTTGCCGACTTTCCGGCCGGGTAGCTCGCCGGCCTTGGCCTTGAGCCGCACCGTCTCAGGGTGAGCGCCGAGCATCGCCGCCGCTTGCACCAGGTCAACTGTGTTCACCGACCGGCCTCCGAGTGAGTGCGCAGCCGAACCACACGCAGTGCAACTCGTGGACACGTGGCGGGCCGGTGGATCATCGGTAAGTCACTGATTTCAAAGAAAACGGACGCCATCAAATGCCATGAGTTAGGCCTGCACAACACGTGGAACTGGTGGCCCAAAAAATAGGCAGCCCCTCTAACTGATGGCAAATCGAGGTCAACTCGTGGCGCGCCGGTGTCTCGGAATTCCTTTGCTTCGCAGCCTTCTTTCTTCTTTTCTTTCAATAATTTAAAGAGAGAAAAAGAAGGTGGGGCGCGGCGATTGTCCAAAAATGGACTCGTGGCAAAAACACGGTAACTCGTGGCAAACGCCGTATCAGTCATGGCGGCACTCTTTACAAGAATCAATGACTTAGGCGCGGTGGGTATCGAAAACCACGTCTCACGTGCGCTGTCCGTGCCTTGTCGCCGGTCGATTCCGCCCGCCAGCTCGCTTTCGTTCATCGTTCGTGCTTTCGGTCGGCTCGAATGAGCAAGCGAAGCTAGACGGCCGCTCGAATGTCGACTCGGGTTCGTGAGGTGGGCGGCGTTCAGCACAGATCCTCCCGCACCGACACATGCAGGCCGAAGGCTTCGAGGCGGCGCAGCGAGATCGGGGTCAGGTAGGGCACGCGGCGCATGAAAATACGTCGCTCGACTTCCTTCGTGCCGACCACGACGCCGGCCTGTTGGAGCTGCTTCTTGAACACGCGATCGGACTTGACCGGCAGCCCGTTCCACTTGTCGCGCAAGCTTCCGGTGTGAGCGATGTGATCCATCACGTGCCCGGTGCGCAACAAAATGCAGAACTCGCCGTCGACCATGTCGAAGGTGTACGGGTGTTTGTAGTTGCCGCCATCGATCTCGGAGAGCACGGTTTCGAGAATCCACACCCACGGCTCGCGGTCGGCGCTTGTTTCCGCAATGTGGCCGTTCATCTCGGCGAGCAAGTCGTGAAAGAACGCGCCTTCGCTGTCATCCATGCCCGCGAACTCACACAGGTAGTGCCAGGCCAGGGCCACGGCCGAGTAATTGCCGGCCATACGCAACGCGCCGTCGTCGGCGCCGCTGGCGCGGCTGTTAGTGAGACACCGTTCGCGCAGCGCGCGGTAGTGATCGAGCACCTCGCGCTTGTTCAAACCGGCGAGGAATTCCAGCCATTCGCGTACCGGAAAGCGGGGCAGGTCGTCGGGCAGCAGTGGGCCGCGCTTGCCGGTCAAGGTGGTACGGACCAGCTTGCCGAGCAAACTGCGCACGGGAACGTCTTCGCCCGCCAGCATGACCGGTGCGCACAACAAATACTCGGTCATATCGGCGCCGCGCCGGGTCACCGTGTACTGGTAGTTTTCCTGAAGCAGGCCGACCGCCTTGTCGATCACCTCTTGCCGGCGGGCGGATAGCTCCTCCCAGCCTACCGGGTGGCTCGTATGGCTGATGCTCGTCAACAGCCGGAATTCGGTCTGCAAGCTCTGCCCGGAAAACATCGTGAAGGCGATCGAGCGTTCGAGCCGTTTGATGAGCGTCGATTTGCCGGCGCCCTTGTCGGCCTGCACCGTGATGTGCGGCCAAAACCCAAGCATCGCTTTCAGGTGGCCGCCGAGCGCCCACACCAGTGGAATGGCCGCCGCATTTTCCTTGAACGTGTGTTGGTACGCCGTGATGACGCGGCGAGCGTCGGTTCTCGCCCCGCTCGGGAAAGTCAGGTTGTGATACGGGCACTGCTTTTCGGCGTCGGTGAAATAACAATCAGGGCCTTCATTCACCGTGAGCGCACCGTCGCGCCAGGCGAGGCCGACGAAGTTCGCGGCGTTGCGCGCACCGAGGTCGGCCGTGCGTTCCAGAATCGAGACCATCCGCGAAAATTCGGCGGGCTTCCAGATCGGGCCGAATTTCAGCCAATGCGTGTTGTTGTGGAGCTGGTCATCGAGCATCACCTTGCGGGTGAGCTTCGAACCATGCCGCGGCGTCTGCACGGTCGCCGCAAAATAGACGTTCGGCGCTTGGTCCACGTCGCCGGTCATCGTCGACGACGCGCTCGCGACCGCCACGCGTGAGAGCGAGGCTACCCGAAAACCGCACAGGTCGCCGTAGGTCGGTGTTTCAACGTCCGAATCCTCCTTGCGTTCCATGCGGGTGATATAGCGCGTGAAATCGAGGTGGGTGCGAAACCGCCAGTAGAGCGCGTAGTCGTGTTCGGGCAGATAGACGCGGCGCTTTCCTTTGTGCGTGGCATTGCCGGCCATGCCGGGGATTAACCATTGCTCGAACGTGTTCAGCGCCTTGGCGAGTGAGGCGGCGTCGCGCATTAACAGAAAGTCATTGACGTCATTGATTGGCGCCGTCTTGTTCGCGCCGTCTGCCAGGTCTTGAATCCAGTCGGATTGCTCGACCAGGCTCGCCGATATATTCAAGGCGGTCAGACGCTCGTAAATGGTCCAGGCGGCTTCCGGCCCTGGGCGGTGCCCTGCACGGTGATGCCCATCTGGAAAGGGGGCGTCATTGTCCATGCAGATCACCACCTGCTTGCCGATCAGAAACGAAAAGTCGATGTTCTCGGCGTTGCCGATGCCGCGAATCGAGACGGCGGCCGTGCCGGGTATCGCACAGGTGTCGATCGAGAGGGCATTAATCGAGCTTTCGACCAGAATGACGCGTTGCGCGCGGGCGAGCTTGCGCGGGTCGGCCGTCCAGCCGTGGCCGTCTTTTTCTCCTTGTGTTTGCGTTTTCACGTCGCCATTGAGCGCAGGGTCGATGAACCGCATGTCAACGGCGACCACGTCGGCGCGGTTCATGGGCCTGACGATAAAAGCCGCTGAGGGTCCGCAGAAGCCGACTTCGCCGGGCTTCTTCGTGGAGCTGGTGTAGTCGTTATAGCCAAGGGTCTTGGCCTTGATCGCCGCGTCGATCGCGGCATCGCTAATGCCTCGGCCGGTCAGGTAGGCGCGCACCTTCTCGGCGTGGCCGAGCGAACGCTCGGCGATGTAGTCGCAACGCGATTTTTCTCGAGCCGGCGCCGAGTTGGTCGGGGTGTCGTAGGGGATGCCGAACGCGTCGTGCAGGTATTTCATCGCGTCCGACACGGTGCAGCCTTGAACGTGCATCACCAAGTCAATGCAGGAGCCACCAGCGTCGCCGCTGTGATCTTTCCAACCCGTGCCGTACTTGGGGTGTCCCTGATAGATCGAGAGCGAAGGGTGCTTGTCGGGATGGTGCGGCGAGTGATAGAGGGCTTTATCGCCACCCTTGCCTTGCTTCAGGCCGAGACGGTCGGCGAGTTGATGCAAGTCGATGCGGCGTTTGAGTTCGTCGATAGAGGCCATTGCTTTTCAGTTTCGCGGGCGTGAGTTGTCCCGGCCGCAGTTCGTGAAAGTGCGGCAGGGAATGCGCTTTTAAATTGGGTGGGTCTTACGCAGTGAGCGGCAGCTCGGTGATTCCATTGGCAAGCATGTGTCGACTACTTGGCACAGGCAGGCTCGAAAGCGCAGGCGTTTTCACCAGGTCAATCAGTTCGGCAACGGTAAAGACACGGAGGCGGCCGGTCGCCGGGTCGCGTATAAAAATCGAGTGGCTTGTCGTCAGTGACATGTCGACATAGGCCTTGCATCGACGCGACTCGCGTTCGCCATAAGCTTGCAGCGTGGCGACTTCCGCCTCACGCTGAGAAACGCATTGCGTTTCGGTCAGGTGAGATACGCAACGGTCGATCAGCAGAATGCGATCGTGATTGAAGTGTTCGCCCTCGTGCTGCACGAGGTAGGAAAGGGCAGCGTAATGCAAGGTCGTATCGAGTTTAATCATTTCTTTTCTCCCGGTGACTGCGGCTCTCAGTCAATTAATTGCAATTGGCTCATTACCCGCTCTCGCACATGCGGCGACATAGGTAGGCCGACCAACGGATTCGGCTTGGCGCTTGGTGAGAGGGTTCGTACTGCTTCAAGCTGTGCGACAAACGTGTGGCCGCATTCGTGATCGAAACAAACGAAAGTGATTTCGCGCATCGTTGCCGAAAGTTCGCGCGACGTTCGAGCAATCACGCGGCTTCGGCAATGTGGACAGCTCAGTGTGATTCGCATGGCTTTTGTCTACCCGTTCAGATAAGGAATCCGCCCCCGGCCTTGATCCTTCACGGTCACACGGTTAGCGACGGCCGCGTGCTTTGTTTCGTGCAGCGTATTGTTCGAGGCCGGCGAGGTAGATAATTCGGGCCATTGATGCGGCGCTGCGTTGATCGCGCTCGGCAAGTTGTTGGAGGGTGTCGATTTCGTCGGCACTCATAGGGATCGGCACGCGTTTAGTGGCCGATCGAGTTGCGTTAGGAAGTGGCATAGTCAATTTCAGTTTGTAACAGCTTGGTTTTGAATGTTACTAAGTGTAATTATATGCCTTACTGTTAGCTAACGCACATACATTTCTGTAATTTCTAGACCGCGAAATGAACGAAAAAAAGGCACTTATTCAAGCCATCGTCGACAGAATGAAAGATGTAGTGGGGGTAAGTAAGGACGTTGAGCTTGCCGAGGTGATAGGCGCGTCACGTAGCACGCCGGCGGTATGGAAAATCCGCGATCGCGTGCCCTATGCCGAGTGCGCGGCGATCGCAGAAAAGTACGGGGTAAGTCTTGATTGGTTGATCCTTGGCCGAGGCTTGCCGGGTATCGAGGAACCGGAAAGCTTTTTGCATCTGCCGGTGGCCGCCACGCCTGATTCGGGCTATGTCGAATTCCCAGCATTCGATATGCCAAGTTTCATAGACGGGGAAACGGCGCAATGGTCGATGCGCTTGCCGAGGGAGTGGGTCGAGCGCGAAGGGTTGAGCACGGCCGATACGATTGCGATGCGCATACCAGGAAACTGCATGGCGCCGACGATCAGCGATGGCGATGTCGTGCTGGTCGATCGCCGGCCGCGTGACATTGACGGCGTGTATATCGTGCGAGTCGGTGAAAGCCTTCGAGTGAGGCGGGTGCAACGCATGTATGGGGGCGCGCTGCACTTGCTGTGCGATAACCCGGACTATGAAACCGATGTAATCGACGTCGACCAGGCCGACGCCGTCGACTTCATTGGGTATTGCTTCGCGCATCTGACGCACGCTTGCTAGAGGGCTAACGAGTTTGCGGGTTTCTCTACCGAATGGGCGAAAAAAGGGGCGCTAGGCGCCCCACCTAAACAGTAAAGAAAACGATCGGCTTATATGCACCTGCGCTATTGGCGCTCGCGTTCGATAAGCGCCCGCAAGCGGGCTTCGTCAGCGGGGGCGATAGCAACGTTTCGGCAGACGCCTTCGAGCACCGTATAACAACTGCCAAGGCACGCATTGAATTGGTCGGAGCCGGGTTCGAAGGATTCGTGCGCGGTCTTGATGCGGTGGCGTAGGGCGCGCTCAGTGTCCGCGATGCTTTCTTCGTAAGTCGGCTCTCGATCGCGGTGCCGATCAGAAATCAAGTTGCGCAGCCGTAATACCAAGCGCGCCGGCGATCTTTTCGCGAGACGAAGCGCGTAAGCGCGCACTACTTTCTTGCTGTGCATAAGCCGACTGAGAGACGCCAAGCCGTTCGGCAACTTCTGCTTGCGTTAGCCCCAGGTGTTCACGCCATGCGCGCGCCGGCGGTATGTCATTGGCGAGCGTGCGGCGCACTACTTCATGCGGGATCAAGTCATTGTCGCGCGCATGCTGCGCGACGTACTCGGAATAGGGGATCACGACAAAGGCCGGCTTTCCGTCCGGGCCGTTGATCGTTTGAATGTTAGTAGGTGCGTTCATCGCGTTTCCTCACTTCCTGTATTTCGACGATTTTGATTGAGCCATCCCAATCAAAAAGTACCCTGTAGTTACCAACTCGCAGACGGTAGCCGTAGAGATGGTTTGTCAGCGCCTTCACGTTTTGGCAGTCCGGCATCTCTGCCAGTTGTTCAACCGCGTCCACGATTGCAACACGAACGGGCCTATCGAGCTTGCGCGCCTGCTTGGTTGCTTTCGACGTCCAGTTGATTTTGTTCATGCTGGAAATTATAAGTCGTATATAAGTTTATTGGAAGATAAATATAAGTTTTTGGTGTGTGCTGCACTGAGTCAGTGACCGCGCGAGTCATTCGTTATTAAAATACTGTAGGCAAATTGAAAACTACCTAACGAAAAGACTTATGGACGAACACAAACGAGCCCCTCTTTCGCCAAGCGAAGAGGACGCTTACATCACGGGTTGGGGATTTGCTGGACTGATTACGACAATCGGACTATGCAAGCTAATCGGCGTAGTTGCGCTAGTTCTTGCTGGCGGCGTCGCTGTAATCGCAGCTTGGAAGCTAACGCGTTCAAAGCGACGCCTTTCTAAGCGGGTGTGGTGGTATTGCTGGTTTGCTTTGCTCTTGAGCGGACTAGGACTGGCGATCTATGAGGCTCAAACCATGAGCGTCCCTTTGCCGGTGCTCGGTAAAGACGGCATTCTGCGATAAGTGGATTGGACGTTGTGGGCGGCGCTTCGCGTTGTATAAGGCCGCCATCGTTTTATCAATGCGACGATAAATCTTCTCTCGAACGCGCATCGAAAGCGACGTGATGCCAGGCCGGAAACCGACTGTTGAGACCATATCGACTGTCTCAACATATTCCGGCTCGGTAACAAACAGCCGTAGCTTGTGCTCCCAATGTCGGTCTACCGCAGTATCGATTGCATGCACGATTTTATGCGTGTGTGCCAGCAAAGCAGCGGCGCCCGCGCGCGTCAACATGTAGCACTGCAGTCCAACTGGTTGCCGATCCATCCACATGAGCTGAGTTCCGCTAGGCAGCTTGGCATAGGGGATTCGCTCGTTTCTGTTCAGTCCCATCAGGCGCACAACATCCCAATGATCCCGGTTTGAAGCCAACTCCCAAACCGTGGCGACGAACCCGGAGCGAAGCGCGATATCGTCCTCCATGATGCACCAAGCATCGTCGCCCGAATCGACAAGCTGTTTCCACACTTCGCGATGGCTGAGATAGCAGCCAATTTCGCCTTCTGACATAGGGCGGCCATATCGCCGCATGCGCGCCGAAAAATCGCTTTCGTTAATGGCGTCAGCGGAGGAGCGCGGTTCAATGCCAGAAAAGAATTGAACATCAATCCCGTGTGCCTGGAATTGCCGTGCCATCAGTGCGCGGCGTTCACTAGCGCGTTCAAGAGAGATGCATACAAAATGAGTTCCAATCGTCATAGCGCTGCCGTTGACCAACGGCCGTTGTTATTTAGTGCGCAATGGTAAGGTATTAGAAAGTATATGAAGTATTTTGTAACATTTTTGCAACGAATTCGACAGATTGGCGTACATACAAAAAACCAAGCTGCATAGGCTTGGCGGCGTTTATTTGCTTACCTTTCGAAAGTGCGAGCGGTGGCGATCGCTTGTCGGGTCGTCGCGCATTTCGAGTTCTAGGCCGGTCGTGAATCCGCCATCGCCCACTGAATGCTTAACTCGCTTGACGAGCCATGACTCGTCATCGATTTGAGGTTTGAAGCCCGACAGATAGACCGGCAGCTCGGGGTAAAGGTCAGGGCGGCCGAGAGCGAGCGTGTAATCGAGCGTCGCTTGACTGCGTTTCGTGCGGTTCAGCTCGGCCGATGCCGCCGCACGTGCCTCGGCTTCGGTGGCATACGTTTCGGGCAAAACCTTGATGCTGTGATTATTCTCCCCGCCGACAACAACCGACTTGCGTTTCGCTCGGCCGGTTGCATGGTAGTGCGCACGAACGCCCGCATAGTTCTCGCGCTCGGCAACGTGGTAACGATGCGAGTCGCCGCTCGCGCGCGTCAGCTCGATCGACTCGAGTTTTTTTCCGCTCGCGGTCGTGCCGTGTCCGATCGGCATAAAAAGCAAGTTTGCGTCTTTCACGTTCATCACCGCGTCGTAACGCTTCGCCAGGCGCGTGAGAAACGACATATCCGACTCGTGTGTTTGATCGATATGGGCGATCAATACCTTTGAAAGTGCGTCGGCGATCGCCGGCTTTAGGCTGTGTTTTCCGGCGATCTTTCGAACGATCGCGCCGAGCGTCTCGCCGTGCCAACTCTTTTCGATGCGCTCGCCCATTTCCTTAGTCATCGAGGCCGATCGCGCTCGAATGGTGAGCACGTCAGGGGCGCCGGCGTGCTCCACTTCGTCAACGGTGAAACTACCCTTATCGATCACGCCCGTATCGGACCAGCCGAGCGAGACGCGCAGCACGGCACCGCGCGGGGGAATTTCGAGCTTGCCGTCGCTATCGTCGAGCGTCAGGTCGAGCGTGTCGGCTTCGTCCGAGCGCGACTCAGACAAGCCCATGCTCACGAGACGCGGGGCGATCTTTGTCGTCAGGTCGCGGCCGTCGAGCGTGATATGAAATTCGGGTGTCGGTTGTTTCATGCCTTCGTCTCGTTCGTTTTGGTTTTGGTTTTGGTTTTGGTTTGCACGAGGCCATCGTCGACGCGCATGAGCGTGATCGTGAATTCGACGCGCCTCGGTGTGCCGTCCTTTTGGTGCAGCGTTTGCCCTTCGTCGAGGCCTTCGATAATGAAGGCGCCATAAACCGAGCCGGTGCCGTCGACCAGGGCGTAAGCGTCGCCGGCGTCCCCCATCGTGCGCAGCTCGGCGATAGACGCGAGCTTGCCGACTTGATCGGGCGCGATCCAGCCGGTGAGCGTGATCGCGTCATCGCCTGGGCCGTTGAACTGGCGGGCATTGCGAGCGCCGACGCGCGACGTGCTCGCATGCTTCCAGCTCGTGCGCCGTTGCAGCTCCTGGTAAGCGAGCGTCGACAGGCCGAATACGAATTGTCCGAGTGATGCCAGCATGTTTTTTTCTCCGCTTAGTCAGACAGACGCGAGGTAACGCGCGATTGCTTGGTGCGTTCGATCTTTTGCAGCTCGGCGCGCACCGCGTCGGCGATTGCCTTCGTATCGTTGCCACTGATTTGAAAAATGTAGGTGTCACCGCCGGCGGCCGATGCCCCGCCGGCCGAAATTCCGGGCGCCTGGCGGGCCGCGATCGGTCCTCGGGTGTCAATGGGTACGCTCGGTACGCCGAGCGGCGTGTCGGCCGCCTGGGCGCCTGGCATGGCGAATGAAGTCGCGGCGAGCGTCGCCAGGCCGACAGCGGCCTTTGCGATGCGGCCTTGTTCGCTTTCCATGCCGAGCGCGGCGCCCTGGGTGATGAACCCGCCCAGCTCGCCGAAAACGCGCGAGGGGCTATGAATGCCGAGCTTTTCCTTGAACCATGCGACCGTACTATCGGCCGCGCCCGTGATCGCCGCTTTGACCGCGCCGAGGCCGCTTGTGATGCCGTTGACCAGGCCGGCGATGATGTTCGCGCCAAACTCGGAAAACTTCGCCGGCATGTCGATGCCAAACCATTGCATCACGCTCGCGAACGCCTGGTAAAGCAGACCCATAGGCGACCAGTTCAGAAGCAACGCCCCGACGCCCGCCAGGCCGCCGGCGAACGCTTGTTTAACCTGGTCCCATAGGCCGCCGAAAAACGCCTTGACCGGCTCCCAATAGGTATAGATCAACAGGGCAGCGGCCGCGATCGCGGTGATTGCGAGGCCGATCGGATTCATCAGCATGGCGCGGCCGGCAAACATCGCGGCCGTGCCGAACATGCGCCAGGCAGTCGCGCCCAGGCCGAGCACGCGCGACAGGATGCCGCCTTGTATGCCGAGCGTCGACATACTGAATTTGACCAGGGCGAGCGGGCCGAGAATGCCGGCGAGTGCGATCGTCAGCATGCCGCCTCCGACCAGCAAGGCCGCCAGCGCAGTGAGCGACACGAGCACGATATTCGCGGTGGTGCTGTGCTCTTGCATGAAGCGGGTAAGCCTTTCCGTGAGGTTGGCCGTGATTTCCAGGCCGGCGTTATACATGGGTGAAACCTTGTCGCCGATTTCACGCTTAATGTTCTCCAGTTTTTTAAGCGCCTCGATTTCGTGGCCGTGCGTCAATGCTTGACCCTTGGCGTATCCCTCGTCGATGCCATCAGCGCCGGCGTTTAGCTTTTCGTTTTTGTGAATCTGGTCCTTCTGCATGTACATGGTCGTAAAGAGATTCGACGCGGTGCGATTCGTAAAAATCGTCGCGATCATGTCTTTAACCTTGTCCGGATCCGTGATGCCCTTGGCGGCCAGCTTCGGCAATAGAACCTTTTCCAGCCATTCGAGCGGCGAGGCCTTGAGCATGTCGCCACCGGCGAGCGCGCCGGGTTTGATTTGCTTGACCATGCCGATTTTGTTGAATTCGACTTTCTTCTTATCGAGCAAGTCGAGGTCCATCATTTGCCGAGCTGCGCGAACGGTCGTCTTGCCCTGGTAGACGTTGCTGTATGCGGACATAAGCCCGGTGCCGACCGCATGCCCGCCCATTTCCTGAATGAGCGGTTCCATCTGGTTATAAAACGCGTCCTTGCGCATTTGCTTTGCCGCAACGCCGCCCGTTTGAATGAACTGCATCCACTGGTCGCCGCCCACACGGCCGCCAGTGGCCGTGATGACTTTTTGAACCATGTTCGCTTCGTCTTTGAACGTCGCTTCGTCTTTCGTGCCGCCGCGCAGCTCGATCACCTTCAGCATGTTCATAAACTTTTCTTCGTTGGCGTGGCCGTCCTCGGCGCCGAACAAAGCTTCGTTTGCAAACTTCATTTTCGCCAGTGTAGGCATAACCATTTGCGCGTGATGCTCGTCCGCAAAGATGGTCATTGAATCGCGCATCAGCGTGAGGTTATCGGTCGTGGACGTGCCGTAAGACTTCATCGCCTTAACGTATTTCAGCGCGTCGGCCGTAGCGTGATCGCCCAGGCCGAGCGCCTTTATCTTCATCGCTTCGACTTCGAATTTCTTCGACTCGTCGAGCGTTTCGCTGATATCGCCGAGGATATGCGAGCCGGTCGCTTTCGCGGCATAGCCGGCGACCGCCATGTTTGCGGCCGTGCCTTGCAAGCGGTTCATTTTCCCGCGTGCGGCGCCCATACGCTTCTCACGTTCGGCGAGCTGGTCAAGCTTTTGCATTTGACCGGTCATCGTGCCGGTTGTCGCGGTGATGCTCGCGCGCAACTCGCGTTCATGCGCGGATAGGTTGCGGGTGCTGATTCCGGCGCCGGCGAGGCGCGTGCGCAGCTCGTCGACTTTGTTCGCTTGCTGCGCGTGTGCCTGGCCGAGCTGCGAGGCGGTGCGCTTCGCTTTCTCAAAGTCAGCGATCATTGCTTTACTCGGCGGGCCGAACGCACGCAAGCCGCCGGCGAGTTCCTTCGCCCTGGTTTGCGCGGTGTTCAACTCGCGCGCGGTGCCGGCCAGGCCGGTGCGCAGCTCGCGAAACGTGGCAACGTCCTTTTGCGCTTTCTTGAGCTGGCCGAGTTCGCCGCGTGTTTCCTTCAGCGATTTAGCAAGCCCCTTGTTACCGTTCATCAGCTCTTTGAGGGGCTTGGTTGCGTTGTCGACCATATCGAACAGCACGCGCAATTTCAGGTCATTTGCCATATCTATTCCGTTCCGTTGCGCACGCGGGCGCGTTCTCTCCACTCACTCAATTCGCCGAGCGTCAGCTCGTCCATACCGAACGGCGAACAGTGAAAGACGATCGCTATATCGGCCATCGCCTCTTCGACGCGATCGGGTAAGCCGTGCTCTAGCTCGCCCGCTTCGGCAGCAAAAAACCGGCAAACACCACGCCCAATTGCACCAGGTCGGCCGGGTCCAGCAAGTTCACGTCGAAAGCCGTCAACGTGGGCGTGGCGATGCGCGGCAAGACTTTGCCGAGGGCGTCCACGTCCAGATTGACCAGGGCATTCAGCGACGTGCCGCGCAGCTCGCCAGAGGTCGGCTTGCGCAGCGTGATCGAGTTGATGACTTGATCGCCGCGCGTAATCGGCGTATCGAGTTCTACAGTGTTCGGGTTGGCTTCTTCGGTGCCTTGTTCGATTGCTTGTTCGTTCATTTGATTTTCTCTGCAATGGGTTCGGGTGCTGATTGCTCGCCTGGCGTTCACCAGGCGAGCGAGGCGGGGTTAAACGTGGATGCCTGGCTTAGAGGCCGATAGCGTTGCGCAGCGACGCGAGCAAGTCCTCGCCGTTCACCTTTTCGACCATGTTGATAAAGTCGATTTCGATAATCGTCGTGCCGTTAATCGTCAGCTTGTAATAGCTGCACTGCGTCGAGACTTTGAACGCGGTATCGTCGGCGGCCTTACCGTTGCCAAAGTCGATTTCAGTGTGTCGGCCACGCACGACGATTTCGACGGCATCGGGGCGGGCCGAGTCCTCGGCCTGGTAGGCGCCCGCGAAACGGAGTTGCACGCCATCGTGTTTCATAATCCCGTACTGTTCGAGGGCCGAGCGCATGATTCCGCCGCACGTCCATTCGAGCACGATCTTTTCGTTACCGAAATCAATGCCGATCGGGCCATTCATGCCGCCGGCGCGATAGTCCTCCATCTTTCGCGTGAGCTTGGGCGGGGTCACTTCGGTGACTTCGCCGCGATAGTTCTCGCCGTTTTGAAACAGGTTGAAAGCCTTTAGCTTTTTCGGCAATGCCATGTTTTCTTACTCCTGGTTGAACCGGGTTAGGCCTGAATGCGCGAGGCGAAGTCGGCGAGGTAACGGTCGGTGATGCGCTGGCGCAGCAGCAGGTTTTCAATCGGCGGAACCGGCGTGTAGTCGTAATCGATGTAGAGCTTTCCGCTCTTGAGCGAGTCGACGGTGTTCGGTTCTTCGTCGTACCAGGCCGAGCCGCCGATCAAATAGCCGTTTGCGACCAGCTCGCGAAACTTCTGGTTGATGCTTTCGATCAAGTCACGAACAAGCGAGGGGTGCATGTCCTTATCGACGTATTCGAGATGCGCCTCGGCCATCGTGTCGGCGAGCACTTGCGCGGTGCGCGTGTAGTTCTCAAACGCGAACAACGGGTCAGACGAACAGGTGCGCGAACCCCAGAAGCGAAAGCCTTTACCCGGATTCACGAGCGTCGTTACGTCTTGCTCATTCAAATAGCCCGCATCCGTCGCCGGGTCTTGCAGATCGAAAAACACGTCTTGCGAGATACCCGTTACGCCATTGACCGGGACATTGGAAAGCGTCTTATGCCAGCCCGTTTCCTCGTCGATCTTGGCGCGCAGGCCGAGGGCCGCAGCGGTCGCCGGCAGCGTCGACGTGATGGTCGTCACGGTGTCGAAAGCGGTGAAGTCCGGCCAAATGACCATCACTTCGCGCTGTGCGAAGGTCTTGCGATAGGCGGTCGCTTCCTCTTTCGTCTTGGCGCCGTTGGCCGACACGTAGGCAAAGCCGCGCAGCTTTTGCGCGATCGATGCCAGTGCGACGGCAACTTCAGACGTATCGAGGCCAGGCACGCCCAGGATGCGCGGTTTAACGCCGAGCTTGGCTTGCGCGGCCAGCAACGCATTCATGCCAGTGTATTTGCCGTCAACACTAACGCCGCCGATGATTGCGGCCGAGGTCGCGGCCGCGTCCTGGGCGGCAGCGACACGCACGACGACACAAACCGGCTTCGTCTGTGCGGCGATCGCCTTGAGGGTCTTGCTCAACGTGCCGAGCTTGCCGGCCTTCGCCTGGGCCGAAATGACGTTCGTGATGAGCACAGGCGTATCGAGCGGGAATGCGAGCGGGTCGGCATCTTCAGCCGTCGCAACAAAGCCGACAACGGCCGTTGATACGGTGCGAATCGGGCGCGTGCCTTCGTTGATTTCGAGCACTCTTACGCCGTGGTGGTAATCCGTAGGCATGGGTTTTCCTATTCCGTAGAGGTGAGGGGAAACGGGGGCGGGGGCGTGTTAGTCGACGATTTCAGCGTCGGCGAACAGGTAACGATTCGGGTTGCCGATGGTCGGATCAGATCCATCGACCGGCGCAGCGGGTACGGGCTCCGCGAGTTGCGCCTCGCAGAAGGCGACGGCATCGGTGCCGTTCGAAGGAATGCCGGCGATCATCACGTTTGCCATGCCGATCGATTGCAAGTTGTCGCGTGCCGCTTGTTCATCGTAGAAACTGGCGATATCGATGAACGTGGTCTTTGCTTCCACGTCGACCGCATAGCGGCGAACCTTGTGGTATGACGCCGGCGTGCCGATCGATGCGATGCGGATTGTTTTTTTCAAAGGCATTTTGTTTTGCTCCTGGTTGCGTATGGGATTACTGCGGTAAAAGAGGCCAGTCGATCGACTTTGGAAAACCGGCCTGGCTCGTTATGTCGCGCAAGGCCTGGCGGTAGACGGCGTATTTCGCCTTCACCGCGTCCGGTATGTCTTGGGCTTGTGTCCAATCGGTTTGCGCGATCAACGCGTCGCGACGCTCGCGTGCGGCCATCGCTTCATAGGTGTCGCAATGGCACTCTTGATATCGGGCCTTCATCAGCTCGATATCCGGTTGCAAAACGTCCTTGTTCATCCATCGAAAAAGATAGGCATCGGCGCGTTGATTTCCGTCTTTGTCGAGCGGATGAGCGACGAGAAAATCGACGCCGTGCTTAAGTCCGAGTTCTTGCTCAATAGCGTGAGCGAGTTGATCGTGCGAAATCATGGTTATTGGTTCCTTAGCCAAACGACGCGCATATAAATTCGGTTGTTTCCGCCGACCGTGCGCAAGCCTTCCAACACCCAAGGGCCGCCGGCGTCCACCGTTACATCGGCGCCGGTCACTACTCCGGCGAGTTCGGAAACGCCGCTACCCCATTGCACTTGCGCGCTTTTCGTCGCGGCCCAATTGTTGTAATTGCTCGTGGTCATCAGCGCGCCGAGGTAACTGTTATCGGCGTATATCTGGTGATTCGCGCCATCCCAACTAATCGTCACCTTGGCAGTGCTATCGCAACAGACGTATCCGTATCCGCCGTTGTTATTGCCGTTGCGGATCGGGGCTTTTGAAGCGGCGTTGTTGTTGGCGTTGTTAGCCAGGTTGACGGCGGTGTTGGGATCGAAATTGCCCTCGTGAAAGAGGCGATATCGAACGTTGCCCATCGAGCGCCCGCCAACCGCCCATTGGTTGTCAGTGTCCAGGCCGAAATAGGCGGCAAATGAACCTTGGCGGTGAAACTGCATCACGGCCGACGCAGACTGATTGCCGTCATTGCCGATCGTGAGCGCTACGTTGTCGTTGTTTCCAGATTGGGAGATTCCACCAATGCCAGGGGGGTTAGCCGAACCGAAATACAGGCCCGTCGTGGTTTGACCGGTGCGATTGCGTAGATAGTCGCCGGCGGCCTGGTAGCTTCCCGCTGGTTGATAGTTGCCAGCAGGTTGATAGGCCGCAGGATTGAAGTTGCCGGCGTGCCAAACGCGATTAATCGCAGGGCCGGTGTACAGCTCGGCGCCCGGCATAACGTAACTGGTCCCGTCAAAATTAACGTACCTATTGCTGGCAGCGTTGAGAAACACGACGCCTGTATTCGGGTTCCCGTTCCATCCGCTTAAGTGCAGTCCGCCGCTATCGACAAACAGGTCGCCGCTCATGCGATCGCCGGTTTTGGCGACGCGCGTATTCGGGTCAAAGTTGCCGTTGTCCCAGGGTGTCAGGCCGCCCGCCCAATTCGGGCGAGCACGCGGCAACGAGAGCACGCCGGCATCGTTGAGTTGCAGGTTCCACGCGGTCAACGCTTGATTGAGGAAGCCGAGCAGCCCGCTCGCATCGGCGCGCATGCTGGCGGTGTAATTGCCGTTTTGAAACGCGAGGGTCGCGTTTGAGACGGTCGTGTTTCCCCTCAATATCCCGCCAGTGAGGTTTAGTTTTGCATCGAGCGCGGATTGCAGCCCGTCAACTTCGACGATCGTGTGACGGTGGCCGACATTCGATTTCGTCGCGAGTGCGGGGGCGAGGGCCGATTGCAAACCGGCCGGCGTTACTGCGCGTTGCGTGTCGGTGCCGGCGATCGCCTGGGCGTTCGTCGCCAATTGGACAACGCCTTGGCGATCGGTGGTCGCCGGCGGGTTCGTGAAGGTCGCATCGCCGAAAGATATTTGCGCCGTGTCGATCGACTTGAACGCCATATCGGCCGCGAGCAAAAGCATTGCCGCCGGCGATTTCTCCATGATTGGCGTGGCCTGGCTGTAGGTGCCAAACAGCACGCCGTTTTCGAAGTACAGGCCGAACCCGTAGAGCGTGTATTGATCGTCCGTATCGTCTTTGAGCGTGACGTGAATCATGTCGGCCGCGACGTTATCGCCGGCAAGCGTGGTAATGCGCTTGCGCTCGCCTGGCAGCACTTTGAGCGTCTTATCGGTCGAGTCAAAGGCGACGGTGCTCACGCCGATTTGCGTGACTTTGTGCGCAGCCGTGCCAGTGTTGCCGGGTGAGACGAGCGCAGCTCTACCGGCGTCGGTGACAGTAAAGAGATTTCCGGCCATGTTTATTGATCCGTGAAAGAAAGACGGCGATACAGGGCCGGCCGCACGGCGCCGACAACGCCGAGCGTTCCTTGCATGCCGAAACCCTGGGTGAATGAGTAGTGAGCGCGCACGGGCTTGGTCCGGTCGATTTCCGCGATGATGTCGGCGATAAACTCGGCGGTCGGGGCTTCGCCGGCGCGTGATCCAACAGTCAGAACAACGTCGAACGTTCCCGGCTTGCCCTTGGGTTGCATCTCGAACCATTCGCGCAGCGCAATGTTTCCGCCGAATGCGGCGACGACTTCGCGCACGGCCGTAGCAGTGCCGTTTTTGCGGGCGATCGAGATAGCGGCCTTAACGCGGGCGCGCTTCACTTGCTCGGGCCAATAGTCTTTCCACGCATCGATTCCCAGGTGCCAGGCGAGCCAGGGCAGCAACGCGAGCGGGATCGTGTCGGGGTTCATTAGCTGCGCGATCGGCGTCGGGATATCCGATATGCGGGCGTTGACCGTGGCGAGGTTGCGCTCGGTCGTGGTCGAGTTAGGGGCGAGTAGCTTGCTCATTCCGTGCCCCCGTCATAAACACCGCCGTCGATCAGCTCGATCAGCTCGCAATAAGCCGCTTGAGCTTTCGATACAGCAATGCCGCCGATCGGCGAAATGAGTTTCACCTTTTGAACGCCTGGCGCACGCATCGCCGAGAACAAACCATCCTCGGTTATTTCCATGCCCATACGGTGCATTTCGTCCGTATATGCGGCCGTCCGTTTTTGCGCTTCCTTGAGCACGACGGAGCGATCAGGGCCGGCGAAGAAAACGAGCGTGGCGCGCGCCTGGTAGCGCAGGATTTGCGCACCGCGTACCGTTACTTCGTCGGTCAACGGGCGCACGTTGTCGGCCTGCAGGGCGGCCGTTACCTTGTTGACCAGCTCTTGCGATGCGGTGCCGTCGCCTTCGCGCGACAGGATCGTGACGACGACTTCGCACGGCGCGGGACTCGTGGCCGAGGCATCGAGCACGCGGCCGTCAGTGTTCAACGCATGCGAGATATAGGCGCCCTCGGGACCAGCGACGGAATAGCCTTGCGGGGCGAGCTGCGTGCGCTTGCGCAAGTCCGCGTCTTCCTCATAGACGCCTTCAATGTCGTTTGCCGGGTCAGGTTCGACGATGGTGAGGCGCTTGATACCGAATAGGGCCGCTACCTGGTCTAGATCCTCTTTGACCGCGTAGGCGAGCATTACGGCGCGTGCGGCATCGTTGACGCGTTGACGTAAGACGACTTCCCGATATGTGCTTTCCTGCAATTGAATATTCATCGGCTCGGACTCAAGTTCGAGCGCGGCCGCGACTTCGGCTTGATCGTCGGCCGGATAGAGCGAGACGAGCCGCGCCTTGCGCTCGGCGAGCAACGTTTCGTAGTCGATGACTTCGACAACGGCCGGAACAGGTAGGCGCGAAAGGTCGATCGGGGTCGCGCTCATGCCGCACCGCCGTTCGTGAGCTGCACGCGGGTCGATACCTGGTCGCCCGATTCCGTTGTGGTGCCTTCAATGTCGAGCACTTGCACGCCAGCGCCCGTTTCGCTCACGTCCGTCGAGAGCTGCACGCGGGTGAGCCGCAAGCGGGGTTCCCATTGCATCAGCGCGGTTGCCACGGCGGCATAGAGACGCACGCGGGTCGCAAGGTTGTTCGGGGCGTCGACCAGGTCGGGCAGCTCGGAACCAAAATCGCGGCGAGCGATGCGTGTGCCGAGCGGTGTCGTCAGAATCTTTTCGATCGATTGATACAGGTGTGACAGGCCGAACGTTGCGCGCCCCGTCTTGGCATTCATTCCTTTCATATCGGTTCGCTCACTGGTTTGCCGTCGCCCTGTTCAATGTGCGAGTGATGAGCCGAGCTTTTGCCGCCGGCGATCACGTCATCGCTTACCGCGACGGTGCCGACGATGACGGCCGCAGGGCCGCCGCTTGCGCCGCTCTTTCCGCTCATGCCGTTCTCGAATGAAAACGGGCCTTTCACAACCATCGAGCGCGTAACT
The DNA here is from genome assembly GCF_044909315.1 of Caballeronia udeis. Taxonomy (GTDB): domain Bacteria; phylum Pseudomonadota; class Gammaproteobacteria; order Burkholderiales; family Burkholderiaceae; genus Caballeronia; species Caballeronia udeis_A. The sequence goes on from NZ_JBIYEB010000006.1 coordinate 133,400, forward strand.
TCCACGTCCGCATCGAGCGTTACTTTGTCGGCCTTTACGTTGGCGGTTTTCGTATTGATATTCACCGCGTCGGGGGCGGTGACATTGACCGTTGCGCCGGCGGGTAAATCGACGTTGAGAATGTGAGCGGCAAAGTCGTATTCGACGAGCGCACCGTCGCGATATCGTCGAATGTGTTTATTAGGGTCGAGGCTCGGCGATTCGAAATCCTCGGTATAGAAACCGCGCAGTGCGACGGCTTGCGCCGGGTCGCCGCTCGGGCACAACAGCATCACGCCTTCGCCGATCGAGGGCGCAAGCCACTCGATCGTTTCTCCGGCACAAGGCACGAACCATTGAATCCAGTCGGTAGTTAAATCGCCGCTCTCTACGCGACACAACGCGCCGGACAGACCTATCACGGTGCCTTTGCGTATGCCGTTCAAAAATTGGCGTGTGGATTCGTTTGAGTTCATTCCCCAATGGTGCCGAGCACGCACGCGCGAGTCGACACGGCGCGGTTGTTCGCGCCTTGGGTACATAGTTAGAGAGCCGAATGATTATTTGACGATGTGTTTAAGCAACATATCGCGAATCATCTCGCGATCAGCGTCGCTAAATCCGACCAGCACACGGGCATCGTATTTGTGCTCGGGGCCGCCCTTTGCGACGCGATCGGTTAGGCCGTATTGGTGCACACGCGCGACGCGCGCAATGCGATCGGAAAACCCGACAGTCAGGCTAACCGCGTCCGATTCGGCACGCAGATATTTCGCCTGGCGCAGCTTCGCAAACATCGCCCCGTTTTTGATGCGGCCTTGTTTGCCGCGCAGCTTCTTTACATGCCTCGGCTTGCGGGGCGCATAAGCGCTACCGTCCGGGTTCTTTTGCTGCGCGATGCGTGCGGTTTGTGTGCGCCGCAGCTCGCGCGCGATATCGCGCAGCGCCGCGCGCCTGGCGGGCGCTTCGAGCTGGGCGAGCAAGCGCCCCGCCCAGGCTTCGAGGGCGCGCAGTTCATCCATTGCCGGCGAACAGCGTGTCGAGGGTCCATTCGGGCACAGGCTCGTCGATATGCGTGATCGTGTGCGCGCCGGCCTGGTCGGTGTCGACGATCACGCCCTCGGTGAGCGAGAGCTTGATCGACAGGTCAAACGTTGATTGCGTCAGGTGATCGACTTCGAAAGTGATGCCGTTCGCCCGCTCGTCGACGTTGGCGAGTAAGTCGGATTGATTGCGTTGAACCCAGGCCATCAGCGCGACGAAAATCGTGTCGGCGTCGCCGGCGAAGTCGAGCAGGATCGCATTGAGCACGAAACGATATTCGAACGACAGCGACGGCGCGGCCGTGGCGACGATGCGCCCTTGATCGATGAAAACGAGCAGCTTGTCGGGGTCATCGTTGAGCGAGGGAACGGCCGAGGCCATCGCCTTTCGAAAGCTGGCGGCCTTATTCATGGGTGCCGCCCAGGGCGCCGGCCAGGTCGTTCGCCTGGCAAGCGACAACCATATCGACGCGGGCCGCACAATCGCCCCAGGCAGCGCGCGCCACGTCGAGCGCGTGCGCCAGGTCGCCGTTACGGCGCGGCGACATTGCCGGCATCGTGCATGCCGTTACCGGCGCGCATTGTTGAAAGGAGGTCGGCGGTTCCGGTGAGCGCGGGGCTTGTGTACAGGCGCACAACGTCATCAGGGATAGCGCCATCAGCCCAGGCGCGCACGGTTTCGCTTTCATGCTTCAAAGCCTCTAGTTCGGTTTCACGAGCGGCCAGGTCGGCCGCGACGCCCTGGCGGGTGCGTTCGAGCTGCGCGAGCTGGCGGGCGTGCTCGCGCTCGGTTTTCTGTAACTGCGCGATCGTGGCGTCGCGCCGGTCGACCGTCTCTTGTGCCGTGCGTGCGGTGTCCTGGGCGGCCGCCAGGTCGCCGCGTAGGGCTTGGACATAGAACCAGGCGCCGACGAGCGCCAGGGCCGCCACGAGGCACGCAACCAGGCGAGCGGCCATCGCATTCATGCCGCCGCCTTTTCGCGCTCGGCATACTTCGCATACGCCTGGGCGAGCTTCGTGTCGTACATGTTGCGCGCGTAATCCGCCCCGTTGTAGCCCTTGGCGAAGGCCGCCCACTTCTTACCCTTCAACGCGGCCAGCAAGGCCGTGTCGGCCGCGATAAAGCGCACAAACGCGTCGAGGTGATCGCCTTCGCTTTGCTGCATGCGTGCGACGAAATCGGTAATGCTCGAATACTCCAAGCGCTTCCAGTTAAAGCCCAAGACTTGGAACGCGCCCCAGCTCGTCGACTCTTGCGCGGCGTCCGAGTGAATGCGTTCGGCCAGGGCAAGGCGCGAATATTCGGCCGCCCCGCCCAGGTATCCGCCGGCGGTGCTCGATACGATGTTCGGATATTTCACGGCGAGCGGCGCCGGGTCGATCTTGCGATCGGCCAGGGCTTTATAAAACTTGTGGCGCTCGAAAAGGATTTTCGGCCGGCCGTCAGGCAAGAAACCTTGTCCGCGTGATTCGACTTCATTCACGGCGCGCACACACGCGACAGACACGCCCAGGGTGCCGGCCGCTTTCACCAGGTCGGAATCTTTCAGGTGTGAAGGCAGCGCCAGGCCTGGCAGAGCGATAAGCGTTTTCGGGCCGACGATGCCGTCGATCACCAGGCCGCGAGCGCGTTGCAGCGCCATCACCGCGGATTCGGTTGCGTGGTCGAAAATGTGCGTCTCAATGACGGGAAAGCCCGCACGCGTGAGGCGCTTTTGCAGCAATGCAACATCGTCGCCTATATCGCCGTATCTCAGAATCATTGTTATTCGCTCCTAAGCAGGCGCGCGACATTGCCCCGCACGCCAAAAACGAGAATCGTAAAAAGGATCGCCCGCACGGCTTCGAATACGCCGATAGCTTTTGCGTGGATCGCCAGCTCGATCGCAGAGCCGCCCAGGACCACGAGCAAGAGCCATGCAAACCAGGCGACGTGATGCCGATAGCGCGCCCCGTCTCGGCGATAAGTGAGGATGCGAAACGCCGCGAAGGTGTAGGCGATCAGCGCGATCAATGCGAGAGGGTTGTGCATAGGTCAGCCCCTTTTGAACAACGCCAACAGGTCGAACGTTTTCACTCGCTCGATCAGTTGCAGCGTCACCGTGATCGCCAGCGCGGCCGCGAAGAAAGCAGCAACGCCCGTGCTCTTTATCGGCGTCCACTGCACGACATCAGACGCGGCCAGATATCCGGCAATGGTTGAAATCACCAGGTAGGCGAAACGCTTGCCGATCGATAGGTCTTTCGAGGTCACGACGACGAGCGCGGCGCCGGTGAATGCGCCGATCAGTGCATTTCCGTCGACGCCAGGAAACAAGCTGGCAATGCCGATGCTGGCCGATGCGACGGCGAGCGCGGTACTAGGTTCGGCCATAGCGGCGCACTCCTGGTTAATCCCAAAGTTTTACGGTTGAGATGGTTGGTTGATCGTTCGGTGCTTCTGGCAGGTCGACGGCTTGGCCGTGCGGCAATATCGGGCCGAGGTCGGCAAGCCCCGCATTCAATTCGAGCGTTGCCTCCACGACGCCACGCGTGCGGCCGTAGTGGCGATAGCAAAGGGAATCGACGGTATCGCCCTGTTGTGCATAAACGCGCATCAGATCAGCTCTATCGTTGTGCGCGAGAGGCCGCGCATATCGTTGATCGCGTGGCGCGCGTTGCGGCGATCGGCGTCGATCGTTGTCACCAGCTCGTCGGCATCAGCGGCGCCCGACTTCGTGCTATCGAAGTCGCGATATTTTTCGGTCAGGTCTGCACGGGCGAGGAAATAGACAGCGCGGCGATATCGCGCGAGCTGCACGCTCTCACCGCCGATTTTGTCGGCCGGCAGCTCGGCCAGGCTTGCGACGTTCGCGGCCTGGTGCGCAGCTCGCCAGGTCGACAGCTCGCGATTTACTTCGTCGATTGCGGCGATCACCGCATCACGCAAGCGGGCATGTGTCACGGTGCCGTCGAGCCGCACCGCTTCGCGCATGGCGGCCAGGTCAATAGGCGGAAACCAATCGATGTTTTCGACAATCAGCGACGCGGCCGGCGGGTTCGGTTCGGGGGTAATGCTCGGCGCGGCGATCGCGTTAAAACTCGTCATGGTTTCAGCTCGGAAAATGTGGGCGGTGGGCCGGCGTCGGAAATGCGTAACCGTCAGGCGTTGCATTTCGTCGGCCGGCGCCGCCCAGCCGGGGGGCTAGTTACGTGCGGTCGGCGGTATCAGCCGGCCGCATTGCTCGCTTTTTCAATACGAGCAATGTCTTGCTTTACGCCGACGCGCGAATCGAGTTCGAGCGCACGGCGTAGGTGTTGGAGGGCGAGCGCGCTATCGGTGCCTTGCACGGCGTAGCCGATCGCCTTGTGCATCTTGGCGCGCACCTGGTCGTGCATATCGGCCGGCGCGGTGAGCTCCGCGACTTCGCCGAGCTGCACGAAATCGATCGCAATGCCCTTTTTGAAATCCGCGAGTGCCGCCTCGGCGAATTCCTCGGCGATCGCGGTCGCGAGCGGCCGGTCGTATTGATCGGGCAAGGTCATTCGATGTTTGATTGCATACCGGGCGATATCGAGCGCGCCGGCGTAATCGCCCGCATCGATGCGCCAAATCATCACCGTCGTTAAAACGTCGTCTTGAGCGCCCCGCCCGCCACTTAATGAGCCGGTCACGTAGTCGACGTAATCGGGTAACAGCTCGTCGCGCTTTACCTTGATCTTTTGCTCGATCGAGGCAATCGATTTCAAGCGGCGCCGATCGGTCGACAGCTTTACAAGCATCAGCTCATAGGCGTTTGCGCCGGCAAGGGATTCGCCAGGCGCGGCCGAGGCCGCAGCTTGTTCGGCCGACACGCGTTCAAAATGGCGTTGGGCGGGGCTTTTCATCATTAGACCGCCGTGATGTTTTCGACCATGCAACCAGCGCCGAAATCTTCGACGACATACGCATCGTTGCTCGATTCGAAGTTCTCGATACGGTCGCGCTTGGCGTTGTCGACGATCGTGCGACGGCGTGCGCCCTCTTGCCAGTAGATCGACAAGTTATCGAGCCGTTGAACCATCATGGCGTTGGCCGGGAAGTAAGGAACGGACACGGCCGGCAAACCGCCGATGCGCTTCTGACTCACAATCATGTCGGCCGCCGCTTGCTCGGTCGGCTTGTTGTCCTGGTTGAGAATCGGGAAATACTTATCGTGCAACAGCTCGCGGCCGCAGATCACGACGAGCGCCGTATCCTCGCGGTGCCATGCGTCGACCAGGCTATTCACCGCGTCATACACCAGGGCGTCGAGGTTGGCGTAATCACCGCCGGCGCCGACTTGCACCTTACCGGCCGCCTTGCCCTCGGCCATCACGCGAGCCGCAGCTTGATCGCGATACGCTTGCAGCCATCCGATATTCACGTCTTGCAGCAACGGGTTTGCGCCGCGATTGGACGTTGCCGCGCGAGACTTGCCATTGAAACCGATCGTGATGCGATCGAGCGCCATGCGTTGCACGATCGCGTCGCGCAAGCGGGTTTGAAAGTCCGCGAATTTCGCCCAGGCGTCGAGCTTCGCATACGGCACATGCGAATCGAAGTTCGTTTGCGAGGCGAAATACTTGTGCGAGTCGATATCGGTCGGGTCGGTCGTTTCGCGATCTTTCACCTTCGTGTCGGTCGTGCTCGCGATCGGGCCGCCGATGCCGAGGCCGAGCTTTTCGCCCTGTTGTTCCGATACCGGCATCACGTTGATTTTCGACAGGAAGGTGCTCGATTCCTGCATGCGCGTTTCAAGCTTTTGTTGCACGCTCGGGTCGACCGCAAACTTAGCGGCCGCGCTCGGCACGCCGTTGAGCTGCGCGATTGCTTCCAGGTAGGCATTGAAAGCGAGGCGGGTTTTGTTCTGCATGTTGTGTGTTACTCCAAGGGTCGAGGAAGTGCCGAGGGGGTCGGTTTAGCAGTCGGTTTTGATTTCGGCGTTGGCGCCGGTTGCCGCCGGCCGCAGGGGTTGGCCGTTGCCGGTTGTCGAGAGCTGCGTTTGCAGCTCCGCGAACGCTTGGCGATCGCGCTCGCCGGCGGCCGTCAGCTCGGCGACGGTCTCTTGCAGGGCGGCCAATGTCGCCGCCTGGTCGTTGCCGTGCGTGGCGATCGCTTCGACCGCTTGCGTTACGTCAGCGAATCGCGTGTCGTCTTTGGCGCCCTTCTCTTTCGCCAGGCCGAGCAGCTCGGCAACGCGAGCGAACAGTGAGGGCGCAGCCGGCGCCGGTTCCGCTTCCAGCTCGATCACCGTTTCGTCGGCGACCGTAAAGAGGTTCGTCGGGCTTACCTTGCGACTCGCGAACGGCGAGGCGGCCGGGTTTTGAGCTGCGAAAGAAAGGATTTCAGTTCCGAGGCTCGCGGGGCTATCGGTCACGGCCAGGCCGATCAAATAGGCTTGCTTGGTGTCGGCGAAAGACGGGTCGACTTCGCACGAGGTATAGATTTTTTGCTTTGCCTTCGTCAGTGCGACGAGTTCGGGCGTCGGGGCGATTTGCGCATAGAGGCCGAGCTTTCCAGCGAGCACGCCCGTTTCGTCGCGGGTTTCGAGTGCGAGCACGTCGCCGTATGCCTTGAACGGACCATCGGGAATGATGCCGCGATAGTGTTCGAGATTCAGACGTGCGCCGTACAGCTCGGGGCTGTAGTTCTTCGCCATTTGCGTGAGCCATTCGCGCGAGATGTTGCGGCCGTCCGTGGTCGCGCCTTCGACAGCAATGCGGAAAAACTTCGTTGCCGCATGCTTCACCGTGTCGGCGTTCGCGCCGGCCAGTGCAACGGAACCGATACCCAGGGCGCCCAGGCCATGCGCAGCGAAATCGATTGGTGCAAGTACGGTGCTCACGGCGAGCGTGGCCGCGTGTGCGTCCATCGTGAAAGCGAACGCGATCGCCGCAACGGCGAACGACATAAGCGACAGCTTGCGAGATTGCATCGTTAGGTCTCCAACAGGGTTATTACAGGGGTCGTTTAAGGGTTCAACGTGAGTTCACATATTGCGTTCGAGGGCGCAATGTCTCAATGAGCGGCGAGTGTTTTCGCTTTGAATACAAACACTTAGGCTCCTTGCGCGCGCACGTCGCGGGTACGCTTGCCGCATGCTCGAAACTGCCGACATTGCCCCCGTTCTGGAAAACAACGCCGACCCTCGCCGTATAGCCCGCGCGCTCTACTGGCAGGGTTGGCGCGTCTCGTCGATCGCGAAACACATTGGAGAAAAACGCCCTACGGTCGAGGCGTGGAAACAGCGCGACAAGTGGGCCGATGCCTCGCATGCCGAGCGCATCGAGACGGCGATCGAAACGCGCCTCATGGTGCTCATTGCGAAGGACCAGAAAGACGGCCGCGACTTCAAAGAGGTCGACTTGCTCATGCGCCAGATCGAGCGCACGGCGCGCGTGCGCAAATACGGCGAGACGGGGAAAGAAAGCGACTTGAACCCGAATATCGAGGCGCGCAACACGGCGCCCCGAAAGGAGAAGGCAACACGTAACGCGATCAGCGACGATCAGGCGCAGCAGATTCGCGAGGCCTTTCTCGATTCGTTATTCGACTATCAAAAGGTTTGGTATCGGCAAGGCCATCAGCGAACCCGCAACATCCTCAAGTCGCGCCAGATAGGCGCTACCTGGTATTTCGCACGCGAGGCCTTAGACGACGCGATCAACACGGGCCGTAATCAAATTTTCTTGTCGGCCAGCAAGGCACAGGCGCACGTTTTCAGGCAGTACATATGCCAGTTCGCCCGCGAGGCCGCAGACGTTGAATTGACCGGCGAGCCGATCGTTTTGCCGAATGAGGCGATTCTCTATTTCCTCGGCACGAACGCGCGCACCGCGCAGAGCTACCACGGCAATTTTTATTTCGATGAATATTTTTGGGTCGGCGGATTCCAACAGCTCAACAAAGTCGCCTCGGGCATGGCGATGCACAAGCAATGGAGAAAGACGTATTTTTCAACGCCATCGAGCATAGGACACGGCGCCTATACGTTTTGGAGCGGCGAGCATTACAACAGGGGCCGCGCAAAGGTCGATCACTTGCATATGGACGTAACGCACAAGGCGCTCGCCGGCGGGCGTCTTTGCGAGGACAGGCAATGGCGCCAGATTGTGACGGTCGAGGATGCCGTGTTCGGCGGTTGCGACTTATTCGATATCGACGAGCTGCGCCTTGAATACAGCGCCGAGGAATACGCGAACCTGTTGATGTGCCAGTTTATCGACGATACCGCGTCGATTTTCCCGCTCGCCGACTTGCAACGCTGCATGGTCGATTCCTGGGATGAATGGGCCGACGACTTCAAACCGTTCGCCGCTCGGCCGTTCGGATATCGCCCGGTTTGGGTAGGTTATGACCCTGCCCTATCGGGCGATTCCGCCGGCCTAATCGTGCTCGCACCGCCGGCCGTGCCTGGTGGCAAGTTTCGCGTGCTGCATAAGTGCCAATGGCGCGGCATGGATTTCGAGGCACAGGCCGAGGCAATTCGCCAGGTCACACAGCAATACAACGTGACGTATATGGCGATCGATACGACAGGCATCGGCCAGGGCGTTTATCAGCTCGTGCGCCAGTTCTACCCGCACGCGGTCGCACTCAATTACTCGCCTGAAGTGAAAGGCCGCCTGGTGCTCAAAGGCCTAAACGTGATCGGCAAGGGCCGGCTCGAATTCGATGCCGGTTGGACCGATTTAGCTCAATCGTTTATGGCGATTCGAAAGACGATGACGGCGAGCGGCAAGAAAGTCACGTATGAGGCCAGCAGGAACGAGGAAACAGGCCACGCAGACTTAGCGTGGGCGTGCCTGCACGCGCTCGGAAACGAGCCGTTAGAAGGCATCACCGCAAACAATACCGGCTTTATGGAGTTCTCAAATTGAGTAAGCGCAGACAGCACACGCACGCCGCACCGCCGGCCGCACCTTCAACCCCGCCCAAGGCCGAGGCCTTCACGTTCGGCGACGCCATGCCAGTGATGGACCGCGCCGAAATACTTGACTACGTCGAAACGTGGGCCGCCGGTCAGTGGTTCGAGCCGCCGGTGTCGCTCGCCGGCCTGGCGAAATCGTTTCGAGCTGGCGTGCATCACAGCTCGGCGATTTACTTTAAACGCAACGTGCTTTCGGCCACGTTCATTCCGCACAAGTTGCTCACGCGCGAGGAATTCGATAAGTGGTCGCTCGATTTCCTGGTGTTTGGCAATGGATACATTGAGCGGCAACGGTCGAGGCTTGGCGGAACCCTCGCGCTCAAACGCGCACCGTCGAAATACTTGCGCCGGTCGACAGACTTGCAGAAGTTTTACCAGGTCAACGGGTGGCAACAGCAACACGAGTTCGAGGTCGGCTCGATCCATCATTTGATGGAGCCGGACATTAACCAGGAAGTGTATGGCTTGCCTGAATATCTCGGCGCCCTACACGCGGCCTGGTTGAACGAGTCGGCGACGCTCTTTCGCCGGCGGTATTACGAGAACGGTTCGCACGCGGGTTTCATCCTGTACATGACCGATGCGGCGCAAAGTCAAACCGATGTTGACAACATGCGCGAGGCTTTGAAGAACAGCAAGGGACCGGGCAATTTCCGAAACCTGTTCATGTACGCGCCGAACGGAAAGAAAGACGGCATCCAGCTCATACCCGTTTCGGAAGTCACGGCGAAGGATGAGTTTTTCAACATCAAGAACGTGACGCGCGACGACTTGCTCGCAGCTCACCGCGTACCGCCGCAGCTTATGGGAATCGTGCCGAGCAATACCGGCGGTTTCGGTGCGGCCGACACGGCCGCGCAAGTGTTCGGCGCGAACGAAATCGAACCCCTGCAAAGGCGATTTGCGCAGCTCAATGAGTGGCTTGGCGATGAGGTTGTGCGCTTCAATCCCTATTCGATCAAGACGTCGAACTCCATCGCGTAGGCGACCAGGGATTCATCCCAAAGCGGCGCGCCAAGAACGGCAATTGTCAGCGCCAAGCGCGCCACAACGTATATGGTCAGAGTATCTCTGATCGACCAGCAAGCGCCGGTCGCGTCGAATCAGCGGATGGTCGCTTCCAGGGCAGGGTGAGATCGTGACAGTCGATGCCAGGTTTTTCGCCTTGGCTGACCGTGCCGACATAGGCGGCACGGTCAGCCCCCTTTTTTCGATAGCTCGACGATCATGTCGGTTTCGGCCCAGTCAATCTCGCCGCCCTTGACCTGCGTCGCTCTTACTATTCTCCTCACGCTCGCCGGTCGGCAGGTTGTCCTGCGGATTCTCCGACTCGCGATGCGGCGATTTTTTCCTTGTGAACAGCCGTCTTCCGATTCGATCAGCGCCGTCTCGCAGAGGAGTCCGCATGTACCAGGGCCACCAGGCAAGGTGGTAGAACAACAGGCACGCTCCCCGATACCCCCGGAGCCACTTCCGACTGATCCCGTCAATCGGGAAGCTTTCGAGTGTGCGGTGCCCCAGCGACATAACGCCAATCGTCATCCAGGCGACAGCGATCATCAGAGTTGGAAGCGACAAGGCGCACGCCGCGATGAACAGGGCAAGCGGCAAACAGATCTCAAGTGCCGAACGCGTTTTCATTGCCTGTTCTCCCCGTCAACGGTGGACTGACTTTTAGCTTACTCCACTGTGCAAAAATAGAAGGACCAGATCGATCAACGTCGTTGCGCCAGCGAGGTGCCTCCACAGCGCGTCATCGTGTCCTTCCGGCCACTTCGGCAAAACGGACGCTCGCGGATGGTCCATAATCCGCCTTTAAAGCAGCCGCCGCGTGTCCTATAGGGGAGAGAATGAAAGCTAGGGCGACCATCATATGCATCCGGGACGGCAAAGTGCTTTTGGTCGCGCGCGAGCGGTCGCGGTGGTCGTTACCCGGCGGCACCATAAAACGTTCCGAGTCGCCGCTGGACGCAGCCCGGCGCGAACTGCAAGAAGAGACTTCGCTTGTTGGTGCGGAGGTCACCTACCTGTTCCAGTTTGGCGGCCTCAGCAAACGACATCTCGTTTTTTTCGTCGATCTTCCTCAGGACGCGTCCCCCGAACCGTGTAACGAAATCTCGAAGTGCAGGTGGTTCAGCCCGACCAAAATATCGACGCTCGTCACAAGCATACCGACCCGGGAAATCGTGGATCTCTTCCTTACGCACGAGAATCGCGGCGAAACGCCGTCGGTGGTCATCGATAAACCGGACGGTCCCGGAAACGGGACGGGCCAGACCCACACCCCCGTCGCCGACACGGCTTCACAGCCGATTTAACACCAAAATATCAAGGGGTAGTTCGTGATCGGCAATATCGAGCTTCTATCTCGCCTCGTCCTGGCGGCTCTACTCGGTAGCGTCATCGGCTTCGAGCGCGAAAGAATGAACTGGGCAGCAGGCTTGCGTACGCACATGCTTGTATGTGTCGGTGCGGCGTTGATGATGCTCGTCTCTGCGTTCGGATTTGCCGATGTGCTGGGAACGAAGAACGTCGTGCTCGATCCTTCCCGGGTCGCTGCCCAAGTCGTGTCGGGCATTGGTTTCCTCGGCGCGGGGTCGATCCTGATGCGTGGCGAAATCGTGCGCGGGTTGACGACCGCCGCCAGCCTCTGGTCGGTCGCAGGAATCGGTCTGGCGGTCGGCGGTGGGATGTACACCGCAGCCATCGGAGCGACGGTCATCATCTTTATCATTCTTGCCGGGGTGAAGCCGCTCGAACGTCGCTTCATTTCGGTCAAACAGCAGCGCAATATAACCCTGGTGGTCGAACGCGGCAGCGTCTCACTCGAAAGTATTCATAACGCTCTGGGTACGGGAAGTGTTCGAGTGAAGCAGTTCATCGTCCAGCAATCTGACGACGCCCCTGAACTCGACGAGGTGCAGGTCGGGCTATCACGCGCGACAGACAGCGAGTTCGCGACGATCCGTACACGGCTGGCAGCAATGTCGGGTGTCCGTGAATGCCGGAATGGCAGTTAAAAGCGGAGTAGGCCATGACGCGTACATACGAATATCACGGCTATACCCTGGTTGTGGCCGTCGAATCCGACTTAAGCTGGGGGCAGGCTGGCGGAACTCCGGCGCGTGTGGGCTACGTGGCAATAGTCAGAATCTTCCAAGCAGGTAATGCCATCGCGGTATTTTCACCGCTGCGTTTCGGGGAGGCCGGCGGTCGCCCGTTTGCGACAGAAGCAGACGCCTTGATGGGCGGTTACAGCGCTGCGCGGCGAATTGTCGATGATCTTTTTAGTCAAGAGAGCCAATAGTGTCCGAGCGCCAATCGGCGAGCTAACGTGACTGGCAGTGGCTTAACGATGTTCGGTGCAGTCGAGCTTTGAGACGCTCGATTTGCTTGAGCCGAAGTCCACTTGCAGCTGATTCGCGACGATCGCGATAGGACGAGGGACAACGCAAGACGGCCATTAACGTTCGACATGAGGCGTTAGACCTAGCGTTTCGATGAATTGCTCTGGGTCGTGCAAGGGCGGACATTGTTCGATGTGTGGTAAGTAGCGCGATGAGTCTGGTCCCCAGTCGAAGTACAACCCCACACCAGGTCTATCCAGTTGAGCGGCAAGGTCCGACGTGACTTCGAGTGGCTGAGAGAAAAGCAGCTTATGCGCCTTGTCACCCACGAGGCGAGTGTGCACGCCAAGCTGATAATGTCCCGCCAACCATTTAAAGTGGCTTCCGTCTTCCGGCATGAGGAAATGATGATTGGCGGCAACGCCAGTCTCGCCGACGAAGAGGCCACTACCTCTAACGAGTTTGTTGGTCTCGCCATGCACCCAGATATTGAAGTTCTGGTGGGTTTCGGATCGTGAAAGCGAGATATGAATACTCTCAATGATTCGCCCGCGCTTCGAGGTGGCGAAGAGCAATGCCCGCAGATAGATCTTTGGATTTCCGTCGCGGCCGCCTGGACGTGGCGTGTCCGGGCCGAAATATATGACCGTTGGCTGAGTCATTCGCACTGTGCCGCGGCGAAACAATGTCAACCACGCCGTGATCGCAGAGACGGCAAGGGCCAAGACTGAGACTGTGAGCGGGATAGGGTCGGTCATGCGGAGTCCAACTTAGTATTAGAGGGAATTTCCACGGCATAAAGTGAGACTCGCCGCCGAATGGTCTGTGCAAACAAGGCCAGCTTACTCGACCAGCGGGCGTTTTATCCCACTAAGCGGGGTAGACCCGGCGACGAAATTTCGTTGCCGACCGCACCTCGCCTTCACGCAATTCTCTGAGACGTCAATGGATTCCAAAAATCTTCCGCGCCGCGCGCGAGATGACTCCGTCTTTGTTCTGTCGCAGTCCCCTCCCCGCCTGCGGGCTTCGCTTGGGTAGAGGGTTTTGATGCATGACCTTGAGGCGGCTGGCGGCCTTTGCCAAACGCAACTAGGCGAGAGTTCGGTCAGGTCGAACTGATGCGCTTTGATGCGCCCAAACGATCTGTGAACTTAAAGGGGTTCCGCAACGGTGCGATCTTTTCTTGGATTCGATATTCGCCCAGTGGAATCATACTCAGCGCTCCAGATAAAGCTGAAGTGAAGCTCGGGGAGTGCGACAGTCTCCCACCGGCCCGCTTGCTGGTAGTCGGCGAGGGAAGCCAAGGTCAATCCCGCGTCGTGTGGAGGAGGCGGTGGTGTTTGGCTCGCAATAAATCCCGCAATGCCTGAGAGAGGCTCTGGCCCTTTCTTCTTGTCTTGGTCCGCGCTTGCCCCTAAGCCAGCAAGCGCGGCCATCCGCTGCATGTCGTCGTTGAATGAGGATTGTGGAATTTGAGGAACATCTCGGACCCACGTCCGACCGGTCCGCTCAATTGTGAAAATGCTCGCGAATTCTAAGCGTGAACCTTGTTTTTGGATGAATACAGGCAACGAAAGCCAGCTTTGGCCGAGTCGGATATCCGTCACGTCTTGAGGCGCCGCCAGGAACTCGTTTGCAAAATCCGGAATGAGTTGATCGCGGAAGATTTTCCAAAGCCCCGATTTTTCGAAAACTTCACCTGCCTTGAACGACAATGCTTGTGCCGTTTCCGCGTCGATTGGTGACGCGAGAAAATTAATTTCGTTTCTCAGTTCGTCGAGGCTTTTTACAAGCTTTACCGAAGTCGTTACACCTAGATGTTTGCCGACGGTCTCCCGAAGCAGATGATCACCACTTACGACAATGCACGTCTCGTCGCCGAGCGGGATCTGTTTGATTCGCTGGTAAATGGTTTCGCAGATGACCGCGTCTCGAAACCCCTTTTCAGAATCGCCTGGAGAAAAAGGAGGGAGGCGCAGTGCTGCTGCTGAGATGAGCGTTGTCCAATCTACCAGCGAGACATTGCATTCGATAATTTCGGTGCTTAAGGAACGAAGCTGTTCGTCTACCGTCTTGCTAATGGCGCTTGCGATGGCATCCTCATTTTCGACCCATATCTGGCCGAAAAGCTTTTGCATGTTGCGGGTGGCATTGAGGTGCCCTACGGCAAGTCCTGTCATTTGCCAGATTCGCTCCGATCGAACCATCGCCGGGACCATCCATCGCACCGCAACATCGGTATGGGTTGCGAAATCCCGTATCACCGTTCCTACCTGCCGCGAGAAGAAGTGGTGCATGTTTTTTGGGGTGAACACAATGTTTGTGTCCAGCATGACGTGAACCACATGCTTTTTGTGTTCAGCCATAACACGTCCCGGCAGATTGAAGAATAGTTGCGGTTGCCCTCTTGCCCTAGGCATGGTACCTAGGCTTTTGCCGAAGTCTACATTAACGTGAGTACAGTGAAAGTACAGTTTGGATGGGCTTGGACGGCCTTGAATGGCCTTGTTTAGCCTTGGTTTTGCAGTTTGCGAGTTGCGCAAGGCATTGATTTATAAAGGATCGTGGTGCGCTGGTAAAACTCCGAAGGCAGGGGTTGCTGGTTCGATCCCAGCCGGGCGCACCAATAGCCACAAGGCTTTCAGCGATTTCACCCGTTCCCACCCCCCCGAATTGCAGCTAAATTGCAGCTAACTGCGGTCCTGCATGCACCATCATCGGCCGTACCCACTGCGCCAGGTGATCGGCCGACAGGTGCGCGTACCGCTGCACCATTTCCAGCGTTTCCCATCCTCCCAGCTCCCTGAGCACCTGCAATGGTGTGCCGCGCTGCACATGCCAGCTCGCCCAGGTGTGGCGTAAATCGTGCCACCTGAAATCACGGATGCCGGCTTTGGCACAGGCGTCGTGCCAAGCTTGGGTCACGGTTTGATACACCGGCCGACCGCGATAGACGAACACGCTCGCCGTGAATTCCGGCTTGCGCTTTTTCGCCACTTGCCGGCGCAGTACCGCGACCGCCGACTCCGACAAGGGCACCGCGATCGCTCGCCGGGCCTTCGCCTGGTCCCGCAGTCAGGTCGCGGTCTGGAAAATCCGCGATCGCATGCCGTTGAGCGAATGCGTGAGCATCGCCGAGCAACACAAGGTCAGTCTCGATTGGTTGGTTCTCGGTCGAGGTCAACCAGGCATCGAGGAATCTGAATTAGCGTTGCACGGCGCCCACATTCAAGCCGGTCCCGCTTCCTACAAAGAGATTCCCGCTTTCGATTTAGCCGCCTTCTTGGGCGACGACAGCCCACAGCTATCGGTAAGACTACCGTGTGATTGGTTGCGAGATGAGGGGCTTTGCGAAAGCGATTTATTCGCTTTGCGGGTAGAGGGAACCAGCATGGCGCCGACCATGTTGAGCGGCGACGTTTTGCTCGTCGATCGCCTGGAACGCGAAATAGATGGCGTGTATGTCGTGCGCTTTGCCGACACGATTCGAGTGCGCCGCGTACAACGATTGCACGACGGCGCTCTGAAGTTGATGAACGATAACCCGAACTATCCATTCGAAACATTAGATGCGGACCAGGCCGCCCAAGTCGAATTCATCGGGTATTGCGTTGGGCATTTGCGGTACGTGCGCTAGTGGCCGTCTCGGCTTTTCTCTTCGCCGCTCGATTGAGTGAGTTGGGAATCGTCATCTTCAGGAATTGCGGATGATGCACTTATCGGCGGCAAGAGATTGGCCTTCCCCTCCTTTTCATTGGACTTTTCCGTTTGTCTCGATCACCTGATTCAGCAACACCCGGCCGTAGTCCTTGATCTGCCAGTAGCGCGCTTCCTTCGAAGAAAAGCTGATGTGCCCCTTTGCCTGGCTAACGATCCATGTGCAAGTAGATGCTACTTCCTCACGCCGTCGACGACCAAGCGGAGGTGCAGATCGTCACCTTTCGGTTCAGCAATACGTTGTTGGATCTGACCACCCTGCATCCGCTGACTTACTCCCCGAAAAGGAAAGCCGATCTCGGTGCCACTCCACGTCGTCAGGAGTGCGCCAGATTTGCTAGTCGTCAAGGTTCCATCCGCATGGTATGGCGCTTCACTGCCGGCCTTGAGCGTTTCCATAAGAGCAATGACTCCGTCGAAGGCTTCCTGGGCCTGCTCTGATGTCATCCCGTCGGTAAACTCGTACATCCATTTCATCGACGGCTCCGGGGTGGAGGCACTCTTGATTGGAAAGAGCGTCAGTGCTGCCCCTATAGCCTGCAAGCGGTCCAATACCGCGTCGGTCTCTCCATAAATAATTCTCTCGATTCCATCGAGGCTGAACGCGAGGGACATGTCACCCTTCGGTTTGGTGAAATTGAACAGTGACACTTGCTTGCTCCTGATGGCACTGGCTACCGGAAGCCAATCGTAGCCGAAAGAGGGTCGCGCCTATGGGCGCTCGCGCTCGATAAGCGCCCGCAAGCGGGCTTCGTCGACGGGGGCAATAGCAACGTTTCGGCCAACGCCTTCGAGCTCGGTGTAGCAGGT
Source organism: Caballeronia udeis (assembly GCF_044909315.1). Lineage (GTDB taxonomy): Bacteria > Pseudomonadota > Gammaproteobacteria > Burkholderiales > Burkholderiaceae > Caballeronia > Caballeronia udeis_A. The sequence goes on from NZ_JBIYEB010000006.1 coordinate 150,227, forward strand.
GCCAAGGCACGCAATGAATTGGTCCGAGCCGGGTTCGAAGGACTCGTGCGCGGCCTTAATGCGACGGCGTAGGGCGCGCTCGGTGTCCCCGATGCTCTCTTCGTAAGTTGGCACTTGTTCGCGGTGCCGATCAAAAATCAAGTTGCGCGGCCGTGATGCCAAGCGCGCCGGCGATCTTCTCGCGAGACGAAGCGCGTAAGCGCGCGCTGCTTTCTTGCTGTGCATAGGCCGACTGAGAGACGCCAAGCCGTGCGGCGACTTCGGCTTGCGTTAGCCCTAGGTGTTCACGCCACGCGCGCGCCGGCGGTATGTCATTGGCGAGCGTGCGGCGCACTACTTCATGCGGTATCAAGTCATTGTCGCGCGCATGCTGCGCGACGTATTCGGCGTAGGGAATCACGACAAAGGCCGGTTTTCCGTCCGGGCCGTTGATCGTTTGAATGTTAGTAGGTGTGGTCATCGCGTTTCCTCTCTTCCTGTATTTCGACGATTTTGATTGAGCCATCCCAATCAAAAAGTACCCTGCAATTGCCAACTCGCAGACGGTAGCCGTAGAGGTGGTTTGTCAGCGCCTTCACGTTCTGGCAATCCGGCATCGCGGCCAGTTGTTCAACCGCGTCGACGATCGCAACACGAACGGGCCTATCGAGCTTGCGCGCCTGCTTCGTCGCTTTCGACGTCCAGCTGATTTTGCTCATGCAGGCAATTATAAGTCGAATATAAGGATGCAGCAAGGGATGATATAAGGTTTCACTTCCCGTTCCTTCGGAAGTGCGAGCGGTGGCGATCGCTTGTCGGGTCGTCGCGCATTTCGAGTTCTAGGCCGGTCGTGAACCCGCCATCGCCTACCGAATGCTTAACGCGTTTAACGAGCTATGACTCGTCATCGATTTGAGGTTTGAAACCTGACAGATATCTTCGAAGTAGAAATCCATTGCGGTAGCCAGCGCGTCGGTGGCCATCCCGATAGCTTCCTCGCGAGTCTCGCCAGCAGTGATGGCTTCGGGAATATCGCGGAACGTCGCCGTAAAACCGGCTTCGTCGGCCTTGAGTCGGGCAGGGTAGCGGAACATTGTGTTTTCCTGTTTTCGTCGCAGAGTGCAAACCTCTTGCTGGCTTGCGATTATTCGATGCCTTGCAGTTTAAGATCACCTACCGGAGCGGTTCTGATATTTCCAGATTCGAATCGTTGACACGGCTGAACTGTAGACTTGCACATGCTATCCACCGGATGGCTCGCGGTGGACGAGCCCGGACCACGGGCATAAAATCCGGCGATTGCTCGCAGCGCGATCGTTACCGGAGAAGTCCGGTTCCCTGTGGAAATCAACCGGTTGGGGCGAGGGGCAGCGGCTCACCAATATTGATTCTCGTGCTCACGCCCACATGTGGTGATGTTGATAAACGAGCGTAGGCAGGACGATAAAGCATGACTAAAGCTGAACTCATCGAACACGATAGCGCGCGTGCCGACTTGCTATGTTTCCTGGTCGCGATTGCGGCGGCATCGTACGCCCTGACGGAAGAATGGCGCGTGGACCATGTTGTTGAATGTTGCCGTCGGTGGCTGAGGAAGAAAGAGTTGAAGATGCACTGGCTCGACCGAGTCCAAATGGGTCAACTTGCGCTGAAGATTGCCAGTAAGGATTTGCTGGAGGCCGGAGTCGCGGTTCGGCTGTCGAGTGTGTCGGCACTCTTCACCGATGAAATGGAACTCAACGGTTCAAGCACAATGGTGCAGAGGATGATGGCGCTTTGTCACGATGCACTCTAACTACGTCTGGCAGCAGATTGCAGAACGTAATCGTGGAGATGGACGTTCGCCTATAAGCGACATCAGCAGGGTAACGGATGCACACGCCTTCCCGCCACGATCTCACCACATCTAAATTACCTTCAAAACGGCGCCTAAACCACTGCGAGTTGCAGTCTAGTCACCAGCGCAGTCATTTCCGAACGCAAGCGAAGTCACGACTGAAAGTCAGCCGTGCCTCGCCCGGTCTCTACCTCAAGCTGCTGTGTTGACGAACATCCCGCTGGCGCTGGATGCACCTTGTTGCTGAAGGTTGCTTGCAAGACTTTGCAGGAAGGTCTGTAACTGAGCACCCGTGCTGCTCGACGAGCTGCCGGATGTCGTGCCCAATGCCGATAGCAGATTCTGAAAATCCGACGTCAAACCACCGACGCTACTCGAATCGGTCGATGAACTGGTCGTCCCTGTAGTCGACGTGGTGCTGCTTGAGCTGGAGGTCAACGAATCAGCCAGGTCGGAGATTTGGGACGCAAGATCACCGCCGCCACCACCGTGCCGATGATGCCCGCCGTGATGAGCCCGCGTCGTGTCACTGGTCGTCGTAGGAGCGGTTGTCGAGGCCGTGCTGGTCGCCGCGGTCGCGGTTGAGCCGGTGCTAGTTGCGCTGGTTGCCGCAATAGCACTAGTGGTGGTGTCACTGTCGGTGGTGCTCGTCGATGTCGGGTCCGAGCTTCCCTGCTGCCCAGCCGCCTGGAACAGCGCGCCGAGAAATTGCTGCAGAGCTGCGGCGACCGAGGTCGCCGACGACGACGTGCTGGAGGTTGCATCGGTCGGGGGTGTCGAGGTTGAACTCGAACTCGTTGAAGACGTGTCGCTCGATGACGTCAATCCAAGTTGGGACAGCGTCGCGGCAATAGCCTGCGCCAGCGGGTTTGCGCCGTTGGCACTTCCCGTCGATGTGGTCGACGAAGAGTCGCCGCTATTCCCGTCTTGCTGGTTTTCGCGGATGCGGTTAACCGCCCACGGCTCGGCGCTAGCAGCCGATCCTGTCAGTGCTGAAATAGACATGCATTGCTCCGAGTGGTTAGCGTGAATTCTTGCTGGAACGACGTATGAGTGTAGTAGCTGCTACCGTCGTTAACGACCTCGTATTAGAGATCTTTTGATGATTTGCTCGGGTGCTCATTACGCGATATTTCATCTAACTATCAGTAAGGCGTAAGGATGCCCTCCGAGGCCCCGACGGATTCAGCCGAGTAGGCGCATTTGCCACCGACCTGCTCATATCGACAGGACGCAATCGATCGACAAAAAATGCCAAAAAACCTCGTCAAGCCGACGTTGCGCTCACCTGTAGAATGTCCGCATGGAACTCACTGGCATTAGCCTATACACCCTCCAGGAAGCAGAACGGCTCACCGGCGCTCAAGCGCGCGAAGTGAGCCGCTGGCTGTTTGGCTACACGTTCAAGGGCGGTGTCGGCGCTCCGTTGTGGAAATCTCAGCTCGCGGATCTCGATGAAAAGGTGATCGGTTTTCGTGACCTGATGGAGTTACGTATCGTCAAGGCCTTCCGCAATCATGACGTTCCGCTTCAGGTGATTCGTGCTGCTATTGAAGGCGCGAAGGTAATGTTTGGAACTGAGTATCCGTTCACCGCACATCGTTTTTTGACCGATGGCAAATCGATTTTCTCCGAAGCCTTGCAGGAAGCCGGCGATTCTGAAATGACCGATCTTGCCAAGCGTCAGTTGGTGTTCGAACACGTCGTTCGCCCGGCGCTGTAAGCCGGGATCGAGTTTGCTGGCCACGGCCAGGCAACTCGTTGGTTCCCGCTGAAGCACAGCAAGGCGAGCGTGCTCGATCCGGAAATCGCCTTCGGCAAACCCGTGCTTACCGACTATGGCGTGAGAACGGAAATTGTCGCCGAGGCGTTCAAGGCTGAGAAAGACAAGAAGATGGTTGCATCGCTGTTCGACATCCCGGTCGCGGCAGTCGAAGCCGCCATTCGCTACGAGCGGATGGCGGCATGAAGTTTTTTTTCGACAACAATCTTTCTCCGCATCTGGCTCACGCTATCCAGGAACTCTTCCGCGTCGAAAAGACCGTTGCGCGTGTCATACATCTGAGTGACAGGTTTGCACCCGACGCGAAGGACCACGATTGGATAAAAGCGCTAGGCGAGGAAGGGCGTTGGGTTGTTCTATCGCAGGATGCTTTTCGTAAAAACGACATCGAGCGCAAAGCCCTGCGGGATTCCGGCCTGATAACGTTCGTGTTTCATCGACAGTGGACAGAACGCCAGCATTGGGACAAGGCGCAAAATCTCGTCAAATGGTGGCCATCAGTACTCGATCAAAGCCGGAAAATAAAAGGTGGTGCGGCGTTGCGCGTGCCATGGCGATACAGCAATGGAAAATTCGAACAGATTCCGCTGTCGTCCTTGAGCAAAGCCGCACACCTTCTCCCCCTCACTCCGTCCCATACCCCCACCTCCGCTCCCTCAAATACCTCCGATACCCCACCGACAGTCTGTCGCACACCTGATGCAACTCCGCCTGCGGATCAAGCGGTAGCCGTTTCGGCCATTGCGATTCCACCACCGGCGTGTCCTGCATCAATATCCGCATATTGAAGTCATACAATTCCTGATCCGAGTGCGTGGATTCGTCCTCGAACACTGACACCAGCCACGCCCGCGTCTCCGTTTCGCTCACCGGCGACGCCACCAGCATTAGATGCAACGCGCCCGAACCATGCTGCGCCACCTTCGACAAGCTCGCCACCAGCGGCCGTTTTACGCGATACACATACTCAATATCCACTCCCACCTGTCCAGGCAATCCCGCTGGTTGCCAGAAGCGGCATTGCCGCGCCTCAAGCGCGCCCTCAGTTTCAATCACTTCGTAATCCTGCACTTCCGTATGCGATGCATCGCCGAGAATGCCGGTATGCACGAATGGGAAATGCGCCATATCGAGGAAATTCTCGACCACGCGCGGCGCCGATGAACGCACCGTCTGCGCCGCGAGATTGATCCGGCGCGCACCGGGCGCGTCGTATTCCGGAAAGAAATCGAGCGGAAGCGAAGGCTCGCCGAGACACGTCCATACCGCGCCGTATCTCTCCTCCACGCGGTAAGTGCGCGCGCAAGCGCGCTTCGCTGGGCGTATCGACGGATTGGCGGGAATGTGGATGCACTGGCCATCCGCGTCGTAGCGCCAGCCGTGATACGGGCATGCAAGTAAGCCGCCCGTCACCGTACCCAAGGACAACTGCGCCCCGCGATGCGGACAGCGATCGCGCCAGACATGGGCATCGGTGGAAATATCGGGCTGCACTACAGGATCGTCAGCCTCCGGCGCGTTGCGCCAGACCACCAACCGTTCGCCCGCCACCACAAACCCACGCGACTCCCCGGCCGGCACATCGGCGCTATTACATATCGGCAGCCATTCGCCGAGCAATGCGGTATCGGGCGCGGTGGGCGCGTCACCGGCAGCACTCGTGTCGCCAGAGGGAGCCGAGGAAGAAGCAGGTTCAAAGGGTTGCATTGGGCGCAGAAAAAACTACGTAGTAAATAACGATTCAAAAACAAGCCGCGTAGAAACGCAAGCCGCCAAAACATCCAGGCACGCTGAACGCGTACTGCTCCCTTCGAAATCGACCAGAAGAAGTCAGCATCAATCGACCACAAATCCAGCTGAATCGCGCGATTTCCGGTCACTTTTCCACTACGCAGTACGATTGCAATTCTGCAGTATGCAATCACTGTGGAAAAAGCGGCATCGATCAGCACTTCGGGAAGCGCCTCGGGATTGACATCAAGGAGACTCAGAATGGGGCAGCCGAATGACCCCTTCCACCGGCAGCGTGGTTACGTGTGGTCGCCACATCTCGATCCGGAAAAAGAACAGGCAACGCTCAGAGTCATACTGGGCGGCCTTGCAACGGCCGTGTATGGCGCGCTGGCGTGGTCCGCCCCAACGCATGCCGCCGTTGCCAGCTTCCACGCGCTCACGCTCTATTTGATCTACGGCGTGGCGACGTGGCTAATCATCAGCAGAATGCAGCGGCAATCGAATCTGCGCCTCGCGTTCACGACGTTGGCCGATCAAGTGCTGCTTGCCGTGATCCTCGGCGCGGGCGGAGCGCTCACCCTGCCCATGCTGTGGGCCGTTTTCCTCTTTTTGATCGGCGCGGGAGGGCGTCATGGCAAGCGCGCGCTGGCGTTGTCGTGCGCAACGGCGCTGGTGGGATTGGTCGCGCTGTCCGTCTTGCAGCCGTGGTGGATGATCAATCGTTCAGCAGCACTCGGAATTGGCTTGAGCGTGCTCGGGGCGTCTATCTATCTCGCTGTACTGATCGGCCGGCTCGGCAGCGCGAATCGCGACCTCGCGCTCAAGGCCGGCACCGATCCGCTCACGGGCCTGAGCAACCGCTACATGCTGGAGCAGACCATCGGCCGGGCGGTGATGGCGATATCGACGGGACAGGAAGGCGCGACTGCGCTACTGTTAATCGATCTCGACGGCTTCAAGGAAGTCAACGATACCTACGGCCATGAAGTCGGCGACGCCGTGCTGCAAACCTTCGCAGCGTTGCTGGCAAGAAGGGTAAGAACCACCGACACAGTCGCGCGCCTCGGCGGCGACGAGTTCGTTGTGCTCGCTCGGCACGTGACCGGCAATCACGCGGTGCAGACGGTGGCAAACGGCGTGCACGCGGTGCTGACGGAAATGAGGTCGGTGCAAGACCGGATGGTGAATGTATCGGCGAGTATTGGTGCGTGCCTGATTTCGCCGGAGCTGAGCCCCGGCTATAGGGATATTGCCGCACTGATGCGCGCAGCCGATCGCGCAATGTATCGCGCCAAGGCGTTGGGAAAAGGCCAGACCGTATTCGCCGAAAACGCGGATTTCGAAACCTGATCCGCGTTCAGCTATCCCGGCTCAAGCCTCCACGCCCGACCATGCCTGTTCCCGCAACTTGGCCCGCAGCCGCGCGACGGCCTGGCTGTGCAACTGGCAAACGCGCGATTCGCTGACTTCCATCACGGCGCCAATCTCGCGCAGATTCAAGCCTTTCTCGTAGTACAAGCTCATCAACAGCTTTTCGCGCTCAGGCAGTTTATCGATTGCATCCACGAGCGCGGAGCGCAAGTTGCCGTCGAGCAATGCGGAGAGCGGATCGGCTTTATCGACGCAATAACGGTCGAGAAACGGCTCGTCATCCGAAGACCGGTCGAAATCTTCGTAATAGATCAACTGGCTGCCATGCAGATCCTGCAGCATGGCCTGGTATTCGACGAGCGGCATGTTCAGATGCTCGGCCACTTCCTGTTCGCTCGCGGACCGGCCGAGATGCTGCTCGACCTTGTGCACCGCGGATTCGACTTCGCGCGAGGTCTTGCGCATGCTGCGCGGCAGCCAGTCGTTGGCGCGCAACTCGTCGAGCATCGCGCCGCGAATCCGCTGGCTCGCATAGGTCTCGAACTGAGCGCCCTGATCTTCCTTGTAGCGGCTGGCCGCATCCAGCAAGCCGATCATGCCGGCCTGGATCAGGTCGTCCAGATCGACGCTGGCCGGCATCTTCGCCACGAGTTGCAGTCCGAGCCGGCGCACCAGCGGCGCGTAGCGGGTCAGGACTTCGGACTGTGACAGTTTTCCCTGGGCGTTATACATCGCATTCACCTTGTTCCTTCTCTTGCGGCATCACACGGATGCGGGGCTGCTCATCGCAAGCTGCATCAGTGGCGTTTCGGTGCGGCGTGCCGCGCCGGAGTTGATCGAGCGCCCCGACTCATGCTGCGTTTCCGCTCGCATGGTCTGCACGGGCCATTCAAACTGCGACGCTTTCGGCATCGGCCAGTACTGCAATTCAGCGGCAATCTGCCGGTAATCCCGGGCGGCGGCCGTCGCCGGAAAAGCTTCCACCGCGCAGCGCGACAGCTCGTGCGCCCGCGCCACGTGCGGATCTTCGGACACGCAACCTGCCGGCATGAGTTGCACCGCGAGATAGCGGTCCGCAACGCTCGCGAGGTTGTCGAAGGCGAGTTGCGCGTCGGCGGCGTTCTTCACGTGATTCACCACGACCCGGAAGCGGCCGATGGCATGCGCGTAGTGCAAGCGCTTGATGCAGGCGTACGCCTCGGTGATCGCGGCAGGCGCCACGCGGGTCACGATCACGAAGTCGTGCGCTTGCGCGGCAAGACTGGAAAGCGCGCCGCTACGATCGAGCTGGGTATCGATCAGCACGACGTCGGCGGGTCCGTCGAGGAGCACCCGGCAATGCGCGGCGTCCTGGCTGATCCGTTCGTCGCGAGGCGCGGCGATCACGGAAAAGCCGAACGGCGTGTGCGTGACGGCATCCTCCAAAAAACGCTTGCCGGACAACACTGCACCCAGCGCGCCGTTAGGCGGGACCTTGGCCAGCCGGTTCACCGACAACGCGTTCTGGCGCTCGTCGATCACCAGCACGTCCTTGCCTTGTGCGGCGAGGGCGGAGGCGAGGTTGACCACCGTCGAGGTATTGCCGGCCCCCCCCAATCCACCTGCCGGAGCGCCGCACACCGCCACGACCCGAGAGCCGCTGCGCGTCAGCAGACGGCGCAAGCCTTCAGCCTGATCGGACACGAACTTATCCAAAATGGACCTCATGGAGTTCAGTGGAAGCGCGCGCGGAGAGCGCGGACAGGAGCGGCGGCACGTCGTCGTCTTGCGGCACGAACGGTGAGCCGTCACGCGGGATGCAGAAGGCGCTCTTGATCAGGAAGCGCTTGGTCGCGACGTACAGGTTTTCCGGCACCTTCTGACCCGTCGATACGTAATGCACGGGCAGCTTGTAGCGGATCACGGTGTCAAGCACGCCACCCAGGTTCGTGGCTTCATCGAGCTTGGTCAGGATGCAGCCCGCGAGCGGCGGCTGGTCCGGCGTGCTTTGATAGGCCTGCACGACTTCGTTCAGCGTATCGCCGTGGCTGGTTGCGTTCAGCAGCAGCAGGCGCTGCACCGGGTGACCGGCGCCGCACAACATGGCGATATGATCGGCGACGGTGCGGTCGCGCTGGCTCATGCCGATCGTGTCGATCAACACAATGTGCTTGTTGCGCAGTTCGGAGAGCGCGAGTTGCAGGTCGCTTGCATCTTTCACCGCATGCACCGACACCCCGAGGATCTTGCCGAAAATACGCAGTTGTTCGTGTGCGCCGATCCGGTAGCTGTCCGTGGTGAGCAACGCGACCTTGCTGGCGCCGAAGCGCATCACGCAACGCGCGGCGAGCTTGGCGGTGGTCGTGGTCTTGCCCACGCCCGTCGGGCCCATCAGCGCAAAAACACCGCCGCGGTTCATCATCGATTCTTCGCTGTCCATGACGGGCAGGTTGTTTTCGAGCACTTGCTGAACCCATTGCATCGACGCTTCGGCCGCTTCGATCTCCGGCATGTTGTCGACCATCAAACGGACCAGTTGCGCGGAGAAACCGGCGGCAAACAGGCGCTTGGTCAACGCGGCGTGATTCGGGCTGCGGCGCTGGCGATCACCCCACAGCAAGCCGGCGAAGTGCTCTTCCATCATGCCGCGCATGGACGAAAGCTCATTCATGACCGTGTCTTTCATGACTTGCTCCACGCGGGTGCGGACGGCTTCGGTAACGGCGGCGGCAGCCGATGCCGGCAGGCCCGCGAAGGCGCCTTCCTGCATCGAACTGGCGGTTTGCGCCGCGGACATATAGGTTTGCGTCTGGGCGTGCAGTTGCGCGGTCTTTTGTTCCGCGCGGCGAGCGGCGAGTTGCGCCGCTTCGCGTGTCCACCCCGGGGCTTGGGCTGCTTCCTCCGGCGTGACAGTCACGGGAGCGCCCAGTCCCTTCGCAATGGCCGTCGATGCGCTTAGCGCGCGTTGCGGCGCACTTTCAGCCGACGCGTGGGCCGATTGCGCGACCCGGCGTGCGTGCTCGATCAGCCAGGGGTTCGATTCGGCCATCGTGCGCGACCCGTCTTCCGGCTGCGCTTCGGGCTGGGGTGCGTCCAGCGGTTCCGGGTTGGCGCCGAACACCGACGAAAAAACATCGCCGCTCGCATAGGGGTTCGAACCCCCGCTCAAATTCGAATGAGATTGCGAATGTGACTGCGACTGCGGTTGCAAATGCGACGGCGACTGCGACGGGCTTTCGGCCGACGCCCTCAGCTTCATCTCGCGATGCTGGGCGGCTGCTTTCGGGGAAATCTTCGCGAGGTCGCCGTCCGCCACAGCGACAATTTCGATGCTGCCGTCTTCGGTTACCCGGTTCGACAACACGACCGCATCGGGGCCCAGTGCTTCACGGACAAGCCGAAACGCATCGCGACTCGTAGCACCGATAAATTTGCGGATGTTCATTTACCCCCCGATGAGCTCGCACTCACGTTGATCTGTTGCGGTTGACCGGCCGAGCCACGTTTTGAGCGACGTACCGTTTTCCTGTGAATGAATTATTGCAAGGGAGGCTGGCGGACCATCGGCTGATAAGAGCCGGGAAAGCGGGGTAATTCGGGAGATCGGCGGCGGAGCCGGCGCGTGCACTGGATCGGGGAAACCCGTGCCGGATCAAACATCAGACAAATAATTTCATGAACTTGGTGGTCGGGACGGCAAACCTCACCAATTGTTTCATTACCTGGGCGTGTCGCCCGGTATTAGCGTTCAAACGATTATTTCATCTTCGGTTTTATTATTGTGTAACACAGTGCCGGCGAGTTCGTGATAATGATTTTATTAAGTTTTTGAAACGACTTCAATCAAGCCTGAAAATCGATGAACAATGGTTAAGTTAGCGAAATAAATCTATCGTGCGTCAAAGCGAATCTACCTATAATAAATCCAAGGACTATTTAACGAATTCGCAATAACAGGGCAAGAGTTTCACGTCGTGATATTAATCAAGGAATATCAAAATGCTCGGAAACCATTTCGCGCAAACCCATTTTCACTATCGTTCGATGCAAAAACCACGGCATTGGTCATGATCGACATGCAGCGTGACTTTGTTGAACCGGGGGGATTTGGCGAAGCATTGGGAAATGACGTTTTCCTGGTGCGCAGTGCGATCGTCCCATGCGGAAAAGTGTTGAAGGCTGCGTATGATTCGAAGCTGCTGGTCATCCATACGCGTGAGCCATCGAGCCGACCTGACCGACTGCCCACCCGCGAAACTGACCCGGGGCGGCAAGACCTTCATTGGCGCCGACGGTCCAATGGGCCGTGTCCTGGTGCGCGGCGAAGCAGGTCACGACATCATTCCCGAGCTGTTACCCGGCGCCGGGCGAACCGATTATCGACAAACCCGGCAAGGGCGCGTTCTATGAAACCGATCTGCAGCTGATCCTGCAAAACCACACCATCAAGATGCTTATCGTATGCGGGGTGACCACTGAAGTCTGCGAAACCACCACCGTGCGCGAAGCCAACGATCGCGGCTTTGAGCGCATTATCCCGGCAGATTGCGCGGGTTCGTATTGCCCCGAATTCCAGAAGTCGGCGCTGGAGATGATCCAGGCCCAGGGCGCAATTTTCGGCTGGGTCAGCGACGCCGCCGCCATTGTTGACGGCTTGCACGGCTGACGCCACCGGAGCCGGCCATGGCGCTCCTCACGTTCACAGTGTGCTCAGTGGGTTATCTGGCAGAGCATGGGCCGCGCGAGACGCTGCGGTTCTGGGCCCATAGCTGCTTCCAGCATGTGTTGAATATCTCGTCGGCGAGCGGCGAGTTGCTGACTATCAGGCTCGTGACGCCGTCCGGTTGGGATTTGGCGTCATCAGGCGCACTCACAGCAGCCCATCACGCTCGAGAACAACGCGTTGCGCGACGCGCTCTGGCGCGCAAACCTGGACCGGGCGCCATGCTGGCGGCTTATCCAGCGCTGGCAAGCCAGCTGTCGCGGTAGTGTCTGCAACGCGAGGTGCGCAGCAGCTTGCAATTGCTGCCAACCTGGTCGTCGGGCGGACGTTTGCCCAGCCTGAATTCCGGCGACTCAACGGCTGGGCTGGATAGCAGCGTCTCTGAACTGATGGGATACGGGGCGGGGCTGACGCCCGACGGCGACGACTACCTCCTTGGTTATCTGGCGTTGTTATGGTCCTGGCAACATCTCGATCCCATCTCCGCGCATTTGAAACTATTGCGTCCGGTAATCAAGCACCAGCTTCACCGGACGACCAGTATCAGTCGGCATTACCTGGGACTCGCATTGCAGGGACACTATTTACAACCCATTGATCATTTATCAACCGTTCCGATTCGTGGAAGCCCGCCGCTAGACGTAAAGCGCGCAGCAATCAATGTCATGCAATTCGGTTCTTCCTCCGGTGCGGATTGCTTTGCCGGTTTCCTGCGCGGAATAAGAACGCTGGGAAAGGTGACGCAAGAAGAAATGAGCTGATTCTCAAAACGAATCGGGGAACACGATTATCGACATTGTCGAGTGAGCAGGATTGATGGCATCGAGCGCGGACAGCGCCTGATTCGCCAGGCCGGGATTCGGCCAATCCGGAGAAATCGGTATAGCGATTAGTGGAATATTTGAAATGAGCATAAGAACCAAGGTTTTCCAGAACATGTATCAAGACTCCGTCTTCCTGATGCAACTCTCCGCGCACATTTCCAGGCTCGACGGTATCGAGCAGGGGTCGGTGGTGATGGGAACCTGCCCCAATCTCGCGCAACTGCGAGACGTGGGCCTGAACTATGGCTGCAAGGCGGGCCCCAACGACCTCGTGATCGCGGTGCGCGGGGAGATCGCCGTGTGCGACGTCGCGCTCGGTATCGCGGAAGAGCGTATGAGCAGCAAGCCGGAGGTGGTTCAAGTCGTTGCCATTTTATTTAGCAATACCAGTTTTTATCGAAGAACGAAGGCAGAGAGATGAACAAGACTACGTTGCTGGCCGTCAACGGCACGCTCATGTGCGGACTCGAACTGAACGGCAACATGACGGCGGCAGGCGGCGTGTTCGTGCGTGAAGATCAAACCGATCCGCACTACCGGTTCTGGAACATTGGCGATCGCCATCCGGGAATGATTCGCGTAACAACAGGCGGAACGTCGGTCGCGCTTGAGGTCTGGGAGTTGCCGCTTGCGTCGTTCGCCGCGTTGCTGTTGAGCGAACCGGCGGGGCTGGCGATAGGCAAGGTGACCCTTCGCAACGGCAGCCAGCTGTTGGGCGTGCTGGCCGAACCCCGGCTGGTCGAAAACCAGAAGGACATCACCGCGCACGGAAGCTGGCGCGCCTACACCGGCCATTTCCATTCCACCTGACTGCGCGGAATTTCCGAGGAACACTTGTATGCGCGACACTGACGAACGCCCGAATACGGCGCCCGGGTATCGCATTGCCATGATTTTATTAGGCATTGCGATCACGCCGGTTTTACTCTCCTCCTCCAGTCTCGGGAGCCAGCTATCGAGCATGGCGTTGATCAAGGTGGTGGTTATCGGCGGCATCATCCTGACCATTCTTTCGGGCATCACCATTTGCGTCGGCAAGAAGGCACGGCTGCCAACGTACGGCATCGTCAAATATCCATTCGGCGAAAAAGGGGCGGTCGCCATCAACATCCTGCTTGCGGTCAGTTTGTTCGGGTGGATTGCCGTGACCGCGAACATGTTCGGCCATTCGGTTCCCGATCTGCTGGCGCAGCAGGGCCTCGACATACCGGTGCCGGTGCTGGTTGCGGTGGGGTGCGTGATTTTTGTCGCGGCGACGGCTTTTGGCTTCGAACTGCTCGGGAAGGTGGCTCAGTTCGCCATACCCGTCATCGCGTTGATGCTCTGTTATTGCGTATATGTCGCGGCTCACGGAATGGTCCCGGTGCCGGCCGGATTCACCGATATGAACACCCGCGTGGCCGTTTCCACCGTGGTCGGGACGATCATTGTTCTGGTCGCCACGCTGCCTGATTTCGGCAGCTTCGTTCACGATCGCAAGCACGCGCTGATTGGCGCGGTGCTGACGTTCCTGATCGCCTATCCATTGTTGTATTGGGCGGTGCGACGCCGAGCGGGATCTCGGGGAAAGCTTCCTTGCTCGGCGCCATGGCCGTATTCGGGGCCGTGCTGCCGGCCGCTTTACTGCTCATTTTCGCGACCGTAACGGGAAATGCCGGGAACATGTTTCAAGGCACGCTGGTTGTTTCCACCTTGTTCACGCGATTTCCCAAGTGGCAAATTACCGTGGCGCTGGGCGTGCTCGCGGTGATTGTGGGGAGCATGGACATCATGGCGTGGTTTATCCCGTTTCTGCTTTTCCTGGGCATTGCGACGCCGCCCGTGGCGGGGATTTATATTGCAGACTTTCTGCTGTATCGGCGAGGTGGATATGACCAGCGCCTGCTCTCCAGCGACCCGCAAGTGAAGGTGCTTACGTTCGTTGCATGGATCATCGGGTCGCTGGTCGGGTTCATGACCGTGAAGGGCGTGTTTTCCTTCACCAGTATCCCTTCACTCGATTCGATTATTGTCGCTTGCATTTGCTACGCGATGTTCAGCCGGGTCACCCGCCTGCGTAGCGTTGCTTCCGGGCTTTAACAACCGACCTTTAACCGGCGCATTAACGTCCGTCCGCCACGCGATGCGACGGACGTTTTACCCCTGCGGCCCGATCAGGTTCATCACTTTGATGTTCCTGGTATCGGGCACTTCCGCATACGACAGCACCTTCAACTGCGGCAAGCTTCTTCTCAGGAAACGAGCAAGCATGGCGCGCAGCGAATGCTGCACCAGAAGCACCGGCGGCAGCCCCATGTTCTGCTGGCGCAGGATCGCGTTTTGCGTCGAGTTCAACAACGTCTGCGCCAGGCCCGGTTCCAGTCCTGGATTCGCCCCCGTCGCCAACGCCTGCGACAGCACGCGCTCCAGCGCCGGGTCGAGTCCCATTACCTGCAACTCGCCGCTGCCCGGATACCACTGCTGTGTGATCGCGCGGCCCAGCGCCAGACGCACCGCGGCAGTCAGGTCGTACGCGTCGGATACCTTCGGCGCATGTTCCTGCAATGCGTCCAGGATCGTGCGCATATCGCGGATAGGAACGCCTTCGTCCAGCAAGTTCTGCAGCACCTTCTGCAAGGTCGTCAGCGCCAGCGTCTTCGGCACCAGGTCGTCGGTCAACGAAGGCGTGTCCTTGCCGATACGCTCCAGCAACGCCTGCACTTCCTGGCGGCCCAGCAATTCGGCGGCGTGCGTTACGACCAGATGGTTGAGGTGGGTGGCCACGACAGTGCTGGCATCGACCACGGTGTAGCCATACACCTGCGCCTGCTCACGCAAGTTTGTATCGATCCACACCGCCGGCAAACCAAATGCCGGATCTTGCGTCGGATTCCCCGGCAACGTTGCCGAAACCTGACCCGGGTTGATCGCGAGCCACTGACCCGGGAATGCTTCGCCTACGCCCACTTCCACGCCCTTCAACGCAATGCGGTAACCATTCGGACGCAACTCAAGGTTGTCGCGGATATGGATCACCGGCGGCAAGAAGCCGATTTCCTGCGCGAACTTCTTGCGGATACCCTTGATCCGTTTCAACAATTCGCCATCCGCGTTCCGGTCGACGAGCGGTATCAGCCGATACCCCACTTCGAGCCCGAGCGGATCGATCATCGCGACGTCGTCCCAGCTCGCTTCCGTGTTTTCGAGCGGTGCGGCGGCGGCAGGCACGACATCCGTTACCAGCGACGTTTTCTTCTTTGCCTGGATGCGCTGGTTCATCGAACGCGCGGCATACACCAGACCGCCGCCCAGCAGCAAGAAAGCGAAATGCGGCATGCCGGGAATCAGGCCCATGATCCCGATGATCACGCCGGTAATCATCAACACGCGCGGGTTGTTGAACAGCTGCCCCGTCAACTGCGTGCCAATGTCTTCTTCAGTCGCCACCCGCGACACGATCACGCCCGCCGCCGTCGAAATGATCAGCGAGGGGATCTGCGCGACGAGGCCATCGCCAATGGTCAGCAGCGTGTAGTTCGTGGCCGCGTGCGCGAAGTCCATGTCGTGCTGGACCATCCCGACAATCAAGCCGCCCACGATATTGATGATCATGATCATCAAGCCCGCGATCGCATCGCCGCGCACGAACTTGCTTGCACCATCCATGGAACCGTAGAACTCGGCTTCCTGCGCGACTTGCAAACGGCGCTTGCGTGCCTGGTCTTCGTTGATGAGGCCGGCGTTCAAGTCGGCATCAATGGCCATCTGCTTACCCGGCATGGCGTCCAGGGTGAAGCGTGCGCCCACTTCGGCAATCCGCCCCGCGCCCTTCGTGATCACCATGAAGTTGATGATCATCAGGATCACGAACACGACAATACCGACCGCGAAATTCCCGCCCACCAGGAAGTGGCCGAACGATTCGATCACCTGGCCGGCGGCGTCCGGGCCGGTATGGCCTTCGAGCAGCACGATCCGCGTGGACGCCACGTTCAGCGACAAACGCAGCAGCGTGGAGAACAGCAGCACGCTGGGGAACGCAGCGAAGTCGAGCGGTTTTTGCGTGTACATGCTGACCAGCAGCACCATCACCGACAACGCGATGTTGAACGTGAACAGCAAGTCGAGCAAAAAGGCCGGCAACGGCAAGATCATCATGCCGAGGATCATGCAGATCAGCACCGGCCCGGCTAAGGCCCGCAAGTTCTGCGATCCCAATGCGTCAGGGCGCTTCGAGAAAAATCCGGCGCGCGCGTTCATGCTGTGCTTCCTTTCATCGGGTCATTCGGGCCGTTTGGCCCATTAGCGGCGGCGTCTGCCGCGAACGCTTCAGCGGCTTCCTGGTCGGCTTCTGATTCGGGAACGCCGCCCTTGTCGAGTTCGGGCGGAACCTCGAGATTCTCGGGTTTGTCCGGCTTCGTGCCGCCGTCTTCCTTGAACTTGCGCAACTGGTACACCCACGCCAGCACTTGCGCGACGGCGCCGTACAGCGCACCCGGAATCTCGCGGTCGATCTCGACGTTGTGATACAGCGCCCGGGCAAGCGGCGGTGCTTCGAGCAGCGGCACGTTGTGTTCGATCGCCATTTCACGAATACGCGTGGCCACGAGGTTCACGCCTTTTGCGACGACCTTCGGTGCGCGCATCTGGCCATCGGCATATTTCAGCGCGACGGCGAAGTGGGTCGGGTTGGTGACGATCACGTCGGCGGTGGGCACCGCGGTCATCATCCGGCGGCGCGCAGCGGCACGTTGCTGCGCGCGAATGCGGGCCTTGACCGCCGGGTCGCCATCGCTTTCACGATGCTCGCGCTTCACTTCCTCCTTGCTCATGCGCAGCTTCTTCGCGTGCGTCCAAAGCTGGTATGGGACATCGACTGCGGCAACGAGGAACAGTCCGGCGATCGCCATGCCGCAGCACACGACGAGCAGATGCATGGTGTCGGCGAGTGCGAGGTCCAGCGGCTTGGTGACGAGGCCCAGCACTTCGTCCTTGCGGGTCCACATCGCCCAGCCGGCGAGTCCGCCGACCACCAGGGTCTTCAGGATCGACATGCCGAGCGCAATCGGTCCTTGCGACGAGAAGATCTTGCCGAGTCCGCTGATCGGGTTCAGCCGGCTGAAGTTGGGCGCCATGGCTTTGGTGCTGAGCAGCCAGCCGCCGAGCGCCAGGGGCGCGCCAAGCGCGGCCAGGCCCGTCAGCGCGAGCACCGGGGCCAGGGCCATGAAACCTTCCTTGCCGGCGGCGGTTGCGCCGATCAGCATCTGGTTGGTGTCGAGGACGGTTTTGTGATTGAACGTGAACGCGCCGCGCAAGATGGCCTGCATATGCTGGCTGAGAGGCCCGGACAGGCCCCAGATGCCGAAGAACCCCGCCGCCAGCAGCGCGAACGACGTGAGTTCCCGCGAGCGCGCGACCTGACCTTCCTCCCGCGCCTTTTCGAGGCGCTTGGGAGTGGCTGATTCGGTCTTTTCGACGTCGCTCTCTTCTGCCACTTCGCTGCTCTCCAGTCTCGCCGGGCTTCGACGAAGCCGCTAACGCATTGATCCAGTGGAGCGATTATTGCGAAAAGCAGCAAGCGGCCATTGCTTGATCAGGGCGGGGAAACGGGGGCAATTCGGGCGATGGAGCCGGCGCGCAGGGCATGCGGCGAAGGGATGGCGCGAAGGCATTGGGCCAGGCGCCATGAAAAACGCGCCGGTCCCCGGAGAGAAGCGGCGCGTTGCAGTGCATTGAACCGATGAACCTACACCCCGTAGATCCCGGGCACGCGGCCATCGGGACCATAGAACGACGACTTGGGCGGAGCCAGCGTCAGCGCGGCGAGCGCGTTGCGGGTGTATTCCATGCGTGAGCGGATCAGCACGCCGATCGTGTTGTTGCCGCGCCGCGCGCGTCCCGCCGCCGCGAGCAATTCCTGCCAGTGCGAGGTCAGCGCTTCGTGGCCGGTAACGGCTTGCTCCATGCCGACAAAACCCTTCGGCAGCCCGAGTGCGCCGAGCTGCTCGTCACGCTGGCGTTCCAGCGCGGCGATCTGCACGGTCAAGGCGGTTTTCTTTTCGATGATCGAAGGCAGCGTATCGAGCGGCGAGGCCGCAATGAGCGCTTTCTCTTCGTGGGCAAGCAGCGACTCAAACGCGTGGACAGCAGCGGTTTCGTCAATAACAGTGGCAAGCAGGGCGTCTTTCATGGGCGACTCGCTAAAAACTCCGGCACCGCATTCATGGCGGTGCCAAGGTCAAAAAAAGCCGCCCGGCGTTGCATCGTGGAAACGATGCGTTTATCTGAAACTTACCGTCCATGTGCCACGGGCTCGCTCTGGGCGTTGCCTGCAACACTTAGCCGCTATGCTCAGCCGCCGGCCGGCGGGGTGTTCGTTTGCATCAGTTCACGCGCGCTGCTCAGCATGCCGTCGGCAACCTTGCCCGAATCGACCTTGTAGCTGCCGTCGTTCAACGCGGCCTTGATCGACGCGACTTTCGCCGTGTCGATGTCGGACGACGAGCCCGATGTACGCAAATCCGTCGACAACGCCGACAAGCTCACGGTCGAATTCGAGCCGCTGGCGCTGGTCGTGGTGCCGCCGGTCGTGCTGGCGGCTTGCGCGTCGGCTTGCGCCGCACGTTGTTGGGCAGCTTCCTGCAAAGCTGCGATCTGGCTGGTGTTGCTGGAATCGATTTTCACGATGGTCTTCCCTGACGATGTGATTCCTTTATCGGCGGACCGACGTAAAAACTTTAACCTTCCCGCCGCCCGGACCACGTGCCAGTCCGCTTCATCTCCCGCTCAGCCTTATCGGATAAGCCCGCTAAGGAATTGCAACAATTTGAAACAAGTGAGGGATAACCCACATAGGGCAACTCCGGACGATTCTTCAAAGCTGGATCTCCACCGTCGAGCCGTCCTTCACAATACCGGAAATGATCTGTCCCCCGGCCGTTTTTACGCGAACTTGCTGACCGGGCGCAGCGTTATTCATGACGCTGCCTTCCGCCGATATCGAGAATCCTGCGCCGCCGGTCACCACGCGCACGGTCTGGCCGATCACGACGGCACCGGCGCCGCGCAGCATGTCGGTGCGCAGCGGCAGGCCCGCTGCGATCCGCGACAGCGTCACCGCGCCAACGGCTTGTGACGGGTCCGTGACAATGGCTTGCGGCATGCTGGTGAGGTCCCCGTCGCGGGGAACCAAGTCGGCGGCAGTGAGCACTTCGCCGGGCGCGACGGCGCGGGCGGCGAGGTAATACGTCGCCATCACCGAGACGCGCGCCTGCAGATAGAGCGTCCACGGCCGGTCGCCCGAGCAACGCACGCCGACGGTGGTGCGGCCCCAGAGCCGCGAACCCGCCGGCAGGAACGGCTCGAGCGTGGTGCAGGCGGCGAGGCCACGCGGGAAGACCGGCGTGACGGTGATGTCGGCCTTGCCGGGCAAACCCGCCGCCTGCTGTGTCAGGAAGATGAGCGCAGCGGCGCGTACCGAGTCGCCGTCCTGCGTGACCTGGCTGGAAGCACCGGCGATCGCGGGGGCGGGTTGAAGCGGGGCGCGGATGGGCGCGGGGCTGCGCATCGAAACGGGCATCATGCCGGCGACCGGTGTAGCAGGCGCGGCGGCGATCGGCCTTGCCTGGAACCCTCGCGAGGCCACGCGTGGAGTGCCCTGGACCGACGCGCTGCCGTCCGTGGCAACAACCACGGGCATTACGTCGCGTGAGGAGGTGGTGACGCGGGGAAGGGGATCGATGGCCGCAGCCCGGGGTGCGCTTCCAACGTTACTAATAGTAGTAGGCGTGGTAGGCGCTTTCGGCTCGCCATTCCCGGGGATCTCGATCATTGCGCCGGCATCGGGGACATTGTTCGATGCACCGGTCCCGCTCGGCGACATCGCCAGCCTGGGTGCCGCAGCCGCAGCCACGGGCTTCGCCGTCTTCGATTCACCCGGCCCCGGGATCACGATCAGGCCACTGGTATCGGCGGAAGAAGAGGACGCATCGGCGGCGTCGGCGTGGGCATCGAGTGCGAGCGCGGCGGCACGCATGGCGGCATCGGCTGCATGGGCCGCCGCTGCGTAACCCACGGGGCGCGCCGGTTGCGGTTTGACCGGCTGAGCCGGACTCGCCGGCTGGCTTGCGTTCGCGTCCACCGTCATCCCGGCGTTTTTCGCCATCGTCACGACGTCCGCCGGATTGGTTTCGGCAGGACCGGCAATCATGATCGTGCCGCCGCCGCCGCTCTCTTGCGCGCTTGCCGTTGTCACACCGGCTGTCATGAGAGCGAACGCAAGCACGCAAAGCGCAGCCGGACCACGCGGCGCAACACGGCGAGCCAGGTGAGCGCGGGCCTTCACCAGGCCGTTCGCGGCCAGGCGATGAACCGCCGGCTTACGAGCAGGCGCAGTGAAGCTGTGCATTGTGTTTCTCCCAGACCAAAAACGAAAAACCCCGCATCCAAAGTCCGCGAATTCCCTAAAAGATTGATCCACGAGACGAATTCTAGATTTCGGCGGCTAAAGGCAAGCGTCGAATAGAGGCCGGCTTTCCCTGTTATTCGTCTGATTGCATCTTGCGTCTCGCTCCTAAGATTCGTCTCATGCAAAAGTCTTCGATAGCCAATGGCGTCCCGGCACCCGCTTGATTGCCCGGCACCATCACGAGACACGCAAAAGCACGCGAAGCACCGCAGACCAGATCCGAAGCTGAAGGAGGACCGCCATGCTGGACAAGCTCGACCAGGAATTTGCGTTTGGCCGCGAAGCGCTGGATGTGCGCGCATACCGGCAGGAACTGTTGTCGTCGAATATTGCGAACGCCGATACCCCGGGCTACAAGGCGCGCGACGTCGATTTCTCCAGCGCCCTCGCAGGCGCGCTGAAAAAGACCGGCGCGGCGGCGGACGCCACGGCTTCCGGCACCGCGACGCTGCAGATGGCGCAGCCGGTGAGCGTGTCGACCGGCGCGGCGCTCGCGACGACATCGGCGGGACATATGGCCGGCACGACAACGCTTACCGCCAGCGGCGGCAGCACCGACGACTACGGCAAGCTGGCTTACCGGATTCCGAGCCAGCCGGCGCTTGACGGCAATACCGTCGACATGGATTCGGAGCGCGTCCAGTTCGCGGACAACGCGCTGCATTTTGAAGCCGGCATGACGGTGGTGTCGTCGCAGATCAAGACGATGCTTTCCGCGATCACGTCGAACTGAAAGCCAAGCTAACGAGGAGAAGCAATGCCCTCTTTGATGAATATCTTCAGCGTTGCCGGTTCGGCGATGTCCGCGCAGGCGCAGCGCCTGAACGTGACCGCCTCGAACCTGGCGAACGCGGACAGCACGACGGGCCCGGACGGCCAGCCGTACAAGGCGAAGCAGGTGGTGTTCGCCGTCGATCCGCTCGGCGGCGCGCGCACGGCGTCCGGCCAGCAGGTGGGCGGCGTGCAGGTGACGGGGGTGATCGACGACCCGACGCCGATGAAGACCAGCTACGACCCAAGCAATCCCGCAGCAAATTCGGACGGCTACGTGACCTTGCCGAACGTCGATCCGGTGCAGGAAATGGTCAACATGATTTCGGCGTCTCGTTCGTATCAGGCGAATGTGGAAACGCTCAATACCGCCAAGCAGCTGATGCTTAAGACCCTGACGATCGGAACCTGAGGACAACCCCGTGACAACCAACACCACGATCGGCAACAACGGCGCGACGATGTCGCAGACGCTGCTGAACACCATGAACGGCACGTCGAGCACATCCGGCACGTCGTCGTCCAGCTCCAGCGCGACGGGCACGCAGTCGCCGGCGGACCTGCAGAACACCTTCCTGACGCTGCTCGTCACCCAGCTGCAGAACCAGGACCCGACCAACCCGACCGACAGCTCGCAGATGACTTCGCAACTCGCGCAGATCAGCACGGTGCAGGGCATCGGCACGTTGAACACGTCGCTCAGTTCGCTCGCCACGCAGTTGTCGGCCGGACAGTCGGCGCAGGCGGCTTCGCTGATTGGCTCAACCGTGCTCGCGCCGGGCAACACGATGACCGTGTCCGGCGGCAAGGCCAGCAGCTTCGGCGCACAGACGGCCAACGCGCTCGGCGACATGACGGTGAGCGTGACGAACAGCGCCGGCCAGGTGGTAAATACGATCGATCTCGGGCCGCAAGCTGCCGGTACGGTGCCAATCACGGGCTGGACGCCGACGGACAAGACCGGAGCAACGCTGCCCGACGGCACCTACACCATCTCGGCGGCGGGCACGATCAACGGCGCTGCGGCGACCGCTACCGCACTGTCCTCCTCGCAAGTGCAGAGCGTGGTGCAGCAGGCCGACGGCACCACGGGCGTCATGCTGACAACGGGCAAAACGGTTCCGCTGACCAGCATCGCATCGATTCTCTAAGCCCCTATTCATTAGCTCATTCCTCTAGAAGCGGAGACCGTCATGGGTTACCAACAAGGTTTATCTGGTTTGTCCGGCGCGTCGAACGATCTCGATGTGATCGGCAACAACATTGCCAATGCGAACACCGTCGGCTTCAAGCAAGGCCAGGCGCAATTCGCCGATATGTACGCGAACTCGGTGGCCACCGCCGTGAACAACCAGATCGGCATTGGTTCGCAGATGTCGGAAGTGCAGCAGCAGTTCGGCCAGGGCACGATCACCACGACCAGCCAGGCGCTGGATGTCGCGATCAACGGTAATGGCTTTTTCCAGATGTCGAGCAACGGCGCGAACGTGTACTCGCGCAACGGCGTGTTCAACCTCGCGGCGAACGGCACGATCGTCAATGCCGCAGGCCAGACGCTGATGGGTTATGCAGCCAATTCGCAGGGTGTGATCAACAGCTCGTCGACCGTGCCGCTCGTCGTGCCGAATTCGAACCTGCCGCCGGCGGCCACCAAGAACGTGAGTTTCCAGTTCAACCTGAACTCGCAGCAGGCCCTCCCGACCCAGACGCCGTTCGATCCCACCAACGCTAATACATACAGCGCCACCAGCCAGATCAACGTCAACGACTCGCTGGGCGGCACGCATGCGGTCAACGTGTTCTTCGTCAAGCAGGCGACGGGTTCGTGGGAAGCGTATGCGACCACCGGCACGAACAACGCGCTCGTCACGGGAACGGCGACTGGCGTGGCCGGCGATCTGGGCCCGGTCTCGTTCGACCAGTCGGGCAACCTGATCCCGACGCCGCCCGCCACCGCCATTGCGCCGTACGCCTTTTCGATTCCGGATGGCGCGTCCAACACAGCCGGAGCCGTGCAGACCATGGCGATGTCATTCGCCGGCACGACCCAGTACGGTGCAACGACCGGTCTCGTGAGCAGCAGCCAGGACGGCTATTCATCGAGCGAACTGGCGGGCTTTTCGGTCGGCACGGACGGCACGCTGACCGGCACGTACACGAACGGCAAGACGCAAGCGCTCGGTCAGATCGCGCTCGCGACGTTCGCCAACCAGAACGGCTTGCAGGACCTTGGCGGCAACAACTACCAGCAGACCGCGGCATCGGGCCTCGCGCAGGTGTCGGTGCCGGGGTCGACCAACCACGGCTCGCTGCAAGGTGGCGCGGTGGAAAACTCGAACGTCGACCTGACCAGCTCGCTGGTGGACCTGATCACGGCGCAGCGCAATTACCAGGCGAACGCGCAGACGATCAAGACGCAGCAAACCGTCGACCAGACGCTCATCAACCTGTAAGAGCCGCAGCCAAGCCGCGCACGAGAGAGTCATAAATGGACCGTCTGATCTATACCGCGATGAGCGGCGCCGCGCAGGCGCTCGAGCAGCAGAGCGTCACGGCGAACAACCTCGCCAATGCGTCGACGACGGGCTTTCGTGCGCAGCTTTCAGCGTTTCGACAGGTGCCGATGAACTTCGAGAACAATGCGTCCGGCGACCCGACCACGCGCACCTTCGTGCTGTCGTCCACGCCGACCGCCGACTACACGCCGGGTCCGATCCAGCAGACCGGCAATCCGCTGGACGTCGCTGTCCAGGGTCCGGGCTGGCTTTCCGTGCAGACGGAAGACGGCGGCGAGGCGTACACGCGCGCCGGCAATCTTCATGTCGACGCCAATGGCCAGCTGGTCACGGCAAACAACCTGCCGGTGCTCGGCAATGCCGGTCCCATGTCGATCCCGCCGGGCGCGGAAGTCACTATCGGCAAGGACGGGACGGTAACCGCGCTGATGCCGGGCGACCCGCCGACATCGATTGCGACGGTCGACCAGTTGAAGCTCGTCAATCCCGAAGCGGGCACCTTGACGCGCGGCGACGACGGTTTGTTTCGCACCGCCGACAACCAGCCAGCCGACGCCGATCCGACGGTGACGGTGGCGCCCGCGTCGCTGGAAGGCAGCAACGTGAATGCGGTGTCCGCGATGGTCGACATGATCACCAACGCCCGCCAGTTCCAGATGCAGACCAAGTTGCTCGATTCGGCCAACTCGAACGATCAGTCGGCTAACAAGCTGCTCGACTTCAGTTAATCCGCAGTACCAGGATAAAAAACATGAACCGCTCTCTCTACATCGCAGCAACCGGCATGAACGCGCAACAGTCGCAGATGGACGTGATTTCGAACAATCTCGCCAACGTCAGCACGAACGGCTTCAAGGGCTCGCGCGCGGTGTTCGAGGACTTGCTGTACCAGACCGTGCGCCAGCCGGGCGCGAGCTCCACGCAGCAGACCGAACTGCCGTCGGGCAGCCAGATCGGCACCGGCGTGCAACAGGTCGCGACCGAGCGCCTCTACACACAGGGCAACCTGTCGCAGACCGGCAACTCGAAGGACGTCGCCATCAACGGCAACGGCTTTTTCCAGGTGACGATGCCCGACGGCACGACCGCTTACACCCGCGACGGCTCGTTCCAGACCAACGCGCAAGGCCAGCTCGTCACGTCGAGCGGTTATCAGGTAACCCCGGCAATCACGATCCCGACGAATGCGACCAGCATCACGATCGGCTCGGACGGCACGGTCACGACCACGGCGCAGGGCAGCTCGGCCAACACGACGGTCGGCCAGCTGCAGCTCGCGACCTTCATCAACCCGGCCGGCCTCGACGCGCGCGGTGAAAACCTGTTTGCGGAAACGGCTTCGTCCGGCACGGCGAACGTCGTGACGCCGGGTTTGAACGGTGCGGGACAGTTGCAGCAGGGGTATGTGGAGTCGTCGAATGTAAACGTGGTCCAGGAACTGGTGAACATGATCCAGACCCAGCGCGCCTATGAAATCAACAGCAAGGCCGTGACCACGTCGGACCAGATGCTGCAGACGCTGAGCCAGATGCAGGTTTAAGCCGCATCAACCGCATCGGCAGCGTAATTCCGAAGGACCACGAAGATGTCATCACAATTCTCACGTATTCGCAGCATATCGGTGCTGGCGCTGGTCGCCCTGGCGGCCTGCGCGCTCGTGCCCAAAGAGCCGATCACCCAGCAGCCGATGACCGCCCGCCCGCCGGCGCCGCCGCTCAATTCGGCATCGCCCGGCGCGATCTACAACGCGGGCTACGCGGGGCGGCCGCTGTTCGAGGACCAGCGCCCGCGCAATACCGGCGACATCATCACCATCGTGATTGCGGAAAACGTCAACGCGACGAAGTCGTCCGCGGCGAATGCTGCGCGCAACGCCAGCGAGGCGTTCGCCGTGCCGACCACACCGGGCATTTTCGGCGGGCTGTTCCACAACACCAACCTGAGCGCCAGCGGTTCCAACGGTTTCAACGGCGCGGGCGGCGCGAGCGCGGCCAATACCTTCAACGGCACGCTGACGGTCACCGTCACGGGTGTCCTGCCCAACGGCAACCTGGAAGTGAGCGGCGAAAAGCAGATGCTCATCAACCAGGGCAACGAATTCGTGCGTTTCTCCGGTGTCGTCAATCCGACGACCATCTCCGGCACCAACACGGTGTTTTCCACCCAGGTCGCGGACGCGAAGATCGAGTATTCGGCGAAGGGTTATATCGATGAATCGCAGCAGATGGGCTGGCTCCAGCGCTTCTTTCTCAACGTGGCGCCCTTCTGATCATGAAACTCTTTCTTCGCTTCGTTCTCATTGCGCTGGCACTCGCTGCCGCACTTCCGCAGGCCGCGCAGGCGGAACGCCTCAAGGACCTGGTTTCGTTCCAGGGCGTGCGTGACAATCCGCTGATCGGCTATGGCCTCGTGGTCGGGCTCGACGGCACGGGCGACCAGACCACCCAGACGCCATTCACCACGCAGAGTTTGGTCAACATGCTCGGCAACCTCGGCATCACGCTCAATGCCGCGACCACCCAGAACATGCAGTTAAAGAACGTCGCCGCCGTGATGGTGACGGCCGTGCTGCCGCCGTTCTCGCGGCCGGGCGAAGCAATCGACGTGACGGTGTCGTCGCTTGGCAATGCGAAGAGCCTGCGCGGCGGCACGCTGCTGATGGCGCCGCTCAAAGGCGCCGACGGCCAGGTCTACGCCATGGCGCAGGGCAATCTCGCGGTCGGCGGCGCGGGCGCCAGCGCGAACGGCAGCAAGGTGCAGGTCAACCAGCTTGCGGTCGGCCGGATTCCGGGCGGGGCGCTGGTCGAACGCGCCGTGCCCGCAGCGGTGACGCAAGCCGGCGGCGTGATGACGATGGAGCTGAACACGCTCGACTTCGACACCACGCAGAAGATTGTCGCGGCGGTGAACAACGACTTCGGCATGGGCACGGCGATCGCGCTCGACGGCCGCACGATCCAGTTGCGCGCCCCGACCGATCCGTCCCAGGTGGTGTCGTTCATGGCGCAGCTCGAGAATATCGACGTCAGGCCGTCGCAAGCTGCGGCGAAGGTGATCGTCAATGCGCGCACGGGTTCTATCGTGATGAACCAGATGGTCACGCTGCAGAACTGCGCGGTCGCACATGGCAATTTGTCGGTGGTGATCAACACGACGACCGCCGTGAGCCAGCCGGGCGCGTTCTCCAACGGACAAACCGTGGCGGCGAAGCAGTCGAGCATCCAGTTGAAGCAGGACACGGGCGCGCTGAAGCAGGTGGCGGCAAGCGCGACGCTCGCGGACGTGGTCAAGGCGTTGAATGCGCTCGGCGCGACGCCGGCGGATTTGATTTCGATTTTGCAATCGATGAAAGCGGCGGGTGCGTTGCGCGCCGATCTTGAAATTATTTAAAGGCGACAGGTCATGAACGCGAACGGGACCGGTACGACAAGCAACGCGCTCGCATCGATGAATACGACGGACACGAGCAGCGGCCTGGGTTCGTTGTCGAACCGGTTTGCGCTCGACGTGCAGGGCTTCGACGCCATGCGCGCGCAGGCCAACGCCAACCCTCAGCAGGGTTTAAAGGCGGCGGCCAAGCAATTCGACTCCGTTTTCACGCAGATGATGTTGAAGAGCATGCGGGACGCCACGCCGTCGGACAGTCCTTTCGATTCGAACGACAGCAAGACCTTCACGTCGATGCTCGACCAGCAGCTTTCGCAGAACATGGGCGCGAAGGGCATTGGCGTAGCCGACATGATGCTCAAGCAACTGATGCGCAACGCCGGGGCCACGTCTTCCGCGAACGGCGCGGGGGCAGGCGCGGACGCGAGTGGCGACAGCAGCGCGAACGCCGGCAATCTTGCCGCCATGAACGCGATGGCAAAGGCGTACGCGAACGCGCCGGGGTCCGCGAGGGCATCGCTTTCCGGCAACGGTTATAGCGCCGAGAGCGCGCTGACGCCGCCCGCACGCGGCGTGGGCTCGGACAAGGTCGCCGCGTTTGTCGACCGGCTGGCCGCGCCGGCACAGGCGGCCAGTTCGGCGACCGGGATTCCGGCGCGATTCATCATTGGCCAGGCGGCGCTAGAGTCGGGCTGGGGCAAGCGCGAGATCAAGAACACCGACGGCACCACGAGTCACAACGTGTTCGGGATCAAGGCGAGCAGCGACTGGACCGGCAAGACCACGAGCGCCGTAACCACGGAATACGTCAACGGCAAACCGCAGAAAGTGGTGGAGAAATTCCGCTCGTACGACTCGTACGAAGACGCTCTCACCGACTACGCCAGCGTGCTCAAGAGCAATCCGCGCTACGCGCCGGTCGTGGAAGCCTCGCGCGATGCCGCGGGTTTTGCGCACGGAATGCAGAAGGCGGGCTACGCAACCGACCCGCAATACGCTAAAAAGTTGATTTCGATCATGCGGCACATCGCTTGATGGAGTGCGGACTGGCGCACCTTTTGCGGCATTTAATATAGGTACACAAAACGTATTACGAGTAAGGTATCAAAAGCGACGGGGCTAATGTCGCACTATAAGACGATGCAGGCTGACGGCGAGGAACGGGCGCATGGTGCGCCTGGAAGGCAGCCGGCCGGGACGCATCGAAATGGAGAGAACGTGCCGGTTCGTTTCGATTTGCGCACTTTGCGAATGTTTTCGGTCGTCCGGGACGGGATTAGGGAAGTTTTTTTACAACCCACCCTAAATATTCTGTCCCCGTTGCCGCTAAATGACATATCGAAGTGCCGGACCCGCAGGGTCCGGTTGGACGCTCAAACAGTCCCGGGCAACGGGACGCGAGCGAGCAAACGAACACGGCAAGCTCCATGAACATGAATCCGCCAAATGGTTCCGGCATCGCAGACGACGAGTCCGACACTCACGATTTCGGCCGGCGTAATCCGTTGGAAATCGGTGTCTCCCTACGCAACCTCGTCAACCGGGCCGATTTCCTGACTGTCGATCACGGCAGTGGGCAGATCGTTACGCGCCTGCTCGACGTGAATCCGGCGGCGCATACATTCGTCTTCGACTGGGGCGGCATTCCCGAGCAGAACCAGGCCATGCTGCGCACGGAAAACCTGATGTTTCACGCGAGCCCCGACGGAATCCGTGTGGAATTCGCGACCGGCACACCGCGTGAAGTCGTCTTCGAAGGCCGCCCGGCGTTTGAAGCGGATTTTCCGCCAGTGCTGTTCTACATGCAGCGGCGCGAGTATTTCCGTGTGGAAGCGCCCGTGCTCGATCCCTACATCTGCAGCGGCGAACTGCCGAACGGCGAGCGTTTTCGCTTTGAAGTGAACGACCTGTCGCTGGGTGGCGTGGCGCTGCGGACCATGGACGAGCGGGTTGCATCCATGGAAGTCGGCTTGATCCTGCGTTCCGTGGAGCTGCACTTCAGCAACCCGGGCAAGGTGGTGCTCGACCTGCAACTGATGTCGAACCGGCAGACGGAGAATACGAAGGGCGAACTGCGCTATACGCTCGGCTTCAAGTTCATGAGCTTGCCGGGATCGGCGGAAAACACGCTGCAGCGCCTGATTACGCAACTCGAGATGAAGCGCCGGTCGCTGGCGCGCTAAGCTTGATGCGGTTGATGCGGCGGCGAGCTTTGCGCTCGCTCCGCCCACGCCAGCTCACGTCAGAGTACTCAACTCCTTCCCCCCGTAACACCCCACCCGTCCATCCGGCGAACTGACGCCCAATCCCCCCGTTGCTTCATCGATTGATCAGTTCAATGCCGATGAATAATCCGTCATGGCGCAGTGCGCGTGCAGGTTTCGTCGGGGCCTGAGCCGGGCGGCGCTCAAACCACGCGCGCCCCGAACCACCGCGCGGGGATTCAACTTTTTCTGCAATCGGCCGATATACACCAGTTGCCGTCTGACAGCGGCGGCCCGGGTTTTGGGCCTTTACCAGGATTCCTTGCATGTCCCTATTCGATATCGGCGTCAGTGGTCTTAATGCAGCCCAGTGGGGTTTGACGACTACCGGACAGAACATCAGCAACGCCGCGACCCCTGGCTACACCCAGGAGAAGCCGGTGTACCAGGAAGCGTCGGGGCAATACACGACCTCGGGTTATCTGGGCTCCGGGGTGACGACGGCAACTGTCACGCGCTCCTACAGTTCGTTCCTGACCACGCAGCTCAATGCCGCGCAGTCCACCAGCAGTTCGCTGAGCACCTACTATTCGATGTTGTCGCAGTTGAACAACCTCGTGGGCGATCCGACAACGGGTATTGGCGCCGGCATGACGAGCTATTTCACGAGCTTGCAGTCGGTGGCGAACAGCCCCGCCACGACGTCGACGCGGCAGTCGCTGATGAGCAGCGGGCAATCGCTTGTCGACCAGATGAATGCTGCGGCTGCGAACTACAACCAGCTTCGCTCCGGCGTCAACCAGTCGCTCACCAACGCGGTCACGCAGATCAACAGCTACACCAGCCAGATCGCCGCGCTGAACGGCCAGATTGTGACCGCGAGCGCGCAGGGCCAGCCGCCGAACCAACTGCTCGATGCGCGCGATCAGGCGGTATCGAACCTCAGCCAATTGACGAACGTGCAGGTCACCACGGTCAACGGCATGTACAACGTGTCGATCGGCACGGGCCAGCCGCTGGTTTCGGGTACCACGGGGTATCAACTGCAGGCGGTGACGTCGACGTCGGACCCGAGCGAGTTGTCGATCGCGTATGCATCGCCGACCGGCTCGCCGCAGACGCCCGCGCAAACGCAATATTTGCCGGACTCCACGTTCGGCGGCGGCACGGTAGGCGGATTGCTTGCGTTTCGCAGCCAGTCGCTCGATCCGGCGCAGGCCCAGCTTGGCTCGCTCGCGACCAGTTTCGCCGCGCAACTGAACCAGCAAAACTCTCTGGGCGTGGACCTGAACGGCAACCCCGGCACCGCGCTGTTCTCGACCGGCAGCCCGACCACCTATGCGAATTCGCGCAACACGGGCAATGCTCAGCTTAGCGTATCGATTGCGGATCCGACCCAGCCGCCCAGCAGCAACTACACGCTGTCGTACAACGGCACGAACTACACGCTCACCGACAGCGCGAGCGGCGCGGCGCTCGGCACGCTCACAGCCGATCCGACGACCGGAGCGGTCAGCGGCACGGTTGCGGGGCTGAATATCTCGTTGACGAGCGGCACCATGAAGGCCGGCGATTCGTTCACCATCCAGCCAACGAGCGGCGCGCTCGCCGCGTTCTCGCTGGTGACCACGAACCCGACCGCAATCGCCGCGGCGTCCCCGGCGGTGGCATCGGCGGGAGCGAGCAACGCCGGCACGGCGAACATTTCGGCGGCAACCGTGATAGCCGGATATTCGATACCGAGCAGCATGACGCTGACGTACAACTCGACGGCGCAGCAACTGACCTCGAACGTGCAGGTCACGTTGCCGAACGGCACGACCGTTGCGGCAGGCACCCCGTTCGCGTACAGCCCCGCCCAGGGTCTCACCATATCGAACGGCACGGGTGTCAGCGCAACGATCAGCGGCACGCCGGCAAACGGCGATACCTTCACCATTGCGGCGAACCAGGGCGGCAGCAGCGACGGCAGCAACGCACTCGCAATGGCGAATCTCGGAACGGCGAAGTCGCTGAACGGCGGCACGGACTCGTTGACGAGCGCGTACGCGAACTACGTCAACCAGATCGGCAACGAGACCAACAATCTGCAGAGTTCGAGTACGTCGGCGACCGCGGTGCTCACGCAGGCGACGTCGGCGCAGCAGTCCGTGTCGGGCGTGAACCTGAATGAAGAGGCCGCCAACCTGATTCAGTACCAGCAGTTGTACCAGGCCAACAGCAAGGTCATCCAGACCGCCTCCACGCTGTTCACAACGCTGCTCGGCATTTTCAACTGAGGTTTTCACGATGCGCATCTCCACCTTCGAGTACTTCACGTCGGGCGTCTCGACGATGAACAATCAGCAGGCATCGCTCTCCAACCTGTATGCGGAGATCTCATCGGGCAAAAGCTTGCAGACCGCGGCAGACAATCCGCTCGGCGCCGCGCAGGCCGTGGCGTTGACCGCGCAGGCAGCCAACCTCGCGCAATACTCGACCAACCAGTCGTCTGCGCTGACCTCGTTGCAGCAGGAAGACTCCACGCTCACCAGCGTGACGAACGTGATGCAGAGCATCCAGTCGCTGGTGGTGAATGCCGGCAACGGCACGCTCAACGACACCGACCGCAGCGCGCTCGCGACCCAGCTCCAGGGTTATCGCAGCACGCTGATGACGCTCGCCAACACCACCGACGCCAACGGCAACTACATTTTTGCCGGCTTCCAGGGCGGCTCGAAACCGTTCAACGACAACGCCTCCGGCGTGGGCGCGACCTACGCGGGCGGCCCCGGGCAGCGGCAGGTGCAGATTTCCGACACCCGCACGATCAACGTCGCGGATCCGGGTTCGGCAATCTTCCAAAGCGTTTCGTCGAACGAAAGCTCGCCGGTTTCGTCGGGATCGGCCGCCAACACCGGGTCGGGCACGATCGGTCCGGTCAGCGTGACCAACAGCAACGATCCGGCCAACTCGTCGACCTACACCATCACCTTCGGCACCACGACCACCGGCACGCCGCCCACGACCTCGACCGTCAGTTCGTACTCGGTTACGGCGCTGGATCCAGCGACGGGCACCACAACGACCGTGACCCCGCCGACGCCTTACACGGCCGGCGACAACATCACGCTCGGTTCGCAGACCGTCGCTATTTCCGGCACGCCGGCATCGGGCGATACGTTCACCGTGGCGCCGGCGAACACCGGCAACGTCAGCGACACCGACATTTTCACGACGCTCGATTCGCTGGTGAATGCGCTGAAGCAGCCTGCCGATTCGACCTCCTCGCTGGCGACGCTGCAAAACGCGCTGACCACGGCGGGCACGAAAATCAGCAACACGTACAACAACGTGCTGACGACGCAGACGGCGGTGGGTGGCCGCGAGCAGGAAGTCACTGCCACGCAGACCGCGATGCAAACGACCTCGACGCAAACCGCCAGCAATCTGTCGGACCTGGTCAGCGTCAATCTGCCGGCTGCGATCAGCCAGTACGAGATGACGCAGACCTCGCTGCAGGCCGCGCAGCAGGCGTTTGCGCAGATCCAGAAGATGTCGCTGTTCAACTACTTGAGCAGCTAAGCGCCGGGGGGCGAGCAGGGAAGGAATTGATGTGGGCAGTGGGATGTGTTTTGGGCCGCCGGTTTGAAGGGCGGCCCTTTTTATTGGGCGGCGTATGGGCGGCGCCAATGCGTCTGGAACGCCTGGAACCCTCGCAGCCAAACGCGTGCGGTGAATAGAGAGTTTATTCTCCGTATTTAATGCGGAGAATAAACCACAATTTGCGGTGATTACGCCTCATAATCACCGCATGAAACGCGGAGAATGGACTTTTATCTGGGAGGATCCCGACTGGCCGGCCTGGCGCTACGATCTGTCGGTGATCGCCGCGCCGCTGGCTGCGGTCAGTCGCGCCCAGGGTTTGCTGCTCGGCCGGCTCGCCGATGTCGGTTTGACCCTGCGCAACCAGGCGAGCCTCATCGCGCTGACGGAGGACGTGCTCAAGACCAGCGAGATCGAAGGGGAAAGGCTGAATGCGGACTCGGTCCGATCGTCTATCGCCCGCCGGCTTGGGGTGGATATCGGCGCGCTTGCACCCGTCGACCGGCACGTGGAAGGCGTGGTCGAAATGGTGCTCGACGCGACCGCCCGTTGCAACGCGCCGCTGACCCGCGAGCGCTTGTTTGCATGGCATGCGGCGTTGTTTCCCACCGGCTTCAGCGGGTTGTCCCGGATCCAGATCAGTGCACGGCGCAACGACGAAAACGGCGCCATGCAGGTTGTCTCCGGACCCATCGGCCGCCAGCGGGTTCACTTCGAGGCGCCGCCGGCTAATCGGCTCGAGGCCGAGACCGCGCGTTTTCTCGACTGGCTCAATCGCGACTCCGAAGTGGCTCCGGTCATCAAGGCCGGGCTGGCGCATTTGTGGTTCGTCACGCTGCATCCTTTCGACGACGGCAACGGCCGCATTGCCCGGGCAATAGGCGAC
Organism: Caballeronia udeis; assembly: GCF_044909315.1. Taxonomy (GTDB): domain Bacteria; phylum Pseudomonadota; class Gammaproteobacteria; order Burkholderiales; family Burkholderiaceae; genus Caballeronia; species Caballeronia udeis_A. The sequence goes on from NZ_JBIYEB010000006.1 coordinate 184,252, forward strand.
TTGCTGCTCGCCCGCGCCGACGGCAGTCCGCAGCGCTTCTACAGCTTGTCCGCGCAGATCCAGTCGGAGCGCAGCGCTTATTACGACATCCTCGAGCGGACGCAGCGCGGATCGCTCGACGTCACCGCGTGGCTCACATGGTTCCTGGACACGTTGCATCGCGCAGTGGACAACGCCCAGCACACCGTGGACACAGTGCTGGTCAAGACGCGTTTCTGGCAGCGCTGGGCTGCCGCGCCATTCAACGAGCGGCAGATCAAGCTGCTGAAGCGGCTGCTGGATGGTTTCGACGGCAAGCTGACCAGCAGCAAGTGGGCCGCCATAGCGAAGTGTTCGCCGGATACAGCGTTGCGTGACATCGGCGAATTGATGGCATTGGGGGTGCTGCGGAGATCGATGTCAGGCGGACGCAGCACGGCGTACGAGCTGGTTGATTGACTGCTGCCACTTGAGCGGCGTGCTAAAGCGCGGCCGCCACGCGCCCCATCTGGTCGATACCGCTTTCGAAAATGCGTTGAAAGAACGGGATCATGTTGGGGATCATCAACTGGATCAGCAGGAACCCGACCAGCATGGTGACCGGAAAGCCCACCTGGAAAATCCCGATCTGCGGCGCCGCGCGATTCAAAATGCCCAGCGCCAGGTTGGCGATCAGCAACGCGGTGACCACCGGCAATGACAGCAACAAGCCCGTGGAAAATACGCTCACGCCGTACGTGGCAAGCGTCTGCCAGCCGCGCGCATAGGTGGCCGAACCCAGCACGTTCGCGCTCACCGGCACGCTTTGAAACGTCTGCACGAGGGCGCTGATCATTTGCAGATGGCCGTCGAGCACGAGGAACGCCAGCATGGCGATGGTGTTCAGATACCGAGATATCACCACCGAATTCCCGCCCTCGCGCGGATCGTAGAGCATCGCAAAACCGAGGCCCATCTGCATGCCGATAAACTCGCCGGCGGCATCGATGGCAGCGAACGCAATCTGCATCGTCATGCCGAGCGCCGCGCCGACCAGGAACTGATTGACGATGATCATCACGCCATCGGCGGAAAACACGGTCACTTGGGGCAGCGCGCCAATAGTGGGCGCCACGATCAGCGCGAGGAAGCCGGCCACCGCGACCTTGACGCGAATCGGAATGGCCTGTTGGCTGAGCAGCGGGGCGGTTGCGATCAGCGCGAGGATGCGCGTGAACGGCCAGAGGAAGGACGTCAGCCAGAGATTGAGCTGCGCGTAAGTGACGGAGAACATCGTCAGCCGGTGATGGCGGGCGTGATGGTGAAAACGTGGCGCATGTAATCGAGCAGCGTTTCCAGCATCCACGGACCGGCGATCACGAGCGTGAGCGCTACCGCGAGCAATTTCGGAATGAACGAGAGCGTGCTTTCGTTGATCTGGGTCGCGGCCTGGAACAGGCTCACGACCAGGCCGACCACCAGCGCGACCAGCAACAAAGGAGCGGCGAGCAACAGCGCCACATACATGGCCTGGTGCGCGATCGACATGACTGATTCGGGTGTCATCGTGTGAGTCTCGGTCCTGGTGTCTTTCTCTGTTCTACGATACGAAGCTTTGCGCGAGCGAGCCGATCAGCAACTGCCAACCGTCCACCAGCACGAACAACATCAGCTTGAACGGCAACGAAATGGTGGTGGGCGACACCATCATCATCCCCATCGACATCAACACGCTCGCCACCACCATGTCGATGATCAGGAACGGAATGAAGATGGTGAAGCCAATCTGGAAGCCGGTCTTGAGCTCGCTGGTCACGAACGACGGCACCAGCAGCGAGAGCGGCACGTCTTCGGGACCGTTCATGGGCGGTGCCTTGGCGATCCGGGCGAACAGCGCGAGATCGGCCTCGCGGGTCTGGCGCAGCATGAATTGCTTGAACGGCGCGACGCCGCGCGTCATGGCCTGGTCCATCGTGATCGTGCCGTCGGAGAACGGCTTGTATGCGTCGGCGTAAGCGCGGTCGAGCACCGGCGACATCACGAACAGCGTGAGAAACAGCGCGAGTCCGACGAGCACCTGGTTGGGCGGCGTGCTGGTCGTACCCAGCGCCTGCCGCAACAGCGACAGCACAATGATGATGCGCGTGAAGCTCGTCATCATGAGCAGCATGGCCGGCAGGAACGACAGCATCGTGAGCAGCAGCATCGTCTGGACGCTGAGCGAATACGTCGTGCCGCCGTTCGGGCCAGCGCTGGTGTTGAACGCGGGAAGTCCCGCGGTGCTTTGCGCGAAAGCGGTATAGGGGAGGGCCAGCATGACGACAGGCAGCAACAACCTGGCCAGTCTCACGCACCGTGCTGGAAAACGAGCCTGCATTACTTGCTCCCGCCTGCGAACTTTTGCAGGCGCTTGGTCGCTTCACCGGCGAGGGCATCGCGAAAACGTTGACCGAAACTGCCTTGGGGCGGTTGGCCCTCGGGGGGCGCGCCTGCGTCCGTGCCGTTAAGGGCCACCGACCCCGCCGGCATGGTGTGCAGCAACCGCACATTGCCGGGCGCCGCGCCGAGCACGAGCCATGTATCGCCGATCTCCACCACCGAGACGCGCTCCTTGTTGCCCAGCGACGCCCCGCCAATCACCTTCACCAGACCCGTGCGCTGGCTGCCTGCCACGCCGAATTTGCGCGCGAGCCATGCGCAGCCGAACACGAACGCAATCACGATCGCCAGTCCGAGCAGCGTCTGCAGCACCGCGCCCACTCCGAGCGACGGCACGGCCGTGCCTGCGCCGACGCCCGATGCAATCTGCGCCGCGTGATTGACGGCGTTCATGTCGGCGGCGTGGGCTGTGTGGGCGGCAAGCGTCATGGCAAGTGCGGCCCATGCGGCAAGGCGTTTCATCGATTCAACTTCCTGATGCGTTCGGACGGCGTGATGATGTCGGTGAGACGGATACCGAACTTGTCGTTGACCACCACGACTTCGCCCTGTGCGATCAGGCAGCCGTTGACCAGCACGTCCATCGGTTCGCCGGCCAGGCCGTCGAGTTCCACCACCGACCCCTGCGCCAGTTGCAGCAGGTTGCGGATCGCGATCTTGGTCCGCCCGAGTTCCACCGTCATCTGCACGGGGATATCGAGAATCATGTCGATGTCATTGCGCGTCGAGGGCGCCTCGACTTTCGACAAAGGCTGGAACACGCCCGCTGACGAAGCCGTCGCCGGCGTTTCATTGCCGTTCTGTTCGGCCAGCGCGCTTGCCCAGTCGTCCATGCCGAAGTCCTCGCCCTTGAGCGGATCGGACGGCAGCGTGCCCGGTTCAGTTACGTCACTCATATCCACCTTCCTTCATCGTGTCGGTTGCGCTGATCATCTTCTGGACGCGCAACGCGTATTGACCATTGAAAATTCCGTAGCCGCATTCCATGACCGGCACGCCGTCCACTTTTGCCGTGACCACTTCGGGCACATTGATCGGCAGGACATCGCCTGCCCGCATGTTGAGAATCTTTTCGAAGGTCGTGCCGATCTCCGCCAGATCCACCGTGAGTTCCACTTCGGCGGCCTGCACTTGCTGCGACAGCACGCGGATCCAGCGGCGATCCACTTCGAGCGCTTCGCCCTGGATGGGCGAGGAGAGGATGTCGCGGATCGGTTCGATCATCGAATACGGCATGCAGATGTGCAGCGTGCCGCCGGTCGTGCCGAATTCAATGGAGAACTGCGTGACGATCACGATCTCGTTCGGCGTGGCCACGTTCGCGAATTGCGTGTGCATTTCCGAGCGCACGTATTCGAAGTTCAGCGAACGCACCGTTTTCCACGATGCCGCGTAGTGTTCGAATACAAGGTTCAGCAACTTGCTGATGATGCGTTGTTCGGTCTGCGTGAATTCGCGGCCTTCCACGCGTGTGTGGAAACGGCCGTCGCCGCCGAAGAGGTTATCGACGACAAAGAACACCAGGTTCGGATCGAACACGAACAGCGACGTGCCGCGCAACGGTTTGACGTGGACGAGGTTCAGGTTCGTCGGGATCGGCAGGTTGCGGGTGAATTCGCTGTACTTCTGCACCTTCACCGGACCGACCGAGATTTCCGCCGAACGCCGCATGAAGTTGAAGATGCCCACGCGCAGGAGGCGCGCGAAGCGGTCGTTGATGATTTCCAGGCCGGGCATCCGGCCGCGGACGATACGTTCCTGGGTCGCGAGGTTGTAGGGGCGTACGCCATGGTGCCGCGTTTCGTCGGCAACAGTGTCGACTTCCCCGGTGACGCCCTTGAGCAGGGCATCCACCTCCTCCTGCGACATGAACTCTTCGTGGCCCATGAGTGTTCCTTGGTTCCTGTGCGCGGTTGCTTGTGCTGAAGCGGCTGAAGGCGAGGGTGGTTGCGCGGATTATTGAACGACGAATTCCGTGAACAACACTTCCTGGACACGTGCCGGACCATCCGGCGTGCCGCCCGTCTTCTGGACCGTCTCCAGCAGTTCCTTCGCAAGCTCGCGCTTGCCGTCGATCCCCGCCAGGTCGTCCGGACGCTTCGCCGACAGCAACATCAGAATGTGGCTGCGTACTTCAGGCATGCGCTCGGTCAGCGCGGCTTGTGCCTTCTGGTCCGGCAGCTTCAGCGTCAAGCCGATCCGCAAGTAGTGCATGGTGTCGTCGGACTGGAGATTGACCGTCATCGACTCCAGCGGGAAGAACACCGGAGGGGCTGCGGGCGCCGGCTTGGCCGCCGCTCCCAAACCAGGCTTGTGCTGGAAGTAGTAGTAAGCACCAGCGGCACCAGCGCTCAGCAAAACGATAAGACCTAATACGATCAGCAAGATGCGCTTCATCCTGCCGCTCTTGACGGTGACAATAGGTTGTTGAGTTGCGGTGGTGCTTGCCATGATTGCGGACCTCTTTCTGTAGCCTGAATTGTTGGCGAAAGTGAGTCTCCGTGATGGCCCGAACAGAAGGGGTTATTAGGGCTAACTCGTGAGTTTGGGTTTTGTCGATGCGGATCGACGAGTGGATTTTGCTTAAGCGCGGGGGGATTTGAGCGAGGGCTTGCGGAGGAAGTAGCGGGGGCTATGCCTGGTTGCAGGGTTGCAGGGTTGCAGGGTTGGCGGTCGGGGTCGCTGTTTTAAGGGTCTGCAGCCGCGCGAATTCGAACATGGACACGCTTGGCCACGGGTGTCGGGCAAGCACCAGAGCTCAAGGATTATCTACGGCTCTCGCCGTCTTAATGGCACGTCATCTTCGCCGGATGACGCCCGCCCCGGCTCTGGTTACAGGCTCGCTCGGCGAGCGTTGCGCTCGCCCCGCTTCAAGCAAATGTATCGACCAACCCCACCTGCTTGCGCACCGGCATGCTGATCGCGCTCAGTGCATCCATGCTTCCGTCATCCGTGCCGCTCATTCCACCCGAGCCTCGGCCGCCTCTACCCGCATTCGATGACGCTCCACCATCCTGCTGGCCCGATTGCTGGCCTGCGAAACCATCGCTGACGCTCGCGCTGCCCAAACCAATTCCGTTCGCCTGCATCGCTTCACGCAAGGTCGGTAACGCTGCCTCGACCGCCGCCCGAACCTGCGCGTGCGTCGAAACAAACAGCGCATGCGCGTGGTTGTCCGTGACCTGCAATACCACTTGCAGCGGTCCCAGATCCTTCGGGTTCAACGTCAATTCAGCACTCTGCTGATGACCATTCGACAGAAACACCACCTTCTGGCTGAACGCCTCATCCCATCCACTCGACCCGACATGCGGTGCGATCGCTGCACTGCCGGCTGCTGCCGCCGCGCTCTGGACCGGCGCGCTTCCCGCCGTCGCCGACGCTGCCTGCATCGAAGCCGAATGCGCTGCAGCCTCAGCCGTCGCCTTGTACGCGGCGCTGCCGTCATCGGCCGGTGTCGCGGTCGCCAGCGCCGTTGCATCGGCTTGCTGCGAAGCTGATGTCGTGCCGGTTTGCTGCGTCGCCGATGCACGGTTCGTGGAATCACCCGCAGACGCTGTCATCGATACCGCCCGACCCGACTGCCTCGAACCGCCCCCCTTTCCGCCCGCGTTGGCATTTGCAGCGTTGGCCGCGTTCGCACCGTTCGCCAAGGCAGCGGCGGCCGCTGCCGCAGCATCGGGCGATGGCGTCGCAGCACCCTGTGTATTCGCCAACTGCGCAAGGGCAGCCTGAACCGCGGCATCATCCGCGGCCTTGGCGTCGCCTGACTTGTCCTTCGATTGCGTGGAAGACGTTGCGCTCATCGCCTCTGCATCCATCGCGGCAGTCGCCGGGTCGGTCGCTGCCGTGGCCGGATCGGCGGCGGCCGCCCCGCGCGCTTTCAACATTGCCGCGACGGTCGCAGCGGCAGTCGCTGCCGCCGCGGCGGCAACAGCCTCCGGTTGCGCCTTCGCCGCGTCCGCCTGAGCGGCTTCGTCGGTTGCGCTTGCGTCAGCCGCCGTCGTGGATGCCGTCGCCGTCGAGCCAGTCGATCCCTGTGCCTGATTGGCCGCGGATGAAGCGGATGAAGCCGACGCCGAAGTCGAACCCGCCGCCTGCGTCTGATCTGCCGCCGCAGCCTGATCCGCGCTGTCGGCCTGATCTGCCGCCGCTTTAGCTTGTGCAGTTGAAGCGTCGTCGGGCTTGGGCGCGTCGTGGACGCTGCCACGCGCGGCCGATGCCGCCGCCGCGGCTTTCGCCGCCTGCGCTTGAGCCTGCACGCGCGCCTGGGCGGCCGCTTCCTCGTTCGCCTTGGTGGTTATGTTATGCAGCGTTGATACAAACGATGCCGCCGCGTTATCGCTCGCCGACGTTGCCGCCGCGTTCCGCGATTGGGCAGCGCTCAGGCCAAGCATCGTGCTGGCAGAATTAACGGTCGACATACTGGGTCCCTTGTATCGTATCCACGATAAAAATCGCTAAAATATTCAAGCCGGCTTCATGCCTTTTCGGCGCGCATCCGCAACATCTTGGAAGCGTGCTCATCGGAATCGCGCTGTTCGATGCGTGCTTCATGCTTCGCCTTCACCAACTCGCCGCGCGCAGCCAGCACTTCGTATGAGCCCAGCTTCTGCTTGCGCTGCTGCCATTCCGGCTTGGCCGCTTCCAGCCGCTGGTTCGCGCCCACCAGCAGCACGCGCTGCTGGCTGATGGCGGAGTCGAGGGTATCGACGAATGCCTGGAAATTGCGCAGCGTCTGCGCGGTCGTGCCTTCCTGGGCCGACGCCGTAAAACGCGCGTGATACTCGTCGCGATACGTAACCAGCGAGTTCAACTGCGTCTCCACCTCGTCACGTTCTTGCTGGAGCTTGCCAAGCTTTTTCGTGGCAGCCTCCAGCTCTTCTTCCGCGAGGTTGATCAGGGTCTTGATCGGCAGATGCTTGGACATGGAAGTCAGGTTCCTAAATTATCTTTATTCGAACAACGCATCGAGTTGGGCCAGGCTCGGTTCAAACATGGCTTGTTCACGAAATCCTTGCTGCAAAAACGCTTCGATCCGCGGATACAGCGCAATCGCCCGATCGAGTAACGCATCCCGCCCCGTGGAATACGCGCCTACATTGATCAAATCGCGGTTGCGCTGGTAGCGCGACAACATCTGCTTGAACAAACGCACCCGGTCCAGATGCTTGTCGTCGATCAGCGCCGTCATCGCCCGGCTGATGGACGCTTCAATGTCGATGGCCGGGTAATGCCCCGCTTCGGCCAACGAACGCGACAGCACAATGTGGCCGTCGAGAATCGCGCGCGCTGAATCGGCGATAGGATCTTGCTGATCGTCCCCTTCAGTCAAGACCGTATAAAAAGCCGTGATCGATCCGGCACCCTCCCGGCCGTTCCCGGTCCGCTCGACCAGCGCCGGCAGTTTCGCGAACACGGAGGGCGGATAGCCTTTCGTGGCGGGCGGTTCGCCGATCGCGAGCGCAATCTCGCGCTGCGCCATTGCATAGCGCGTGAGTGAATCCATCAGCAGCAGTACGTGTTTGCCCTGATCCCGAAAATATTCCGCCAGCGAGGTCGCGTAGGTCGCACCCTGCATCCGCAAAATGGGTGACACATCGGCCGGCGCCGCCACCACGACCGAGCGCGCGAGCCCGTCTTCGCCAAGAATCTGTTCGATGAACTCCTTCACCTCGCGGCCCCGTTCACCAATCAGCCCGATCACGATCACTTCGGCGCTCGTGTAGCGCGCCATGGTGCCGAGCAGCACGGATTTGCCCACGCCCGAGCCCGCAAACAGGCCCATGCGCTGGCCGCGTCCCACGGTCAGCAACGCGTTGATCGCGCGCACGCCGACGTCGAGCACCTTGTGAATTGGCTCACGATTCAGCGGATTGATGGTCGGCGCGGTCAGCGGCGCATCGACCTTCGAGCCAAGGGGCCCAAGGCCGTCAAGCGGCCTGCCCGACGCGTCGACCACGCGGCCGAGCATCTCCCAACCCACCGGCAAACGCTTGGCGCCGGCCATCGGGTCGTTGATCGGCGCGCTTTCCAGCGGATACACGCGCGCTCCGGGCAACAGGCCGGAGACTTCGGTGGTCGGCATGAGGAACAGCTTGTCACCGGAGAAACCAACGACTTCGGCTTCGGCCATCGGGATCGAACTGCCGGCAGGCAACTCGATCATGCATTCCGACCCCACGCCCAGCTTCAATCCCACCGCTTCCAGCACCAGGCCGGCTGCACGCGTGAGACGCCCGCATGCGCGCAGCGGTTTCGAAATCTGGCTACGCGCCTTGCTTGCTTCGAGCTGCGCGCGCCAGCCGTCCAGATACGGGTTGTTCGCCATATCGGCGAGATCGACGATGGTCTGCGCCGCGATTTCTTCGACGGTCGGTTCGGCGTCATCGTCCGCGGCGAGCGGTCCGAACGACGCCCGCGCCAGTTCCTGTTCGAGCTCGCTCAACCCTTCCTGCGTGACGCGGCGCGCAGCGCTCATGTTGACGTGGGTTGAGTTCACCATGGCTGTGACCTCCCGAGCGCCGCCGCCACACGCTCCCAGCGCGTCTTGTTGGTTGCATCGACTTCACCGCTTGCCGCCTGCGCCCGGCAGCCCCCGCGCTCAATATCCGGGTCGGTCCTGACCGCCCATCCCGCCGCCTGGAGCTCTTCCAGCAAATAGGCTTCGACAATCGGCAAATCCGCGGGGTTCACCGTCAGATACGGCGCGCCGGACAGCGCCGGCTCGGCCGCGATCACCGAGCGCGCGACCGCCAGCACAGCGGTCGGATCAAGCGTCAGATGCTGCGAAACCACTTGCTGGGCGATGTCCAGCGCCAGCGCCGTCAGTGCTTCGGCAACAACGGCGTCGGCGGCTTGCAGCGCGGTCTTGAAGGTGTCGGCCATCTGCGCGAGCCGCGCGGCTTCTGCCCGCGACTCGCGGCGGCCTTCTTCCAGGCCCTGTTCGTAACCCTGGTCATAACCGGCCTTGTAGCCCATTGCCTGACCCGCCACATGGCCCGATGCCAGTCCTTGCGCGTGCGCTTCGTCGCGAACACGGCGCAGGTGCTTTTCGAGCGCGGCTTGATCGGCGGCGCTGCGATCGGCCGGAACCGGATCGAACGACGCCATCTCCCAGCGCTGATAAGCGGTCATGCGAGCTTTCTTGGCGGCTTCGGCAGCATCAGACATATGCGTCCTCGGCCTTGCCGCCTAACTGGATCTGACCCGATTCGGCCAGGTTGCGCACGACCTGCAGGATCTTGCGCTGCTGCGCCTCGACTTCCGAGAGCCGCACCGGGCCGCGCGAGTCGAGATCTTCGGCCAGCAGTTCGGCGGCGCGCTGCGACATGTTCGCGAGGAACTTCTGCCGCAGCGGCGGTTGGGCGCCTTTCAGCGAGACGATCAGCGTTTCGGATTCCACTTCTTTCAGCAGCAACTGGATCGCGCGGTCTTCCAGTTCCAGGAGATTTTCGAACACAAACATTTGATCGATGATCTTCTGCGCCAGTTCCGCATCGAATTCCTTCACGTTTTCGATCACGGATTCTTCGTGCGCCGTCGACATGAAGTTGAGGATTTCCGCCGCCGTGCGGATGCCGCCCATCGGCGCGCGTTTCAGGTTGTCGCTGCCGGAGAGCAGGGTGGTCAGCACGTCATCGAGTTCGCGCAGCGCGGCGGGCTGGATGCCGTCGAGCGTGGCAATGCGCAGCAGCACGTCATTGCGCAGGCGTTCGGTCATCAGCGCCACGATCTCGGAGGCCTGGTCGCGGTCCAGGTGAACCAGGATTGTCGCAATGATCTGCGGATGCTCGTTCTTGATCAGCTCGGCGACAGCGGCCGAATCCATCCACTTCAGGCCTTCGATGCCGCTGGTATCGCTGCCCTGCAAAATCCGGTCGATCAGCGCGCCGGCCTTGGTTTCGCCCAGCGCCTTGGTCAGCACCGTCCGGATGTATTCGCTCGAATCGAGCGACAGCGCGGTGTGCTGCTCGGCTTCCTGGACGAACTCGGTCATCACGCTGTCGAGTTGCTCGCGCGTCACGTTTTTCAACGTCGCCATGGTCGCGCCGATCTTCTGCACCTCGCGCGGCCCGAGATACTTGAACACTTCCGCCGCTTCCGATTCACCGATCGACATCAGCAGGAGCGCGGCTTTATTGAGGCCTTCAGCGTTCATCGGACACCCAATTCTTGACGACCGTCGCGACGATTCTCGGGTCCTGGCGCGCGACCATGCGCGCGTAGTCGAGATTGCGTTCGAACTTGGCCTTGTTGCTTTCGTGACCGAGCAAACTCACCTCGGCATCCTTTTCGTCTTCTTCCTGCGATTTCGGCATGGACGGGCCGTCGAGCATCGACAGGTCGTCCGGTGCGCCGAGCGCGGGCGGCGGGGCAGGCGGCGGGAACGCGCGGCGCATCGCCGGCTTGACCATGCTGAAATACAGGAACAACGCCACCGCACCAATCCCCGCGTACTTCGCGAGCTGAATCGCGCGCGCGATCATGTCCGGGGTGCGCCACCACGGCACGTCGGGAATCACGGTCGAATCCACCAGGAAGGTGCTGTTGACCACGTTCACCGAATCGCCACGCTTTTCGTCGTAGCCCATCGCGTCTTTCACCAGTTGCTGCACCTGCTCGAGCTTGTCGGCGGACAGCGGCTGCATGCTCACCAGGCCCTTGGCATCGACTTGCTTCTGGTAGTTCACCACCACCGCGACGGACAGGCGCTTGATGCCGCCCATCGGCTGCTCGTAGTGGCGCACGGTGCGGTCGACTTCGTAATTGGTCGTGGTGTCCTTGCGCATGCTGACCGGCGCCGCTTTCCCGTCGACGCCGCTGGCGGCTGCGTCGATAGGCGCGGACGCTGCGGCCGGCGGCTGGTTCGACAGCGCGCCCGGCACGCCGCCTGCGGCCGCGCCACCGCTGTCATTCGAAACACTCGACTGCTGGCTGCGGATCGCCGTGTTTTGCGGGTTGGCGTTCGGACCATAGCTTTCGGCGGTTTGCTCGAGCTTCGAGAAGTCGATATCCGCGCTCACCTGCGAGTGCGCGTTGCCTGCGCCGAACAGCGGCGCGAGGATCGCATCAATCCGGCCCTGCGTATTGCGCTCGATCTGCTGCACATATTTGAGCTGCGACGCGTCCAGGCCGTTCGCCGAGCTTTGCTGCGTCAGCAGGTTGCCGTCCTGGTCGACGATCGTCACGCCCTTCACCGGCAGGTCCGCCACGCTGGACGACACCATATGCTGGATCGCGAGGATCTGACCCTCATCCAGCGCGCGGCCGGGGTAGAGATTCAGCATGACCGACGCGGTCGGGAGTTCCTTTTCGCGCACAAACACGCTGGGCTTCGGAATGGCGAGATGGACCCGGGCTTCGCGCACCGAGGAGATTGACGCGATGGTTTTTTCCAGCTCGCCTTCAAGCGCCCGCTGATAGTTGACCTGTTCGGCGAACTGGCTGATGCCGAACTTCTGGTTGTCCATCAATTCGAAGCCGACGGAGCCGTTCTTCGGTAAACCCTGGGACGCCAGGCGCAGACGGGTTTCGTGCACCGCGTCGCTCGGAACCAGGATCGCGCCGCCCGATTCGGCAATCTTGTAGGGGATATTGCCTTGCTGCAGTGCAGCGATGATTGCGCCGCCGTCGCGGTCGGAGAGATTGCTGAACAACACCCGGTAATCCGGCTGGCGCGACCACATCACGAGGCCCGCCACCACCACCGCCAGGATTGCCACCGCGATGATCAGCGGCATGCGCGGGTTGTTGCGGAACTGGTTGAGGGTCGCCATGCGCGGGCCGAAGCCGGCGCCGCCGAAGTCCGCGCCGCCCGAATAGCCGGCTCCGCCCGTACCTGCGGCGATCGACCCGGCGGCGCCTGGCTGCGAGCCAGTCAGACCCATGCGGGCGTCCGGGTTGATCAGGTTGGTTGTGGAATCCATGCTTCGAAACTCTCCGAGTCTTGCGTTTTCTGCGAAATGCACCGGCGACGGCCGCGCGCACTGCAGGCACTTTCATGAGAGGAATTATCCGTAAGGAGAAGTAAGTCGATCCAGCGAATAGACGCGAGTTTTGGTCCCCTTTCGCCGCTTTGCGAAATGGCGCTGCTGCTAGACTTTTTCGTAATCGGTCAGACCATGTGGCGAACCGCCCAGGCTTACACGCAGACGTGGGCCTGAGGCCCGGGACAGGCCCCGGTTCGAATTGTCCCAGAAGTGCCGCAATCCATATGTTGCTGCCGATTTTCAGTTCCTTTCCGTTCCTTATGGAGACTTCATGGATACTTCCATCAGCCCGCTGAGTTCTGCGCTCAAGCAAATGCAGACCATGGCGACGCAAGCGGCGGGCGGAGCCGGCAACGTCGCGAGCGGCAGCGTCGTGCCCGAATCCGGTGCAGCGAGCACCGGCAGTTTCGCGGACGTGCTGAAGTCGTCTCTCGACAACATCAGCAGCAGCCAGACCAGCGCGCTCAACGAGGCGCATGCGTTCGAAGTGGGCGCGCCAAACGTTTCGCTGAACGACGTGATGGTCGACATGCAGAAGGCGAACGTAGGGTTCCAGTTCGGTTTGCAGGTCCGTAACAAGCTTGTGTCCGCCTACAACGACATCATGAACATCTCGGTCTGAACGCACCGCCGCCTGGCTCTGCGGCTCGACCCTGCCGACTATTTCCCTCCCTGGAACTCGTTGTGACGCAAAGCACGCCTAAAGCTTTTGCCGCTTTCTCCGATAACCCGGATAGCAGCACGATAAACGGTCAGACAAATAGCAGGATCCTGACTGGTTCATCGGCATCGGTTCATCACGGTTCCCGTCGGTAAGTGCGCTAGCGTGCAACGCGCATGAAACGACAGAAACATGGGACCGGAGTAAGGGGCTGAAGTGCCAACTCCGGTCGACCGCGAACAACGGGCATGGGACCAGAGCAGGGCGCCAAAGCGCCGACTCTGGTCGACAACAGGAGAGGGTCGGATGTTTTCCCAGGGACACGGTGGAGCTAGCGCCTATGCACGCGTCGGCGTCCAGACAGGGGTGATGGGTGCGAGCCCGCACAGGCTGGTTGCGATGCTGTATCAAGGTGCGCGACAGGCAATCGCCCAGGCGCGGATGCACCTGCAGCAGGGCAATATCGCGGCACGCGGCGAGGCGATCACGAAAGCGATCAACATCATTGAAAGCGGCTTGCAGCCGGCGCTCAACAAGGACGCCGGCGGAGATATCGCGGCACGCCTGGACGCGTTGTACACCTACATGGCGCACCGGTTGCTAGAAGCGAATGTGCGTCAGAGCGAACAAGTGCTGGTGGAGATCGATGGCCTGCTGGCGACCCTGGAGGAAGCCTGGATGGCGATTGCACCCGATGCAGCAAAAATGGCTGCGGCGTGAAGCCGCGAAACATGCTTGCACATAATGAAAACCACACAAGAATATTTCGCTCATTATGAAGCGATTGCCGCACTTTCTGCGTGCATGCTGGTCGCAGCACGCAGCGGAGAATGGGGTGAACTGAAGGCGATGCAAAGCACGTACCGCGAGTTGATCGACGGCTTGAGAGAGGTCGATCCCAATTCCGCACTGGATGACAGCGCGCGTGCCCGCAAGCTTGAACTGGTGCGCCGGATTCTTGCCGACGACGCCGCCATTCGTGATCTCAGCACGCCCAGCCTCGCGCGTTTGTCCGCAGCGTTGTTCACCGTGAACAGGCCAGTGCGAGTTTTGAAAAAGATGATCGGGTTCCGCTAGACGCGTCTTGACGCGTTCGCGGCTCGTTGATACTGGTTGCCGGCCGTGCGGCCGGACTGTAGACCCTAGGGATACTGGCATGACTGGACTGGACTCCGCCGTCGCTGCGCTGCTTGCCAGCCGCACTGACATGCTGTTGTCCGCGCTCAATACGCAGACCAGTTCGACCGCGCCTCAAGCCAATACCTCGCAACTCTCAGTCGATACCCCGCGGGTTGCCACGCCCGCGGCCGCCATCAGCGCGTATACCGCGGCTGGGCCGTCAACGCAGACCGCGTTGAGCGACATTGCACGCACGCTCTATATCATTTCGCGGTTCGGCGGCGGTGAGACCCCCGCCTTGCTTGGCAGCACGCCCCTGTGGCCCACAGCGCCACGTCTGATCGTGGCCGCCAGCGCGTTCGAGAGCCTGTCCGGGTCATTGTTTTCCTCCAGTTCGGCGAATGCCGCGAGCGCGGTGAACCCGCCCGCGCCGCCGCTGCCCAGCAGCGTGCTCGCGGCGATGCTCGCGAGGACCGTCGTGGACAGCGGCCTTTTCTACGAAAACCATATCGCGCTGTGGCTGGGCGGACAGCGTTCGCTGGCGTCGATGCGAAATGAGCCGCAGGCGCGCGTGGACAAGTTGGGAAGCGCATTGCCGTCCGATTCTCTCCCTGCGCCGGACGATGAGCCGGCCGATGTGTGGATCGACGAAACGCTGCTTCCGCCGACCTTCACCGCCGCCGATACCCCCGACACGCTCAACCCCATGCGTCCCGTGCCGACGCCTCAAACGCCGCAGCAGGCGGCGGCGCTGGCGGCATCGGTGCGCGAAATGCCGTCGAGCCTGTTTTCATCGACCGCGCAGGGTTCCGGGACTGCGGCAGCGGGCGCGGCGCCTTCGGCCGCGCATCTCCAGGATTCGGCCGTGCAGGCGGCTGTCGCTTCCGGTATTCATCCGTCGACCCTTCCCTTGGTCCGCCAGCAGCTCGACGTGCTCGCCACCGATCAGTTTCGCTGGGCCGGCGAAGCGTGGCCGGGCGCGAAGTTCGAATGGGAAATCCAGCCGCAGAACCGCGCGCCCCATGAGCGCGACGTGTTTCAGGAGAGCGGCGCGGGGGCCGGTTCGGCCGATAGCGATCGCGCGTGGCACACACGGGTCACGCTGACATTGCCGACGCTCGGCAACGTGGATGCGGATCTGGTGCTCACCGGCCAGCAACTGGTCGTGCGCTTGAATGCGAGCGAGGGCGGCGCTGCCCGCCTTGCCGCCGATGGCGATCATTTCCGGCAGCAACTCGACGCTGCGGGTCTTCAGCTTGCGGGGTTGACGGTGCATGCACGCGACGCGCTGGCGGAGCTGGCCGCTGATCCGGCGCCCTCCCATTTCGCCGATACCGCGAGCGCTGTGCCATCGCCATCAGCTTCACCGTCAGCTTCATCATCGGCCGGGAGCGGCACGTGAGCATGCGCAACGATTCGCGCAAGCAGGCGACCGCGCTCACCTACGACACGAAGAACGCCGACGCCGCGCCGCGCGTGGTCGCGAAGGGCTACGGGCTGGTGGCGGAAATGATCGTGCAGCGCGCAAAGGACGCAGGGCTGTACGTGCACGAGTCGCCGGAGATGGTCTCGCTGCTGATGCAGGTGGACCTGGACTCGCGCATTCCGCCTGCGCTTTATCAGGCGGTGGCGGAGTTGCTAGCGTGGTTGTATCGGCTGGAGAACGGGGTGGAGGCGGGGCCGCCGCCAGAAGTGGACCCGGCAATTCCAGTGCGCAAAGGGCGTAGACGCGCGGCATGATTCATCAAGCGTTGTATTGCCGCGCTGTCCATAAACAATCCCCGCCACTATCCCCGGGACGATCCCCGAATCTACCCCGCGAATGCACGCTCGATCACCGCGTTGAAATCGAACGTTGCCGGCAGCGTTCCGTACACGCGATTCGCCGTTGCGCGGGCATCGCCGAGACGGGTTTCCATGAACGCCGCCGCAACGTCGGCCGGCGCGTGCTGCGCGAGCAGAACCCCTTGCGCGGTGAGCACCAGTTGCTGAGCGATTCCCCGCGCCGACGCTTCGCGCGTGGCCGGGTCGCCTCGCAGCATGGCGAGCAGCGTGTTCAGCGCCGCGCCAAGCACGCGATGTTCGCCCGCCACCGCCTGCCATGAATCGAGCAGCGCGCGGGCGGCATCGGGTTCGCGCTCGAACGCCCTGAGCACGTCGAGGCACATCACGTTCCCCGATCCTTCCCAGATCGAATTCACCGGTGCCTCGCGATAAAACCGCGCCATCGGCCCCGTTTCGACATAACCGTTTCCTCCCCAGACTTCCATGGCTTCGCCCGTGAATTCCAGCGTGCGTTTGCAGACCCAGAACTTGGCCGCCGGCGTCACGATGCGGCGCCACGCGCGGTCTTCCGGCCGGGCTGAATTCTGGAAAGCGCCCGCGAGCCGCATGAACAGCACGGTGGCCGCCTCGGATTCCAGCGCAAGGTCGGCGAGGACATTGCGCATCAGCGGCTGGTCGATGAGTTTTGCGCCGAACACGCGCCTATGCCGCGCGTGATGAACCGCGTGGATCAGCGCGGCACGCATCAACGCGGCGCTGCCGATCACGCAATCGAGACGCGTGAAGTTCGCCATTTCGATGATCGTCGGTACGCCGCGCCCTTCGTTGCCGACCATGACACCGTAGGCATCGAGGAATTCGACTTCACTGCTGACGTTCGAACGGTTGCCGAGCTTGTCCTTGAACTGCTGGACCTGCACGGCATTCTTCGATCCGTCAGGCGCGAAACGCGGCACATAGAAGCAGGAAACCGGGCCGTTTTCCTGGGCGCTGTCGGCCGTGCCGTCCGTGCGCGCCAGAACGAGATGGGCGTCGCATTGGGGTGCGGAGAAAAACCACTTATGGCCGATCAGCCGGTATTCACCGCCCCGTCCGCCTGCGCCTGTTGCAACCGCGCGGGTCGTGTTGCTGCGCACGTCCGAGCCACCCTGTTTCTCGGTCATGCCCATGCCGACCAGCATCGACTGTTTGCCGGCGCCGAGCGGGATATCGCGCGGATCATGCTGACGCGAGAGCAATTGCGCCTGCAGGGTCGCGTACAACGCGGGCTCCTGCTGCAGCACGGGAATGCTGGCGAAGGTCATGGTCAGCGGACACAACGAACCGCTTTCCAGTTGTGCGTGGAGAAAATACCCGGCGGCACGCGCGGCCATGGAACCGGGTTTCGGCGCGGCAGTTTCGAATGGCAGTGAGTGAAGGCCTTGCTCGCGCAGCATGGAAAGCAGCGTGTGCCAGGCTGGATGAAACTCGATAGCATCAATACGCTCACCGCGCGCGCTGAACGGGTGATGCTCCGGCGTATGCCGGTTGGCCAGGTCGGCGAGCGCAACAATATCGGGATGAGTGAGCGCCAGGCCGTCGCGGGTGAGGGTGTCGAGGTGCCACGCCGCGCCTTCGCGCTGGAGGGCGCCGACCAGCGCCGGGTCGCTCGAGAGCGCGTTGTAACGCTCGAGCGGCGGAGCCTGGTTGGTGACTTCGTGTGTCTGGCCGTAGGTGGGTGAGTTCATCGGTTGCCTCCTTGATGGCTTGCCGCTGCACATTCGTTTTGCTGTCCGCTTCAATGCTCCGGATTATTTCGATGCCCGGGGTTAATCCCGAAAAGAGTATCGGTTTGTGATGAACGGCGTTGTTTTCCCGAAGTTTGCTCCTCGATTATGCGACGCGTCAGGGTGGTTTTCACTCGTGCCGATAACGCCAGTGCCTGTCTCCCATTTCGAGCAAAAAATCTTCCCGCGGGCGAAATCGCCGACTCCTTTGAGGTATTTCCGATTTTTAGTCCGAAGTCCTTATTTACTCGATGCCGAACCTATAATCGGCGCCGCCCTGTGAGGGCGGTACGCGCAATCACGCAAGTAAGGAAAAGGCAATTCAATGAGCATCAATGTTATTCAGCTGGTACAGAGCGCTTTGACTGAAAGCGTGTTGCAACAACTCGCTACAAAACTGGGCGTCGCCCCCGAAGCGGCGAAGCGCGTGGTCGGCATGATCGCCCCTGCGCTGGTCGGGTCGTTGATGAACAAAGCCGCATCGCCTGAAGGCGCGCGCAGTTTGTTCGCTTCCATCATGTCGCCGGATTCGAACGCCAATATTGTCGAGATGCTGCCGCAACTCGTCCACGGCGACGGCCTGCAGTCGTTGCTCGCGTCGGGTATGCGGCTCGCGAGCGGCGTGGCGTCGGAAGAGCGCGTGAACGCGCTGAGCAACGCGGTGGCAGCGAAGAGCGGCGTATCGGTTGGCGCCACGCATGCATTGGGCGGCATCGTCACGACCGCACTGTTCGGCGTGCTAAAGCATTATTTCTCGAAGTCCGACGGCAACGTTGGCCAGTTGCCCACGCTGCTCGGCCATCAATTGCCGATGGTGAAGGCAAGCATGACCGAAGACATCGCCAGCGCGCTGGGCCTGGGCGGTGCGACCCGTTTCCTGTCCGGCGTTGCCGCGCAGATGAAAGCGGTGTCGTCGCATCTTGAACACCCCTCGACGGTTGGTGCATCGGCTGCCGTCAACTCTTCGCTCGACAAGATCGTGATGGAACAGAAGGCTGGATCGAAGAAATGGTGGTGGCTGGCTGTAGCTGCCGCACTTGCTTTGCTGGCGTTGCTGTTCGGACGTAGCTGCGGCAACCAGACACCGCTCGCACCGGCACCCGCCGCGACTCCTGCTGCAGCGTCCGCCGCAGCGCCGGTGGTGACATCGACTCCGGTGGTTGCCGCTGAAGCGGCTTCGGAACCCGCTCCGGCTTCGGCGCCCACTGCCGCGCCCGCACCGACCAAGGCCGCACTGCTGACGTTCACCGTCGACAAGCTCGGCGCCCCCACTATTCGCGCAACGGTCGGCAGCGAGGAAGAGAAGACTCAACTGCTCGCCGCACTGACGGCGAAGTTCGGCGCGGATCGTCTGAATGCGGCCATCGCCGTCGATCCCGACACCAGGCCGGCCAGCTGGCTCGACAAGCTCGACGGCCTGTTGTCGCTGATGCAACTGCCAGGCGCGGAAGCCAGGTTGTCGGGCGAGAAGATCGAGTTGAGCGGGTCGGCTGCAGATGTCCGCAACGGCTGGATGGACAAGCTGAAGTCCTTGTTCGGCGCTGGTTTCACCATCGCACCTTCGACGTCAAGCAAGCGGTTGAAAGCGCGAAGGAATCGTTCATGAGCGCGTTTTCGTCGTTGAGCGACGATTGTTCCGCCGTCGATGTCGCCAAGGTCCTGAATCTGCAAGTCATCAATTTCCGCACGGGTTCCGACGTGCCGCCGCAAGACGCGCAACTGGCGTTGGCGAAATCGGCACAAGTGCTGAAGGCGTGCGAGGCGAAGGGCAAGACCGTGAAGCTGAACGTGGGTGGTTACTCCGACAATGTCGGCCCGGCGAGCACGAATCTGGCGTTGTCGAAGAAGCGGGCGGAAGCAGTGCGCGCGTTCCTCGTGAAGCATGGCGTACCGGCTGAATCGCTGACGGCGCAAGGTTTCGGCGATGAGCACCCGATCGCGGACAACTCGACGGCCAGCGGCCGTTTCGCGAACCGCCGGATCGACTTTGCCGTGCAGGAATGATCGACTGACCAGACGCCGCCGAGGGTAGAAATCGGCGTAGCGACTAAAAACTGAAACCCCCTGTCCCGCGCGAGCGGGACAGGGGGTTTTTGTTCATGGCGTGGCGCTTGATATTACTGCCTTGCTATCTCGGCGCAGCATTGCGCACGCGTGCCGGAAATCGTTCAGCCGGGCCTTGCAGGAAGTCATCGCCGAGATTGGCCGGAAGGGTTTGCCGCACGACCTCGAGCCACGCGCGCGCGGCATTGGACAGATAACCGTTACGCCGCCAGCCCACGGCCATATCCCAATGAATTTCCGGCGCGACGACCGGGCGGCAGGTGAACGCGTTGACATCGAGCCGCCGGCAATACGGCGCGGGCAGCAATGCAATACCGACGCCCGCCTGCACCAGCGCCGCCATGAAATCCCAGTGGCCGCTGCGCCCGACAATAGTTGGCGTGAACCCCGCTTCGCTGCAGGCGGTAAGCACGAGATCAGACAACGCCAGGCTTTCGCCATAGAACACGAACGGCTCCGGCGCGAGATCGGCAAGCCGCACGTCCACCGCGGCGTCCCAGCGCGAGCCTTTTGGCGCGACGAGCCAGAGCAACTGGCGGCTGATCGGCAGCACGTCGAACGTGGCGAGATCGACGGGTTGCAGCACACCGCCCAGTTCCAGTTCGCCGTCGATCAGCGCCGCCTCGATCGCCTTCGAGCCACGCTCGAACAGTTTCAGCTCCACCTTCGGATAGCGCTTCTTGAAGGTGGCAATGGCCGGCGTGAACAGCGATCCGCCCATTGGCGGAATGCCGATAGTCAGCGTGCCGCGCCCGAGTTTGCCGAGATCGTTGAGTTCGGCTTCAAGTTGCGCGTGCGCCGCGAGCACTTCCAGTCCGCGCTGATAGACGATCTGGCCGGCGTCGGTGAGCACCATCTGGCGGCTTTCGCGCAGCAGCAGCGGCGAACCGATTTCGTCCTCTAGCGACTTCACCATCTTGCTGATGGTCGGCTGCGTGACGAACATTTTCTCCGCCGCAGCCGTGAAGCTTTTCTGCTTCACGACCTCAACAAAATACCGCAGCGATCGTAATTCCATACATATCCCTTGAATTCCAGATTGGAATGCATTTGATAAGTTTAAGTCATTTTTATTATGCTGCGTCGCACGCTATATTCGCCTTCAGGTTAACCCTTATCAATCAGCAGAAAGGTGTGCCATGTCCCTTCCCACCAATGTCTTGCGCGCATCGGCGCTTCCGGCCGCCGCTGAGTCAAGCGGCGCGTTCGGGCGGTTTGTGCGCATTGCGCTGCAGAGCGCCGGACTTGCTGCGATCTGGCTGCTCGCTGACTTCGTGGTGCGCGCTTTCCACCTGCCTGTGCCGGGTGGTGTAGTCGGACTGCTGACCTTGCTCGCGCTGCTGTTCTGCGGTGGCGTTGCGCCGCGCTGGGTCAAGGCGGGCGCGGACTGGCTGCTCTCCGACATGCTGCTGTTCTTTATCCCCGCCGCGGTTGCGGCCGTCCAATACGGTGGTTTGTTCCGGGAGGACGGCTGGCGGCTGGCGCTGGTCGTGGTGTTCGGCACGCTGATGGTGATGGTCGCCGTGGCATTTGCCGTGGAACAGGCTTCGAAGCTCGAACGCCGGCTGGAATTGCGCCGCATAACGGCTGCGCGCCACGCTGCCCGCGCCTGACGGTTGCCGCTAGTTTTCCGCTATCGCGATGACCCCTCTCTACGACTTCCTATTCGCCGATGCCGCCGCGCGTCCGATCGCGGCGGGTTGTTTCGTGCTGACGGTGGTGTTGTATTTCGTGTCGAAGCGCCTTTATGCGCGTTTCCCGCTCCCGTGGCTCACGCCGATGCTGACCGTTCCGGTCGCGCTGGTCGCGATGGTGCTGTGCGCGCGCATTCCGTACCCCGTTTATTTCGCCGATACACGCTGGCTCATGTGGCTGCTCGGGCCCGCTACCGTTGCGTTCGCCGTGCCGATTTTTGAATATCGGCAATTGTTGAGAAAGCATTGGTTGTCGCTATCGGTGGGCGTGACGGTCGGGATCCTGGTGGCTGTCGGCGGTTCGCTGATACTGGCGAAATTGCTGCATTTGTCGCCGGAATTGCAGCGCAGCCTCGCCACCCGATCGGTATCGACACCCTTTGCGCTCGCCGTCTCCGACAAGCTTCATGCGCCGAAGGATCTCACCGCGTTGTTCGTGATCGCGACGGGCGTGGTCGGCATGCTGTTTGGTGAAATCGTGCTGGCGTTCGTGCCCTTGAGATCTCGCCTGGCCCGCGGTGCGTTGTTCGGCGCGGCGGCGCATGGCGTAGGCACGGCGAAAGCGCGCGAACTCGGCAGTGAAGAGGGCGTAGTCGCCAGCCTGACGATGATGATCGCCGGCGTGATCATGGTGTTATTGGCGCCGGCATTGGCATTTTTGCCGTTCTAAGGCGTGCGGAATTCCGTCCGCGCCTGGGGATTTTGCTGCGGGCGCGGGTAAAACAAAGCCCGCACTCAAACGCGCTCCCTCCATCCCAATTTGCTACAATCCCAACTCGCTTCGAGGAGCGTTGCGACGGCTTTCATCTACGAAGGCCGCCAGGCTCGAAGCATTCAATCGGACGGAGTGACCGGCGCTTTCAGACCAGTAAGCGCTTGTTGAACCACCGCATCGAACGGCGCTCACGTCAAATTTCTATATTTCCATTAGAAAGGAGGGCGTGATGAACGCCGCAGTTCTCGATTCAAATACCAACAAAGATTTCGTTGTCGCCGATATGTCTCTTGCTGCCTGGGGCCGCAAGGAACTGAATATTGCTGAAACGGAAATGCCCGGCCTCATGCAAACGCGTGAGGAATACAAGGTATCGCAGCCGCTGAAGGGCGCGCGTATCGCGGGTTCGCTGCATATGACCATCCAGACCGGCGTGCTGATCGAAACGCTGACCGCGCTTGGCGCGGACGTCCGCTGGGCATCGTGCAACATCTTCTCGACGCAGGATCACGCTGCCTCGGCTATTGCACAGGGCGGCGTACCGGTGTTCGCATTCAAGGGCGAATCGCTCGACGAATACTGGGAATTTTCCCACCGCATCTTCGAATGGCCGAACGGCGAATTCGCCAACATGATCCTCGACGACGGCGGCGACGCCACGTTGCTGCTGATCCTTGGCTCGAAGGCTGAAAAGGACCGCTCGGTCATTGCCAAGCCGGAAAACGAAGAAGAAATCGCGCTGTACAAGTCGATTGCCGCTCACCTCGACATCGACCCGGCGTGGTACTCCAAGCGCCTCGCGCACATCCAGGGCGTGACGGAAGAGACCACCACCGGCGTGCATCGTCTGTATCAGATGGAAAAGGAAGGGCGCCTGCCGTTCCCGGCCATCAACGTGAACGACTCGGTCACGAAGTCGAAGTTCGACAACCTGTACGGCTGCCGTGAATCGCTGGTGGACGGCATCAAGCGCGCCACCGACGTCATGATCGCCGGCAAGATCGCGGTCGTCGCAGGTTACGGCGACGTGGGCAAGGGCTGCGCGCAATCGCTGCGCGGTCTGGGCGCAACGGTGTGGGTCACGGAAATCGACCCGATCTGCGCACTGCAGGCGGCCATGGAAGGTTACCGCGTGGTCACCATGGAATATGCCGCCGACAAGGCCGACATTTTCGTGACCGCAACGGGCAATTTCCACGTGATCGGCCATGACCATATGAAGGCGATGCGCAACAACGCTATCGTCTGCAATATCGGACACTTCGACTCGGAAATCGACGTTGCCTCCACGCGCCAGTACACGTGGGAAAACATCAAGCCGCAAGTCGATCACATCATTTTCCCCGACGGCAAGCGCATCATCCTGCTGGCTGAAGGCCGCCTGGTGAACCTGGGTTGCGCGACGGGTCACCCGTCGTTCGTGATGTCGGCTTCGTTCACCAACCAGACGATCGCGCAGATCGAATTGTTCGTGCACGGCGACAAGTACGAAAACAAGGTCTACGTGTTGCCCAAGCACCTTGATGAAAAGGTCGCGCGTCTGCATCTGGGCCGTATTGGTGCTGAACTGACCGTGCTGTCGGACTATCAGGCCAGCTATATCAGCGTGGACAAGATGGGTCCGTTCAAGCCGAACCACTACCGTTATTGATCGCGGTTTAGTCTCAAGGCGTGCGTGGGTTTGACCAAACCCACGCACGCGCCCCTTCCCCAAGTACCAGGAGACTATCGATGTCCGTGCTGCTGACCTGGCTGATCAACGCGCTTGCGCTGCTGATCATCACTTACCTCGTGCCGTCGATTCACATTCGCAGTTTCGGCACCGCGCTGATCGTCGCGATCGTGCTCGGGCTGATCAATACGTTTCTGCGTCCGTTGCTGGTGCTGCTTACGCTGCCGGTGACCATTCTCACGCTCGGGTTGTTCATCCTCGTGGTGAATGCGCTGTGTTTCTGGCTGTGCGCTTCGTTGCTGAAAGGCTTCGAGGTATCGGGTTTCTGGTCGGCTTTCTTCGGCTCGATTCTGTACAGCATCGTGTCCTGGCTGCTGTCCGCGCTGATCCTCGGTCAGCGCAACTTCTAAGAACGCGAATGCCTTCGCGCGCGCGTTCAACTCCTCCCATGAAACCGATCGAACTCTCATTCGAGTTTTTCCCGCCGAAAACGCAGGAAGGAATCGAGAAATTGCGCGCAACCGGCGCGCAGCTCAAGATGCTCAACCCGAAGTTCGTCTCCGTGACGTTCGGTGCGGGCGGTTCCACGCAGCAAGGCACGCTCGACACTGTCGTCGAGATGATGAAGCAGGGACTCGAAGCGGCACCGCATTTGTCGTGCATCGGGTCGTCGAAGGAGAGTCTGCGGGCCATTCTCGGCGCGTATCGTGAGCATGGCATTCGTCACATTGTCGCGTTGCGTGGCGACTTGCCTTCGGGCATGGGCGAAGTCGGCGAGTTGCGGTATGCGTCGGAACTGGTTGGCTTCATCCGGGCCGAGCACGGCGACTGGTTCAACATTGAAGTCGCGGCGTATCCGGAATATCACCCGCAGGCGCGTTCGCCCAAGTCCGATATGGACAACTTCGTGCGCAAGGTGCAGGCCGGCGCGAACTCGGCGATCACGCAGTACTTCTTTAACGCGGACGCCTATTTCCGTTTCGTCGATGACGCCCGCAAGCTCGGTGTCGACGTTCCAATCGTGCCGGGCATCATGCCCATCACGAACTTCTCGCAGCTGATGCGTTTCTCCGAGATGTGCGGTGCGGAAGTGCCGAAGTGGATTGCCCGCCGCCTGGAAAGCTATGGCGACGACAAAGAAGCTATTCGCGCGTTCGGGCTGGATGTCGTGACCGGTTTGTGCGAACGGCTGGTGAAGGAAGGCGCGCCGGGGCTGCATTTTTATACGCTGAACGGCGCGGCCGCGAGCAAGACGATTTGCGAGCGCCTGGTTTTGCCTAAAGCCTGATGTTTATGTATTACCCGCGCGGCGTTCGCCGCGCGGTTCCCTCCCGTTTTTCGTATTTCGCCTCTCAGTGTTTAATCACCTTGAAACATTGTGCATAACGAAACATGATGCACTCATGTTTTCTGCGCGCAACAATCCGGGTCATTAACTTATATTTACATTTCTTTCGTGCTACGGTAGCGCCCGAATTCGCCGTGGTGCGAGGGTTTTCCGACAAAGCGTGAATCCATGAAAAACGCGCCGAATCGGCCAAAAACCCCGATAACTCGAAGAAGTTAAGCGAAAACGCGGCCTTTTCAACTTTGTGGCCTGGCTTGCCGGACACACGTGCTGACGCTATTTCCCATAGGGAATTTCGTCGCCTTGTTCCCCCCGGCAAAGCTCAGTAATATCGCGCTACGCTGGTTTTAGCCGGCACCGATCCTGGAGGAAACATGAAGAAAATTGGCCTGTTACGAGCCGCTCGTTTATCGATGGCATTAAGCGCCGCCATCGCGGCATCGCTCGTAACCGCGAGCGTCGCTCAAGCAGCACCCATTCCCAACAAAACGCTCGTCTACTGCTCAGAAGGCAGCCCGGCCGGTTTCGATCCCGCGCAATACACGACGGGCACCGATTTCACTGCAAACACCTTCACGGTCTACAACCGCCTAGTGGAATTCGAGCGCGGCGGCACGAAAGTAGAACCCGGTCTCGCGGAAAAGTGGGATGTATCGCCTGATGGCCTGACCTACACGTTCCATCTGCGCCATGGCGTGAAGTTCCAGACCACGTCGTTCTTCAAGCCGACGCGCGAGTTCAACGCCGACGACGTGCTGTTCACGTTCAACCGCATGCTCGACCCGAACCAGCCGTTCCGCAAGGCTTACCCGGCGTCGTTTCCGTACTTCACGGACATGGGCCTGGACAAGCTGATCACGAAGGTCGAAGCAGTCGACCCGTACACGGTGAAGTTCACGCTGAAGGAAGTCAACGCACCGTTTATCCAGAACATGGCGATGGAATATGCATCCATCCAGTCGGATGAATACGCTCAGCAACTGTTGAAAGCGGGCAAGGCTTCGGACATCAACCAGCAGCCGGTTGGCACTGGCCCGTTTATTTTCCGCAGCTACACGAAAGACGCGACCATCCGTTTCGACGGCAATCCTGATTACTGGAAGCCGGGCGCAGTCAAGATCTCGAAGCTGATCTTCTCGATCACGCCGGATGCCGCCGTGCGCGTGCAGAAGCTCAAGAACAACGAATGCCAGGTGATGGCCTATCCGCGCCCGGCTGACATTGCACCGCTGAAGGCCGACACGAACCTCGACACGCCGTCGCAACCGGGCTTCAACGAAGGTTACGTGGCATACAACACGACCAAGAAGAACATCGATAACGTCGATGTACGCCGCGCGCTGGACATGGCGATCAACAAGAAGGCGATCATTGAGTCAGTGTATCAAGGCGCAGGTCAGGCCGCGATTGCACCGATTCCGCCAACCGAATGGTCCTACGACAAGAACCTGAAGGTTCAGCCGTACGACACCGCAGCGGCCAAGGCGCTGCTCGCGAAGGCAGGTTTCCCGAACGGTTTCGAAATGAACCTGTGGGCCATGCCGGTACAGCGTCCGTACAACCCGAACGCACGTCTGATGGCCGAAATGATCCAGGCCGACTGGGCGAAGATCGGCGTGAAGGCAAATATTGTGTCGTATGAGTGGGGCGAGTACATCAAGCGCGGCCACGCTGGCGAACACGACGCCATGCTGATTGGCTGGACGGGCGACAACGGCGATCCGGATAACTGGCTCGGCACGCTGCTGGGTTGCGAAGCGGTCAACGGCAGCAACTTCTCGCACTGGTGCTACAAGCCGTTCAACGACCTGGTGATCAAGGGCCGCAATACGTCCGACCAGGCGCAGCGCACGCAGGCTTATACGCAAGCGCAGCAAATCTTCGCTGATCAACTGCCGTTCTCGCCGATCGCTCACTCCACGGTGTATCAGCCGACGAGCAAGAAGGTGATCGGCATGAAGATCGAGCCGCTGGGTTACCTGCGTTTCGACGGCGTTGGCGTGCAGTAAGCTGGTAGCGGTACGCTTCATGCACTAAAACTAAAATTAGTCGAAAAGGTCCGGCGACAAGGGTCACAAGCCCGCGTCGCCGGTCGCATTTTTCCTCCCCAAAGAGACGAACCATGTTCCGATTCGTTTTGCGGCGCATAGGCATGGTGATCCCGACGTTCATCGGCATCACGATCCTGGCGTTCGCGTTAATCCACCTGATCCCGGGCGATCCTATCGAAGTCATGATGGGCGAGCGCGGCGTGGACCCGGCAATGCATGCCGAAGCAATGAAGCGGCTCGGGCTTGACCTGCCGCTACCTGTTCAATATCTCCACTATGTCGGACACGCGCTGAAAGGCGATCTCGGCATGTCGATCATCACCAATACCAGCGTGATGGGCGAATTCCTGGCGCGCTTTCCGGCCACGCTCGAACTCGCGATCTGCGCGATGATCTTCGCGCTGGTGATCGGATTGCCGGCCGGCGTGGCCGCCGCGTTGAAGCGCGGCACGGTCGTCGATCATGGCGTGATGGGCACCGCGCTTACCGGTTACTCCATGCCGATCTTCTGGTGGGGTTTGATCCTCATCATGTTCTTTTCGGCGAAGCTGGGATGGACGCCGGTTTCCGGGCGTATAGCCGTGGAATACGACATTCCGCACCGCACCGGCTTCATGCTGTGGGACGCACTCTTTTCCGACGATGAAGGCGCGTTCAAGTCCGCCGTCAGCCATCTGATCTTGCCGACCATTGTGCTGGGCACCATTCCGCTTGCCGTGATCGCGCGGATGACACGCTCGTCCATGCTCGAAGTGTTGCGCGAGGATTACATCCGCACGGCACGAGCCAAAGGACTCGCGCCGGGACGCGTGGTGGTCGTGCATGCGCTGCGTAACGCGCTGATTCCGGTGGTGACCGTGATCGGTCTGCAGGTCGGTACGCTGCTCGCCGGCGCCGTGCTTACCGAGACGTTGTTCTCGTGGCCGGGCGTGGGCAAATGGCTCATCGATGCCATCAGCCGCCGCGATTATCCCGTCGTGCAGGGCGGGATTTTGATGATCGCTACGCTCGTCATTCTTGTGAATCTGGTCGTCGACTTGTTGTACGGCGTGCTGAATCCGCGCATTCGCCACACGAGGTAAGCCAATGGCCGATATCCCAAACATTCCCCAGACATTGACCCGTGTCCCGAGTGGCCGATTCCTCGCCGCGCGCGAGTTCTGGGCCAATTTCTCTCGCAATCGCGGCGCGGTGGCGGCCGGCGCGATCGTGCTGGTCCTGGTGTTCATCGCCATCTTTGCGCCGTTGATCGCTCCGCATAGTCCGATCGAGCAATATCGCGACAACGTCAAGATCCCGCCCGCGTGGCTCGACGGCGGCAACTGGCGCTTCGTTCTAGGTACCGACGAAGCCGGCCGCGACATCCTCTCCCGTCTGATGTACGGCGCGCGGCTGTCGTTCTGGATCGGCTTTGTGTCGGTGGTGCTGGCGTTGATTCCGGGCATCGTGCTCGGGTTGATCGCGGCGTTTTTCCAGAAATGGCTCGACACGCCGATCATGCGCATCATGGACGTGCTGCTCGCGCTGCCTTCGCTGCTGCTGGCGGTCGCGGTGGTTGCGATCATCGGCCCCGGGCTGATGAACACCATGCTCGCCATCGCGATTGTCGCGTTGCCGGGTTATGTGCGTTTGACGCGCGCCGCGGCGCTCGGTGAATTGCAGCGCGAATACGTGACGGCGTCGCGCGTGGCCGGAGCCGGCACCGTGCGCCTGATGTTCTCGCAAGTGCTGCCGAACTGCGCCGCACCGCTGATCGTGCAGGCAACGCTCGGTTTTTCATCGGCCATTCTGGATGCCGCCGCGCTCGGTTTTCTCGGCCTCGGCGTGCAACCGCCTGCGGCGGAGTGGGGCGCCATGCTCGCGTCGGCGCGTGATTACATCGAAAGTGCGTGGTGGATCGTGACCATGCCCGGGCTTTCCATTCTGATTTCGGTCCTGGTGATCAACCTGCTCGGCGACGGGCTGCGCGATGCACTCGATCCCAAACTCAAACGGATGGCGTGATATGGACGATCTCCTAACCATCCGCAATCTCGCCGTGAGCTTCAACGGGCTCCCGGCGGTTGATCGAATCGATATGTCCGTCAAACCCGGCGAAGTGGTCGGCGTTGTCGGCGAATCGGGTTCCGGCAAAAGCGTCACGATGATGGCGCTCATGGGCCTGATCGATGCACCCGGCATTGTCACCGCCGACCAGGTCACGTTCAACGGCGTCGACTTGCAGAAGGCGTCGGCGCGGCAACGCAGGAAGATCATTGGCAAGGACATTGCCATGGTCTTCCAGGACGCGTTGTCCAGCCTGAACCCGAGCTACACCGTCGGGTATCAGATCAAGGAAGTCTTGAAGCTTCACGAAGGGCTGAGAGGCGCGAAGCTGCAGCAACGCGCGCTGGAATTGCTCGATCAGGTGGGGATTCCCGACGCGAAGAGCCGTATCGACGCCTTCCCGCACCAGATGTCCGGCGGCATGAACCAGCGCGTGATGATCGCGATGGCGGTGGCGTGCAATCCGAAACTGCTGATTGCCGACGAACCCACCACCGCGCTCGACGTGACCATCCAGGCGCAGATCATGGAGTTGCTGGTCAAGCTGCAAAAGGAACGCGGCATGGCGCTCGTGCTGATTTCGCACGATCTCGCGGTCGTGTCCGAAGTCGCGCAGCGCGTGGCCGTGATGTACGCGGGCGAGATTATCGAAACGAATCATGTGCCGACCATCTTCAGCGAGCCGCATCATCCGTACACGGAAGCGTTGCTCGCGGCCATTCCCGAACATAGCCGCGGCGCCGAGCGTCTCGCGGCGTTGCCGGGCATGGTGCCGGGCCGCGACGACCGTCCGGCCGGATGTTTGTTCGCCCCCCGCTGCAGCTACGCCGTCGACGATTGCCGCAAGGCGCGGCCGGCGCTCTTTCAACTCGCCCCGAACGATCCGGCAGTGCGCGCACGCTGTATCAAGCCGCTGAACATGGAACTCGTGGCAGAACACGGAGGCGCGCGATGAATGCCGTTCCTGAGACTTTCGCTAAAGACACCGTCCTGGTCGCCGATAAACTGGCCAGGTACTACAGCGTCAAGCGCAGCATGTTCCAGCAGGGCACCGTGAAGGCGTTGAACGGCGTGTCGTTCTCGCTCGAGCGGGGCAAGACGCTTGCCGTGGTGGGTGAATCCGGCTGCGGCAAATCGACGCTGGCGCGTCAGTTGACGATGATCGAAGCGCCTACGTCCGGGCGTTTGCTGATCGACGGTGAAGACGTGGCGAACGCGAGCCGGGCGAAGGTGGCCGACTTGCGGCAGCGCGTGCAGATGGTGTTCCAGAACCCGTTCGCGTCGCTCAATCCGCGCAAGACCGTCGAGCAGACGCTGGGCGAACCGCTCGCGATCAACACCAAGCTGTCGCCCGGCGAGCGCGCCGAGCGTATCGCCCACATGATGCGCACGGTCGGGCTTCGGCCTGAACACGCGGCGCGGTATCCGCACATGTTCTCGGGCGGGCAGCGCCAGCGGGTTGCTATCGCGCGTGCGATGATTCTGGATCCGCAGATCCTGGTGGCCGATGAACCCGTGTCCGCGCTGGATGTGTCCATCCAGGCGCAGATCCTGAACCTGTTCATGGATCTGCAGCAGCAGTTCGGGACGAGCTATGTGTTCATCTCGCACAACTTGTCGGTGGTGGAACATATCGCCGATGACGTCATGGTGATGTATTTTGGCGGTGTAGCCGAACTTGGCGACAAAGCAACGATCTACGCACGGCCGCGCCATCCGTACACGCGCGCGCTGATGTCGGCGACGCCTGCCTTGTTCGAAGAAGACCGGCGCATCAAGATCCGGCTGCAGGGCGAAATGCCTTCGCCGCTGAACCCTCCATCAGGTTGCACATTTCATCAGCGCTGTCCGTATGCAATCGATAAATGCCGCGTGGAAGAACCGGCGCTGCGTTTCGTCGATGGGCGGCACGTGTCATGTCACCGCGCCGAGGAAGTCGGGGAGATCGATGCCTGAAGCGCAGACGGCGCGGCAGGTTGCGCGCCGTTTTGCTGCGGGTTTTGCTCTTGTAGCGGCAGCGATCCTGGCTGTTTTTTGCCTCTCGCCGCGCCTGGCTTTCGCGGTGACCGGCGCGCGCTCGCCGCCGGGCGCCGCGACGCCGCCCACATCCTCTGCTTCGTTGCCCGGCTCATTGCCGGGTTTAAGTGTTCCGCCTGCGCGTCCGGCTCCTCCCGATGTAGACCGTTCCGACGGGACCACCGCCAGTGGTCCGGTGCAGGCGCAGCCCGCGCATATGCCGTTCTACGTCGCGACCAAAGGCCAGGTCACCATCTATGTGCTTGGCACGCTGCACGTGGGTTATGCCGACGACTATCCCGCCAGCCAGCCGTTCCGCAAGCCGATTCTCGGCGCGCTCGATGCATCGCCCACTCTTGCGCTGGAAATCTCCCCCGATGACCTGGTGGTTTCGGCCGACGAAGTCAGCAAATACGGCGCATGCCGGACGCCGTGCCTGCCGCGGTATCTGCCCGATGCGCTGTGGAAAAAGCTGGAAACACGCATGCACGGCAACCCCGCCATGCTCGACGATATCAGCCGGTCGCGGCCATGGCTGGCGTCGATGCTGGTCGAAACGGTCGATACATTGAAGGCCGGATTCCAGACCGAGTTCGGTACGGAAACGCAATTGCAGAACGTGTATTTGCGGCCTCGCGGGCGGGTGGTCGGACTGGAGACGCTCAATGAGCAGATCTCCACGTTCACACGGCTCACGCAGGCGCAGCAACGGGAAATGCTTGGGCAGGATCTGGTGCAGACGCCGGCGGAGAATATCGCCGATGTGAAGGAGTTGCACCGCTTATGGCGGATTGGCGACGCCGATGCGCTCAAGGCCTGGGACGACGCCAAGACGGAGAAACTGGCGCGATCGAGGCAGCTTGCCAGGCAGATCGATAACCGCGTGGTGGTCGACCGTAACTATCGGTTCGCGGCGCGAGTGGTGGCGATGGCCGCGCCGAACAAGCCGGTGTTCATGGCTATCGGCGCGTTGCATCTTGGCGGGAGCAGAGGCGTGCTGGCGTTGCTTAGAAAGCGTGGATTCGTGGTGGATCCGGCTTGAACCCACGCCCTTGCATTACAGGAACATCAGCCAGTTCAACAAGAAGATATTCACCACCAGCAACGACAGCGCCGTCGGAATCTGGACTTTGATCACCGCGTTTTTATCCGGTAATTCCAGCAGCGCGGCGGGCACGATGTTGAAGTTCGCGGCCATTGGCGTCATGAGCGTGCCGCAGTAACCGCAGAACATGCCGATCGCGACCATCGTGGCGGGGTTGCCGTGGAACACGCCGACCAGGATCGGCACGCCTACGCCGCCCGTCATCACCGGGAAGGCCGCGAAGCCGTTGCCCATGACCATTGTGAAGAGCGCCATGCCGACGCAATACACGGCGACCGCGACGAGCCGGTAATCCAGGTTCACGTAGGCCGTTGTCACGTGCGCAACCGCCTTGCCCACGCCCGCGTCCGAGAACACCAAGCCGAGCATGCCCAGCATTTGCGGAAGCACGGCGGCCCATGAAAGCGCGTCCACCAGGCGGCGCGTTTCTTTCATCGATTGCCCGACGGTATCGCGTGTCATCACGCAAGCCACGCCCAGCGCGACGATACAGCCAATGCCAAAACCCATCAGCGTGATGTTCTTCGGATCAAGCAGCGGCTTGCCGCCGAACACCAGGTAACTCGCTCCCAGGGTGAGGACAACCGTCACCACGGGAATGGTCAGCGCCGGCACGAACAGCTTGTTGCCAAGACGCATGGCGCTTTGGTGGCGCGCTTCGTCGGAGAGCATTTTCGGCTTGCCCGCCGTGACGCCGCCAAAGCCCGCTATCAGCGCCATGACGACAACCAGCACGCCGACCACATTGGCCGGCAGCCAGTCCCCGATCAAGAAAATCAGCGCATACACGAGCCAGAACGTCCCGGCGGTGAGGCGGCGCGGATGCCTCTTGTCGACGTAGATCATGCCGGCGACAACCACCAGCACAATGCCCAGCAGATAGAACAGATAGTTGAGCGTGACGGTCATGCGGTTTCTCCGCGAACGTTTTTGGTGAGCGCGCCGAGTTCGCGATTCAGCCGTCGATCGAGCAGCCACAAGCGGAAGCCGTGAATCAGGAACGCGCAGATCGCGGTGGGAATACCCCAGACGGCAACGTGCAGCGGTTCGACCACAATCCCCGCTTCCTTCAGGAAGGTCGTCATCAATACAATCGCGCCGAACGCGACGAAGATGTCTTCGCCGAAGAACAGGCCGACGTTATCGGTCGCAGCGGAATAGGCGCGCAGCTTGAAGCGGGTTTCATCGGAGAGCTTGCCGAAGCGTGCTTCAGCCGCACCTTCCGCCATGGGCGCGAGCAGCGGCCGGACCATTTGCGGATGTCCGCCGAGACCGGTCAGCCCGACTGCCGCCGTCAACTCGCGAATCAGCAAATAGACAATCAGCAGACGGCCCACCGTCGCCGCTTTGATGCCCGAAATCCAGATTTGCGCGCGTTCACGCAGGCCGTGCCGTTCCAGCAAACCGACCACGGCCAGCGGCAGGAAGATGATGAGCGGGATGTTGCGCGTCTTGAGAAAGCCCGTGCCGATCGCGGTGAAGATGCGGTCGATGGGGAAGTGCGCCGCCAGGCCGGTGATGATGGCGGCGGTCGCCACGATCAGCATCGGATTGAAGCGCAGGATAAAGCCCACGATGATGACGGCCACACCTATCAGTGGCCATAGGTTGACAGCGGTTCCCATAAGATCTCCAGGTGATCGGGTAATGCCCCGGTAAGGGCTTCTTCCGCCACTGGACGAACCACTTGCTTCGAGCGGGCCGTTCCGTTGGCTTGATAAAACGGCTCTACGGCCGCTTACGAAAACGCCCCGCCAATACGCGAGGCATTCAGGTTCCTTCAGGCGTCAAATCGACTCGCTGCATGAGCTATATGATCTACGTGCCCTGCGTGACATAGAGCAGGCAGCGAGTCAGGGAGTGCGTCGGCCATTCGGCCAATGTCAAAAACGCTAACGGCCCGTCATCAAACCTCGGCCGCATGCGCCGCGCGAACTTCAATGCCCGCCGTTTCGAGCGCGCGGCGAATGCGCCTGGCGAAAGCGAGCGCATGCGCTCCGTCGCCGTGAAGACAAACGGTCTGCGCATTGATCGGCACCCATTCCCCGCTGACCGCCTGGACGCGGTGTTCGGTTGCCATCGCCAGCGTACGGGTGAGCACGGCTTCCTCGTCATCGAGCAACGCGCCGGGGTCCTTGCGCGGGACCAGCGATCCATCCGCCCGATATCCGCGGTCCGCAAACACCTCTTCGATAGCCACCAGGTTCGCCTTGCGCGTGGCATCGACGAGATTGCTGTTCGCCAGCCCGAACACGAGCAACGACGGATCGAAGTCGCGAATCGCGGCGACGATCGCCTCGGCAATTTCCGGATTCTTCGCGGCCTGGTTATAGAGCGCCCCGTGCGGCTTCACGTGCGACATGCGGCCGCCCTCAGCCTTCACGATCGCGGCCAGCGCGCCCAGTTGATACAACACGCCCGCGTAAATCTCCGACGCAGGAAGATCCATTTCCTTGCGGCCGAAATTCTCGGGATCGTTGAAGCTCGGATGCGCGCCAATGGCAACGCTCTTTGCGACAGCCCAGCGCACGCAATCGCGCATGGCGCTCGCCCCGCCGGCATGCCAGCCGCAGGCAATATTCGCGGAGCTCACCAGATCGAGCAGTGCTTCATCAGAGCCGCAGCCCTCGCCAAGATCGGCGTTCAGATCGATTTCCATCTTCGTTTCCTGTTCACTTACCGGTCGAGGCGTTCCGCGTGCATCGCGATAGCCGATTCGACCTGTTTCACATACATGCGCTCTTCCGCCAGCGCGTGACGCGCGGCTTCCACCGTTGTTTCGATAAAGCGCACACCGCTGTTGAGCCGCGCTTGCGCGAGCTTCCACAGGTCGGCCCTGATCACCGAGCCTATTTTTGGATATCCGCCCGTGGTCTGGGCATCGCCCATCAGCACGATCGGCTGACCGTTCGGGGGGACCTGAATCGTGCCGGGCAACACGGCGTGGGACAAAAGATCGGCTTTATCGCCGCGTTCCAGCACGGTGCCGGCCAGCCGGAAACCCATGCGGTTGCTGTTCGGCGTGATCGTCCATTCTTCGTTCCAGAAGTCGCGTTGGGCGGTCTGCGTGAAGGTCTCGTATTCGGGACCGCGCAGTACGCGGATGGGCAGCGACCACGCATTTCCCGGCGTGTGTTTGCCGCGGCGCACCGGTTCTTCCACGTACACGAACTTGCACCACGCGGGCGCTTTCACGCCAAAGGCCGTTCCCGCCGATGAAAACACCGCGCTCTTGTTCGGCTGCGGGACGCCTGTAGCCAAACGGTCGCCGTCGCGCAACGCCCGGCCGCCGAGACCGCCAAAAGATGCGCCGAGGTCGGTGCTGCGGGAACCGAGCATGGGCAGCACGTCGATACCGCCCGCCACGCAGACGTAACCGCGCATGCCGTGCCGCGCGCCGCGCAGCGTCAATTCCTGGCCGGCCTGGACCGGCAGGCTCCACCATGAGTAGACGGGTTTGTCGTCCAGCGTCGCAGCGAAATCCGTGCCCGTGACCGCCACGCGCGTGGCGCGGGTGAAGCGCAGCGTGGTGGGGCCGAGCGTCAGTTCGATACCGGCCGCGTCCGGCTTGTTCCCGACGATCCGGTTGCCGATTTCCAGCGACAACGCGTCGAGTGCGCCGCCTGAACTGACGCCCAGGTGCCGGTACCCCGTGCGGCCGAGATCCTGCACGGAGGAGAGCATGCCGGCGCGAATGACGTCGATCATGCGAGCACCTCCAGCGCGGTAAAACGCACGTGGTCACCGGGCTGCATGAGTGTGGGCGGGTTGCGGGCGGGATCGAAGAGCTTGAGATCCGTGCGTCCCAGCAGTTGCCAGCCGCCCGGCGACACCGCCGGATAAATACCCGTCTGCTCCCCGCCGATACCCACCGACCCGGCCGGCACTTCCAGCCGCGGTGCGGGATGACGGGACGCGTGCAGTGTGGGATCGAGGCCACCGAGGTAAGCAAAGCCCGGCTGAAAACCGAGGAAAAACACGATGTAATCGGCTTGAGTGTGGCGCTTCACGAGTTCATCGACGCTCAGGTCCAACTGCTTCGCGAGCGACACGAGATCGGGGCCGTCAGCGCCGCCGTAGTGCACGGGAATTTCGATTTCGGCGCTGCCCGCGTCGACTTCAGCCGCTTCTTCCCACGCGGTTTTCATTTGTTGCGCGAGGCCGGTGGAGTCGGCCTGGAGGGGATCGAAGACAAGCGTGAGATTGTTCATGCCAGGCACGACTTCCACGACATGCGGCCACAGGCGCGCCGCGTCGGCCAGCGCCCACATTCGGCGCTGGCATTCGAGCGTGGCGGGCGGCGGCGCAACACATACAAGCGCGGTGTCGCCAAGCGGGTGAATTTTGGGTGGTGTCATGCTGGGTTTTGCCGGTAATCGAGCACGCGCTTGAACGAAAGGCAAAAGCAAGCCGTCTCGACGCTAGCTCGGGAATGTACATTGTCAATAATTTATCAACAAATTATCAATAAGAATTTCGGCGCAACAGTGAATTTCGTTCAATACGCTACACTCGCCGACATATTGTTCCGTCCAGATATCCATGCCCCGTCATCCGACCAAGATCGTTTCGTCCGAGCATCTCGTCTCTGAAACGAGCGCCGAGCTGTCCGAGTTCGAGTACGGCCTGATCATGGCCAGCAATGCATTCAACCGCTGGATGGTTCGATGCATGTCGGCGGCGGGCGCTAAGGACATGACCGCGGTGGAAGTATCGCTGCTGCATCATGTAAGCCATCGTGACCGGAAGAAAAAGATTGCCGATATCTGCTTTGTTCTCAATATAGAGGACACGCACGTTGCCAGCTATGCCATTAAGAAGCTGATGGCGCGGGGATATGTGAAGAGTGAAAAAGTGGGCAAGGAAGTGTTCTTTTCCGCAACGCCGGCGGGGCGGGAGTTGTGCGGGAAGTACCGGGAGGTGCGGGAAAGTTGTTTGATCAGCACGTTGAAGGAGAGCGGGCTGACCAATGAGCAGATAGGCGAGGCGGCGCAATTGCTGCGAAATGCCTCCGGTCTCTACGATACGGCGGCGAGGGCCGCAGCTTCGCTATAGGTTTTTCGTTTGCACGGCTGCAAACGCTCAATAAACCGCTGACTCCGTCACAATTGCCCCGAGAGGCAAATCAAACTCCCCCCTCGGCAAGGCATCACACTTCGCGGATTCAAAAGCCACTCCAATTGCCGCCGGCGCCGGGCCCCCAGGCCAATTCGCCAGCGTCCGATCGTAATATCCGCCGCCGTATCCCAGCCGATACCGATCAGCATCAAAACCCACGCAAGGGATGACAAGCAAGTCCGGCACGACCACCCGCTCCTCCGCCGGCACGGGAATGCCGTATCGCCCCTTCTTCATCGCCATGCCTGGCCACCACGCATGAAAAACCAGCGGTGCCCTCGGCGCAACCACCACCGGTAATGCCGCCTTCCGCGATGCGTCCAGCGCGAGCCAGACAGTCAGCACATCACGTGCGTCGAACTCCCCGGCCACCGGCCAATAAAAGCCAATGCACGATGCCTCGGAAAAGTGTGCGATCACTTCCATCAAACGTCGCGCCAAGGCTTCGCCGCGCGCTCCCTGATCGGCCCGAGCGCCTTGCGCCTCGCGGCTTTCAAGGAGGTTCGCACGCAGCGCGCTTTTGGTTTCCAGCAGAGGGTTGCGTGCTATGCTTTGCATCACTTCGCGCTCCAGAAATAACAATGTCAAAACGTCTCAAAAGAGTATATATCGCAGCCTCAATCGCGCTCGCTGCGATCACGCTGATCGGATGCAGTACCGCCTCCGCCGTGCGCCCGACGGCTGACTATTCGCTCTCGCCCGACGACCGTATCTTCATCCAGTTACGCGAAGCCGCGCGCACGAATGACGCCGGCCGCGCTGTGCAACTCGCGGCGCAAATTCCGAACTATCCGGCGCCGGGTTATGTCGATTACTTCACCATTAAGCCGCAACTGTTCGACTCGCAAGGACACGCGCGAGTAGACGCACCCGACGAACCGGTTCTCGCGTTCCTGCAGCGTTACGACGGTCAGGCTATTGCCGACCGCATGCGCAACGACTATCTGACCGTGCTCGGCGCACGCCACGACTGGCGCAATTTCCTCGATCAATACTCACGCTTCGTGCTGAACGACGACACGCAGGTGAAATGCTACGCGCTCGAAGCGCGGGCAGCGCGCGGAGAAAATGTCGCGGACGCCGCGCGCGCTTTGCTCGTCGATCCAAAATGGTATGGCGATGGTTGCGTGGACCTGATCAATGCGCTGGCCGTCTCGCAGCAATTCACGTCGGACGACGTGTGGCAGCAGATCCGCCTTGCCTACGAGCAGAACTATACGAACACCGGCAGCAAGATCGCGGACGCGCTCGGCCAGCAACGCCCGGATCAAAGCGTCTTCGACAGCGCCGCCAGCACCCCGCCGCTGTATCTCGCACGCGGCGTAGGTCGTGACACCTCGTCGCATCAACTGGCGCTCGTCGCCATCACGCGCATGGCGCGTAACGATCCAGCCATGGCAGCGGCAACGTTCAGCTCGGTGGCACCTTCGTTGACACCAACGGAACGCGCTGTGGGCTGGGGCACGATCGGGTATCAGGCTGCCGCGAAGCGCATGCCGAGTGCGGTGGACTGGTATCGGCTTTCGGTGAATGCGCCGTTGTCGAATCCCGCCTATGAATGGCGCACGCGCAGCGCGCTGCTCGCCGGCGACTGGACCATGGTACGCTGGTCGATCGAACAAATGCCGCCCACGCTGCGCAACCAGCCGGCATGGATCTACTGGCACGCACGCTCACTGAAGCAAGCGGGCGACACCGCCACCGCCAATCAGGAATTCACGAGCATCGCGGATCAGTTCAACTTCTACGGCCAGTTGGCGTCTGAAGAGCTCGGCCAGAAAATCACGGTGCCGCCGCGCACGGAAGTCACCAACGCTGAAATTGCCGACGCCGCGACGGTGCCGGGTTTTGCGCTGTCGCAGAAGTTCTACGCAATGAACCTCCGGCTCGAAGGCAACCGCGAATGGAACTGGCCGCTGCGAACCATGACGGATCGGCAATTGATCGCGGCAGCGCAGTATGCAAAGCGGATCGAGTTGTTCGACCGTGCA
Organism: Caballeronia udeis; assembly: GCF_044909315.1. GTDB lineage: Bacteria > Pseudomonadota > Gammaproteobacteria > Burkholderiales > Burkholderiaceae > Caballeronia > Caballeronia udeis_A. The sequence goes on from NZ_JBIYEB010000006.1 coordinate 223,792, forward strand.
GTGAACACCGCGGACAAGACCAAGACCGAACACGATTTCTCGTTGCGGTATCTCTCGCCGTATCGTGATGTGGTCGAGCGTGAGTCGAAGAACACCGGACTCGACGTCGAATGGGCGTATGGCCTGATTCGCCAGGAATCGCGTTTCATCATCAACGCGCAGTCGGAAGTGGGTGCGGGCGGCCTGATGCAGTTGATGCCCGGCACCGCGCAACTCGTGGCGAAGAAGATCGGCCTGGGACCCATATCGCGTGCACAGATGAACGACCTCGACACGAACATCCTGCTCGGCACGAATTATCTGGCCATGGTCTATAACCAGTTCGACGATTCCGCCGTCCTCGCCACCGCCGGCTACAACGCCGGCCCGGGACGCCCGACGCAATGGCGCTCCACGCTGAGCGCACCGGTAGAGGGCGCGATTTTTGCTGAAACCATTCCGTTCAACGAAACCCGCGATTACGTCAAGAACGTGCTCTCGAACACCGTGTATTATGCGGCGCTGTTCGAAGGCCGTCCGCAATCGCTGAAAGCGCGGCTCGGTTATATCGCGCCGTAAGCGGCCTGCAACAAGACTCGCCGCGCGTTTCGCTTTCCGGTTAATGCGGTCAGTCGAAAGCCACGCGCGGCGCCGCCGCCCTGACGCTTTCGCGGACCGCCACTTACAGAGGCGAACATGCGACATCAAACCATTGCGTTGATCGGCGGATCGGGGTTTATCGGCAGTCATCTGGTGAACGCGCTTGTCGAGCTTGGCAAGAATGTGCGCATAGCCACGCGGCGTCGTGAGAACGCCGCGCACCTGACGCTGCTGCCCGTGGATGTGATCGAAACCAATGCCTACGATCCCGCCCAGCTGGCGGCCTTCGTCTCCCAAGCCGACGCAGTCATCAATCTGGTCGGCATCCTGCAAGGCAAGCGCGGAGATCCCTACGGCCCGCAGTTCGCCAAGGCTCACGTCGAGTTGCCTAACAAGATCGTGGCTGCGTGTCAGGCGAAGGGCGTGCGGCGCTTGATCCATGTGAGCGCGCTTGGCGCGGATCCGAAAGGGCCGAGCATGTATCTGCGTTCGAAAGGCGACGGCGAAAAAGCCGTGCGTGAATCCAATCTCGCCACCACGATCTTTCGCCCATCCGTGGTGTTCGGTCCCGAAGACAACTTCCTGAACCAGTTCGCGTTTCTCGAACGGATCTTCCCGGTGATTCCGCTGGCGTCTTCGCAGGCATTGATCCAGCCGATTTTCGTCGGCGATGTAGCCAAGGCAATTGCCACCGTGCTCGACCTGGATGCCGCCGCCGGCCGTGTGTATGAGCTTGCCGGACCGAAGGTGTACACGCTGGAAGAGCTGGTCCGCTTCAGCGGTGCGGCGATCGGCAAGCACGCGAGGATCATCCGCTTGCCCGATATGCTTGGCCGCCTCCAGGCCATGTCGTTTGAACTTGCGCCCGGCGAACCCATGATGTCGCGCGATAATCTCGATTCCCTGAAAACGCCCGCGGTGGCAAGCGGGCCGATGGCGCCGGAACTGGGTATTGAACCGGCGAGCATTGAAGCCATTGCGCCGATGTACCTCACGGGTTCGTCGTCGCGTTCACGCTTCAATACGTTTCGCGCGTCTGCCGGACGTTGAACGCGGTGTTCCTTAAGCAGTGCCTTAACGTTAGATATTTGCGATGAAACTCATTATTGGTGACAAGAATGTATCGTCGTGGTCCATGCGGCCGTGGCTCGTGCTCAAGCACTTTGGCATTCCGTTCGATGAGGTAATGATTCGCCTCGCGCGCCCGGATTCGTCGGCGAATATCCTCGTGCATTCGCCGTCGGGAAAGGTGCCTTGCCTCGTGACCGATGCTGGCGACGCCGTGTGGGAATCGGTTGCGATCATGGAGACGCTGGCCGAGTTGTTCCCGCAGCACGCCATGTGGCCACGCGATGCCGCAGCGCGTGCGCACGCCCGCAGCATCAGTGCGGAAATGCACGCGGGTTTTGCGGATCTGCGCGAACAGATGTCGATGAATATCCAGCGCCAGACGTTCGGTCTGGAACTCACTGCGGGCGCGTTGGCGAACGTGAAGCGGATCGACCTGATCTGGCGCAATTGCCTTGACGCGCACGGTGGCCCGTTCCTGTTCGGCAAGGAATTCGGCATTGCCGACGCGATGTTCGCGCCAGTCGTCATGCGCTTCAATTCCTACGCGCCCAAGCTGAGCGAAACGGCGCTCGCTTATGCCGCCCGCATCACGGCGCTGCCTGTCGTGGCGAAATGGATCGAAGGCGCACGGAACGAGCGATGAACATCTACGCCGTGGGCGGTGCGATCCGCGATGACATGCTCGGCCTGCCGGTTCAGGACCGCGATTACGTCGTGGTCGGCGCCACGCCCGAGCAGATGAGCGCGCAAGGTTTCAAGCCGGTGGGCAAGGATTTCCCGGTGTTTTTGCATCCGCAAACGCACGAGGAATATGCGCTCGCGCGGACCGAGCGGAAGACATCGGCGGGATATCACGGGTTTCAGTTTTTCTACGCGCCCGACGTCACGCTGGAAGAAGATCTCGCGCGCCGCGATCTGACCGTGAACGCGATGGCGCGCGAAGTGCGGCCGGACGGCGAGTTGAGCGGACCGGTGATCGACCCGTTCAATGGCCGCGCCGATCTGGAAGCGCGTGTGTTCCGGCATGTGGGTGAAGCGTTTATCGAAGATCCGGTGCGGATTCTGCGCATCGCGCGGTTTGCTGCGCGTTTCGCTGATTTCACCATTGCCGAGGAGACGCTCGCGCTGATGAAACGCATGGTCGCCGACGGCGAAGTCGATGCGCTTGTGCCCGAGCGTGTATGGCAGGAAGTCTCGCGTGGCTTGATGGAGAAGACGCCGTCGCGGATGTTCGAGGTGCTGCGCGAATGCGGCGCGCTCGTACGGATTTTGCCGGAGGTGGATTCGCTCTGGGGCGTGCCGCAACGCGCCGACTATCATCCGGAAGTCGATACCGGCGTGCACGTAATGATGGTCCTGGATTACGCGGCGGCGCACGGCTATGCGTTGCCGGTTCGCTTCGCCGCGCTGACGCACGATCTTGGCAAGGCGACCACGCCCGGCGATATCCTGCCGCGTCACATCGGCCATGAAATGCGCAGCGTCGATCTGCTAAAGCCGTTGTGCGAGCGCTTGCGCGTGCCGAACGAATGTCGTGATCTCGCGCTGCTGGTGGCGCGTGAGCACGGCAATATTCATCGGGTGATGGAGTTTGGGGCGGCGGCGCTGGTGCGTTTGTTCGAGCGTTGCGACGCGCTGCGCAAGCCCGCGCGTTTTGCGGAAGCGCTGCAAGCCTGTGTCTCCGATGCACGCGGCCGGCTCGGTTTGAGCCAGCAACCGTATCCGCAGGCCGAGCGCTTGCGTGATGCGCTGGTGGCGGCGCGTTCAGTCGATGCCGGCGCCGTCGCGCAGCAGTACGCGAACGAGCCGGGGAAGATCAAGGACGCGGTTCATGCGGCGCGCGTAGCGGCGGTGGAGGGGGTGCTTCAGCTTTGATTCAGATTTAAAGCACTCGCGCCAGCAACGACAGCACGACCGACAGCAAGATGGTCGACATGAACGGGAACGGATATTCCCGTCCGAACAGGCGTAGCGTGAAATCGCCGGGTAACTTGCCAATGCCGAGTTTTTTCATCCACGGCAAACATGCCGAGAGAATCGACAAGGCAATAAACGTGGTGAGTACCCAGCGGATCATGATTTCATAAGGTATGTGAGCGGTCGCCGGACGAGAACGCGGCCAGCGTGTCGTCGATACCCCGCGAAAACGCGATCACCTTGAACAACTCGCCCATTTCCGCCTCCGACAACAGCTTCTGAACCGCATTCGCCGCGGGCAGAAAGCGCCGGACATCGCTCGGATCGAGATCGGAAAGCGCATCGGTAATGCCGGCGTTCATCAGGAAACGCGCCTGCGACGTAAAGCCGAGCAGGTCGGCGCCCGCCTCCGTGCCCGCTTCCGCAATCCCCGAAAACTCCACGTGCGCCGTGATGTCCTGCAGCCCGGGATACAAGAACGGATCGCCGTGCGCCCGGTGCCGGTAATGGCACATGAGCGTGCCTTGCGCGCGCTGGGCGTGATAAAACTCACGCCGCGGAAAGCCGTAATCGATGAAAAACGCCGCGCCGCGCGTGAGCATCGTGCAAATGGTGCGCGTGAAAGCCAGCGCCGCTTCGTGCGTTTCGCTCAGGTATTCGACGAAGGGCTCGTCGTTGACTTCATCGATGGTGGCATCGATTTCGGCCAGCAGCGGGTCGTCCAGCGCGGCCAGCAAGGGTTTGTCGTCGAAGGTGAAACGGTTGTCCGTCCACGACACGCCACGTTCATGCCACACGCCCAGTTTGCGTACGACCAGGCGCACGGGCATGGCATCCAGCACTTCGTTGCCGATCACCACGCCTTCGAAATGCTCCGGCAAAGCGCTAAGCCATTTCACCTTCGATGCCAGCTCGGGCGCGTCGGCTTCAATCGTCGCCCGTTGGCGTTCCTGCAATTCCCCCGACAAATCCACGATCGCGTAGCTGTCGAAGGGGACATCCAGCGCCTGAAGCGCGTTCAGCAAGCCGGCGGCGAGCTTGCCTGTGCCTGCGCCGAACTCCATCAGATTGCGCGTGCCGCTGTCGCGCAACGCCTGAGCGACCGGCCGCGCGAGCGTGGCCGAGAACAATGGCGACATTTCCGGGGCGGTGACAAAGTCGCTGCCGTCGTCGCCGCGTTTGCCGAATTTCATCGCGCCGCCGCTGTAATAGCCGAGGCCGGGCGCGTAAAGCGCGAGTTCCATATACCGGCTGAACGGCAGCCAGCCGCCCGCCGACGCGATTTCCGCGCGAATGCGTTCTGTCAGCAACTCGGACTGCGCGAGCGCGTCGGGGCCGGGAGCAGGTAAACTGTCGGATTCGTGAGCTTTTGGATTCATTCCGGCATTGTAAATGAGCGTTTCTTCGTCCACTTCTCCAGATTCTTCCACGCCGAAAGCCCGCGTGGTGCTGATTACCGGCGCGGCGAAACGCATCGGCCGCGGGCTGGCGCTTGGTTTTGCCGCGCGCGGCTGGGATGTCGCCGTGCATTTCGGCGGTTCCGAGGGGCAAGCGCAGGAAGTCGTCCAATCGATACGCGCGCTCGGCCGCCGCGCTGTGGCGCTGCGCGCGGATCTCGGCGTGGAGAGCGACGTGGCGCGGCTGGTGCCGGCGTGTTTCGACGCGTTGGGTGGTCTGCATTGCGTGGTGAACAACGCGTCGAGTTTTGTCGAGGACACGGCGCGCGACTTCAGCTATCCGCGCCTGCTCGAGATGATGGCGATCAACGTCGGCGCGCCGCTGGCATTGGCGCGTGCGCTGTACGAGGCCACGCCCGATGCCGCCGCCGACGACGAAACCCAGCGCGGTTGCGTCATCAACGTGCTGGACCAGAAGCTATACAACATGAATCCGGATTATCTGTCGTACACGCTGACCAAGGCGGCGCTGGAAAACGCCACCGTCGCGCTGGCACAGGCGCTTGCGCCGAAGTTGCGCGTGGTCGGGCTGGCGCCGGGGCTCACGCTGCAATCCGCGGGGCAGACGGCCAGCGAATTCGAGGCAGCGCACAAGGTAACGCCGTTGGGCCGCGCTTCGCGGGTGGACGATGTGGTTGCCGCCGCTTGTTATCTGGCCGGCGCGGCGGGCGTGACGGGTACGACGCTGGTAGTCGATGGCGGGCAGCATCTCGTGCCGTCGCCGCGCGACATCATGTTTTTGACCACGGGCCGCGCTCCAGGCGGTGGCGTTTAGTAAGTCGATTTTAGTAAGTTAATCTGAATCATCAGGACACCACCATGCTCGCCGCACTTTCGCATCCCCGGCTCGCCGATTGCCGGCGGCTTTTTCTGCGCAATTACGAAGTGCGCATCAACATTGGCGTGCACGATTTCGAAAAGCAGGGCGAGCAGCGCGTGGTGATCAACGTGGAATTGTTCGTTCCGCTTGCGTTATCGACGCCGACTGAAGACAAGCTGCGCGAAGTCGTCGACTACGATTTCATGCGCTCGACTATCGCCAAGCGCGTGGGTAGAGGGCATATCCACCTGCAGGAAACCCTCTGCGACGACGTCGCTGCCGCGCTGCTGGAACATCCGAATGTGCGCGCGGTGGCGGTATCGACGGAAAAGCCGGACGTTTATCCCGACTGCGATGCCGTGGGCGTCGAAGTCTTTCGCATCAAAGAGGTGACAGCATGAGTTCGCTAACGGAAACGGAAGCGCCGGTGGTTCAGGAGACGATATCCGTCCCGGCAATGCGCGAACCGCTGACGCGCCGCGAGCAGAAGCAGGCCTACGAGAACAACAAATTGTTCAAGCGGCTGGCGCGTCAGGTGGGCGAGGCCGTCACGGACTACAACATGATCGAAGACGGCGACAAGGTCATGGTCTGCCTGTCCGGCGGCAAGGATTCGTACGCCATGCTCGAACTGCTGATGCGGCTGCGCGAACGCGCGCCGATCAATTTCGACATCGTGGCGGTGAATCTCGACCAGAAACAGCCGGGGTTTCCGGAGCATGTGCTGCCCGAGTATTTGAGCAAGCTGGATATCCCGTTTCATATCGAAAACCAGGATACGTACAGCATCGTCAAGCGGCTGGTGCCGGAAGGCAAGACCACGTGTTCGCTGTGTTCGAGATTGCGGCGCGGGATTTTGTATCGCGTGGCCGGTGAGCTCGGCGCGACGAAAATTGCGCTTGGGCATCATCGCGACGACATCCTGCAGACGTTGCTGCTGAATATGTTCTACGGCGGCAAGCTGAAGGGCATGCCCCCGAAACTGCAATCTGACGATGGCAAGAACATCGTGATCCGGCCGTTGGCGTATGTGAAGGAAAGGGATCTGGAGAAATTCGCGGAGTTGCGCGAGTTTCCGATCATTCCGTGCAACCTGTGCGGCAGCCAGCCGAACCTGAAGCGCGCGGAAATGAAGGCGCTGATTCGCGATTGGGAAAAGCGTTTCCCTGGCCGCGTGGAGAACATGTTCAATGCGCTGGGGCACGTGGTGCCGTCGCATTTAATGGATCACGGGCTGTTTCCGTTTGCCGGATTGCGCGCGACGGGCGTGGCGGACCCAGCCGGGGACATTGCGTTCGATGAAGACCCGTGCTCGACCGAAGCGCCGTCGCAGACTATTTCGATTGTTCAGTTCGACGATATTTGACATTTCGCGACAATCTTTGACGGCGGGCAAAATCCCCGCAGGACCGTTGCTCAGCAAGGCCGCACCCGGCTTTTCCGGCCATCCACGCATGCTATATTGGCAGCTCCTCACACTTCAACGAAGCTGACGCCATGAACATTGTTATTTTGGCGGCAGGCATGGGCAAGCGCATGCGTTCCGCCTTGCCGAAAGTCCTTCATCCCCTGGCTGGCCGGCCGCTCCTCTCCCATGTGCTCGACGTTGCGCGGGCGCTCAAGCCCACACGGCTCGTTGTCGTGGTCGGACATGGAGCGGAGCTGGTTCAGAAAGCAGTCGGCGCTCCCGATGTCCAGTTTGCCGTGCAGGAGCAGCAACTGGGCACCGGCCATGCGGTTCAGCAAGCGCTGTCGTTGCTCGACCTTTCCGTGCCTACGCTCATTCTCTACGGCGATGTGCCACTTACTCGCGTCAGCACGCTGCAACGTCTGGCCGATGCAGCATCCGGCGGCCGCTACGGGGTCCTGACGGTCACCCTGGACGATCCGACCGGGTATGGCCGCATCGTGCGTGATCCGACCGGTGCGGTGCAGCGCATTGTCGAACAAAAGGACGCCAATGCTGATCAACTCAAGATCGCCGAGATCAATACCGGCATTGTCATTACACCGACCGCGCAGCTTGGCGAATGGCTCGCATCGCTTAAAAATGACAACGTTCAGGGCGAGTTTTATCTCACCGATGTCGTCGAATGTGCGCTCGAAGCCGGCATCAAGGTCGTCACGTCGCCGCCGGACGAAGAGTGTGAAACGCTCGGCGTGAACAGCAAGCAGCAACTCGCCGAACTCGAGCGGATTTATCAGGGCAATATCGCCGAGGCGTTGCTGGTCGCCGGGGTCACGCTGCTTGACCCCGCGCGCATTGACGTGCGCGGCTCGCTGGCGTGTGGACGCGACGTGTCTATCGACGTGAATTGTGTGTTCGAAGGTGATGTCACGCTGGCCGATAACGTGACCGTCGGCCCGAATTGCGTGATTCGCAATGCCACTATTGGTGCGGGCACCCGGATTGATGCGTTCACGCACATTGACGGCGGCACGACCGGCTCGAATGTCGTGCTGGGACCTTATGCGCGCTTGCGTCCGGGTGCTGTGCTCGGTGACGAAGCACACGTGGGCAATTTCGTCGAAGTGAAAAACGCGGTGTTCGGGCGCGCGTCGAAGGCGAACCATTTGAGCTATATCGGCGACTCGGATATTGGGGCGCGAGTGAATATCGGCGCGGGCACGATTACGTGTAACTACGATGGTGCGAACAAATTCCGCACGGTGATCGAGGACGACGTGTTCGTGGGCTCGGACACGCAACTGGTTGCGCCGGTGCGCGTGGGGCGTGGTGCGTCCATCGCGGCCGGGACGACGGTTTGGAAGGATGTCGCGGAAAACCAGCTCGTGCTGAACGAAAAAATTCAGGTCAGTAAGAGCGGTTACGTACGGCCAACGAAAAAGAAAGCTTGAACAATAACGACGGCTCGTGCGGTTGAGCGTGCGCCCTGGCGGCGGGCGTGGCCTGATTCGAGCGCTTCACAATAATCTGTAGAGGACAACGCCATGTGCGGAATTGTCGGCGCGGTTGCGCAACGTAACATCGTATCCGTGCTGGTCGAGGGTCTGCGACGGCTGGAGTATCGCGGCTATGACTCCTGCGGCGTAGCCGTGATTGCCGATGGCGAACCGAAGCGCGCGCGCAGCGTGGCGCGCGTGACCGATCTCGCCGATCAGGTTCGCGATACGCATCTGGAAGGCGCAACTGGCATTGCGCACACTCGCTGGGCGACCCACGGCGCGCCCGTCACCGACAACGCGCATCCCATCTTCTCGCGTAACGAACTGGCACTGGTGCACAACGGGATCATCGAGAACTACGAGACCCTGCGGACCATGCTGAAGGGGAAGGGCTACGAGTTTGTCTCGCAGACCGATACCGAAGTCATCGCGCATTTGATCCACAGCAAGTATCGCGGCGATCTGTTCCAGACCGTTCGCGAGGCCGTGAAGGAATTGCATGGCGCGTATGCCATAGCCGTGATCCACAAGGATCAGCCGCATACGGTGGTCGGCGCGCGGCAGGGGTCGCCGCTGGTGGTGGGCGTGGGTGATGGCGAGAACTTCCTCGCCTCCGATGCGCTCGCGCTTGCCGGCAGCACCGATCGTTTTGCGTTCCTCGATGAAGGCGATGTGGTCGAGATCACGCTGGACGGCGTGAAGATTGTCGATCGCGATGGCGTGCCCGCGGAGCGTGAAGTTCGCGTGGTTGCGGCGTATGGCGGGGCGGTTGAGCTTGGGCCGTATCGGCATTTCATGCAGAAGGAAATCTTCGAGCAGCCGCGCGCCATTACGGACACCATTCCTCAAGCCGATCGCTTCTCTGCCGAGTTGTTCGGGGCGGACGCGACAGAAGTTTTCGCCAATATCGACAGCGTGCTTATCCTGGCGTGCGGTACGAGTTCGTATGCGGGTATGACGGCGAAGTACTGGCTTGAATCGGTTGCGAAGATTCCTACGCAAGTTGAGATTGCGAGTGAGTATAGGTATCGCGAATCGGTGCCGAATCCACGGGCTTTGGTTGTGGTGATTTCGCAATCAGGTGAGACCGCGGATACGTTGGCCGCGTTGAAGCATGCGCAGGCGCTGGGACATAAACAGACGCTGGCGGTTTGCAATGTGGCTTCCAGCGCGATGGTCCGGCTGACAAAGCTCGCGTTTCTGACGCATGCGGGGACCGAGATTGGCGTGGCTTCGACCAAGGCATTTACGACGCAGCTGGTCGGGATGTTTGTGCTGGCCGTCACGCTTGGGACTCTGCGCGGGCATGTTAGTGAAAAGCAGGAAACTGATTATCTGACGCAGTTGCGGCATTTGCCTGCGGCGCTGAATAGCGTGCTGGCGCTTGAGCCGCAGATCATCGCCTGGTCGGAAGAGTTTTCGCGTAAGGAGAATGCGCTGTTTCTCGGGCGCGGACTGCACTATCCGATCGCGCTTGAAGGCGCGTTGAAGCTTAAAGAGATTTCGTATATTCATGCGGAAGCTTATCCGGCAGGAGAGTTGAAGCATGGGCCGCTGGCGTTGGTAACTGAGGCGATGCCGGTGGTGACGGTGGCACCTAATGACGCGCTGCTGGAGAAGCTGAAGTCGAATATGCAAGAGGTCAGAGCGCGAGGGGGCGAGCTTTATGTCTTCGCTGATTCCGATACCCGGATTGTCAGCGAGGACGGTATTCATGTGATTCGGATGCCTGAGCATTATGGATTGCTATCGCCCATTCTTCACGTCGTGCCGCTGCAGTTGCTGGCTTATCACACGGCTTGTGCCAGAGGGACGGATGTGGATAAGCCCAGGAATTTGGCGAAGAGCGTGACGGTGGAGTGAGAGGGCGAGTTGAGCGCGCGGAAGTGACAATATTCAAAAGTTACCGATAAATTGCCGCGTCAGTTTCCGTTATGCGTTTGTGATTCAGCCGCAAATGTCCGACCGGTGGGATTGATAGGAAGCTTTTGATAACCGCGCCTACCGGCTGGGAAAGCGGCCCTCCGTTTGCAAAAGGCTCTCCGATTGCTGTGATTTTGGGATGCCCGGGAAGTAGGCCCGCTTGATATGGGTGCCTGCTCCGAGGCTGACATCTGAACCACAGCCACTCGACCGTCTCGGCCCGATACCTCACCGGCCGCCCACTTGCCGGCAGTTCCGGCGCCCCACGCGCGGCGACGACTATTGTTCCCATGTGTCGTTCTGCCTCGTTTCCAGTTGGGGATGCACCCGTCTCGCTTTCCCTTGTTGTTTCCCGGAACAATCTGCGCGCAAATCGCTCGATCGCGCGCACGGTGCTGTCGGACAAAACGCGCGTCAGAAACCCGCTGGGCTCTTGCCACCCGCCGACGTCAATCACTGTGTCTGTCGGCAGGGTGCCGGAGCAAGTCTGCGAGTTGCGTGTCTTCAAGTCTCAACATCGAGTGACGCTCGATCCCTGATGGCCTATGCTCCAGCTCGACCACATTGTTCATATATTTAACCTCGCAAGTTCAGATTCCTGTGCGGTATTCATCTGACATCACGCCCCGTGATCACCACTGCGTCAGCAACTCAGTCCAAAACTTCTTGATGTGAGCGCCTGAGGAAAACGTTCTCTTCCTCAGGCGCTTTTTTTGCTGATGCAGGACGCTGTAAGCCGGATTGCTACGCCCGGCTGCAGCGAGCGATTCGCGCTTGCACGTCTTGGGTAGACCTGTGGTGGGCCGCTCGTCGGCCGCTGGAGAACCGCCATGAAATCTCTGCAACTCAGATTAGCTTTTTGCCCGGCCTCTTCGCGTAATCTGTTCAAAACTTGTACAGGATTACTGATGGTTGCATGTCTCGGGTCTTGCGGCGGTTCAAGCAACAGCCCGACCACCACCGCCAGCGTGGGTGGCGCCAGTGGTACGACCGCAAGCCCGACCGCATCGTCCGCCCCGTCCACGACCACGCCGCCCAGCACAACGCCCACGCCAGCCCCCACCTCCCCTGCGACAACTACGACGCCCACCACGCCGGCATCGTCCACGGCCCCCACGCCGAGCACGACTACGCCCGCCGCAACGACTGGCGGCTCCACGCCAACCGCTGTGCCGAGCTACGCAACAGACGTGCTGATGCACCACAACGACCTCGCGCGAACCGGCCAGATGCTGGCGGAAACGACTCTTACGCCGGCCAATGTCAACTCGTCGACGTTCGGGCTATTGCGCCTTCTGCCGACCGATGGCAAGGTCGACGGGCAGCCGCTATTCGTGACGAATCTCACAATGGGTGGAGCCGTACATAACGTTGTCTATGTTGTGACGGAGCACGACAGCATCTACGCCTACGACGCCGGCAGCGGTGCCGCGTTGTGGCGAATATCGCTGGCGCCTACCGGCGAAACCCCGAGTCCGGACCCCGGTTGCACGGACATCACGCCCGAAATCGGTATCACATCGACGCCGGTGATCGACCGCTCGCGCGGCCCGAATGGCACGCTCTATGCCGTGGCCATGACCTCGGACGCCAACGGAAACGTTCATCATCGCCTGCACGCGATCGATCTTGCGACAGGAGCCGAATTGTTCGGCGGCCCGACTGAAATCGCCGCGACCTATCCGGGCAGCGGAGCGGAAGGTGCGAATGGCGTCCTTACCTTCACGCCTGCCCTGCACACCGTCCGCTCCGCGCTGACGCTGGTCAACGGCACCATCTACATGGGCTGGACCGCCCACTGCATGTCGGGCAACTACATCGGTTGGATGATGTCTTATAGCGCGGATACATTGAAGCAAACCGGCGCGCTTCCCGTTACTCCGAACGGCAGCAAGGGATCGATCTGGATGGCGGGTTCGGGCATGGCGTCGGACGGGACATCGATCTATTTCGTCGACGGCAACGGCACCTTCGACACGACGCTCAACCCACAGGGATTTCCCGCTGCCGGCGATTTCGGCGACACGTTCGTCAAGCTTTCCGCCATCCCGACGCCGGTCGTAACCGACTACTTCGCCATGTACAACACCGTGGCCGAATCCGATGTGGATGGCGATTTCGGTTCAGGCGGTGCGATGTTGTTGCCCGATCAGAGCACGGCTAACGGCACGGTCAAGCACCTGGCTCTTGCCGCGGGCAAGGACACCAACATATACGTCGTCGATCGCGACAACATGGGCAAGTTCAGTCCGACAACCAATAACATCTGGCAGGAGTTGACCGGTGTGCTGGCCGGCGGTATCTGGGGCTCGCCGGCGTACTTCAACCAGGTCGTTTATTACGGAGGCCAGACCGATACGCTCAAGGCGCTGCCTATCACCAATGCAATGCTTGCCGCCGCACCGTCTTCGCAGAGCGCGCTGGTATTTCCTTACCCCGGCGCGACGCCGGCCATCTCGGCGAACGGCACGAGTAACGGCATTGTGTGGGCGGCGGAAAATGGCACGATCGGCGCGCTTCACGCCTACGACGCCACCAATCTCGCGCACGAGTTGTACAACAGCAATCAGGCTGGCACGCGAGACCAGTTCGGCGCGGGCAACAAATTCATCACGCCGATGATCGCCGAGGGGAAGGTCTACGTTGGCGCGACGAACGGCGTTGCGGTGTTCGGCTTGCTGCATTGATGCATGGAGACGACGGGCGGATGCGGGCGAAACCTATGCTTGCCACCCGCCGTGCCAGGTGACGATGCTTCCGCCACCCATCACTCAGATATACACGCCAGATGATTCGCCAAAAGACTCGCCATGACTTTCATATCTATATGCAAAATAAGGGATTTTATGAGGTTATTCGCGTAACGAAGATCCGCCACAATAGCCGCCATGACCACCGGCAAGTTCAAATATCCGTATCACGCGGTTCACCAGATGCACCCGCTGCTGCCTTCAGAGCCAAAGCTGGACAGCCTGCGTCCGCTGGCCGCCGATGTGATTGGGCGGGCCAAGGATCTGGCGGCTCACGGCATGCCGCATCTGCGTGATCTGCTTCGCGAGGCGCTGCGGCCAATGAACTCCTACTATACGAACAAGATAGAGGGTCAACACACGGAATCGCTGCTGATCGAGCGTGCGTTACAAGAGGATTTTTCCAGGAAGCCCGCGGAAGCGCGCAAGCAACGCATCGCGATTGCCCATATTGTCACCGAGCGTTGGGGCGAAGAGACCTTCCCCACGTTCGACTCCAATGTGTTTTCGAAGCGTCTGTACCTCAAGCCATACATCGGCATTTACACGACCAGTTGTCGCCGGAAGATCTTCTTCAGATTGACGATGACGGCAAAGAGGAGAGAATCACTCCGGGCCTATGGCGAGATAGAGGTGGCAAGGTCGGCGCCCATATTCCCCGACCCGGCGACGTTATCGGATTTTATGGAGGCGTGGCATCGCGGATATCGATATGCACGGGCTGGTGAAACCGCGGTTATCGCGTTGATGGCAGCCCACCGCCGGCTCGCGTGGATTCGCCCGTTTCTCGATGGCAATGGGCGCACCGCCCGACTGCATACGCATGCCGGACTTTCTACGTTAGGGCTGACGCAAGGACTATGGTCGCCAATGCGCGGCTTCGCTCGGGACCGGGACGCTTACTGTGAGCATTTGATCACTGCCGATCGACGCCGCAAAGGCAATTACGACGGGCGAGGTGTCTTGAGCGAAAGCGGCTTGGTGGAATTTATCGCCTTCTGCATGAACCTCTGTCTCGATCAGATCGGCTTTATGGAAGGTATGCTCCAAATACGGGCATTCGAGGCGAGGTTGGCCCAAATGCTGGCGGCCGAAGCGACCAGGAGCGACACCCGCTTCCTGAGAACTGAAGCGGCGCAACCGCTCGCCTATCTGGCAACAATCAAGTCAATAGACAGAGCCCGGTTCAAGGCCATGATGGAGCTCGCAAGCCGAACGGCTGATCGTGTGCTGGCTGATCTTTTCAAACTGGGCATCGTTCGTTCGAAAACACCGAAAGGTCCCATCGAACTGGCGTTGTCAATCAAGTCGTTCCGATATCTGTTCCCGCGTCTATGGCCGGAAGCAGAAGCCGATACTGCGTGAAAAACGATCGGGAGACCCCGTCGGATATTAAACGCATATCGGTGATCCGCGAGGTGGCAGCGCGCTTATCTAACCGCGGCAACGCTTGGCCCGGCTTGCCGTGCATCACGGCAAGCATCTTCGCGAACTGACGTCGTTTGGCTGGAAATGGATATTCGTCAGGATTAGCGTATGGAGACTGGCTTGCTCGGGAGTAGCCATACGATCGCGAAACACTTTAATAATATTCTCCTAAGGTTGGCTCGACATCTGCCGATAATCCGTAGGCAACTTCTACGCAGCATCACTAACACCAAAATATAAAAGGAAGAAGGCAGATGAGATTAGCTTTAAGCGTTGTCGCAGTTGCGATGCTTGCAGGATGCTCCACTTACGCGGTGCCACGATATTCAATTTCGGCGGACAACGTAATGGCCTTAAAGTCTGCGGCGGCAAGCGGTATCGCCGTCGGGGCCTTCACGCAAGCACCGATTCCCAATCAGAACCCAAATTCGATAATGTGCCGCGGCGTGGGACCGATCAAGACGCCTGATGGCGAACCTTTCGCTGATTTCGTCAGAACGTCGCTCGTGTCGGAACTCAAGATTGCCGGGGCCTATGCACCGGACGCACCGGTTCAACTTACGGGACGGCTAGATAAAATCGATTTCTCGTCCATGTCGGGTGCGTGGAATCTGGGCCTGAGCGTTTCTTCATCCAACGGCAGAAGTCTCAGCGTGTCAGAAAACTACGCTTACTCGTCCAGTTACTTTGGCGAAACAGCTTGCAATCAAACTGCTCAAGCATTGATGCCCGCAGTGCAGGACTTGATCGCGAAGTTGGTACACGCTCCGGATTTCCCATCACTGCTCAAATAAAGACAGTCGATCGCGCACGATATCCGGTTGCGCGGTAACCACGATGGCCGGTGGACATCGTAGTTACCGCGCAACCGGACGATGGAACTCTCCTCAGTCCCCACCCAAACCGAGCACGGCCAGGGCCGCCGTACGAACCTCGTCGCTTGCACAAAGCAGAACGACAACATCGTTTTGTTTCACGTGGGTAAATGGCTCACTCATGTGATCGGCTACTTTTTGAACGTTATCGATCGAAACAGTATGCAATCGTTGGCCTCGGCGGCCTGCAATATCGCTCGAAGAGTGCGTCTCGAACGCCGACCGTAGATGAATGAAAACCCTCTTGCCATCCACGATGGAAACGATTTTTCCTGCGTGAACGTCATTGCCCCATTTGCTCTTGATATTCATATTCTCTCAGCTCTTTATTTTTTATATTTCTTGGAACAAACCCAGGAAGCATCGGCCGGTCTCACATACAGGCAGGTGTCCTATAAACCAGACGGAAGCAGATCGTTTCTACTATTGTTTCAATTTTTCCCGAACCGGCTTGACCGTCTGTCGCAATTTGCCATGATTATTTCATGGGGAACGTTTGGAGGCGCACAGAACATGCCCTCAGATTTAGGAAGGAGTGTTCGAATTTTCTGATCATGAAGGGGCATCCCCGGGAAAACCAAGGTCATCGGTATTTAGTTGCCTTCTGCCACCGACAACAGTCCGTCGACGCAACAACCTCGTTAAACTACAAATGTTGTCAACCTGATGAGGCTTGTTTCGTGTCGTCCAATTTCGAAGACCTGGTTTCATCGATACGTGCGAAGTTTCCCGAACTCAGCCCGCAATTCCAGGCGGGCGCGGGTTTCCTGCTGAATTTCCCCGACGAGGTCGCGGTTCTTTCAATGCGGAAAGTCGCTGAGCGAGCTAACGTTCAACCCGCAGCCCTCGTCCGGCTATCGCAGCAATTGGGCTTCCCCGGCTGGAACGAGCTGCGGGAGATATTCGTCGCGCGCGTCCGTACCCGGCCGGAAGCGCTAACGTCCAAGGCCCGCGCGCTAGTCAAAGGCGGCTCAGGCGAATCGTTGGTCCAGGAACTCGCTATCGCGCAAAGCCACAACCTCGAGGTCACGTTCGCACAGAACGGCACGAAGATTGTCGAGGTCGCGAAGATGCTGCGCAAAGTACCGCATGTTCACGTGGCAGGATTCCGCTCGTGCTATCCGGTCGCGTTCGCCCTGGTCTACGGGTATAGGCTATTCCGGTCGTCCGTGAGCCTGGTCAACGGCGAGGCCGGCACGCTCGAAATGCAGCTACGCGGCATGGCCAAGGGACACGCTACCGTCGTAACAAGCTTCGCCCCGTATTCAGCCGAAGCCGTGCGTGTCGCGCAGGCAGCGAAGGAGCAGGGCTGCAAGCTCGTCGCCATCACCGACAGCGCCGTGTCACCCCTCGCCCTCAACGCCGACCATGTTCTGATCTTTTCGCACGAAAGCCCGTCGTTTTTTCCGTCGCTCGTCGCCGCGTCTGCAATAGCAGAGTCGCTGGTTGCCCATCTGCTTGCACTCGAAGGGAAATCGGCCGTCGAACTGCTGGAACAAGCCGAATCCGCGCTCCATGCGAAGGGCGCTTACTCGTCGTAAGCCTTGTTCCAACGCCGGCAATATCGGCGTTGACAACATATGTTGTAGAGATGGAGAATAACGCATCGCATGTTACTGAGCGCTTGAGTTGCCGTCAATCAAGGCGAACGCCGGCTCAGAATCTTTATTCTCCAAGTGACGAGCGCCCGCGCATCGTCAGCAACATCGAGGTCAGAATGACAACCGTTTTTCATCGCGCCCCGCGAGCCAAACTTCCTGTTGCAGTTGCCGGCGATGGAATCGAAATCATCGACTCGGAAGGTAAGCGCTATATCGACGCATCGGGCGGTGCCGCGGTTTCGTGCCTGGGCCACAGCAATCAACGCGTTATCGATGCCATCAAGCGGCAGGCCCAGCAGCTTCCCTACGCTCACACATCGTTTTTCACAACGGCCGTTGCGGAGGAGTTGTCCGACCGCCTGGTCGCCGATGCTCCCGCGGGTCTGGGCCATGTGTACTTCACCTCCGGCGGCTCCGAAGCCATCGAAGCCGCCCTCAAACTCGCCCGGCAGTACTTCGTCGAAAAGGGTCAGGGGCAGCGGCGTCATTTCATCGCTCGCCGCCAGAGTTATCACGGCAACACACTCGGCGCGCTTGCTATTGGCGGAAACGCGTGGCGCCGTGAGCCGTTTCTTCCCATCCTCATCGAAGCCCATCATGTGAGTCCGTGCTATGCGTATCGCGAACAGCGCGCCGATGAAACCGAGGAAGCTTTCGCGCAGCGCCTGGCCGACGAACTCGAGTCGAAAATCCTGGAGCTCGGCGGTGACACGGTCGCAGCTTTCGTCGCCGAAACGGTCGTAGGGGCAACTGCAGGCGCGGTGCCGCCGGTGCGCGAATACTTCAAGAAAATTCGCGCGGTGTGCAACAAGTACGGCGTATTGCTGATCCTGGACGAAATCATGTCCGGGATGGGGCGTACCGGCCACCTGTACGCCTGCGCAGAGGACGGCGTGGTTCCAGACCTCCTGACTATCGCGAAGGGCCTGGGAGCCGGTTACCAGGCAATTGGTGCGACGCTCGTCAGTGACGAGATCTACAACACCATTGTCAACGGCTCGGGTTTCTTCCAGCACGGGCACACCTATATCGGCCACGCGACCGCTTGTGCGGCAGCCCTGGAAGTCCAGCGGGTTATCGCGGACGAGAAGCTGCTGAACAACGTGCAGGCAAGGGGCGAGCAGCTCCATGGATTGCTTCGCGCGCATT
The DNA here is from genome assembly GCF_044909315.1 of Caballeronia udeis. Lineage (GTDB taxonomy): Bacteria > Pseudomonadota > Gammaproteobacteria > Burkholderiales > Burkholderiaceae > Caballeronia > Caballeronia udeis_A. The sequence goes on from NZ_JBIYEB010000006.1 coordinate 242,269, forward strand.
ATGCGAGTCATCCGTTTATCGGCGACGTGCGTGGCCGAGGCTTGTTTATCGGTGTCGAACTGGTGCAGGACCGGGTGTCGAAGAAACCATTCGACGCCAGCAAGAAGTTACACGCGGTGATCAAGAGCGAAGCAATGAAGCGCGGCCTGATGGTCTATCCGATGGGCGGTACGGTAGACGGCGCCGTAGGTGACCATGTGCTGCTGGCGCCGCCGTTCATTGCCACGGCCGGACAGATCGACACAATCGGCGCACGCCTGACCGACGCCATAGACGGGGCATTGACCGCAATCGGCGCACTGGGCGCTCGCTAAGCAACAATCAAACCGTGGACAACCCATGACCCATCGCCTTCCAGATTTCGATACTGCCAACGCTACCGACGAGCAAAAGGCCGTTCTTCAAAATATCCTGAGCGGCCCGCGCGGCAACTTGAACGGTCCGTTCCTGGGATGGATTCATAGCCCGGAATTGGCTGATCATGCTCAACGGCTGGGCGCGTTTTGTCGATACAAGACGGGTTTGTCACTGCGCTTGTCGGAACTGGCTATTCTCGTCACGGCCTCGCGTTGGCAATCCCAAGGGGAGTGGTTCATCCACTATCCCATCGCGTTGGATGCAGGCGTTCCGAAGGCGGTTGCCGACGCCGTTCAACGAGGCGAGCGTCCCACATTCGACAGCGCCGACGACGCGCTTATCTATGAATTCGCCACCGAGCTATACGAAACCAGGCGAGTCTCCGACAAGACGTTCGACGCAGCGGTCAAAGGCTTCGGGCACGTGGTTGTCATCAATCTGGTCGGATTGCTCGGTTACTACGCGTTGGTCGCCATGACCCTGAACACGTTCGGCATGCGCGCCGAAGGGCAGACCACACTGCCGTTCCCGGAATAACGCGCGGCAAATAAAAAAGCCACCTTGCTGAAAGAAGGTGGCTTTTTAACGCGGTGCGAGTATTCACTCGAAAGCGGTGTCGTTTGGATTGGCATACAGCTTTTGAAGGGATTCGCTCATCGGGAAATCAAAGCTGATGTTCTTCGGCGGCACCGGCTTCATGAACCATTTCGCGTACATGGTCTTGATCTCCGGTCCCTTCATGATTTCGCTCATGGTGTCATCCACCAGCTTCTTGAACTCCGGATCGTCTTTTCTCAGCATGAAGCCATAGGCTTCTGAAGACTGCGGCGTGCCGACCAGCACATAGTCGGAGGGATTGGCGGTCAGCGAGCGCGTTCCAGCCAGAAGCACGTCGTCCATCATGTATGCAACTGCGCGGCCCGTTTCCAGCGTCAGACGGCCTTCGCCATAGTCCTTCGCGCTGATGATCTGCATGTTCATCTTTTTCTCCTCGTTCATCTTGCGGAGAATTCGCTCGGACGTGGTTCCCTGGTTCGTGACAACGGTCTTGCCCGCAAGATCGGGGAAGTCCTTGATGCCCGAATCCTTGCGGGTCAGCAGGCGAGTCGTGGCCACAAAGAAGGTGTCGGAAAACGTGACCTGAGCCTGACGCGCTTTCAGGTTCGTCGTGACGCCGCATTCCAGATCGACCGTGCCGTTTTGCACCAACGCAATCCGGTTCTGCGACGTGACCGGGATAAACCGCACTTTGAGATCAGGCTTCTTGATCTTCGCCTTCACCGCGTCAATGACCTTGTTGCAGATATCCTGCGAGAAACCGATGACCTCATTGTTTGCATCGATATAGGAAAAGGGGACCGACGTCTCCCGATGCCCGATTGCAATCGTATTGGATACCTGGATCTTGGCCAGAGTCGTTTGAGCATCCTGCGCGAAGACGCCCGTGGACACAGCGGCCATCACGGCGGCGGCGAGCAATGTGGTCCGGTTCATGACATTCCTCAGTCTTTGCATTGGTTATCGATAGCGCTTCGCAGCACCGATAATCATATGTTGCCATAACAAAATAAATTACAACATATGTTAACTACCGAGGTTCAGCGTGTTGTCAGGAGATGACGCGGGCCGGCTTGCGGTCATCGCATTCGGACCCGGCGCTTATAAAGAAGGCAGCATCAACCGGCCGTGCGCATCCATGCCTTATGGTTCTTAATGGATTGATATGTATACATAGTAATAGTTAACAAGCATCGGCCGTTTCTGTGGATAAGCGGTCAATCCTGCTTCGGATCAACGCTCTAGCGAACAGGTAACTTGCGTACCAAGTGGGGAACCGGCGGTTGGCCGAAGGATAACTTCTAGGGCTTTACGCACAGCACCCGAGTTATCAAGGTTTCGCCCACAGGACTTCACTGGGTTATGCAGGAGTTATCCAGAGCTTTGCGTGCAAACATGCGCTCATTCATAAAGCTGCACGAGCAAAGACGGCGACGGGCAGCTATACACCGGGCTTCCTGCCGATTGCCGCGCTGGTCGCTGCAGGCGGGGTGCGCGCGATGCTGTTGCCGCGCCGTCCCGGATCGGCCACCATGCCGATAGTGACTACCGAACAACGAGGTGACGCATGAAGGACGAGGTGATTGCATTTCTGGGGACCGGCCTGATGGGCGAGCCGATGGCGCGTAACCTGCTGGCGGCCGGGTATGGCGTGCGAGCCTGGAATCGCTCGAAGCAGAAGGCTTCCGCGCTCGCCGAAAAAGGAGCGGTGGTCTGTGACACACCTGCAGACGCGGCACAAGGTGCGATTGTGTTGATCTGCATGTTGAGCGATGGTCCGACCTGCGACGCCGTTGTATTCCATGACAAGGCAGTCCTGGCCGCGCTTGCTCCCGGCGCGACGGTGATCGTGATGAGTTCGATCCCCGTTGAGACAGCCGTCGAACAATCGCGAATAAGCGCCGGGCGTCGTTTTCGTTATCTCGATGCGCCGGTGTCGGGAGGCCAGCAAGGCGCGATTGATGCCACGCTTGCGATCATGGCGGGCGGCGAGCCGGACACCTTCGAGGCAGCGCGCGAGCTGCTGAGTGCAATGGGCCGTCCGGTGCGCGTGGGTCCTGCTGGAACAGGACAGCAGGCCAAGCTGGCGAATCAGTTGATCGTGGCAAACACGATTGCTGCCGTGGCCGAAGCGTTATTGTTTGCGGAGCGTGGCGGCGCGGACCCGGCGAAGGTCATTGAAGCGCTTGCCGGTGGCTTTGCTGATTCGCCGATTTTGCGTAAGCACGGCCAACGCATGATCGATGAAATGTTCGCACCCGGTGGTGCCGCGAAGTATCAGTTGAAGGACACGCGTACCGCTTTGGCGCGGGCGCGGTCCCTCGGGTTGGAGTTGCCGGTGTCGCATGGTGTGGACGCGCTGTTTGCTTCCATGGTCGACCACGGCGACGGCGATCTCGACCATAGCGCGCTCATTCGCGAGATCCGGCGGGAAAACAACTTGCCGCCAAGCCGTAAAGACAATTGAGCGCAGGAGCACGCGTCACACTGTCTTTAGCATCCCGCCATCGACGAAATAGGTCGATCCCACGCTATAGCTCGCACGCTCCGAGCACAGGAAGACGATAAAGCTTGCCAGCTCGGCGGGCGTGGCGAAGCGGCGGATGGGCGCGTGTTGGTCGGCGACATGTTGCAGATGCGCTTCCCAGTCGCCGCCCGAATCGCGTGTCAGTTCCTTGGCCGTCTTGATCCAGTCGGGTGTCAGCACAAGCCCCGGATTGATCGTGTTGACGCGGATGTTGTCCTTGATCAGCTCGTTCGCCAGATTCTTCGACAGCATCATCAACGCGGCTTTCGTTACGTTATAGATGGGCTCGTAGCCGAGCGGCTGCGTCGCGCAGATCGACGCGTTATTCAAGATCGCGCCACCGCCGCGCGTTTTCATCAATGGGACGAGACCGCGCGCGAGGCGCACGGCGGCCATGACATGAAGGTCCCAATAGGACTGCCACTTCTCGTCGGGCGCGTCCATGATGGTTTCGTTGCTGCCGGTGCCGGCGTTGTTGAAGAGGATGTCGGCGCCACCGAAATTCGTGCTGGCAGCGGCGACGATCTTGTTGACGCCCGCGGCGGTAGCAACGTCGCAGGCAACCGGCACCGCCGACACGCCGAACTCCCGCGCGATACGCGCAGCAGCTTCCGTGAGCCGCTCTTCTTGTCGCGCCGCGAGCAGCAGGTTCGCGCCTTCTGCCGCGAACGCCTCCGCTACCGCGAGCCCGATGCCCACGCTCGCTCCCGTCAATACAACCACCTTGCCGCGCAGATTCAGATCCATTTTTATCGTCTCCTTTTTAGTTGCTCAAGCTTGAGTGTCCAGCGCGCTGCGAATCGCGGCGAGCCATAATCGGACCGCATGCGCGCCGGGATCGGCAAAGCCTAATGCACGATCACCCACGTAACTGGAACGTCCGAGCCGTGGGGTCATCGACGCCGTTTGCGTGGCGCCTGATGTCGCTGCATCGACGGCTGCTTTTAGCGCCTCGTCCGTATCGATACCGCCTGATTTCACGAGCGCGGTTTGCAGTGCGGCGGCAGCCGGATGCAGCGCATCGACCATGGTCCGGTCTCCGGGATGCGCGCCACCCAGTGCCGTCACGCCATCAACTGCCGCAGTGAATGCCGCCGACCAATCCTTCGTGCCAGACTCGCCAGACTGTTCAATCACCACGGCCGCACGTAACAGCATGACTGCGTAGAGCGGTCCTGATGTGCCCCCAACCACTCTTCTTATGGTGGCGGACATGGTCCGCAACACGGCTCCCGGCGTCTTCTCCGAGGGATAGGTATCGATTTCGCCAAGGATGCTGCGCGCCGCGCGCGACATGCTGATGCCGAGATCGCCGTCGCCCACGCGCTGATCCATCTCGGTCAGCACCGGTTCTGCTTCGAGAAGACATGCGCATACCGCTTCGATAACCCGTCGCAACGACGAGTCACGCGAGAGCCGCGCGCCGCTAGCCGTGACCGGTGCGACAGGTGCCGGCTTGACCGATGCCTGCGCAACGCGGCCGCTCAACGCGGGCCATGCCGTGGTCTGCGCGGCCGCGTCGAGCCACGCGAGCCGTTGATCGTCCACGCGTAATAACGTGAGGGAAATGCCTGCCATCTCGAGTGCGCTCAGGAATGTGCCGGACCACGCACGCTCTACATGAATCTTATGTTCGCGAAGGTAGCGCAGCGCCGATCCCGCGACAATGCTCAGCTCGCTCGACGGTGTGCCGCCCAGATTGTTTACAAGAAGCGCGACGCGGTCATCGGGCTTCAACGCAAGATCGTCGATGATCTTCGCGAGCAGGCGTCCGGTAATCTGTCCCGCCGGTTCGAGCGCCCCGCGTTCCACGCCTGGCTCGCCGTGAATGCCGAGACCCCATTCGATTTCATTGTCGGCGAGCTCGAAACCCGGCTTGCCTGCCGCCGGCACCGTGCACGGCGTAAGGGCCACGCCCATGGTGCCAAGCGATGCCGCCGTATCGCGTGCAATCTGCGCCACTTCGCGGAGCGACCGTCCTTCGGCGGCAGCCGCGCCCGCTATCTTGTGCACGAACACGGTTCCTGCAAGGCCGCGCCGGCCGGCGTGTTCGCCGTGTGCCGACAGGGCGACATCGTCGGCGACGATGATCATTTCCACCGCAATGCCCTCAGCCCGCGCGATCTCCGCGGCAAGGCCGAAATTGAAGCGGTCGCCCGTGTAGTTCTTGACGATCAGGAGCACGCCCGCGGGACCGGCCACGGCGCGAATGGCATCGAGGACGGCATCGGTCGAAGGCGACGTAAAGACCTCGCCGGCTACCGCCGCGCTGAGCATGCCGGGACCGACGTAGCCACCGTGAGCGGGCTCGTGCCCCGAGCCGCCGCCCGAGATCAGGGCCACTTCGCCGCGCGCTGCTGCCGCTTCGGCATCGGCGCGCACGATGATCGTGCTGCCCTGCAGCAACGACAAACCTGGGTTGAGTGCGGCGAGTCCGTCGAGCATGTCGGGCACAACCCCGGAGACGTCGTTGATGAGCTTTTTCATGTCAGCCATCCTCCTTGGAAACCGCCGGCTCTTCGGCGCGAGCCCTTCGCGGTTGGGAGACATGATAGATGGACTAACTGCATCGCGCTTTTGCGTTGTTCAATCGCGCTTGTTGGTCGCGCAGTCAGTCGAGGAACCCGCTCGCGCGCTGCTGAAGCATGGCCCTGAAGTCGTCGAGCCAGCCGATGGACAACCGCCAGCTTTGCCAATACAGATCGACGTCTATATGTGTACCCGGCACGAGTTCAACCAGTTCGCCGGATGCGAGCGCCGGCCCGATCATCTGCGTGGGACACATGCCCCACGCCATGCCGGACAGGCACGCGCGCAGATAACCCGCCACATGCGGAATCAGGTGCCTTGGCGGATCGAGATCCGCACGCGTGATCCGCCGCATGAAGCGCTTCTGCATCTGGTCTTTCGGACTGAAGTCGACGCGCGGCGCATGACGCAGCGCGTCACGCGTGACCCCTGCATTGAAGTGCCGGTCAAAGTACGCCGGTGAGCAAACGGGCAGGTAGCGCATGCGCCCCAGCTTGGTCGAGCGGCATCCCTGCACCGGCTCGGCCTGCGTGGTGACCGCCCCTTGCACGCTGCCGTCGCGGAGTTGTTGCGCCGTATATTCCTGATCTTCGATAACCAGGTCGAGCAGCATTTCCCGTTCGGCGCAGAAGCTTGAAATGGCGTCGATGAACCAGGTGCCTACGCTGTCGTCATTGACCGCCATGCGAAACGTCGGCCACTTTCCGGCGAGCATGCCCGGCAAGGTCGGCATCTGCCCGCCCAATTCTGTTTCGAGGCGCTGTACGCGTTCTAAATGACTGCAAAGCAGCGCGCCCGGAGGCGTGGCAATACACGGCTGACCACGCTTGACCAGCACGCTTCCGACCCTCTCCTCCAGCAGCTTCACCCGCTGGGACACGGCCGATGGCGTGACGTTCAGTTCCCGGGCGGCGCGATCGAACGAGCCGAGGCGTACCACCGCTCCAAGTGCGTCGAGCAAGGCATAGTCCAACATTAGTAAAATTTAACTCGCATTAGGAAAGTTAGCTTCTTTTAAGCATTGACGAAAGGCAGACTACGCCTGTTGGTAGCGCCCGTCCACCGGCCTCTTTTGCCGCACCTGACCTGGACTCGGGCTTCGGCTGCCGCACGTGCGCGCCTCGCTACCCGCTGCAAAGACAGCCACCTCTCCTGGAAAAGCCATGACCCCATCGCCGTTTCAACTCGAGCGTTATTTCGCTGTTCACGAATTCACCGCACGCTATCTGCTGTGCAGCTCCGACCCGGAGTCCATGTCGATTACGGACCTGCTTGCATTCGAGCCCGGTTCTATGGAAGGTCTTGGCCGCCTGCGCCTGGGCTACACCGAATATCCCGGTGCGCCTGAACTTCGGCAAGAAATTGCAACGTTGTACAAATCAATTGATATGGAAAACCTGATCGTCCATACGGGCGCTCAGGAAGCGATCTTCTCTTTCGTGCACTCGATGCTCAAGCCAGGCGATCACATGATCGTCCACATGCCGGGTTATCAGTCGCACTATTCGATCGCTGAAGCGGCGGGTGTTTCGGTGTCGCCGTGGCTTGCACGCGAGTCAGAGGATTGGGCCCTGGATCCCGACGAGCTGGAGACACTCGTCCGGGCGGAAACGAAAGCGTTGCTGATCTGCGCGCCGCACAATCCGACCGGTTATCTGCCAGAGCGCGAGCGGTTTGACGCTATTGTCGAATTCGCCCGGCGACACGGTCTATGGCTATTCAGCGACGAGGTTTATCGAGGGCTGGAGCATGATCCCGCCGCGCGTTTGCCCGCTGCGTGCGATGTCTATGAGAAAGCGATATCGCTTGGGGCTTTATCGAAGTCGCATGGTTTGGCGGGCCTGCGGGTTGGCTGGGTCGCAGCCCGGGATCGCAATGTGATCGCGGCCATGAGCACGTTCAAGGACTACCTGACCATCTGCAACAGCGCGCCCAGCGAGTATCTCGCGAGCGTTGCGCTGCGCCACACCGGCGCGTTGATTGAACGGAATACGTCGATCGTCAGGAATAACCTCGCCATCCTCGATACCTTCTTTGCACGTCATCGCGAGATTCTGGAGTGGCGCCGGCCGTCGGCGGGGACAGTCGCTTTCCCTCGGCTGAAGCGCGGAGATGCAGAGCGGTTCTGCGCCGAAGTCCTCGAGCACACCGGCGTGCTTCTGCTGCCCAGCACGTTGCTCGAGTACGGCAATGAGCATTTCCGGATCGGTTTTGGCCGCCGAAACATGCCCGAGGTCCTGCAGATATTCGACAACTATTTGCGCGAGCACGGCTCGAAGTAGGGCAACCGAAAGGATAAGTGCGGGGTTCAAAGAGCGATCGGCGGTGTTTTCGTCACGCTGGTCGGGTTGGATTTCTGGCTCTTTCCCGTGTTGAGAGCGGGGACGATTTGCGGCCGAGTTGAGCAGGGATGCTCGTGCCGGTTCGTCCCGGCACGGTACGCTTCGCGATACACCCGTACACTAAGGTGCAATATTGCTGAGACTCACGGAGTGCAAAAAGATGAAGTGGTTACTTGTTTTGTTGGCAACATCGGTTGGATGTAACGCATATGCCGCGAGCGCGGAATCAAAGCAGGCCTCCAATGCCTACTCGTCGCGATTCACTCGCGAGACGACCGAGGACATCAACATTCAGGTGGAAACGGATCACGAAACGGGCTGCCGGTACCTGATAGCCGAAAACCGGGGCATCACGCCGCTGCTGAAGAGCAACGGCACGCCCGACTGCAATGCGCCAAAGCGCGGGCAGTAATCGCGGCTGCGCGGCCTTGCGATAAGGGTCGTGCCCATCACCGCCTCCGAGCATGGGCGGAAAGCCGGCATGCATACGATCACAACGGCGTTCCCGCTCCCCTGAGCGCCCGCTATCCATCTCGATGCCCTGGCCGTCAGGCGGTCGCCCGATAGCGGCGCACAGCGCCATTTCATGCCGTTACAGAGGGATCGATGCCGAATTTGCTTGCAGTGCTTCATTCCATGGCGAAAAACCGGCCACAGCGCACGGTCCTAGTCAGCCCGAGCGCGCCAGCCCCGATACGCACGTTGAAATGCGATATATCACCGCGATCTCACGGCAACGGCATGACGATGAGCCGCGAACGAACCGATACACCGATACCCACACTGCATTTGCCTGCCACGCCCCACCATGAAGGGGTTCTACCGCCGGCTGTTTGTGCAAACCGCAACACACGCATGCTTTTTGCCAGCAAAGTCGTTCCGTGTCCGAAATTGGCCCGTTCGCGACGGTGCCCCCAAAACAGGCAGCAGGCTGTAAACGCCGATATCCGCCCATTTTTTCATTGATTGATGCGTCCGGAAGCCTCAATGATCGCGAAAAATAGACTTTTTCCTTTGTCTTATCAAATGTTTTATTTATTATCTGATCTTCCGGATGGTGAGCGTCAGGCGTCTCAGCACTCCGCATGCGATGGTTTTTGGAGCTTTGTTTTTGAAACATCGGGCAGAATCCAATTGCCGACTGTCATTTTCGCGTGGTAAAAGGAGGCAGCAACGCTTGGCCGATAGACGGCTGGTGGCGCTACCAAACGGAATTACGTCTCTTCTAGGAAAATCAGCAAATGGCAACAGGTATTGTGAAGTGGTTTAATGATGCGAAGGGTTTTGGCTTCATCACGCCGGACGGCGGTGGCGATGACCTCTTCGCGCATTTCTCTGAGATCCGCTCGGAAGGCTTCAAGACACTGCAGGAAAATCAGAAAGTGAGCTACGAAGCGAAGCAAGGCCCGAAGGGCCTGCAAGCGTCGAACATCCAGCCGCTGTAATTCGTTACAGCACGGCTTGATTGCGTGAACCGAATGGCCCGCTTAGGCGGGCCATTCGTTTTTTTGGGGGGCGGCAGAGCCAAGCGCCGGCGCGAGCCGGCCACACAGCAGCTTCGCTGCAGGCCTCGCGTCAACCTGTCTCTTCAGCCGGCGCGTCAAGGTGCATCGATAGCCATGGGCGCCGGCGCGACCGCCGCGACCTTCTCGGGAAAGAGCCGCGGATATAACGCGCCGGCAATACAGGCGCCAATGATCGGCGCGACCCAGAAAAGCCAGAGTTGTCCCAACGCAGCGCCGCCGGCGAACAGCGCCGGTCCGGTGGAGCGTGCGGGATTGACCGACGTATTCGTCACCGGGATGGATATCAGGTGAATCAGCGTCAGGCAAAGCCCGATGGCGAGCGGCGCGAAACCAGAGATCGCGCGTCCGTCGGTCGAACCGAGAATGACCATCAGGAAGAAGAACGTCATCACGATTTCGCAGATCAGCGCGGCGCTTAACGAATAACCGCCAGGTGAACGGGCACCGTATCCATTCGATGCAAATCCACTCGCGGCCGCGTCGAATCCGGGTACGCCGGACGCGATCAGGTACAGCACGAAAGCGCCAATGATCGCGCCTATTACTTGCGCAACAATATAGGGTCCCAGGTCCCGGACAGGAAAGCGGCCCGCAACGGTGAGGCCCACGCTGACCGCCGGATTCAAGTGGCAACCCGATATATGCCCGAGCGCGTAAGCCATGGTCAGGACGGTTAATCCGAACGCGAATGCCACGCCTGCAAATCCAATGCCGGTACCGGGAAATTTAGCTGCGAGAACTGCGCTGCCACAACCGCCAAGAACTAGCCAAAACGTGCCAAACATTTCCGCAGCAAGACGTTGTTGTAATCGCATGATGTGCCATCCAAGATTGGTAACGGGTTCAATACGAAGTGGCCAGACGGCGCTAACCGACATTGCGCTAAATGAAGTGCTTCACTTTTTTATAGCCGATCCTGTTTGAGTTTCAACGTTGGGGTCGTGTGTCTGACCAGCCTTGGGCGACAAGGCTCGCCTACTCGCTTAACCTGCATACGCTACGGTGGACGTGGACGGCTTGTCCTTGAAAATCCATGGTGCAGCGCATCTATAGCATCGCTTTGTTGCATGACAAAAACGCGTCTGGAGTAAGTGATTCGGACACGAATCCAGTGTAGGTCAAACATTTTAAAAATCGATGTCATCCGCATGCAACAAGTTAGTGACCAGGCAATTCAAATCCGCGACTCAAGTTGCCGAATAAGCGTCCGTATCAGCAGTATGTGTTTGGGAAATTTTCGTCAGAATATCTGTCACGGCAGGGTCGAACCTGCATAAGGCTTCCTTAAGGTACAGGCTGAAGTCGCCGGTTCCAGGCAATCAAACATGAAAGTCCGCAGCCATATCTTCGTCTGTCCGGGCAACTATCCGGCCGGTCCCGACGGCCTGCGTAAATAGGTCGAAATCGCGTTCAACCTGATCCGCGTAGTCCTTCGAATAGGCGACCGGCGCTTCGGCGAACTGAGTGCCCTGACCCAGATACGCGCTGATCTCAATGGCCTTGCCGCTGGCTTTTGCATGGGCGCGCGCCAGTATCCAGCCGCACAGCCGGGCATAACCCTCCAGCACGTCGATATCGAATAACTCAATGTTCGCCGACAGCTTCATGTCCCGCAGTTGCCGGAAATAGAAATGGCGTCCCGATGGTCCGATCGCCCAGCCAAGAAAGATGTCGCTGGCTGCCTGCATCACCCGCTGGCCGCGTACGACGCGTTCGCCCGCATGGTCCAGCCGTTCGGCATCGAAGTACTGCTCGATCACCGATGGCCGTGCCTCCTTGATCTGAAGGAACATGGGTTTCCCCAGTTCGTCGGTCATCAACAGAACCAGGCAGCGAGTCCCGACGCTGCCCACGCCCACCACCTTGAAGGCCAGATCCTGTGCCGTGAAATGCTTGAGCAGTGCGCGCCGGTCGTGGCTAAGCGTTTTCACATACTGCGGAAACATGCCCTTGATCAACGCTTGCCAGTTTCCGAGCTTGATTCATTCATCGCCGGGTTCGAACAGCGCGTTGGCACCGTGCACGTGAAACATGCCCGGCGGCATGTCTCGCAGGGTCCAGCTCCCGGTCTCGCCACTAAATTCGGCCACCTTCTCAAGCATGCTGTCGTGCGTGCGGCTAGCGGCCTTTTCCATTCCCTTGCGCAACGTGCGCCGGCGCTCCGGCGTCACGGCGGTCTCGAGCATCCGGTCGAACGTAATGCGCTCATACCAGAGCTCCAGCGCACTGTATCGCGCGTATTCCTGCATTCAGGTCCGGTATTGCGTCACTAGGGATTCAATCAGGCTCTCGCCCGTCAGCCGGCTCAAGCGCATGTGCCGCGCGGCCACCATGAAGCTCGCGGCCAGCCGCTTGATGTCCCATTCCCAAGGGTGCGAAAGTCCATTTGCATGCACTTCGTGCGCGTCATCAGGAGCGCGACCGGGAGTGCGCATGAGAGGATGTCTTCCCGTCGGGCAGGCTCTCGTACGCCAGCCCGGTGGCCACTCGCACGCGATTGTTATCCAGTCCCTCGAAACAGAGACATTGGACTCACGCGAAATCGCGCGATCAAGGTGGGCGTCTTTTGGGGCAAGGCTAACCGCCCGCACCCGGAAACCACCAATAGTACGGACTATTCTCATCGTCACGCATGACCTGGCGGACATCCGGCTGCCACGCGTCGTTGGGCAAGGCGGCTAAGCGTGCCCGTAAACAACGCAATGCGCAGTCGCCGCTGCCTCCGCTCAATCGCTATTAAAGGCTTAGCCCGCTCGGCGCCCTAACGGTAAGAATCATCCATTAACTTAGGCTTTATCTGAAATTAAGCGCTGAGCTATACTTCCGGTCGTGAAAATCCTGCGTACCTTGTTCGTCCTGTGGCTGTGCGCGGTGCTGCCCTTAACCGGGCTGGCAGCTAGCGGCTCGGCCGGGCAATGTCCGAGGCAATCCGTGAGCCATGACTCGGGTAGCACGATCTCCGCGGCCATGCCGGATTGCGAGTCAATGGCAATGGCTGCGGGTCAGAACAGCAAGTCAAAAGACTCGCCCTGCAAGATGACCGTGCAGTGCCAGATCGGCTGCATGAGCATTCCGGTGTCGGCTCCCGCCATTGCCAGGAGTGCCGGCGCTTATCGGCCGATGTTCTTTCACTATACCCAGTCGCTGTTTGTCCGCGAGCCCGACGGCTTGTGGAAACCTCCTCGCGCGCTCTAAACCCTTCGTCACCAGTTCGCCGCTTTAGCGGCGAGGTCGTCCTGCATCCAGGACGTGATTCCCTATGGGATTCGACCGTTTGGGGTTGAGAAATGCATTCATCCATTACCGCGCCGGTATTCCGGCGTGGCTGCGCGCGTGCGCCCGCGCTAGCCTTATTTCTATTCCTGTTTGGCGGCGGCGCAGCGGTTAAAGCGCAGGAAAGCGCCTTGACGCTAGACGCCGCGCTGCAATCCGCGACCGATCAATCCGCCTCCATGCAGGCGGCGCAATCATCCGTTCGGGCAAGTTCACAGGGCGTCGTTCGAGCTGGGCAGTTACCCGATCCAACGCTCAAGGCGGGCGTGGACAACCTGCCCATCAATGGTTCGCAGGGGTTCACCATTGGCCAGGATTTCATGACGATGCGGCGCATCGGCATCGAACAGGAATGGGTGTCGCCGCAAAAGCGGCGTCTGCGCACTGAGCTGGCTAATCAGGAAGTCGATCGCGAACGCGCAGGTTATCTCGCTCAGCTGGTCAACGTGCGCGAGCAGACCGCAACTGCGTGGCTCACCGCTGCGTACGCCAAGAAAGCGCTCTCGCTGCAGCAGGAGCTGGCCGACCATATGGCGCACGAGTTGTCGGCGACGCAGGCGTCTTATCGCGGCGCTAAAGCAAGTGCCGCCGATGTGACCCAGGCGCAGCTCATGCTCGCGCAGACGCGGGATCAGTTGCTCAAGGCGCAGCAAACGCTTCAGACGGCGCTCATCGGCTTGTCGCGATGGACGGCAGCACCTGTTGCCGATATCTCCGGCGAGCCGCCTGCACCGCAGTCGGTGGTTGCCGCGCTGCCGCCCGAAGAGCTGAGGCATGTCGAGCCTGCGCTGATCAATGCGTCGGCGGAGATAGCGGTTGCCGACGCCGACACCGCGGTCGCGCAAAGCAACCGCAGCCCGAACTGGACTTGGGAGCTCGCTTACCAGCAACGGGGTGGTCAGTACTCGAACATGGTGTCGGTCGGCGTCAGCATTCCCATCCCGTTGAACAGAAGGGACCGGCAAGACCACGATACCGCCGGGAAAGCCGAGCTGGGTACGAAAGCGCGCTTGATGTACGAAGACGCGCAGCGTCAAGTCGATGCCGATATCCGCAACCTCTCCGCCACGCTGGCCAGCGGACGCGAACGCATCGCCAACCTGAACGCGTCCCTGCTGCCCGCGGCAGACCAGCGCTTGCAGCTATCGACAGCGGCTTATAAAGCCGGCACCGGATCTCTGGCCGATACCTTCGCCGCCCGGCGCGCCGTGCTCGACGCGCGCTTGCAAGTGCTCGATCTCCAACGCGACGTGTCGCTCACCTGGGCTCAGCTCGAGTACCAGGTCGTACCGCCTTCCATGACCTACTGACAGTGAGAACACGATGAACAGGAAACCTATGACGCTCGCTGTCATTGCGGCGGTGGCGTTGCTCGCCTTGGGATATGTGGCCGGAACCTGGCATGCCAAACCAACCACAACCGCGACGACCGCCTCGTCAGGCGGTGAAAAAGGACCCGGCCGCAAAGTGCTCTATTGGCACGATCCCATGATGCCGAATCAGCACTTCGATAAACCCGGCAAGTCGCCCTTCATGGACATGCAACTGGTGCCCGTATTCGCGGACGAAGGCGCGTCTGGTGGCGTGAAGATCGATCCGGGTCTTCAGCAAAACCTCGGCATCCGATACGCGACAGCCCGCCGCGTTGATGTTGCGGCCAGCTTCGAGGCCATCGGTACAACGCAGTTCGATGAGTCGCTAGCCGACGTGGTCCAGTCGCGCGTGACGGGTTATATCGACCGCTTGTATGCGAATGCGCCGATGCAGCGGGTGTCCAAAGGCGTGCCGATCGCGTCGTTGTTTGTGCCGGACTGGCTGGCGCCTCAAGAGGAATACCTGGCGCTCAAACGCAGCAGCATGGACAACACCATGCTCGCTGCCTCGCGCGAACGCATGCGGGCGTTGTCGATACCGGATGCGGTCGTGGCCAACCTCGATCGCACCGGCCGCGCGCAGACGCATGTCACGTTATTGGCGCCGGCGAGCGGCGTGGTCACCGAGCTGAATGTCCGCGATGGCGCGATGGTTGCGCCCGGCCAGACGCTCGCCAAGATCGCGGGCCTTAGCACGTTATGGCTTGTCATCGACGTGCCTGAAGCGCTGGCGTTGCAAGTGAAGACAGGCATGAGCGTGGATGCCGTGTTTGCGGGAGATGCCACGCAGCACTTCACCGGACGCATTCGTGAAGTCCTGCCGGGGATCAGTTCCGGCAGCCGCACCTTGCAAGCGCGGCTTGTCATCGACAACAAGGATCTGTTGCTCACGCCGGGCATGCTCATGCGTGCGCGCATTGGCGGGGCGACCACGGTGTCGCGGCTGGTCGTACCGTCCGAGGCGGTGATCACGACCGGCAAACGCTCGATCGTGATCGTGAAGCAAGCCGATGGCCGGCTTCAACCCGTCACCGTGACGACCGGCAACGACTCGGGCAGCAATACCGAAGTGCTGAGCGGTTTGAGCGAAGGGGAGCAGGTGGTCGCATCGGGTCAGTTCCTGATCGACTCTGAAGCGAGCCTCAAGTCTGTGCTTCCACGACTTCAGGCAGGAGCGGCCAGCGATGCGGTTGCCACTGTCGCACCTCCAACCTACGAGACCACGGGAAAGGTGGAAGCCGTCACAAGTCACGACATCACCCTTTCGCATCAGCCTGTGGCGGCGTTGGGCTGGGGCGCGATGACAATGGCGTTCGGCAAGCCTTCCGCCACCGCGTTCCCCGGGGTAAAGACCGGCGAGACGGTGCACTTCGCGTTCAAGCAATCCGACGATGGTTATGAACTGACGAAGGTCGAGCCAATGGGAGCGGTCAAATGATCGCGCGACTCATTCGCTGGTCCATCCAGAACCGTTTCCTGGTCCTGCTTGCAACTGTCCTGATCACAGGCTGGGGTGCTTATTCGCTGACTCAGACACCGCTCGATGCGCTTCCCGATCTGTCGGATACGCAGGTCATCATCAAGGCATCGTATCCGGGTAAAGCACCGCAGGTCGTTGAAGATCAGGTGACGTATCCGCTGACTACGACGCTTCTCGGGGTGCCGGGCGCGAAGACCATCCGGGCCTATTCGTCGTTCGGCGATGCATTTGTCTACGTCCTCTTCGATGACAAGACCGATCAATACTGGGCACGTTCACGCGTACTCGAATACCTGAACCAGGTGCAGAGCAGGCTCCCTCAGGGCGCGAGCGTCTCGCTCGGCCCCGATGCAACCGGCGTTGGCTGGGTCTACGAATATGCGCTGGTCGATCGCACCGGCAAGCACGACCTTGGTCAGCTTCGTGCGTTGAACGACTGGTTTCTTAAGTTCGAGCTGAAGGCCGTTCCCGATGTGTCGGAGGTCGCGTCTATCGGCGGAATGGTGCGGCAGTATCAGGTCGTGCTTGACCCGGACAAGCTGCGCGCCTACGGCATCACGCAAGCCACGGTGACGGATGCGCTCAAGAAGGCGAACCAGGAATCGGGCGGTTCTGTTGTCGAGCTGGCGGAGTCCGACTACATGGTGCGCTCGTCGGGTTATCTGCATTCACTCGACGACTTTCGCAGCGTTGTCTTGCGCACGAACGACGCAGGAACGCCCGTGTTGCTGGGCGACGTTGCACATATCCAGATCGGACCCGAGATGCGGCGTGGTATTGCCGAGCTGAACGGCGAAGGTGAGGTCGCCGGCGGCGTGATCGTGATGCGCTCCGGCAAGAATGCGCTCACCACCATCGAAGCCGTGAAAGCGAAACTCGATGCGCTGAAGAAGTCGTTGCCGCCCGGCGTTGAGATCGTCACGACCTACGACAGATCGAAGCTGATCGAACGCGCCGTCGACAATCTGCGCGACAAGCTGATCGAGGAGTTTGTCATCGTCGGCCTGGTCTGCGCGCTGTTTTTGTTCCATCTGCGAAGCGCTTTTGTCGCGATCCTGTCATTGCCGCTGGGCGTGCTGGCAGCATTTATCGTGATGCGCTATCAGGGCGTGAACGCGAACCTGATGTCGCTTGGCGGCATTGCGATCGCGATCGGCGCGATGATCGATGCCGCTATCGTGATGATCGAAAACGCGCATAAGCATCTGGAGGCTTTTGACCACGCGCATCCGGATCAACCCATCACGGCATCCCAGCGATGGCAGCTCATAGCGACATCGGCGGCAGAGGTCGGGCCGGCGCTGTTCTTCTCGCTGCTTATCATCACGATGTCGTTCATCCCCGTGTTCTCGCTCGAGGGACAAGAGGGGAAATTGTTCTCGCCGCTGGCGTTCACCAAGACCTACACGATCGCGGCCGCCGCATTGCTGTCGGTCACGTTGGTGCCGGTGCTGATGGGCTATTTCATCAGGGGCCGTATTCCGCACGAGAACGCGAACCCGATCAACCGCGTGCTGATCAGGCTCTACCGGCCATTGCTTGAGGCGACGTTGCGCCGGCCGTGGGCGGCGATCGGCATGGCAATCATTGCGCTCGTGCTTACGCTGGTTCCGTTGTCGCGGCTGGGCGGCGAATTCCTGCCGCCGCTCGACGAAGGCGATCTTCTCTACATGCCCACTGCGCTGCCGGGTATCTCGGCGGAAAAGGCGTCCGAGTTATTGCAGCAGACCGACCGGCTCATCAAGACGGTACCTGAAGTCGCGACTGTATTCGGCAAATCCGGGAGAGCGGATACCGCGACCGACCCCGCGCCGCTGGAGATGTTCGAGACCACTATCCAGTTCAAGCCGCGCAGTCAGTGGCGGCCCGGCATGACGCCGGAAAAACTGGTCGACGAGCTGGACCGGACCGTGAAAGTGCCTGGCTTGTCGAACGTATGGGTACCGCCGATACGCAACCGGCTGGACATGTTGTCGACAGGGATCAAGACACCGGTTGGCGTGAAGATATCGGGCGCGGACCTGAGCGTGATCGACTCCATGGCAACGCAAGTGGAAGCCGTGGTCAAGACGGTGCCCGGCGTCTCCTCCGCGCTTGCCGAGCGCCTGAATGGCGGTCGTTATATCGATGTCGATATCGACCGACTGAAGGCCGCGAGGTACGGACTCGCCGTTGCGGATATCCAGTCGGTTGTTTCATCGGCGGTGGGCGGAGAGAACGTGGGCGAGGTCATCGATGGGCGTCAGCGCTTTCCCATCAATGTCCGATACCCGCGCGACGTTCGCGACTCCCTCGAGAACCTAAGGCGCCTGCCTGTTGTTACGGAGCGGGGCGCACAGATCATGCTCGACGATGTCGCCGCCCTGAGTATTGCCGATGGACCTCCGATGATCCGCAGCGAGAACGCACGGCTTGCGGGCTACGTATATGTCGATATCCGCGACACGGACCTGCAGTCGGCAGTAATGGCAATGCAGCGGGCCGTCGCGGAGAAAGTGGTTCTGCCGCCGGGTTATTCCATCGCATGGTCGGGTCAGTTCGAGTACCTGGAACGCGCATCGGCGAAGCTCCATACCGTGATCCCCGTCACGCTCGTCATCATCTTCGTCTTGCTGTTCCTGACCTTCAATTCAGCCGCCGATGCATTGCTGCTGATGTCGACGGTTCCGTTCGCACTGGTCGGCGGGTTCTGGCTGATATGGGCGTTGGGTCACGCTGTATCGGTGGCGACCGCGGTCGGTTTTATCGCGCTAGCCGGCGTGGCGGCAGAGTT
Organism: Caballeronia udeis; assembly: GCF_044909315.1. Taxonomy (GTDB): domain Bacteria; phylum Pseudomonadota; class Gammaproteobacteria; order Burkholderiales; family Burkholderiaceae; genus Caballeronia; species Caballeronia udeis_A. The sequence goes on from NZ_JBIYEB010000006.1 coordinate 261,007, forward strand.
CGGCGTGGTGATGCTGCTGTATTTGAAACGTGCGCTTGAACATCGGCTCGACGCCGGCACCGTGCTGACCGAGGCACTTCTTTTCGACGCGATCCGCGAAGGCGCCGTGCTGCGCGTTCGGCCGAAAGCGATGACTGTCGCCGTGGTGCTCGCGGGTCTCATCCCGATCATGCTGGGCCACGGCGCCGGCTCGGAAGTGATGCAGCGCATCGCGGCTCCGATGGTCGGCGGCATGGTCACCGCACCGCTGCTGTCCATGTTCGTTATTCCCGCCGCGTGGTTGTTGCTCAAGCGCCGCCAAGTGCGGCGCGCAGCGCAAGCACGTAGCGAATTCGATGGTCCTCCCGGCACGCATGTGCCGTCTACTCACTCTGGAGAAATGAAATGAATAAACTGACTTCTATCGCGTTGGTAATGGGTACGGCGTTCGGCGCATTCACCGTTCAGCAGTCGGCATTTGCCGACGATATGTCCGGAATGAAGATGAGCGCCGGCGCAATGAGCCCGGCGGCGGCGTCATCGAAATCTGCGTTGAGTGACGCGGAAATCAGGAAGGTCGATCCGGCGACCGGCATGGTTACGCTTAAACACGGCGCGCTGGAAAACGTGGGTATGCCTGCCATGACGATGGCGTTCAAAGCGAAGGACGCCGCGATGCTAAAGCAGGCTCACGAAGGCGATAAGGTGAAAGTCCGCGTTGAGAACGTGGGCGGCACCATGACCATTGTGACAATGCAAAAGCGCTAGCTTCATGGCGGGCCGGGTTGTCACGCACGCATGATTTTAGCCGTGCCGTGAGGGTGTCTGACAGGCTGCGCAGGTCACACGCAGCCTGTCGGTCACAAGGGCAAAATGACACAATAATCTGATGTATTTACACTTGCTGCCAGTCGCGCCAATTAATTGCACAAGGTTTTCGAGTTCGGGATTGACGCGCGAGAATCCCGCGGGCAAAGCCCCATGACCTTCTTTAGAATCGAAGGTAATTCCGGAGTCAGGAACATCCATGTCTGTACGCTACAACGCTGCGTTCACGGCGCTTCTCGCTGCGGCCCTCTTTGGCGCGACCACCCCGCTAGCCAAGACGCTGCTTGGCACCCTGTCGCCGTTCATGGTCGCCGGCTTGTTCTATCTAGGCAGCGGAGTTGGCTTGGCCGTTGCTATCGCCTTCCAGCGCGTCAGGCGTTCCGACAAGGAGCGTGCTAACGAAAGCCGGATTCAGATGGCTGAAGTGCCTTGGTTGCTTGGCGCAATTGTCGCCGGTGGCATCGCGGGCCCGGTGCTGCTGATGTTCGGCTTGAGCACCTCGCCAGCCGCGACGAGCTCCCTCCTGCTGAATCTTGAAGGCGTGTTTACGGCGGTCATCGCGTGGGTTGTATTTCGTGAGAACGTGGACGCGCAGATTTTTCTCGGCATGGTGGCAATAGTCGCCGGCGGCGTGGCGCTGTCATGGCAACCGGGCACGTCCGGCATATCCATTGGCGCACTACTGGTCGCTGCCGCCTGCGTTTGCTGGGCGATCGATAACAACCTGACGCGAAAGGTGTCGACGAACGACGCCATGGTCATTGCCTGTCTGAAGGGACTGATCGCCGGATCGGTGAATCTTTGTATCGCCCTTTTGCTTGGCGCGCATCTCCCCGGTTTGGTCAGGACGGGAGCGGCCATGCTCACCGGTCTGGCCGGATACGGTGTCAGCCTGGTTCTGTTTGTGGTCGCGTTGCGCAACCTGGGCACCGCGCGCACCGGCGCGTACTTTTCAGTCGCACCGCTGTTCGGCGTGACCCTGTCATTGATCTTGTGGCCGGATATACCGGGTCCGTTGTTTTGGGTGGCGGCCGCATTGATGGCGCTCGGCGTGTGGCTGCATATTCGCGAGCGTCACGAGCACGCGCATACGCATGTGTTGATGGAGCACAACCACCGGCATCGGCATGATGAGCATCACCAGCACACACACGACTTCAAATGGGATGGCGACGAACCGCATACCCATCCGCATCAACATTTGCCGATCACGCATACGCATGGACATTTCCCGGATATTCACCATCGGCACGTTCATTGAGCGGCAGCGGATTTCTTCATCTTCAATTCGGTCTGCCATGCATCCAGCGCCCTGCCGACTCCCTATATAGCCTTGACGCGACGCAATCCTGCAGTCGCGCCAATGGAGAAAACCATGAGCAAGGTATTGCGGAAAGCGGTGTTGGCGGGTGTGTCGGTCGCATTCTTGTGCGGCTCTGCAGCAGCGTTTGCGCAGGGTGGCGGTAACGGGAACGGTGGCTCGGGCGGCGGCAATGCGCACAGCGCTGCAACCGCTGGAATGACGCATTGGGGCGATCCGGTCACCATGCCGCGAAGTTCCATGCCCCGCAATATGCAAAGTCCGGCAATGGACAATAGCGCCGACATGGGCGCGATGCCGTCGAATGGCGCCACGGGTGTTGCAAGGAACGTGCAGTAAGAGGAACTCATGCAAGCGAGCGCTGGACGCCGGTCCTTGGCGTAACGTCGTCGCGTTTGGGCGGACGGCTGGAGGTCTATGGTTAGCATCGACTTGGTGCAGCGCCGCGAAACCTTCAAGCCGAAAATTTTCTTCCGCCACGAGTTTCGCTCTGTAATCCAGAGACACAATTACGCTTGAACTAAGCAAGGTTCCTCCGCTCCTATTTAAGAAATGCGGGAGACCATCACATGCTTAAGCCAATTGCATTATTCGCACTTGTTGCGTGTCTGGGCGGTTGTGCCGTCGCGCCGGGTTACGGCTACGGCTACGACGGATACGGAGACGCTTACGCAACGGGTTATGGACCGTATTACTACGGTTATCCGGCTGTCTACGGTGGTGGTATCTACGTGGGTGGGGGTGGCGGGTACGGTGGCCACTACTATAACCACTGGCATGGCTGGAACCACGGGTACGGAGGTGGCTTTCACGGCGGCGGCTGGGGCCACGGTGGCGGCTACGGGCACGGCGGTGGCGGGGGACAGTGGCAGGGCGGTGGCGGCCATGGCGGCGGCCACGGCGGAGGCCGCGGGTAGTACCGCAGTCAGGCACCAACGTATTGAATAAGCCTGACCAGAGGGCTGCTTGGGCGTAGCGCTCGCCGGACGGTCTCTTGGTAATCAAGCATCCTGCGAATGCGCTTGGCTGCCTCAAGCGCATTCGCCGAACTGCGACGAACAAAGCTAGCAGAACACGCAGAGCGACAAGCCGCAGATTCCGGTAAAGCTTCTCCTCCGATCCCGCCAGTCCGGTCAAATTTTCCCGGCTTGGCGGCGACTGAGAGAAACCACGCGCCAAACAATTCACTCACGCTTAGGCTTGGCGAGCCCCTCATTTATTAAAGCGGGGCTCTTTGGCTTTTCGTTAAATTGCAGGCGTAGCCGCTACCGCCGATGCTGAATCCTGACTAGCCGCAGGAGCCGTTTTGCCCGCGCCGGTTGCAGATTTCTTCGCGGCAGGTGCTTTCTTGGCCAACGCGCGTTTCGCGGGTCCTTTCTTTGCAGCTGCTTTTTTCGCGGGGCTGCTCGCCACCCTTGCACTCTTGGCCGACACCTTCTTGGCAGGCGCCTTTGCGCTTGGTGTTTTCGCCGATGCTTTCTTGGCTCCAACTTTCTTTGCTGCCTTCTTGCTTGCAGGTTTCGTCGTGCTTGCTACTACCGCATTGGTGGCACTGTGGTTATCGATCAAGAATTTCGTGCGGTCTTTAACGTCCTTGATCCAGAGCGGCGGTCGGGCCCAGCCACTCCATGTTTCACCGGTCTTCGGATTGTGATACTTGGCAGGCAGCTTCGGCTTTGTTGCACCTTTTGCCTTGGCTTTGGACGTTGAGCCGGCAGGCCGGCCGCGGCGCTTCTTCGTGGATGAATGCGCTTCAATATCAGCGGTGGTCAGTCCATGGTTTTCCATTAGCTTGCGGATCTCGTCGAGCACGGATTGCGCTCGTTTTGCGATCAACGCTTCGGCTTGCGCCTGCAGTTTTTTCAGCTTGGCTTGGATCTGTTCCAGAGTAGGCATTTTGGTTTCCTTAAGAGTGATTGCCCGCACTATGCCATGCGTTCTCTGATTTCGGAAGCGGCCAATAGGCCTTGGTATTAACGACCTGCATCTATTAATACAGTTTGTTTCAATCACTGACAAAAAGTCGCGGCTTTACGGCTTGCATGTTGAATGCGTGGCTAGTGTTCTGCTGCGGCTGAAGCATGGTCAAATTGGCAGACGTGGAGGTCTCGCGACTCTCCACTGTGCTATTCAGCTAGATGATCCTGGCATCGGTCAGGTCCGCATCTTCAATGCAGAGGATATCGATGCAATTTTGCGAAATGCCGAGGACATTGACTGTCCGAACGCACGGGTAGCGAGAGAGAAGAGCCGCCATTGTCGCCGGGAAGGGCAAGCCGAAAGCAAAGAGCCGGGCGAAATGCTTTGGTCGAAGAGGTGTTGATTAGCGGCCCGGATCCGTCTGACCGGCAAGCCGCTAATGCATGAGGATGCCTGCCTGCTTGCCAGTCCGCCGCAGCGGCCGTTAGCGCGTCCACGACGCTTTAATACCGGTAAGGAGGCGGCCGGTGCCGCGGCGGCGGGCGATGATGATGGTGTCTGGGCGGCAATGGTCGGCAACGCCGCACATAATGACCATGGACCCAGACGCGCCGGCATTCTTGCCGGGGCCGTGCGTCAGCCACCGATGGAATGGCGGTGCTTGCCGCAGCGGTCAACAAGACGACCGCGAGAAATCTTCGCATAGATACTCCACAAAAATACGGACAGAACGTCTACTAGCCGATGCACTATCCGGCGATAAAAAATGAGTCCGCGTTTTCAGCTGGAACAGGCGTTCAAAACGTAAACGCGGCACCCTTGAGGCTACTTCTTCGAGCTCTTCGAAACCTTCGCCGCAGCTTTGACCGCTGGTTTCTTGGTGGGTTTCTCATCGGCCTCGGCGGCGGTCTTCGGCTTTTTCGGTGCTGTGCCGGTCGCGGCGGCCTTTGGTTTGGCGGCCTTCTTGGTTGCGGTCTTGGTTGCAGTCTTGCGTGCAACCTTGGCGTCGGCTTTGGGCTTGGCCTTCGGTGTCTTGACGCTGTCCTTGCCAGCCGGTGTCGCTTTTGACTTTGCCTTGACCGGCTTCTTTACGGGTTGCGCGGCACCCGTATCCACTTCGTTTGCTTCATCGGGCGGCGAAGCAGCGGCAAGCTCTTGCTCAAGCAGAGCGCGTGCTTTTTCCCAATACTCCATGGAGCGCCCTTCGGGACGACCGTCCGCTTCCCATAGATGGTAGGCGTGCAAACGAAGCTTTTCTTCCAAAGATTGGTTTTGCATTCCATTGACCGTTTCGCGTATTCGAGCGTTTATGTTACAGGAGCGTCTCTGCGCGTTTTCAAGGGCGGAGGCTGCATTCGGAGCGCCGGTTGCGCTCAGGATTGATCTGGGCATGGCGCGCGGTTAGATCTTGCCACGCTATAAAAATGTCTTTTTTCCCGTGCTAGGATGTCTCGCGGATAAGTTTGAGGGATGGCAATGACAACCTTGTATGAGACCTTATCGGTCTCGGAAAATGCGACGGCCGAAGAGATAAAACAGGCTTACCGGAAGGCCGTCATGCGTTGGCATCCGGACCGCAATGTGGGTCAGGAGCATGTCGCGCGAGCCGCGTTCCTCGACGTTCGGCATGCTTACGCAATTTTGTCCGATCCCGCGCAAAGGCTGGTCTACGACTCCGTTTTTGCTGAAGAAATGAAGCGTCAGGAGGAACAGCGCCGACGCGAGGAACAGGAGCAGGCTGAACGCGAGGCCGCAGTGCGCGCGGCGGAGGAGGCGGAATATGCCAGCCGCGTCGCCCTGGCGATGCGCTTCGCCACACAAGGCTATAACCGCGACGTCGTCCGCGGCGTGCTGCTCGCCCACGACTGCAGCGACGACCTTGCATGTCGTATTGCCGACAGCGCCCTTGCTCTGCACTCATCCAGGCAGTCCGAGGTTGCATCTGCGCAGCCCGGGGAGATCGCTCCTGAGACCCACGGTACGCAGCAAGAAGGGGACCCGGTACCCACCGACCGTGTGCGCTCGTTCTCCGATATCTGGATGCCGTTCTGGAACGTGCTGCGATCCTGACCGCCTGCCCCTGGCAGGTCGCAGTCTTGCTACATTCTCTGAATAAGCACCGCCAGGGATGCTCTACATCTCTTCACATTTTATTAGCTAATGCATTTGCATGCGTCCGCTGGCTCGTCACGACTCAGCGCGCGGCACTTGCCGCGCGCTCACGCGAGAGGGGGTTGCCGAAGCGCGCGGACCCAATAACCGCGTCGCAGGAACATACTGACCATTAGAACCAGCACGACGCTGGCGATGCAGCGAGAGCCAACGGCGCGCCCAGCCTTGGCGGGACAGTCCTGAAATCTGGTCTTAAAATCTGCTGAAAGGGAAGAACGGTCTGGAGATGCTGATGGAGCATGCCTACTTCAAATTGCTGCATCTGCTGTCGGGGCATCCTGCATGGGCTCTCACGGTTGTATTGCTTGCCGCGTTCTTTGAATCCATTGCATTTATAGGCACGTTTGTTCCGGGCAGCACCGCCATGTTCGTCGCGGGGGCGCTGGTCGGCACCGGTTCGCTCAACCTCGGCTGGGTCTTCGCGTGCGCCCTCGCAGGGGCCGTGGCAGGCGACGCCGCCAGTTACTGGTTCGGTTGCAGCCATAAGGAAACCATCGCCAGATTGTGGCCGTTCCGCACGCACCCCGGCATGTTGACGGCGGGGAAACGCTACTTCGAGGCGCACGGCGCAAAAAGCGTGATCTTCGCGCGCTTCATTGCACCGCTGCGTGCGGTCGTTCCCGTGGTCGCGGGCATGATGGGAATGCGGCCGCTCCGGTTCCTGGTCATCAACATCATCTCGGCGCTCGTCTGGGCGCCCGTGCACATTCTTCCGGGCGTTGTGTTCGGGGCATCGATCCAACTGGCGGGCGCCGTGTCCTTCCGGCTCGTCGCGGTGCTGGCGATCCTGGTTGCCGTCACCTGGCTGACGTTCAAGCTGACTAGCCTTCTCGTGTCACACGCTCGGGCCTGGACGGATTCCTCACGCCGCAGCCTGCTGCTTTGGGCGCGTCGTCACCCCGGCAGGACCGGCCGGATCGCCCTCGGTATCCTGGACCCGAAGCACCAGGCCGCGGCGCTTATCGCGGTCATCTCCGTGCTGCTGCTTGCTTCGGCCACCGTGTTCTTTTCCACGTTGCACGGGGTCTCGCACGGCGACCCGCTAGTTCAGGTCGATGTGTCGGTTTATCGCTTCCTGCAATCGTTCCGGTCGTCCTGGGGCGATGCGGTCCTGGCGGTGCTCGCCACGCTGGGCAGCGTGACGACACTGACCGCGCTGACGGTCCTGGTTGTCATATGGATGGCGTTCGAGCGTCGCTGGCGCACGGTTGCGTACTGGCTGACTGCAGTCGCCTTTTCCCAGCTATTGATCCTGGCGATCCAGATCACGATCCAGCGTCCCCTTCCGGGTGCGGTCGCCTCCAGCCTGCGCGCGTTCCCGAGCAACCACGTCGCTGCCAGTGTCGTGATCTACGGCTTCCTCTCGTTTTTGCTGGCCCGCCGGGTGGGGGCGGTGGCGCGAGTATTCGTCGCGATGGCAACCATCGCCGTGCTGGCCTCGATTGCCTTCTCGGGGCTTTATTTTGGCCGCTTCACCTTCTCCGATGCCATCGGCGGCGCCGCACTTGCCGCCACCTGGGTCTTTCTCGTCGCACTCACCGCCGTGTGGCGATACCCCGCGAAACCGGCGCCACGCGCGATGATGCCCGTCGCCGTCCTGGTGGTCGTATGCGCGAGCGTCGCGCTGCAGCTCAGGACGAGCCTTGACGCGATGGCGGTCGAAGCCGCGCCGCCGGCTATCGTGGTGACGCCTATGCAATGGACCGATACCGTATGGCGGACCTTTTCTTGCTATCGCTCAAGCATGGACGGCGACCGGCTGGAACCCATCACCATTCAATGGGCCGCAACCGCCGGGGAGATTCGCACACAACTGGAGAGCCGGGGATGGACAGAAGGAACGCGTTTATCGGCGCGTAGCGTCTTGTCTCTCGTGTCTCCCAATGTGGTGGCCACCGCGCTTCCCGTGTTGCCGAGGTTGAATAATGGCGAACCATCGGTGCTGGTTTTTACGCGTGCTCACACGAGCGTGGACGAACGCGATGTCTTGCGATTCTGGCCGACGCAGTATGCAGTGGCGCATCGGGGTGGACAGCCGCCAACACCTATATGGCTTGGCTCCCTTATCCACGAGCGGCTGCTGCGCCCGTCGTGGCCGTTTAATGTGCTGCGCCCGGACAAGCGGATCGAGCAGATGATTGCCGAGCATGGGGAGGCATCGCCGTGGAGTGGCCTGGAGGTGGCGAGAAGTGCCGGCTGCGGGGGCATTCCTGTGACGCTGGTGGCGTCAGAGCGGCAATGAGTGAAGTAGTGAGCAGTCGGTAATGAGTAGTAGGAAAGAAGTCACGAAGCCGTGAAATGATGTCAATCCTGCACTTGTGAAGCAACGAGCTTTAAACGCAGCATGGAACACAAGCGGCGGCCGCGCGACGCCGAATGCTTCAGGAGACGAGTACTTGATACAGATTCCACCGTCGGCAATCGAGAACTGGGGAAGCGCAGCGGTCTTCGCCAATGTGCTGGCCACGCGGCTGGGCGTGCCGCTGCCGGCTATTCCCGTGCTTGTCTTCGCCGGTTCGGCAATCGCCAGCGGGAATCTGGTTTTCTCCCACGTGCTGTGTGCGGCGGTAGTCGCAGCGTTGCTTGGCGACGGGGTGTGGTTTTCCGCAGGGCGCATTTACGGCCGCCGCCTGACCGATATTCTCGGGCGTATGTCGTTATCGCTCGATGCCAGCATGCGCACCACGCGTGCGTTATTTGAACGCTTTGGCGTGGTGATCGTGGCGGTGGCGAAGTTTGTTCCGGGCCTTGCGCTCATTACGCCGCCGCTGATGGGCACCACGCTGATCGCGCCGGTTGTGTTCGTTGCCTGGGACACGTTGGGCACGGTGGCCTGGGCTTCGTTCTGGCTGCTTGGCGGCGCGTTGTTCGAGCGGCAACTCGGGTTGTTGCTGACCTGGCTAAGACCCCACGGCGGATCCATACTCGATGTGCTGTTTATCGCCGCCGTTCTTTACCTGACGTATCGATACCTGCTGCGCTGGCGTTTCCGGAAGTGGCTGAGCCGCAGGGTCGTCTCGCCCGAGCGGCTCTACCGGATGATGCGTTCAGGCACGCCGCCCCTGATTCTGGATGCGCGTCCGGCGTCGGTCCGCCGTGACGAGCTGTATCGAATCCCGGGGGCATGGCTGCTTGACGTCGAGTCGCTGGAGACCATGGATGCGAATCTTTCGGCAAGCGATATTGTTGTGTACGGCATGTATCCGAACGACGCGACGGCCAGGAAGGTTCGCAAGCAGTTGCTGCGGAAAAAGGTCGTGAACGTTCGCATCTTGTACGGCGGCCTGGACGAGTGGGCGCGTCGCGGTTATGCGGTCGAGCCGCTGCCGCCGGAATTCAACCTGTTCGCCGCATCGATGGCGCGTTCTTAGTCCGCCGCTCCCTTGGACCCGTTCGTGTACGGCTTTCCTGAGCGAGCACACACATTCGTATGCCTGCTTTAGTGGGGATGTGCGTCACGAAATCTCGTGGCTAAATGCGTCTAACGATTCGAGAGGACAAGTCCCAGGCCACTCGAAGCGAATAAAAAAGACCGGGCCGCGCGCGAATTTTCGCGCTGCCGCGCTCACAATTCCGAGGGAGTAGACGGGGATAAGCTGACGCTGAAGTTCAGCACGGGGATGCCGGTGATGATACGACGGGGTAGAACAAGGGCGGCGCGTAACCGGCAAGTGAAACGAAGCGAATTAAATAGTTAACGAGGGGAGAGGTGGCGTGCCGGCGGCTGGGCGTGGCGAGACGCCTGGTCGTCGGACGCGCTACACTTTTTTCTTTAGCAAAGACGGCGGAACCATGCCGCCATTGGTTCGCCTGATCCGCTTGATCAGGCCAATTGCTGCGCAAGCGATTTCGTCAGCGGGCTGTCCACATCGCCGGTGTGTTTGGTCGTCACCGGCTCGATCAGCACAATCCAGCATTCTTCTTCGGCCACCGGGTTATGCATGACGCCGCGCGGCACGACGTGCATGGATCCCTCCGGCAACTGGACCGCTTGCCCTCCTTCATACTCAATCCGCAGATTCCCGCGCACGACGTAGAACAGTTCGTCTTCGCCAGCGTGGTTATGCCAGACGAGCTCGCCCCTGACCTTGGCGACTTTCACATATTGATCATTTACTTGCGCTACGACCTTGGGTGACCAGTATTCGGTCACCGCGTCGAACGCCGTCTTCAGGTCGACAGCACCCGCTGAAAAGGCCAGATTCATAGTCATCTCTCCACTTAATTGGTCTCGCAGCCACATTGCCGCGAAGCAGGGGGCGAGTGCGTCAATCCGCGGCCACACCCGGTTCCCAGTACACATTTAACCCCATTAACCCGGTCAGCGTTTGCGCCGCCGTTTTCATCCTTTCCCCCACCTCGTTCATGGTGGGTACTGGCGCTTGATCGATGCGTTCTATGTACGGCGTGGTCAGCGAAGCAATTGCGTGTCCGTTTCGTCCGAACACGGGATAAGCGAGATTCTTGACGCCCTTGACCTGGCGGCTGGGCATGCGTGCATGTCCGCGTTCCTTGATCCGCGCCAGATCGGCGGCAAGCTGTTTTGCATCGACCGGGAGTTCGCCGTCAACGGGGACGTGCAGCTTGAGCATCCTCTTGCGTTCCAGTTCCTCCTGGAATGCCATGAGCACTTGTCCCGAGGCGGTATCGGTCATGCCGATCAGTGTTCCCACTTTCAGTGAGAAGCCCCAGCGTTCCGGACTCTCCACACCAGCGACAATCAGCACGCGCCCGTCCTGATACACGCAGAGGTGGAACGACTGCCTGACGTCGTTGGCCAGTTGCGTCATCAACGGCAGCGCGGTGGTCACCAGCGACCTTACCGGCTGATGCCGGTGAGCAAGCTGGAACAGCAGCAACGACAACACGTACCGGTCGCCTATTGCCAACAGATATCCACGCGCTTCCAGCGTGACGACCATGCGGAAGATTTCCGCAGTCGTGCGCCCGAGTGTCTTCCCCAGGTCAGCCAGTGACAACCCCTCAGGATGACTCGCCAGCAGTTCGATGATGTCCAGCCCCTTTTCGAGCGCCGGCGCCGAATATCGCGTGTTGTCCAAAATCTCTCCTTGCTCTCAAGCCAGATGTCCGCCTTCAACCGATAACCGGTAACCGATCCCGACACGGCGGGATCCGGCAACGCATGGCGTGATTGTAGTTCGTGAAACCCTTGCATTTGACGCCATCGTCGACGGAAACAGGGGGCAGGCGGGCATCGGGAAAACACCGACATAAATTCATATATGAAAGAGCGTTTTATCTTTAAAATGATTTGCATCGATGGAAAAGTGGTCCGCAAGACGAGCGGGACACAAGTCCGCGGCGCGGAGTGATTCGCGTACCAACATCGGCATGGGACCGGATGTAAGGCGCTAAAGCCCCAACTCCGGTCGACAGAGAAGGCGACGCTAATGGCTGAAGTGGCATTCAAACAGGTGCAGAAGTCGTTCGGCGCCGTACAGGTGTTGAAGCAGATCGACCTGACGGTAAAGGACGGCGAGTTCCTCGTGCTCGTGGGACCAAGCGGTTGCGGCAAGTCGACCTTGCTGCGCGCGCTGGCGGGGCTGGAAGGCGTGACGCATGGACGGATCCTGATAGACGGCCGGGTGGTCAATGACCTGCCGCCGAAGGACCGGGACATCGCGATGGTGTTCCAGAACTACGCGCTGTATCCGCACATGAGCGTGTTGGAGAACCTTACGTTCGCGCTGAAATTGCGCGACCTGAAGCCCGATGAAATCGCGGCGCGTGCAAATCAGGCCGCGGCCATCCTGGGACTTCAGGATCTGCTCGGCCGATATCCGCGCCACCTGTCAGGTGGTCAGCGTCAACGCGTGGCGATGGGGCGCGCGATCGTGCGTGACCCGAAGGTGTTCCTGTTCGACGAACCGTTGTCGAACCTCGACGCAAAGCTGCGTGTGCAAATGCGGGCAGAGATCAAGGCGCTGCATCAGCGCTTGCGCGCAACAACGGTCTACGTCACGCACGATCAGATTGAAGCAATGACGATGGCCGACCGCATTGTCGTGCTGAACGGCGGCGTGATCGAGCAGATTGGTGCGCCGCTGGAACTCTACGATGACCCCGACAACCTGTTTGTCGCGAGTTTTATCGGCTCGCCTTCCATGAACCTTTTTAACGGCCGCTATGAGTTGCAAGACGATGGCGCGCGGGTTCGTATCAGCGATTTCTCGATACGAGTGCCGGTGGTCAACGCCAAGGACGGCCAGGAGGTGACGGTCGGCGTGCGGCCCGAGCACCTTGCGGTGGCGCAGGCGGGCGGCATTCCATTCAACGTCGATGTAGTCGAACCGACGGGTGCCTCCACTGAGTTGTTCGGGACGGTCGCGGGGCAGCGCTGCTGCGTGATCGTGAACGGACGTTTGTTGCTGAGCCCGGAGCAGGGCATCCGCCTTGACGCGGAGCTTGAGAACACGCTCGTGTTCGACACCGCCACCAGCCGCCGGTTGCGCTAGAAACGACCACACGCAAGCCGTGCCGCTCGACGTCACGGCACATAACAAAGGAGATGAATCATGGTTAGGGATTCGATAAAAACCGGCCTCAAGATCACTGTGTCGGTACTGGCTTTAGCGGGTCTGGTCGCAACCACCGCCGCCCGCGCCGACAACGAATACAAAGGCTATACGCTGCGCGTCAAGCTGATCGGCGGAGTGCAATATGAAGCGCTCTACACGCGCATTCCGCTATGGGAAAAAGAGACCGGCGCGAAGGTCGAGATTGTCTCGCGCAAGAGTCACTTCGAACTGGATCGTGAGTTGAAGCAGGACATTGCTTCGCAACATATCGACTATTGCGTGTCGTCGAATCATACGAATTTCTCCGCGCAATATCCCATCTTCCGCGACCTCAAGGGTTTGTTCCCCGCGAGCTATCTTGCTGCGTTCGCGCCTGCTTTGTTGAAGCAGTCCGAGGTGAAGGGGCAGCTTGTCCAGATCCCCAGGTCAACGGATATAGAAGCGCTCTATTACAACAAGACCGCTTATGCCGATCCGGCGAATCGCGATGCGTACAAGAAGCAATTCGGCGTGGATCTCGCGCCTCCGAAGACCTTCGCCGAATACACACAGCAGGCGACGTTCTTCACCAAGGCGCCGAACTTCTACGGCACGCAATTCCCGGGCAAGGACGAAGCGCTGACGGGCACTTTTTATTCGCTGCTGGTGGCGAACGGGGGCCAGTTGCTCGATGCCAAGATGCAACCCAGGTTCAATTCGCCGGTGGGCGTGAAGACGCTCGACTGGTTCGTGAATCTGTACAAAGCGGGCGTAGTGCCGAAGGGCGTGCCGAGCTACGTCTGGGACGATCTTGGCAACAACTTCGCGTCAGGCAAGGTCGCGCTCGATCTCGACTGGCCGGGTTTCGCATCGTTCTATAACGACCCGAAGACGTCGAAGCTCGCCGGCAACGTGGGCGTGGTTCGTGCGCCGCTCGGTGCGGCCAACAAGCGGCCGGGCTGGTCGGGTTCACATAGCTTCTCGATCACGAAAGTCTGTGCGCGGCCGGAAGTGGCGGCCAGTTTCATCCAGTTCCTGACGAGCAAGGATTCACAAATGGTCGAAGCGCGCCTCGGTTCGATTCCTTCGCGTATTGATGCGCAGCAGGCCATCGTGCAGGAGTTCAAGACGAAGGACGACCACTTCATGGCGGACGCGGTCGCGACCTTCAGTCAAGCCGCGAAAGAGGACTCGTTCACCCCGCCGCGCGTTGCGCAATGGAACGAGATATCCAATGCGCTGTGGCCGGAATTGCAGAAGGCGATCATCGGCGACGAAACCTCGCAGCAAGCTTTGGACAATGCGGCGAAGAAGGTCGCGGACATCATGCAGGACGCGGCGGACAACCAGTAACCGACGATCAACATGCAATCCAACACGCCTTACTCGATCGGCGGCAAGCCTGCCCTGGCTACACCGCGCCGGCGCATACCGCTGCCGATCAAGCTGCTCATGCCCGCGTTCCTGGCGGTCGGGATCGTGGTGATCCTGCCGCTGTTGTTCTCGTTTTATACGAGCTTCACGGCGTATCGCCTGACCGACCCCGATACGCTTTCGCACTGGATCGGCTGGCGCAACTACGAACGCGCGTTTGCGAATGGAGACTTCTGGGCGGCGTTCGGCCGCACGATCCTGTTTTTGACCATTGCGCTGAATCTTGAGCTGTTGCTGGGTCTTGGCGTGGCGCTGCTGCTCAATCAGGTGACGAAAGGCCAGCGCGCGTTACGCACGGTCATGATGTTCCCCATGATGTTCTCGCCCGTGCTTGTCGGCTTCCAGTTCAAGTTCATGCTCAACGACAGCACGGGCATTGTGAACAACCTGATGCAGACGCTGTTCGGCGCGAAGTCTGCGTTCCCGTTTCTTGTTAACGCCAACTCCGCGCTTGCATCGCTTATTGCAGCCGAGGTATGGAACTCGACACCCATCTTCGCGGTGATCCTGCTGGCGGGTTTGATGGCGTTGCCGAAAGATCCGATAGAAGCCTCGAAGGTCGATGGCTGCACGTCATGGCAGACCTTCCGCTACGTCACGCTGCCGTACCTGATGCCGTTTATCTATATCTCCATGACGATCCGTTCGCTCGACGTAGGCCGTGCTTACGACATCGTGCGCATCATGACGAATGGCGGTCCGGGCGGACGCACGGAACTGCTCTGGACCATGGTCGGCCGGATTGCGTATGACGATTCGCACATGGGTTACGCCAACGCGATTGCGTACGTCTCGGTGCTGGTGTCCATCCTCTTCACGCTGTACTTCTTCCGCAAGTTGAGCGGCGCGCGCAAACACATGGGGCCTGCCTGACATCATGAGCGACATGGCAATCAAGGGCGCGTTCCTGCGCAAGTCGGCGTTGTGGTTCGGCGTGTTTATCGTGATGGCGATCATCTGCTTGCCGGGGCTGTGGGTCGTGCTCAACGCGTTCCGTTCGAACGTGGCGATCTTGTCGAATCAATCCCCGCTGGTCGGTTCGAGCTACACGCTCGATAACTTCAGGAGCATGTTCGGCTACGGGCAAATGGCGTCGCTGCCTATCAGCCAGTACTTCGTGAATTCACTGATCATCTCTTGTGTGAGCACGGTCGCCGCGCTCGCAGTCGGCGTACTTGGCGGGTATGCATTCGCGCGCTTCGAGTTCAGGCACAAGCAAGTCATGTTCGTGGCGCTGATGCTCACGCGCGCCATTCCGGGCATTGCGTTGTCGCTGCCTATCTTCATGCTGTGGGCATGGACCGGCCTGCTCGATACGCGCATTGGCGTGATCCTTGTTTATCTTGCGATGAATGTACCGTTCACCGTATGGCTTATCGACGGCTTCTTTCGCGAGGTGCCGATCGAGTTGTCGCAAGCGGCGCAGATCGATGGATGCAACCGCTGGCAAGCGTTCTGGCGCATCGAGTTGCCGCTGGCAAAAAGCGGGATTGCATCGGCGGGGATCTTTGCGTTTCTCACTAGCTGGAACGAATTCGCCCTCGCCACGCAGTTGTGCCGGAGCCCCGATACAAAGACGCTGCCCGTCGGGCTGATGGACTTCACCGCGCAGTTTTCGGTCGACTGGGCCGGCATGTGCGCGATGGCCGTGATCATCATCATTCCGGCGATCGTGCTGACGTTCATCGTGCAAAAACACCTGATCGCGGGCTTGACGCTCGGCGGCGTGAAAGGTTGAACGCGCTTTAAAGGAAACCCAAAAATGACAACTATCGATACCGTCGACATCCGCCAGGTCGACCTTCAACCCAAGGTCAAACGTACGGACGCGATCCAGTCGTTCGTGGTCCAGGAGACCGTGCTGGTGACCCTCCATTGCAGCGACGGCAGCGTGGGCACCGGATACACCTACACCATCGGCACGGGCGGTTCGTCTATCGTCGCGTTGCTGCATGATCACCTGGCGCCGTTGCTGGTCGGGCGCGACCCGGCCGAGTATGAAGCCATCTGGCGCGACCTCTTTTTCCATACGCACGCAACGGCGGTCGGTGCGATCACGAGCCTGGCGCTGGCAGCAATCGATACCGCTCTATGGGACCGCAACACGCGCGTGGTGAACCTGCCGTTGTGGGTCGCGGCCGGCGGATCGAAGCCGCGCACGCGCACGTATTCCACCGAAGGCGGGTGGTTGCATTTGTCCGAGGCGGAACTCGTCGATCAAACCCTGCAGGCGCGCGATGCCGGTTTTCATGGCGCGAAGATCAAGGTTGGCCGCCCGCATCTGGCTGAAGACACGCGGCGTCTCACGGCTGTACGCAACGCCATGGGCGATGACTTCGAGATCATGGTCGACGCAAACCAGGGCTTCACGTTGTCTGAAGCCATCCGCCGCGCGCATGCGTTCGAACCGTTGCGGCTTGCATGGTTCGAAGAGCCCATGCCCGCTGAAAATATCGCCGCGCACCAGCGGCTTTGCGCCGCGAGTCCCGTGCCCATTGCGGTAGGGGAATCGATGTATCACCCGGCGCAATTCGCCGAGTATCTGAAGGCCGATGCATGCTCGATCGTTCAGGCCGATGTCGCGCGCGTGGGCGGGATCACTCCGTGGCTGAAAGTGGCGCATCTGGCGGAGACCATGAACGTGTCCATCTGCCCGCACTTCCTGATGGAGCTGCATGTGAGTTTGTGCGCGGCCGTGCCGAACGCAACGTGGCTTGAATATATTCCGCAACTCGACGCGTTGACCGGCAAGCAGGTTCAGATCGAGCAGGGTTATGCCGTCGCGCCGATGGAGCCGGGGATTGGCATTGACTGGGATTGGGACGCGATTAACGCGACGCAGCGCACGCATGTTTGCGTCGATGCCCGTGCGGCGGCGTAAGCCATGAACAAGAATGTGATGCGCCATTGCCTGTCGCTCGATCTACGCGATGACCCTGAGGTCATCGCGCAATACGATCACTATCACGAGGCGGTCTGGCCCGAGGTGCTTGATGCGCTGCGGGCGTCAGGCATTCTCGACATGACGATCTGGCGGCGCGATACGCGGCTGGTGATGTTGATTGAGACTACGCCCGACTTCAGCTTCGACCAGCTCGTGGCGGGCCCTGACGTTCACCCGCGCGTGACTGAGTGGAACGCATTGATGGCGAGTTTTCAGCGTCCGCTGCCGGGTGCAACGAGCGCTGAATGGCAGCCGATGAAACTCGCGTTCAATATGCAGGCGCAGACGAAGCGAGCGTGACAGCGGACCCAAGCCTGCTTGATCAGACAATACGGACGATCACGGAAAACAGCCATACCGCAATACCGACGCCACCGACCAGGCATACGGCTACTGCGCACAAACGCCAAAGGGTCTTCATCGGTCGTACCTAAAAAAAGAAGGCCGCAAAAGCGGCCTGAAGAGGGGGTACTACAGGGGGATCAATGAGACGCATCGTAAAACGCAAGACTTAAGAGAACATTAAGCCGCGCTTGGTCCCTGCGCATCACGCTTATCCCTGCAAGTGAACTGACCCCAGCTTGTCCGGGCAGCATATTCACCGCTCACCCAGCCACCACAACGAATAATAGACTCGAAAATTTCGTTCTGATAAAGTGAATTCAGAATTCCTTATCTGCTTGAAACTCAATGAAGCTGACTTGGAGCTGAATATGACCGTTGTGGAAACCGCTGCAGCCCGTCCGATTATTTGCACCGATGCCGAATGGGCTGCGCGCCTCAAACTGGCCGCGACCTATCGCGTGTTTTTCATGCTGGGCTGGCATGAACTGATCTTCAACCACATCACGTTGCGCGTGCCGGGTACCGACGATCAACTCCTCATCAACCCGTTCGGACTTGCTTACGATGAAGTCACCGCATCGAACCTGGTGAAGATCGACTTGACCGGCAAAGTCCTCAGCGACAGTCAGTACCCCGTCAATCCGGCAGGGCTGACCATCCACAGCGCCGTGCACGCCAACGTTCCGGATGCCCATTGCGTCATGCATATCCACACCACGGCAAGCGTCGCGGTCGCGTGCATGGAGGAGGGGCTGGAGGACAACAACATCTATTCGTCGCAACTGCACGACATGGTCGCGTATCACACGTTCGAAGGCACGACCGTCCATGATGAAGAAAAGTCGCGCATGGTGGCGTCGTTGAATAACAAGCGGCTGATGATCCTGCGCAATCACGGTTTGCTCGCGCATGGCGCCACGCTCGGCCATGCGTTCGTGCTGATCTGGACCCTGAACCGCGCATGCGAAATTCAACTCGCGACGCATTCCATGCGAGGCAAGACCCTGCTTGTCGATCCAAAAATCAGCGAGCGCTCGACTCGCGACGCGCTTCAATACGATCCGCGCTTTGGCGGCGGAGATCAGGTCCTGGACGCGTTGATCCGCCGCCTTGAGCGCACCGACACGAGCTACAGGCAGTAACGCGGGCAGTAGCGCCTCAAGGCTGCGCGGCGAACATGTCCATCAGGACATCGCGCAGCCATTGAATACCGGCATCGCTTGAGAAGCGCACATGCGTGTGGATTTTCACCTCGATAGCCGGCAAATCGAACGGTAAGGAGAGCAACCGGAACGCGTGACCGCGATTGAAGCGCTCGGCAATGCTGCGTGGAAAGATCACCGCGAGATCCGTGGTCCGGACAATCTCCGGCGCCACGATGAAATGCGGCAGCCGCAGCACGATATCGCGCTCCATGCCGAGTTCCGCGAGCCATTGCTCGATCATCCGGTGCCCGGTGGCGTTCGTGCTTGCATAGACGTATCGCAAACCAGCCAGATCCTGCTTCGACGCCTTCTTCCCCTTCAGCGGATGTCCCGCGCGAACCAGGCACACGTGTTCGTCTGAAAACAGCGTGTCGCCTATACAGTCTTCAGCAAGCCCCGGCATGTAGCCGAGCGCGAGATCGATCTCGCCGGCGCGCATGGCCGCGCCCGCCGATTCGGACGCAAGCTGCACGATCTCGAAGCGAACCTTCGGCGCCGTGCTTTCCAACGCGGCAAGCAAGGGCGGCAGGAAGTAGAACTCTGACATATCCGACATCGATATCTTGAACACGCGTGATGCGGTCGCGGGATCGAAGTGACCATGCGCCTGCATCGCGAGGCTAATGATGCTGAACGCTTCATCGAGCGGACCGTGAAGGCGGATCGCGGCCTCGGTAGGCACCATGGTTTGCGGCGTGCGCACGAACAGCGGATCGTCGAACAGGGTGCGCAGACGCCGCAACGAATGACTCACGGCGGGTTGTGTCAGACCCAGCCGCTCGCCCGCCGCGGTGAGGCTGCGCAGGTCCCAGATCGCGAGGAATACACGCAACAGGTTGAGGTCGGCGAGACCGCTATTCGTCTGGTTCATGGCATCCATTATTGGTGCGAATTTGACGCATGGGTGGACCAATTCTATCTTGAGGGCAAGCCATCCCACCGACACAAATCCACGCCGGAGCCCCGATGAATCTCGCAGACGACCCCAAGCTGGCGCCCCTTACCCACGCATCGAGCGCAATCGCCAATCCGCTCGCGCTGGACGATGTCATCGCGGAAATTGCCGCGCGCCGCGATGAATTCGATGAACTCTCGCATGTTCCCCGCGACATGATCGCGACCATGAAGCGCGCTCGCATTTTCCGCGCAAGCACGCCCAGATGTTTCGGCGGCGACGCGCTTGCGCCGGCTGATTTCCTGCGCGTGCTGGAACGCATCGCGGTGGCGGACGGGTCCACGGCGTGGGTGGCCGCGTTCGGCTCGGCCAATGTCTATCTCGCGGCTTTGCCCGTTGAAACCCAGCGTGAAATCTACGCAAGCGGCCCGGATCAGGTATTCGCCGGCGGCCTTTACCCGGTACAACCGGCCGCCGCCGCCGCGGGTGGCTGGACCGTGAGCGGTCAATGGCACTTTGCGAGCGGCTGCAAGGGAGCGGACTGGATCGGCGTGGGCATTGGCGGGGCGCCCGCCGGCAGCGACAGTCCGAACGCCGGCAAGCCGTTGACGGCGGTGTTTCGCGCGGAAGAAGTCGAGATCGTCGATAACTGGAACGTGGTCGGCATGCAGGGCACGGGCAGCCACGATCTGCGCCTGAAAGACAAATTCGTCGCCGATCCGTGGACCTTCATGCGCGGCAGCGGCGCGGTGATCGATGAGCCCTTGTACAAATATCCCGCCGTTTCGTACCAGGCCGAAGTCCATGCGGCGGTCAACGTCGGACTGGCGCGCGCGGCGCTCGACCTGGCTGCGGAGATGTCGGGCGGCACGAAAACGACGACCGGCGCGCCACGTCTGGCCGATCGTGCGTACTTCCGCATCGAATTGGGTCGCGCCGAAGCGCAGTGGCGCAGCGCCCGCGCGTTCTTCTATCAAGCGTCCGAAGATGCCTGGGACTCGATCATGGCCGGCCGCCCGGTTACGCCCGAACAAGCGAGCTTGTTGCGCCTGAGCGCCACGCACGCGGCCCATGTGTGCGCGGATGTGGTCCAGCAGGCTTACCGGCTGGCCGGTGTCGCGGCAATCTACCGGAACAACCGGATGCAGCGCCTCGTTCGCGATTCCATGGTCGTGACGCAGCACGCCTTTTTGGGGGAAGCGACCTACGACGGCGCCGGCGCCATTTTCGCGGGCATCGCGCCCACGATCACGCCGTATCCGTAAGCCTGGAGGCCGCATGAATGAAGTCGATAACCGCAAGTTGTTCCGCGAAGCCATGGCGCATCTGTCGGCGGCTGTGAACATCATTACGACCGATGGCCCGCACGGCCGCTGCGGCATCACGGCAAGCGCGGTCTGTTCGGTCACGGATAGCCCGCCCACCATGCTCGTCTGCGTGAACCAGTCGAGCGCCGCGCATGCGGTGTTCGCGGGGAATGGCATGGTCTGCATCAATGTGCTGCCCGGTAATCAGCAGGAGCTTGCGCGGCATTTCGCCGGCATGACCAAGCTGCCGATGAACGCCCGCTTCGAGCAGCAGACCTGGACTGCGGGGCTGCTCGGCACGCCTGTTCTGACCGATGCACTGGCGAGCCTGGAAGGGCGGATTGTCGAGCGGAAGACCGTCGGGTCGCACTCGGTAATGTTCGTGGAAGTCGCGGACATGGTGGTGCGCCACGACGGCGACGGCCTGATTTACTTCGATCGCGATTTTCATCGGGTGGCGAGGGCGCCGGTTGCTTGCTGAAAGCGTAGGGCACGATCGGCGTCAGGCAGCCGTAAAGTCGCGTGCACTGCTGATCACGGGGAAATGCAGGTTTGCGCCGCTGAACGGCGGGAAGTTCTTGAAGTCGGCACGCATCTCGTGACGCACCGGCGACGCCAGCGCGGCGTTCAGCGCGTCCGGCGAATCGAAGACCACCTTGTTGCGCTGCATGGCGTTCGATCGCGCCACCGGTAGCGCACCGCGATAATCCATCCGCGTATAGATCTCGATCTCCCGGATCCCGGGAAAGCGAGCCATGATTGGCGGGTGACTGTCGATGTAATGACCCAGCCACGCGTTCAAATCCTCCGCCGGACCTTCGTAGCTCACCAGATAGGTGCAGCGAGGCTCATCGGCCCGTTGCGTGCCCGGGTCGGGCACGGGAAAGCGCCGCACGGCCATGACCTGCTGCGTCAGGTCGCACTCTTTCAACCCTGTCAGGTTCAATAGCGCATGCGCGTTGCCGCCTTCGCGCAAGACGCTTTCCAGCGCATCGATACTGCTGAAGTAAGCCTGCAGCGTGCAACGCGGCGGCGCCTCGGCATGCAGGTACGGGTCGTTCGCGCCGCCTTTCACAGGCACGTGGACCACCGCGCGCCTGATACCGGGGAAGGCAGCCGCCGCATCGAGAATCCCTTGGGCATTAAGCGGTTGGGTCACATCGGTCGTTGCGCGCTCGGTCGCAATCAGAAAGAGGCAGACATCCATGAGTTTTGCTTCCGGTTGGGCAGGCTGAAAACGATCTGGAAACGTCGCTTGACGAACAATGTTTCCGATAATAATCTGAATTCAGAATGTTGCAAAAAGCTTTGGACGTGATTTTTTGCGCTCACGCCCTTTTTGAAAACCTACCCGGAAACTCAAGGTGATCGACGCACATTGTCATAGCAGCAGCATTCGCGTTCAGGCCGACGCCCGGCGAGCTTTTTTACTGATGGCCGACGGGGAGCGTCAGGGCCGATGGGCGCTGGGAAGCTGGAAACGCAGAACGGTCGGGAAGCAGACGTTCGTTGGAGAATCGGTGTTCACGGGCGCTGAAACCTGGGTGCGGATTCATGCCGATCCGGTCGCATTGACGATCGATTACGAAGTCGGCGGCAATGAAGGCGGCCTGCGATTTCGCAATGCCGCACGCGTATTCGATGGCCCGGTGCTGGGGCATCCCGAAGGCACGTCCGTCATCACGCTTTTCACGTGGCGGCTCGCCACGCAATCGGATGACGCATGGGCGCAAATCTGCTCGACGCACGAAACCGAGATGTTCCTGATCCGCGCGCTGCTCGAATCGGGTCGTGATTGCGACGCTGCACCGGCATGAAAGCGATCCGGTATTGGCGGTACGGCGCACCCGATGTCCTTGAGCTTGTCACGCTCGACGAGCCCTTCGCGGGACCCGATGAAGTGCGTGTTCGCCTGAAGGCCGCAGGGGTATCGCCGATCGACGCGAAGCTGCGTTCGGGCGCCTTGCAAGCGCACTTCTCGCTGGCATTTCCGAAGATTCCGGGGCGTGACGGCGCGGGTGTCATCGATCAGATCGGCGAGGGGGTAACAGGGTTTTCCATAGGCGATGAAGTGTGCGTCGCGGCGGATCCGGCAGGTAGCGGGACCTACGCCGAAGCGATCGTCTGTGCATCGTCGCGCGTGGTGAAGAAGCCAGCCAACCTCTCGATTTCGCAAGCGGCTGCGTTGCTTCAGCCCGGCGTCAGCGCATGGATTTCGATGTACCGGACCGCGACGCTATCGGCAGGCATGAGCGTGCTGATTCATGGCGGCGCGGGCGCGGTCGGCAGCCAGATGATCCAGCTCGCGCGTCATCTCGGCCTCAACGTGACAACGACTTGCCGCGCGCAGAATATCGACTATGTGCTGGGGCTCGGCGCGCATCGGGCAGTGGCCTACGATCGCGAGGATTTCGGCTTGCTGCGTCATATCGATGTCGTCTTCGACCTGATCGGCGGTGAGACGCATGCGCGGTCATATCAGGTACTGAAAGCCGGCGGTCAGCTCGTCTACCTGACCGCCATGCCGTTTGAAAACCAGGCCGAAAAATACGGCGTCACCGTCACGCGCGCGATGATCTCGGACGCGCCGGAAGCGCTCCATGCCGTCTCCCGACTCGCCGCCGAAGGCGTGCTCACACCCGGGGTGATGGCCACGCTCCCGCTCGCCGCAGCAGCCGATGCACACCGCCGCTTTGAAGCGGGTCAGGTTACGCGTGGCCGGATCGTGCTGAACATGGGGGACGGAGGCTGAAAACGCTTGACGCCCAATTTTGAACTCAATAATCTGAATTCAGAATTTCGTAAACGCCGTTTCAGGTCAGGTGATTGATCGAGTGTCGACCCGCGCGTTCCAACTGCTGCCAGAAGAAGTTCTTGCCACTATACGATGCAAAAAATTCCCGCTGTCTCCGATGCCCGTCCGGTGCCCCAATCGATGCAAGCAGCATTCGCGGAAAAACGCGCTTTGTCGTGCGTCTGGTTCGCAATGGGCAGCACGCCGCTCGTGGAGATCGCCCTGACGGCCGCGCCGGATTTGATCGTGATTGACCGGCAGCATGGGTTATGGGAGCGCACCGCCCTCGAAGCGGTGATCGGGCAGGCGCGGCATCAGGTTCCGGTGATCGTGAGGGTGGGCGAGAACTCGGCTCAGGCGATTGCCGAAGCGCTGGACGCCGGCGCGGCGTCGGCCCTGGTGCCGTTGATCGAATCCGCCGATGAAGCCCGCCGCGCCGTCTCCTTCGGCCGCTATCCGCCCTTTGGACAGCGCTCGGCGGGTGGCATCAGGCCGCTGATTGCCGGTATGGCAGCCATGAAAAACGATGGCGAGCGGATCTCGATTGGCGTGATGATCGAGACGGTTGCGGGCGTGGAGCAGGTCGAAGCCATTGCTGCCGTGGAAGGGCTGGGTTATCTGTTCATAGGCACTGGCGACCTGTCGTTGTCCCGAGGCGATGCGGCGCCGGGCACGATCGAACAGGACTGCGCGCGCATTTTGAAGGCCGCGCACGCGAACAAGCTTCCGTGCGGCATCTACACCGGGTCGTCGCAGGACGCGCTTGCCGCTCGCGCGCAGGGCTTCGACTTCGTCGTGGCCGCAAGCGACATTGAAGTGGTGCGCGCCGGCTTCGAGCAAGCCGTTTCCGCGCTTAAAGACTGAGTCGATCATGACGTCATCTTCGAGCAGCTTCGTTGAACGATTGGTGGCCGAGTTGGGCGCCGACGTGGTGACGCCTGGCTCCGGCCTGGGCACCCGGCGGGTGCGCGACTGGAGCGGAACGCCGGGCGCCGAACCCATTGCGTTGATCAGGCCGCGCTCAACGCCGGAGGTGTCGCGGGCGCTCGCGTTTTGCCATGCCAACCAGCAAGCGGTCGTCACGCAGGGCGGTTTGACCGGCCTCGCGGGCGGCGCCAACCTGTCCGGCGGCGAAGTGGCGCTGAGCCTGGAGCGGATGAGCGCGATTGAAGAAGTCGATACCGTGTCGGGCACGATTACCGTGCAGGCGGGCACGGTGCTGCAACGCGTGCAGGAAGCAGCGGATGCCGCCGGCATGATGTTTCCCCTCGATCTCGGCGCGCGCGGCAGTTGCACGATCGGCGGCAACCTCGCGACCAACGCCGGCGGAAATCGCGTCATCAAGTACGGCATGGCGCGTGAGCATGTGCTGGGTCTGGAAGCGGTTCTCGCCGACGGCACCGTGGTCAGCGATCTCCACAAGATGATCAAGAACAACAGCGGTTATGACCTGAAGAACCTGCTGATCGGCAGCGAAGGCACGCTGGGGGTTATCACGCGCGCGGTCATGCGGCTTGCGCCAAAGCCATTGGAGGTATCGACGGCGTGGTGCGGGCTGCCTGACTTCGCCGCCGTCACGCGTTTGCTGCAGCATGCCCGCGCGCGGATGTCAGGCGGGGTCTCGGCATTCGAAGTGATGTGGCCGAGTTATTACGACTACGTGCTCGCGAACGTGAAGACCGTACGTGCGCCGCTCGACTCCACGCATGCGTTCTACGTGCTGCTGGAAAGCATGGGTTCCAACGCCGAAAGACAAGCCGAAGAGTTCGAGGCCATGCTTGCCGAGATGCTCGATGCCGGCGTGATCGAGAATGCATCGCTTGCCAGCTCCGCCGCCGATGCCACCCGCTTCTGGGCCGTTCGCGACGCTCCCGCTGAATTCCCGATTCTTCTGCCGGGTCTTATCGGCTTCGACATCAGCTTTGCGATTGCCGATATCGGCCAGGTTGCCGGGCAATGCGAAGCCATGCTGCATGCGCGCTGGCCCACTATGCGCACGCTGGTGTACGGCCATCTCGGCGACGGCAACCTGCATGTCATCGCGCATCTGGAGAATGGGCCGCCCGATCTTCACGAACATGTCGATGCCGCAGTCTATGAACTCACGCGCGAATGGCATGGAGCGGTGTCCGCGGAACATGGAATAGGCGGCAAGAAACGCGCGTATCTGGGCCACACCCGCGACGCCGGTGCGATCGGCGCAATGCGCGCGATCAAGCGCGCCCTCGATCCCTTAAACCTGCTCAATCCCGGCAAGGTGTTCGTTGACGCTGCGGCCGGCAGGTCGAGCCCCATAGGAGCGCTGTGATGCTGCGGCTGATCTCTACCGTTCTCTCGCGCCGGCTCATTGCCGCGATCCCCACGCTGTTGATGCTCTCGCTGATCGTGTTCGTCGTGCTGCGCCTCATCCCGGCCGACCCGCTCGCGATGATGCTGCCGCCCAACGCCACGCCCGCCGATGCCGCTCTGTTGCGCCATCAGCTCGGTCTCGATAAACCCATTCCCAGCCAGTTCCTGATCTGGCTCGTGAATGCGCTGCACGGCAACCTGGGAGCATCGATTTCGTTCCAGCAACCGGTCGCCACGCTGATCGGCTCGACCTTGCCCGCGACCCTTGAACTCTGTCTCACGGCGCTCGTCATCTCGCTGATCATCAGCGTGCCGGGCGGCGTGTTTGCTTACGCCGTCACCGAGCGCCGCGGCGAGTTGCCGGTCAGCTTCGGCGTCGTGCTGATGCAGTCCGTGCCGTCGTTCCTGTGGGCCTTGCTGCTGATCGCGTTGCTTGGTGTGTACCTCCCGGTGCTGCCGTTTTCCGGCCGGGTAGGCGACGGCATTCCGATGCCGCATCTCACCGGTTTCCTGCTGATCGACTTCCTGGTGAAGGGCGAATTCAGCGACTGGCTGAGCGCGGCGAGTCACCTGGTGTTGCCGTCGCTGGCCCTTGCTTTTGGTTTTGCGCCGCTCGTGATCCGCGTGCTGCGATCAAGCCTGCTCGATCAGCGCAATGAATCGTATGTGGGCGTGGCGCGGCTGCGCGGGGTGTCGGAGAGCCGAATCCTGTGGCGTCACATGTTGAAGAACGCGGCATTGCCCGCCCTGACCATGATCGGCGTGCAGTTCGGTTTCCTGTTCGGCGGCGCGTTGCTCGTCGAGATGATCTTCTCGTTTCCGGGCGTGGGCAATCTGATGGTGCAGGCGGTGCGCAACAACGACCTGGTACTGATCCAGGGCATCGCGATCGTGTTCTGCGCGCTGATGCTGGTGATCAACGCGATCGTCGACACGCTGTACGTGATCATGAATCCGCGCCTTCGCAAAACAGCTTGAGCACACACGACATGTCCACGACCCCGTTGAGTTCGAAGCACGATATGAAGGCTGACATGCTGCACGAATCCACTTCAGTCGATCCATCGCCGGAAGCCGCTGCGCCGCTTGTGCAGGTCGTCGGCAAAACGGCTCGCGCGCGCCGCAAACCCGCTGTCAACCTGTGGCTCGGCGGCGCGATAGTGCTGGGCGTATTGTTCTGCGCCGTGTTCGCGCCGTGGCTCGCGCCGCATAACCCGCTCGATCAGGATCTGCTGCACATGTTGTCGCCGCCCGCGTGGATGGCCGGTGGTGACCCCGCGTTTCCGCTCGGCACGGACAGCCTCGGCCGTGACGTGTTATCGCGCTTGTTATACGGCAGCCGCATTGCGCTGACGGTCGCTGTGATCGCCGCGTTCGGCGCGGGTATTGTGGGTAGCGTGCTGGCGATTCTTGCCGGCTATTTCGGTGGGTGGGTCGATCGCAGCATCAGCTATCTGGTGGACCTGTGGATGTCGTTTCCGCCGGTCGTGTTGTCGCTCGTGCTGATGGTGAGTCTCGGCGTGG
Organism: Caballeronia udeis; assembly: GCF_044909315.1. Classification (GTDB taxonomy): domain Bacteria; phylum Pseudomonadota; class Gammaproteobacteria; order Burkholderiales; family Burkholderiaceae; genus Caballeronia; species Caballeronia udeis_A. Next base: position 288,542 of record NZ_JBIYEB010000006.1, read on the forward strand.
GTATAGAGAACGTGATCCTGTCGATCGTACTGGTGGACTGGACGCGCTTTTGCCGCGTTGTCCGCTCCGAGGTGATGGTCGTGCGTCAGCGTGACTATGTGCTCGCGGCGCAGCTGCTCAATTTCACGCATTTGCGGATCATGCTGCGCGAAATATTGCCTGCTGCGCTGCCGTTGATGATCACGCTGTTCTCGCTCGAAATGGGCGTTGCGATTACGGTCGAGGCGCTGCTGAGTTTCATCGGCTTGAGCGTGCCGGCCAATGTGACCGCATGGGGCGTGATGATCGCGGACGCACGCGTGTCCATGCATGAGTCGTTGTCCGGGCTCCTGTTCCCGGTGCTTGCGATCGTGGTCACGGTGCTTGGATGCAACCTTCTTGGCGACGGCCTGCGTGTCGCGCTCGATCCCCGCATGCGCAGCAAGGGAGAATGACGATGGCAACACCAACCACGGAAGCAGTGCTGCAGCTGGATGGCGTGACGCTGACCGCGAAGCTGGCTGGCACACCGGTCGCGGCGCTGCGGGATTTGACCTTATCGATAGGGCGGGGCCGCGTACTGGGTGTGGTCGGTGAATCCGGTGCGGGCAAGAGCATGCTGGCGCGGCTGATTTCAGGTTTGTTGCCAGGCGGATTCACGGTGACGAGCGGCAGCATGCACTTCGCCGGACAGGACATGCTTGCCATGCCGCCAGCCAAACGCCGCGCCCTTCTCGGCCGGAAAATCGCGTTCATTCCGCAGGAACCGCTGACCGCGTTGAACCCGCTGTGGACTATCGCCGATACCTTCAATGAACATCTCGCGCGTGTCGGCGTACCGTCGAACGAACGCTGGGAAACCGCACGCAAGGCGCTGGAATCAGTACAACTGCCGGTGCCCGCCGACATGCTCAAGCGCTATCCGCATCAGCTTTCAGGCGGGCAATGCCAGCGCGTGCTGATCGCAATGGCCTTCGCGAGCAACCCGGCGCTGCTGATTGCCGACGAACCCACGACCGCGCTCGATGTCGTCACGCAAACCCGTGTGATGCGCATGCTCGCGGAACAGCAGCGCGTGCATTCGACCGCCGTGCTGCTGATCACGCACGACCTGCGGCTGGCGGCCCATGTTTGCGACGACGTCGCCGTGATGTATGCCGGCGATCTGGTCGAGTACGGTCCGGCCCGCGATGTCCTCGATGAACCGCGCCACCCGTACACGCGTGCGCTGAAATACGCGACGCCCGATCTCACCGGTCCCCGGCGCCGCTTGCCGGTGCTCGCTCAGCAAATGCCGGGCTTGTCCGTGCTGGCGGGAATCGCGGGGTGTCGTTTCGCGCCGCGTTGCCCCAGCGCCGGCGCCGCGTGCGCCGCTGTGCTGCAGTCTCGCGTGGCGCCCAACGGGCACCGGGTCGCCTGCAGCGAGGCGTGCGAGCATGCCCCGCTGATCGACAATTCGCAGGCGCCGCTGTTGCCGCCCGCGCCCGTCATGGGCGCGCAACCGGTGGCGGAACTGCGCGAGGCAGCGCTGACATACACGAGCCGCAGCGGCGTGTTCGGGCAGCACAAGACCTCTTTCCATGCGGTGAAGCCGCTGTCGCTGCAGATTTTCCCCGGGGAATTCGTGGGGATCGTGGGAGAAAGCGGTAGTGGCAAGACATCGGTGGCGCGGCTGTTGATGGGCATCGAACAGCCGACCGATGGCCGGGTGATGATCGGTGGCGAAGATCTGACGCACGGCAGCGCGGAGCGCGTGCGGCGTGCCCGCGAGCAGGTTCAGATAATCTTCCAGGACCCGCAGTCGGCGCTGAACCCGCGCCGCTCGGTCGAGCGGCTCCTGACGCAGGCGCTGGAAGCGGCCGGCGTGGCGTCGCTCGATGCGAAACAGCGCCTTGCTCGCGCGCAGTCGGTGCAACGCGATGTGGGTCTTCCCGCCGATACCCTCACGCGCTTTCCCTCGCAGTTGTCCGGCGGTCAGAAGCAGCGCGTGAATATTGGCCGGGCGCTGTGTGCATCGCCGCAATTGATTGTCGCCGATGAAATCGTGTCGGGGCTCGATGTGTCCGTCCAGGCGCAGATATTGAATCTGCTGCTGGAGTTGCGTCGCGAGCGGCAGATTGCGCTGTTGCTCATTTCGCACGATTTGTCCGTGGTCCGCTACTTGTGCAGCCGCGTGCTCGTGATGCGTCGTGGTGAAGTGGTGGAGCAGGGGCTGACCGAGGAAGTGTTCGCCGCGCCGCGCCATCCGTACACGCGTGCGCTGATCGACGCGGTGCCGAGCGACCATGCGGGAACGCCGTGGCCGCCCGCCGGGTTGGAGGAAGCGGCTTGAGCATCATGCGTGGCACGCTTTGAGAGGCTGGCGGGAAACCAACCAGTACAATTATTGATTGCAGTGACACTGCCGCCATCGCGGCGGCGTGCAAATCGTGCGAATCGTGACGAAATCGCGAGACAAGACAATGGAGAACACCATGGCAACCGCCGACCCGACGGTTATCAAGCAGCCACGACGAACTGCGCTGCGCCCGGCCACGCTGATGGAGTCGGTGTATCAGGAAGTGCTGGGCCGCCTTCAGCGTGGGCAGATTGGCCCCGATGACCGCGTGCTCGACTACGAGATCGCGGAGGAATTCGAGTGCACGCGCATGCCGGTTCGCCAGGCGCTGCTGCGCCTCGTGAACGAGGGTTATCTGGTCGGCACCACGCGCGGTTTCATCACGCCCGTGCTGACTGCCGAAGATGTGCGCGAGATCTTCGAAGTGCGCCGCATGCTCGAACCGGGCGCGGCCGCAGCGGCCGCCGCCGTGCTCACCGATGAACAACTCGCCGGCATGGGCGCGGCTTATCGCAAATGCCGCCGTGCATTCGAGCGCAAGGACATCGGGTTGATGACCGAGGCCAATGTCGAGTTCCGCGCCATCTGGCTGGAAGGCGTGCTGAACACGCGGCTGAAAGGCACGATCCTGCGTTTCGCCGATCACACGCGCCAGGTGCGTCACGGAACCATGACGAAACCTGGCACGATGAAGCTGATTGTCGACGGCATGCAGGTGCTGCTGAAAGGCTTCGTGGATCGCGACGCAATGAAGGTGCGCTCGGCGACGCAAGGTTTTATCGATGACGCCGAGCAGCAGTATTTTCTCGGCAGCGACGATGCGGTCTGACGTTTCCACGCAATGAACGACTTCACAGGCGTGTCGATCGTGGCCGCGCTCGAAGTGCCGTATACGCGTCACGCGCCGGCCGGCACGAGTACTGCGGGTTTGCTCGCTCAGGCCCTGAAGGCCGCGCTTTTGCGGGCGGAATTATCGGCGAATGAAGTCGACGGTCTTGGCGTTGCATCGTTCACTTTGCCGCCCGATCACGCGATTGACTTTGCGTGGCGTGCCGGTTTGCGCGTGGGCTGGTGCATGGACGACTGTCACGGCGGCGCGAGCGGAATCAATCTGTTGCAGCATGCCGCGCGTGCAATTCAGGCCGGCGATGCAAGCGTGATCGTCCTGGTCAGCGGGGACCATTTCGAGGCGGCGGATTTCACGTCGCTCGTCGAGAATTACAACGTAACCACGCGAACGCATCTCCGGCCGTTGAACACGGGCGGACCGAACCCTCTGTTCGCCATGCTCACGCAACGGCAGATGCACACCTCGCAATTGAGGCGCGAGGATTATGCGGCGCTGTGCATTGCGCAACGCGAGTGGGCGTCGATGAATCCGCTGGCCGTCTACCGTGAGCCGTTGACGCTCGAAACCTATCTCGCTGCGGCGCCGGTGGCCGAACCCTTATGCCGCTACGATTGCGTGCCGGTAGTGTCGGGTGCCAATGCGATCGTGCTGAGCTCGTCGACCCATCGTTGTGCTGAGCGTTCACCGGTTCGTATTCGCGCGCTGCGTGCGGCTTATAACGTCGACCATCAGCATGGCGACGGACTTGTCACGGGCCTTGCGAGCATTCGCGACGCCCTCTGGCATGACGCGAACCTCCAGCCAGCCGATATGAACCTTGTCTCGGTCTATGACGATTATCCGTCGATGATCCTCGCGCAACTCAACGACCTCGGTTTCGCCGGCGAGCAGCCCGACTTGCACGCGCTGATTCACGAGCGCATTGCATCACGCCGCTTGCCTGTGAATACGTCGGGCGGCCAATTATCGGCGGGGCAGGCGGGTGCGGCGGCGGGCATGCATGGACTGGTCGAAGCGATCACCCAGTTGCGTCACGAGGCCGGTATGCGCCAGGTGGACAACGCGCGCTTCGCGGCGGTGAGCGGTTACGGCATGGTGCAGTATCGATACGGCATGTGTGCGAATGCCGTGGTGCTCGAACGGGGAGCCGCGCAATGAATGTATTCGCTTGCGTCGCGTGCGGTCACGTTGATTTTCCCCGGCGCTTGTTGTGCCCGTCTTGCGGACACGATGACTTCGCCGAGGTGGCTGCTTCAACCGGCAGCGTTGAAGAAGTCACGATCTTGCATCATCGGGCGGGGAAGGCGGGCGGGGATATTGCGTACCTTGCGACGGTGCTGACTCACGCCGGACCGCGTCTCATTGTGCGGCTTGAGCGCTTGCTCGCATCGGGTGCCGTCGTTTCGCTGCGTCTCGAAAGCGACGGCGCCATTGTTGGTTTCAGCGACTAACTCACACGCTTCTTGAACGCTCGCAAGTCGTGACATTCCGGCGCGTTCAACGGGTCTGAACCGAACGCGGCGAGCTGCGTTTTCTGCACCTTGTTCGTCGATGTCACCGGCAACGCGTCCACGAACGCAACATAACCCGGTGCCTTGTAATAGGCCAGCCGCTCCAGGCACCACGCCTGCAACGCACGTGCGGTTGTTTCATCGCGCACGGTTCCCGGCGACACGATCACGCAGGCCATCACTTCCTCATCGCGAAGGGAATCGGGCGCGGCAATCACTGCGGTCTGACGCACATCGGGATGATCGAGCAGGCACGCCTCGACTTCCAGTGCCGCAATATTTTCCCCCGATCGACGGATGATATTTTTCTGCCTGTCGACGAAATGAAGACTGCCGTCGTCCCCGCGACGCACGATATCGCCGGTATGGAACCAGTCGTGCTGCCATGCGGCTTCTGTTGCGGCATCGTCTTTCAGATAGCCGCGAAAAAAGCCGCGACGCGGATGAGGTCCCTCACGGCGCACCAGCATGTGACCCGGCATACCGCTCGCGACCTCGTTGTATTCGGCATCGACGAGCTTTACTTCCATGCCTGAGCGCGGCTGGCCGAAACATCGCGTGCCTGCGTGACGCGGTTCGCGGCTCGATGCGATCACCACGGCGCCGCCGGTCTCGGTCATGGCCCACCCTTCAATGAGCGGAAAGCCGAAGCGCTGTTCGAACACCCGCTGATGTTTCGGATCCACGTTCGCGCCATAGCCGAATCGCACCGAATGCGTGACGGGTGCATCGGCTTCCATGCCCAGCAAGATCGCGGGCATGACGCCGAGATAATGGACGATCGTTGCACCGCTGTCCGCCACATCCGCCCACCAGCTTCGCGGATGAAACCGGTCGAGCTGGATCACGCAGCCTGCGGACAACACCATGGCCATGGTGGAGCAGGCGAGCGCATTCATGTGGAATAGCGGCAGCGGGGTGATCAGGCGTTCGACGTCCGGACGGACTTCGCACAAGCCGCCTTCCGTGATGTAGATCTCGCCAATGGACAGGAAATAGCGGTTGTCGAGAATGCAGCCTTTGGGTTTTCCCGTGGTCCCGGACGTGTAGAGAATCGCGCATTCATCGTCCATGGAGGGTGTCGGGACCGTGCGGCCAGCGCTTTCAATCGTGGGCAGTGCGGAGGTGTTCGCATCGGCAACGGGGACTTTGTCCTGGAGCGCGGCATGCAGGAGCGGCCTCGTCGTATCGATCCCGACCGCCAGCACGATCTCGCTGTGTTCAGCCACATACGCTATTTCATGCGGACGCGAGTCGGCGTTGAGCGGAACCACGCTGATGCCAAGTGCGTTGAGCGCGAAGAAATGAACGAAGAACTCGGGCCGGTTCTCGAGCAATAGCGCCACGCGCATGCCCGCGCGATAACCCGCATCGCGATAGCGTTCGGCCTGTTCATCGATCCGCTCCAGCGTTTCGCCGTATTTCAACGTCAGCGGTTCGGGCGTTGCGTAATACTTGCGAGCGGAGGCGGGAATATGCAGAAAGTCGTTGCCTGGATACTGCAATGCGGTTTGCTTGAACGCGAGATAAGGCGAGGTCAGTGTCGTCAGTGTCATAAGGCAAGAGTGATGTAACGCGTTCGGACGAGCGTTTCCGGAACGAGCGCGTAACGCCCGTTCGGATAGAAGCGCTGTAGTCAAATAACTGCGAATAAGGAAAGGATCAGCCGGGTCAGTCAGTGTCGTTGCGCAAACCCGCTTCGCGCATCAGGGGCATGACTTTCTCGCAGAAAAAGGGCAGTTCATCGGCGTAATTCACAAAGGTCAGCGCGGCGCCTGCGAACCCGCTTTCGTGAATCTTGATGAGTTGATCCACTATATGAACCGGGGTGCCGACCAGCGGAAAGCTCCCGGTCCCGGCTGCAAAACGCTGCCGATACTCGGTGAACGCCCGGTCGTCGTGGCTGTTGCTAAAGCCCTTCTTCTGCTTCATGTGATAGTCGAGCGCGGCTTCGTCGGTGTGTTCCACGGAATAGCGGTGGTAGTAATCCTGCGCCTCCTGGCCGGTCTCGCGACACACCACATGCGCCACCGTGTACACGCCAATGTCGCGTCCCGCCGCTTGTCCCCGGCCCCGGATATCGATGACATGTTCGCGGCCGGCGTCGAGTTCCGAAAACGTAGTGAACAGATAGTCGCAATACTTCGCGGCGAAGTCGCGGCCCGGTGCGCCAAACGCGGCGTTCATGGTGACCGGACGAGGCGCCTGCAAGGGCACCGGCCGTGAAATGGCGCCTTTCAAATGATAGAACTCACCCTCGAAATCAAAGGGCTCGGCCGACGTGTAGAGCCTCATCAGGATCTCGGACCATTCAGCCGCCTGTTTATAGGCCTCCGGGATCAGCTTCACGCCGAACATGTCGAACTCGTCCGGGTTCCAGCCACACACGATGTTCAACCCCACGCGCCCGTGACTGATGTGATCGATGGTCGCCAGCGCCTTCGCCGCATACAGCGGATGCACGAGCGGCACGTGAATCGTCGAAAACAATGCAATGCGCCGCGTCACCGCGGCCAGCGCCGCGGCGAACGTGAAGGTCTCGAAAGACCATTCCCGAACATGCGTGGTGCCGCTGAAGCCGCGCCATCGCGCAATGGGCAGGAAAAAGTCCATGCCGCCCGCGTCGGCCGCGACGGCGGCGCGCTGCACGTCGTCCCATGTTGCACGCCATTGCTCGGGCACCGTCGTGAACGAGAGGCCGCGATCCGCATTGGCTGCAAAGACGCCGAGCTTGAACGCGTGAGCGAGTTGCATCGGATTCGCGGTGAGTTCGGTCAAGACAGGCTCCTTGAGATCGGCGGCAGTCATCGATGATGATTATTGAAGAATACTGAATTCAGAAAAATCGCATGTCAAGGATCACGTGCAATGCGTTGCGCTTGTGCGAAAACGGACCGGGTTGGGGCATGCGTGCCGCAGGAAAAGTTCGCCGCGGTGCAGCGATGTTTGCCGCCATACTTCGATGCATCAAAACCGGTCGTGCCATTCAGAGTAACAAGCCCGCTTGATCTCAACAAGCGCGATGCAGGTGCAAAAATGCCTTGAAGGCAGCAGTTCCATGAAATTTGTGCCGCGATCACACCGCTCCGGCGGCTAGTGATTGCCGCGCTGCTCATGTTCGGTTTCATGCGAATCGCGTTGCGAGGAGTGAACAACCCCGTTCCATCGGCTGAGCATCCCACCCCGTCGCGCCCCTTCGCCCCAAAAACAATTTTGGCAAGTTCTTGACGTCCAATTTTTACTGAAATAATCTGAATTCAGAATGTTGATGGAGACACAAACCATTCTCACGAAATGACGCTGCCGTCCCAGGGACTTGCGTGGCGCGGCGAGTTCTACCCGGAAGTCCGAAGTCCGACGTCACGAACAAACGAAATCACGACATCAAGAAGTCTCGTCATCCACCCACGATCTTTAACGGAACCCAAGTGAAAACTCCTCTTATTGCTGCATCGCTCGCCGCGTTGTGCGCGAGCGGCTCCGTGTACGCTCAAAGCAGCGTGACGCTGTACGGGATCATCGACGAAGGCCTGACCTTCTCGAACAATCAGCTTGGCGCGAAGGCTTATCAGATGCAAAGCGGCATTTCGCAGGGCAGCCGTTGGGGGCTTCAGGGTGCTGAGGATCTGGGGGGCGGGTTGTCGGCGATCTTCCGGCTCGAGAACGGTTTCGACATCAATTCGGGCAAGCTCGGGCAACAAGGCCGCGAATTTGGCCGCGGCGCTTACGTGGGTTTGTCGAGCACCACGTTGGGAACGGTCACGCTCGGTCGTCAAAACGAAATGATGGGCGACTATGTGGGCCTGTACACCGCGAACGGCAACTGGGGCATCCTGTTCCCGCATCCGGGCGATCTCGACAACACCGGCATCGACTTTCGTATCAACAATGCTGTCCGATACACCTCGCCGGTCTTCTCCGGCATCCAGGCGTCGGCGTTGTACGGATTCGGGAACGTGGCCGGCGCGACCAACCGCGATGCGGTCAAGTCGGTCGGCGTGAAATACGCGGGCGGTCCGGTCGCACTGGCCGCGGCGTACACATCGATCGATCACCCGTCCGAAGCCGTGCCCGAAGGCGTGTGGACGGCGACCAACACGGTCGATGGCAACTATGGCCTTGCCGCGTCGAAGTACCAGTCGTTCGGTATCAGCGGGCAGTACTCGTTCGGCGCCGCAAAGATCAGCGCCGACTATACGAACACAAAGTTCCTCGGACTGGACCCGACGGTCGGCGCCAACATCAGCGGCCATGTGTCGTTTAATATTTTTGAAGTCGTGGCGAGCTACTTCGTGACACCGTCCGTGCAACTTGGCACCGGGTACAGCTATACGCAAGGTCAGGTCTCGGCGACGTCGCAGAAGCCGAAGTATCACAACTTCGATGCGATCGTGGACTACTTCCTGTCGAAACGCACCGATACCTACTTGCAGGCCACTTACATGCACGCAGCAGGTGACGCTCAGTACGCCGATCTCGCGCCCGTCTTGCAGCGCTCGAGCACGCCCAACCAGATCGAAGTGCGATTGGGGCTGCGCCATCGTTTCTGACCGTCAATAATTCATCTTCGCGCGTGCCACGAGTCAAGTCGCGGCACGCTTTCGTGCATCTTCATCCGGCGCGATGCCGGGACACAGGAGTATCGATGGACAGTTTCGAGATCGACGCGAAGCGCAGGCAATGGTTGTTGGGCTCGCTGGCCGCAGGGGCTGGGCTGATACTGCCGTGGGACTTCGCGCGTGCACAGGGTTCGGCAAGCGACGATGTATTGAACATTGCGTACATGTCCGACGTGCCGACCTGGGACCCGACGGCGATCACGGTGCCGCAGGCGCAATCCATCTACGAGACCGTCTTCGATTCCCCGCTGCGCTACTCGCCAACGCTGAAGCTGGAAGCGCGCCAGATCACGGCATGGAAGTGGCAGGACAAGACCGACCAGCGGCTTGAAGTGACCTTGCGCGACGACATCCTGTTCCACGACGGCTCGAAGCTCACGACCGCCGATCTGAAATACAGTCTTCACGATCGTCCGTCCGCCGACAAGAAGCTGGCTGTTGGCGGGATGTTCCAGACGCTGAAGGATGTCGAGATCATTTCGCCCACACGCGCCGTGCTGGTGTATGCGAAGCCAACGCCGGCCGCGCCGATCTATCTCGCGTTCCTGGCTGGCTACATTGTGCCGAAGGCGTACATGGAGAAGGTCGGTATCGACGGTTTCCTGGCGAAGCCAATTGGCGCCGGGCCCTACAAGCTGGTTGACTACCAACGCGGTTCGCGCATCGTGCTTGAAGCCTTCGATAAATACTGGGGCGGCGTTCCGGCCATCAAGAACGTCACGTTCCAGATCACGACGGAACCGTCGGCGCGGGTGGCCGCGGTCGAATCCGGCCGGGCGGGCGTGGCCGTGCAGATTCCGTTGCGCGAGGCGCAGCGCCTGGCGAAGACGCCGGGCATCACGACGAAGATCTATCCGTACAGCGAGATCTACATGCTGCGCATGCCGAACTACGTCAAGCCGTTCGACGACGAAAACGTGCGCGCAGCCATGCATTACTCCATTGATACCGCCGCGCTGTCCAAGGCGTTCTACGGCGGCGAAGCCGTGCCTTTGTCCGTCACGGCCACGCCCGGATCGCCCGCGGACGTGCCGGGTTTCAAAATTGGCTTTGACCCGCAACGCGCGATCGCGGCGCTCGCGAAGTCGGGGTATGGTCCGAACAAACCGGTGAAGGTGCCGTTCCTGACGACCAACGGCACGTTCCCGAGCGACTACGACATGGCGCGGGCGATAGCCGGCATGTGGCAGCGCGTGGGCATTCAGGCGGACCTTACGCAGACCACCATGGCCAAGGTGATCGGCGAGATCCAGGCGACCAAGATGAGCGGTGTGCTGCTCTATAGCTGGGCCAACTCGACCGGCGACCCCGAGAACTACACGGGCCGCATTCTCGATCCGCGCCTGCGTTTTTCCGCGTGGAAAGACGACTCGCTGGCGCCGCGTGTCGAGGCCCTGATGACCGAGGTCGATGAAGACAAGCGTATGGCGGGGTATCGCGCGCTGAGTCAGGAGGCATCGGAGAAATCGTGGGTCGTGCCTTTGCTGCAGGCCGTGACCACGATTGCGTACCGATCGAATATTGATGTGAAGACCTTCGACAGCGGCTATATCCTGCCTGTCGAATATAAGCGCAAGTGATGTCCGGTCCTTTTCAACCAGGAGCATGCGATGCAGATTGAAGATTCCGTCGCCTTCGTGTCCGGCGCCAATCGCGGTGTAGGTGCACGCTTTGTCACGAGCCTGCTCGAAGGCGGCGCGCGCAAGGTGTATGCCGCGGCCCGCGATTCCAGCGCCGTTGCTACAGGCGACTCGCGAATTATCCCGATCACGCTCGACATCACGGACCCGGCACAGGTGGCGCAAGCTGCGGCAACAGCCGGCGATATCACGCTGCTGATCAACAACGCCGGCATCAACCGGCTCGAGCGAGCCATTCTTCCCCGCGACGCTGCCGCTGCCCGCGTTGAAATGGAGGTGAACTACTTCGGCACGCTCGGCATGTGCCGCGCGTTCACACCCGCGCTGATCGCCAATCGCGGCGCGGTCGTGAACATGCTGTCCATTCTCGCGCGTGTCGGCTTGCCGATGATGGGCTCCTTGTGCGCGTCGAAGGCGGCGGCGTTGCGCATGACCGAATGCCTGCGTGCCGAACTCGCGGAACATCATGTGCGGGTGCTCGGCGTGCTGCCCGGCGCGATCGATACCGACATGAGCCGCGACTTTCCACCACCGAAGCTGTCGGTAACCGAAGTGGTCGACGCCGTGTTCGCCGCGCTCGCGGAGGGTCCCGACGAGGTGTATGTTGGCGCGATGGCGCAAGGCGTCCGTGCGGGTCTCGCGGCCGATCGCGATGCGGTCCAGAAGCAGTTCGCGGGTTATCTTTGAACATCGACGGAGGAGAGATGATGAGCGGTCAGACAATACAGGTGACGGCGCACGACGGCGGCAAGTTCGCGGCGTATCTCGCGAAGCCGGCACAAGGATCCGGTCCCGGCCTCGTGCTGCTTCAGGAGATTTTCGGCATCAACGGCTATATGAAGTCGATGGCCGACCGTTATGCCGAGGAAGGCTACGTGGTGCTCGTTCCGGATTTATTCTGGCGCATGAAACCGGGTGTCGAACTCGGCTACGGCGAAGCGGATTTCAAGGAAGCGCTCGGTTACAACGAAAAGCTCGACGAAGAGAACGCGGTCAACGACATTGCCGCGACCATTGCCGCGATTCGCGCTCTGCCTGAGCAGGCAGGCAAGGTCGGCACGATTGGTTATTGCCTGGGCGGCCGTCTTGCGATGCTCGCCGCCGCGCGCACCGACGTGGATTGCGCCGTGAGCTACTACGGCGTGGGACTTGACGCATACACGAGCAAGATCCCGGCGATCCACTGTCCGATGATCTTCCACTTCGCGGAGAACGACGCGATGACGCCGACTGAGTCGCGTGAAAAGATCATCGCGGCGCTGAAGCAAAAACCGTCGATTGAAACCTACGTGTATCCCGGTTGCGATCATGCATTCGCGACGCCCGAGCGCGAGCATTTTGACAAGCCCGCGGCCATGATGGCGTACTCGCGGACCATGGCGCTGCTGCGTAAGGTGCTCGGTCCCGTGTACGACCTGAACCAGCTTTGGGAGATGCATTGCTACTACGAATTCGGCACGCGCGACGTCAACGCCGTCATGCCGACCATGGTGGCGCAGCCCTACGTCAACCACGTTCCGACGATGACCGGCGGTGTGGGCCATGACCAGTTGAAGCGTTTCTACAAATACCATTTCGTCGATTCAAATCCGGCCGACACGCGTTTGATTCCGGTGTCGCGCACTATCGGCGCGGATCGGGTGGTCGACGAGTTCGTGTTCTGCGCGACACACGATCGGGAAATCGACTGGCTGTTGCCGGGACTCAAGCCGACCGGAAAATACTTTGAAGTGCCCATGCTCGCAGTCATCTGTTTTCGCGGCGACAAGCTGTACAACGAGCATATCTATTGGGACCAGGCGTCGGTGCTGGTGCAGATCGGCGCGCTCGATCCGACAGGCTTGCCGGTCGCGGGCATTCAGACCGCGAAGAAAATGGTCGATGAAACCCTGCCGACCAACACGTTGATGCCGAACTGGGCATCGAGTGAGGGCAAGCCGGTTTAATCTGGAAAACGCGACGTAAAGATGACGTAAAGGGCGACGGCGCCAAGCGGTTCCGTCGCCTGAAAAGAAAAGCACCCGCCTTATCGCATGAACAAGCCGCCGTTCACATCCCAGCATGCTCCGTTCGCGAAGTAAGCATTCTCGGCGGCGAGCATGACGGCCACATCGGCGACGTAATCGGCCGAGCCAAGACGTCCGCCTGGAATGCTCGCGACAACCGCGCTCAACTTGTCGGCGGGCACGCTTTCATGAACGATGGGCAAGTCCATCGGGCCGGGTGAAATGGCGTTGACCGTCACGCCTCGCGAGGCTAAGTCACGCGCGAAAACCTTGGTGAGCGTAATGACGCCGCCCTTCGATGCCGCGTAGTGCGCACCGGTTGCCGAGCCGCCATTCTGCCCGGCGAGCGATGCGATGTTGACGATGCGCCCGGCGCCTGCATCGGCGAAATGCTGGCCGAAAACCTGGCATCCGAACAACACGCTGCGCAGATTCACCTGGATGACATGATCGAATTGCTCCGCTGTGATGTCCATCACCGGCACGACCTTCGACGCGCCCGCGTTGTTGACCAGAACATCAATGCGTTGCCACTTGTCCAGGATCGCATCGCGCGCAGCGCTGAAATCTTCTTTCGATGTCACGTCGAGATTCAACGCAAATGCGCTCGAATGATCGGCGCTGAGTTCGCTCGCCAGTTCCTGTGCGGCATTGAACGTTATGTCGCCAATCGCCACGCGATAACCCGACGCGTGAAAGCGCCGCGCAATGACCGCGCCGAGACCTCGGGCGGCACCCGTCACCAGGACTACCCTGTCCGTCATGCTGTTTCCGTCCATTGAGCAAACGAGTCTTCAAAACAAGCTTCAAAACAGGCGGCGATAGCGCACACGAGTTCGTCCACGCCCTTGCGCCCGACAATCTGCAAACCTGCTCGCAGAGGCGAGCCGGCGATCGGCAGGGGCAGGCTGAGCGCCGGATGACCGCTGAGATTAAATGGCCGGATCAATGACGACATGGCAATGACCGACGTCCCGTTGCGCGCCGCTTCCAGCGTGATCGGCAACGCGGGCAGGGTCGGCAGCACAATTGCATCCACGCTCTGCAACGCATGATCGACCTCGTCGGTAAAGCGCGTGCGCACCGACTCAGCGACGGCAAGATCAGCCGCCGTCGTCTTCGACGCCGTGCGCAGGCGTGCAACCAGATCCGCACCGAGCTTTCCCGTCTCGAGCAGATGCCCGAATGCCGCCCACGTTTCGGCGTTGATCACGGTCAGTCCCGCATCGAAAGCGGCGCGCAGGTTGAGCAACTCGATGCCCTGCGACGCGAAGCCCGCAAGCGACGGCGCGTTGGTCACAGCGTCGCTGATCTCACGGGTTGCATCGGCGGACACTACGCCAATCCTGACCGATGACGGCATCGTGTTCGCCACGCGTTCATCGAAGCCCGGTGTGATAGCGGCCATTACATCGATCAGCGTCAGCATCTCGCGGGCAAACGGGCCGACGCAATCGAGGGTGCTCCGTGCCGGCGCAACGCCGCGTCGCGACACGCGTCCGAACGTAGGTTTCATGCCGATTACGCCGCAGCACGCGGCAGGGCCGCGTACCGAGCCGCCGGTGTCGGTGCCAAGCGCCGCGCTCGACAGATGCAGCCCGACCGCCGCCGCAGACCCGCTCGACGAACCGCCCGGAATGCGCGTCTCGTCCTGCGGATTTTCAGGCGTGCCGGTGTAGTCGTTGATGCCGGTCATGCCGAACGCCAGCTCGTGCATGTTGGTCTTGCCGACCACACGCCAGCCCTGCGCGAGCAGGCGGTCCACCACTTCCGCGTGACGTGGCGCCGGCGGCGCGCCCAGCAGCGCGCGGCTTGCCGCCGTGGTCGGATAGCCGGCGATATCGATGGTGTCCTTGAGCGCAATGCTCGGGCCGTCGGCGTCGCCAAGCGTAAATTCGCTGATGAATTCGTTCATTGCCTGAGGGCGCCGGAGCTGCCGGTGGGAGAGGGATGGACCTGCCAGGGTGCATCGAACAGGCGCTGGGTGCGGAAATGCCTAATGAGCCAGTGCTTGCTGCCGGCGGCCGGCACGAAATCCACTTCAAGTCTCGCCGATACCAGCTCGGCCCCGCCCGTCACATAGCCCGATGCCTGCAACATGATCCAGCGCCCCGTGGCGTGCGTCGCGGCGGCGTCGACATCGATAGTCTCCGACGCCATGAAGTGCGTGTTCACGCTGAAATGCGGCGTGGGCGGCAGATAGCGCGCAAGCATGGCGACGATCGCTTCCCGGCCGGTCAATGCGCCGAACTTCTCCGCGTACTCGGGGCCGATGCCTTGCCATACAGCGTCAACGCTGAACAACTCTGCGAGCGTCTCGGCAGGCTGGCCACCCGATGGAACGTCGCAGAGCGCCATGTATCGCATCATGGTCTGGCGCACCGCACGCTCGGCTTCGAGCATGGCGAGCCGGGCTGTGATGTCGGCCAGCGCTGCCTCTGTCATCTCGTTCATGACGGGTTGGGCACGGTCAGCGCCCGGCCTATGCGGGCTTCGATCTTGCCGTAGCGCCACAGGTTGTATTCACCCACGGGAGTGGTCCGGTACAGGTTGCAGACGGCGGCTGCTGTGTCGAAGGTGTCGACGTCCGCCATGATGTAGAAGGTCCACGGTGCGCCGGCGGCCTGACCTACAACCACGCGGTCGTCGTCCATGATGCCGAGGACCTTGACCCCCTCCATGGCTTCGATGCTCTTCAGCATGACGCCGTATGCCTGCCAGACCGTGCCGATCTGCTCGCGCGGAAGGTCGAAGAAATTCTGCGTCACGCCGCAGCAAAACAGTACGCGCAGAGGCAACGATACGTTGTCCACCATGGTGGATCTCTCCCGGGAGCGAGCTAGAGCAGGAACCCGATCGCGTTGAGCGCGTCGGTGGAATCGATCAGCCTCACGACCTTCTGCACAATGCGCGGCTCACCGTCGGACAGATCGAGGCGATGCTCCACGTCCGCCGCGAACAGCGTGCTGACGCCGCGCTTGTACGCGACGATGACCTGCGCGCTGCGTACATCAACTATGTCCGCCGAATCACTCGACATGGTGAAGCGCGATACGGTGCGTACCGTTCGCGCGGCGTCCGTGACCGACGGCGAGTAGCCAGAGCTCAGCCG
Organism: Caballeronia udeis; assembly: GCF_044909315.1. Taxonomy (GTDB): domain Bacteria; phylum Pseudomonadota; class Gammaproteobacteria; order Burkholderiales; family Burkholderiaceae; genus Caballeronia; species Caballeronia udeis_A. The sequence goes on from NZ_JBIYEB010000006.1 coordinate 304,597, forward strand.
CTGCACGCGCAGCGCACGCATGGCGTGATCGTCATAGGCGTAGTTCAGTGTGGCCGCGAAGTCGGTCGCAAGCGGGTCGATAGGCACCACGTAGAACCCTTTGGGCGACCACAGTTCAAGCCACGCCCGATAGTCCTTCCGATCCAGAATCTCGGCTTCACGCCAGATGAACTGCACGGCTTCTGCAAACACGGGCTGCATGAGGAGGGCGTTGGTAGCGTCCATGTTATTGCTGCTCCATCATTTCGCGCCATTTCGCGTAGGCGGCGCGCATGCCGGTTTCGTCGGTGGCGTGGGCTGTCTTCTCGCCGTTCGCCGCCGTGGTTTCGCGGTTCAATCCGCGGTTGACGAGAATCGGTACGTCGGGCCCCGCGTGGGAGCCGCGTTGCACGCGCTCCCACGCTTCGGCGTCGTCGGGGCTGCCAAAACCGAACGGGCCCTGGAAATGTTCATGCACGCGCAAGCGTGCGCGGTTGGCTTCCTCGGGACCGCCGTCCATGCCGAGCGCCACATGACGGATCTCGGTCTCTTCGACGGAAATGGGCCGCAGCACGCGGAAAAATGCCATCGACAGCGCGAGGTTGGGGAACAGGTTCAAATTGAAGCCCACGCCCATCAGCGAGCGAACGATTCGCCTCACCTGATCGGGCGGATAATCCGCCGCCAAAGACTCCGCCAGGGCCTCGTAGCGCGTCGGAATTGGCGCACCGTTGTCTTCGTCCAGGTCGACTATCTCCGGGACCAGGACGGCAAGACTATGGCCGTTGCCAAGCGAGCGGCAAAACGCTTTGTCGCTTGTCATGAAGCTGGTGATGGCGGCGGCGGTTTCGTCGTCGATCGTCTTCATCCACGACTTGTGGACCACGGGGAAGTGATACAGGTCAGTCGTGTTTTCGAGCTGGATCTTCCAGTTGCCCTTGAACTTGAACTTGTGTTCGCCGTTCGCCTTGACCGGAAATCCCGCGCCCTGTTTCATGAACAGGTCGATCCACGGTTTCGCTCCGCCGAGAAAATCCTCCAGCGGTTCGATCGACTGATCGAAGCTCGCGAAAATGAGTCCGTGATAAACGCCGACGCGCAGGCTCTTCAGCGGCAGTTCCGTCTTGTCGACAATCCCCTCGTAGCCATCGCCATACGGTAGCGCGCGCAGTGCGCCGTCAAGCCCGTAGGTCCAGCTGTGATACGGGCAGGTAAAGCCGCGCGCGTTGCCTTTGTGCTGCTCGCACACGGTCGCGCCACGATGGCGGCAACGGTTCTCGAGCACATTGATCTCACCGGTCTTGTCGCGCACCACGATCACCGGCTGACGTCCGATTGTCGTGGTGCGGAAGTCGCCCGGGTTCGGCAGTTCGCTTTCATGCGCAACCCAGATCCACGTCTTGTAGAAGATGCGTTCGAGTTCCGCTTCGAAAATCGCCGGATCGTTATAAAGCGAGGGGGAAACGCGGTCGGCTTGCGCGCGTTTGTAAAGCGCGCTCGTGTCGATGGTCTGACAGGCCGTTGGTTGGAAATCGCTCATCGATCACCTGAGTAAAGTGGGGGGCCGTGACGCTAGTTATGGATTGAAGTGTCGGCTGCCGGTGCTCATAGGTCAAATTCATCTAAAATCGGTAGGTTCATCAATGCGGCAAATATCATGACCTCCATCGATCACGTTGACCTGAACCTGCTGCGCGTCTTCAACGCGATCATTGAAGAGCGCAGCCTTACGCGAGCGGGGCAGCGGCTGGCGTTGTCGCAGCCGGCGGTCAGCTATTCGCTCGGCCGCCTGCGCACGCTTTTTGACGACCCGCTTTTTATTCGCACGCGCGTTGGCATGCAGCCGACGCCCATTGCGCTCGAACTGGCGGCAATCGTGGCGCGGGCGCTGGACACGGTGCGCGAAGCGCTGCGTTATGCGGAACGGTTCGACCCGGCCATCAGTACGCGGACCTTCAGGCTGTCGTTATCGGATGCGGGGGAGCTGGCATATTTGCCGCCGATCTGCGCGGCGTTGCAGCGGCTTGCGCCGCGCGTGAAGCTGCGGATAGAGCCGACGCCCGTGGAGGAGATTGAAGAAGCGTTGAGGGTAAGCCGGCTCGATTTCGCGATCGGCAATTTGCCGGAGCTTACGGCGCGAACGCGTCATCGGCTTTTATTCGATGAGACTTATGTCTGCATGACGCGCAAGCGCCCCGGCTTGCCGCGCGGCGCGCAGATCGATCTGGCCGCGTTCACCGAAGCGCCGCACGTGCAGGTTCTTTCGGTTGAGCACAGTCATCATGCACTGGAAGACGCGTTCCGCTCGCAGGGCGTGGGGCGCAATACGCTGCTGGAATTGCCGCACTTCGTTGCGTTGCCCAGCGTGCTCGGCGTCACGGACTACTACGCGACGCTGCCGCGCCGGCTGGCCCAGATCTTTAATCGCGATGGCCGCTTCAAGGTCTACGAACTGCCGGTGCAGTTACCCGGCGCGACCGTCACGATGCATTGGCACGAGAACTTCGATAACGACGAAGGCAACGTCTGGCTGCGTGAACTGCTGACCGAGAGGGTGCAAACCTTCGATCAGTTTCCGCAGGCGGACGCGTAGAGGTCGGTTTTAGAGATCGACTAGAGGTCAAGAATCAGCACGGGAGATCGCGAGCGCGAGACGCAGCAGCAAATGACCGCGCCGCTCGCGCGTTCCGATTTGCTCAGGCAGTGATCGCGGTGTTCAGGCTCGCCGCTGACGACATCGACCATGCAGGTGCCGCAGACGCCTTCACCACAGGATGTATCGACGATGATGTCAATGGACGCGAGCGCTTCCACTATCGACATGTCCTCGCTCACTCGCACTCTCGCCCCCGTGCTGGCGATCTCCACCTCGAAGGAATCGAGCATGGGCGCTGTGGCGGCGGTCGTGGCGGGATCGGCGGCGAACCGTTCGAGATGGATTGATTCAGCGGAAACGTGCCGTTCCGCCACGCTGACCACACGATCCATGAACGCACCCGGGCCGCATGTGTAGACGTGGGCGCCGGGAGCAACGCCCACGAGACATCCTTCGACTTCGGCATCGACTCGATCCGGTTCGATGCCGCAATGAAGCGCCACGTGGTCGGCGAATGGGGGCTGCGAAAGCAACGCGAGGAAGGCGGCGCTGGCTTGGTCGCGAACGAAATAGTGCAGCTTGAACGATGCATTCTTCCGAACCAGGCGGTAGGCCATGCTGAGTAGCGGCGTAATGCCGATCCCGGCTGCGATCAGGATATGTTCGCTGGCTGTCGGGTCGAGGCGAAACAAGTTGCGCGGCGGCCCGATGTGCAGATGCGCGCCCGGCTCCACGTGGTCATGCAACGAGCTCGATCCTCCTCGCGAAGCGTCTTCGCGCTTGACCGCGAAAAGATGCTGCTCTCTGCGATCCGGGTCGCCGCACAGTGAATATTGCCGGGTGACGCCGGACGGACTGGTTACGTCGATATGAGCGCCGGGCTCGTACGCGTCGAGCAGCGCGCCGTCGACACGCGAGATGGCGAAGGAGCGAATACCGGGGGCTTCGTCGCGCACAGCATCGACGCAGACGGTGATGACGGAAGAACTCATGGCGTGTGGGGGCTGTTTTACGATTGATGCGCGCAAAGGCATCAAAGGATTTGGCCGGAGCGCGCTGTACTGGAAAATACAGCGAGATTCCAGATAGGCCAAATCGATAATAAATCGATAGTGATATCAGCCGGGTTTATGAGGAGGTACAAAAAACCGAAGCCCGGGAGAACTTGCGCTCTCCCGGGCTTCGGCTTTTTGCACTCTTAGGCGTTGTGACGAATCGCAGACTGATCGCTCCGATTCGTACAGCCTTGAAATCAGTTATGCGAGTAGAGCGACTTTTCGTTGCTCACGCTAACGCGGCTGCCCGATTGCGATTGCGTGTCTTGTACACCACCGTACGACGTTGCATTCGCGTTGGCTTGAGCGTTTTCCGCTGCAACGGTTTGAACGCTTTGACCGCGTTGCGAAGCCGGTGCACCAACGGTCGGGTTATACGACGGTGCCGGGCCGTAGCCGCTGCTGGCGAAAGCGGGGGCAGCCAAAGCTGCGGAAGCGGCGACCAACAATGCGGCGATAAGATTCTTGTTCATGATGTGCTCCGATTTGCATGAGTTTTAAGGGGCGCAGTGGCTTGTTTTTTCTGCTCGCTGCGTCGATGAAATGCAGTGTATACCCCTACTATCGATTTATTGTATCGATAGCATGCAATTGACTTTTCGGAATTCGCCAATAATGAGATGGAGATCCAAACGCCCCCGGGCACCAGAGCAAGCTAATCGTGAAGCGTCTCGATAATCGCCGCCGTGATGGCGCTGCGTCCGTACGAAGCCCTCTCGACCACGCCGACCGTCCGAAGGATAGGAGGCGTTGCAATCGAAATCAGCCGCAGCGACGGGTCCGTCTGCCATCCCGCTCTATGCAGTTGCGGCAGCACCGTCACACCCACGTTCTTCCGCACCAGCGCCACGATCGTCTCGATGGAATTCAGCTCCAGATACTCGGTCACTTCCAGTCCGAGCGTGGTCAGCGCCTGATCGACGACCACGCCGGTTCGAACACGCCGGTCGAAGCGCAAGAATCCATGCGATGCCAAAATCCGACGCGGGTCCGTATCGGTGATCTCGCGGCTCACGATCAGCATCAACGGTTCCGTGTACAGCGGCGTCCACTTGAGCGTCTCAGGCAAGGCCTTGTCGGGACGTGCAACCACCGCCGCAATATCCACCTCTCCCTGCTCCACCATGACCGTCAGCTCGTCCGAACGGGCCGACAGCAACCTCACATCCAGCCCCGGATGTGCCGTCTTCAGTTGCGCAACGCCTAACGAAAGCGCCCCAATCACCGATACCACCGCGCCAATTGCCACAGGCCCCTGCATAGACCCGGCCGGCGTAGCCTCCAGCTCATCGAGCAGATCCAGAATCTGCTCGACCTTCGGCCGAATCTCGTGCCCCTGCCGGCTCAGCGTGATCTGCCGCGCGCTACGGTCAAAAAGCTGCCGCCCCAGCGCTTGCTCCAGCCCGCGCATCTGCAAGCTGACCGCAGCCTGGGTGAGCGCGACCTTATCGGCCGCGGCCGCGAACGAGCCCGTCCGCGCAACCGCCCGGAACGTCTTCAGCATTCGAATAGTCGGCATGGCTTATTCAAGAAAAAATTAAGTATCAAAAAGAAAGTTTAATATTTCCTGATGGATTTAGGCCGACATAATTACTTCATTGAAAGTTTTGGCGACGGGCGGCCGCCGGGTTGCTGATACCCACGCCGATACAGACTAAAAGGCCCCTTAGCCGCCTGTATTCCCCCGCAGCGGAGTATTGAATTTGTCGACGTTAAGCAAGCTGCCCCTGAATCAGCCCGATCGCCAGCCTGATCGCCACGATCAGGTCAATCCGCCTGCCAGGCATCCCGTACTCGAAGTCAGCGGTTTCTCGCTGAAATTCTCGCGCGCCGCGCATGTTCCAAATCTCGTCGAGGACGTCTCGTTTTCCGTGAGCGCGGGCGAAACGCTGTGCATCGTCGGGGAGTCGGGGTGCGGCAAAAGCGTGACGTCGCTGGCGTTGATGGGTTTGTTGCCCAGCCCGCCGGCCAATATTGTCGCGGGGAAGGCGATCTTCGACGGTCGCGATCTCTTCACGCTGAGCGAACGCGAACTCGCCGATATCCGCGGCAACCGGATGTCGATGATCTTCCAGGAGCCGATGACCTCGCTCAATCCCGCGTTCACCGTCGGGCATCAGATTGCGGAATGCGTGCAGCGGCATCGCGGCTTGAGCGGCGCGGCTGCGCGCAAGGAAGCGCTGGACATGCTGCGCCTCGTGCGCATTCCGGCGCCGGAGACCCGGCTCGACGCATATCCGCACGAGTTGTCGGGCGGCATGCGCCAGCGCGTGATGATCGCGATGGCGCTGGCCAATCGCCCGCAGTTGGTGATTGCCGACGAACCCACGACCGCGCTCGATGTCACCATCCAGGCGCAGGTTTTATTGCTGGTGCGCAGCCTGCAAGCCGAAACCGGTACGGCGATGGTGTTGATCACGCACGATCTGGGCGTGGTGGCCGAAGTGGCCGATTACGTCGCGGTGATGTATGCGGGACGGATCGTGGAATATGGCTCGGTGGATGAAATCTTCGATGACCCGCAGCATCCGTACACCATTGGTTTGATGGGCGCGATTCCATCGGTGGGAAAACGTGAAGGCGCGCTCGCGACCATTCGCGGTTCCGTGCCGTCACCCGAACAGATGCCCAAAGGCTGCAGGTTTGCGCCGCGCTGTCCGTTCGTGGAGCAGCGGTGCCTCGACGCGGTGCCACCAGACAAACGGCTGGGCGGAACGCATCGGGTGGCGTGCTGGGTCGCGCCGGTTGAAGCGAATTTCAACGCGTCGGCTCTTGGCGGGGCGGCCGTATGAACCCCAACGCTCCCATCATTGAAGCGAAGGACCTGACCAAGCACTTTGGCGGTACACGCAACATGTTCACGCGTACGCCGACGGTCTACGCGGTGAACGGTGTCTCGTTCTCCGTGCAGAAGGGCGAGACGTTTGCCATAGTTGGAGAGTCGGGTTGCGGCAAGTCGACGCTTGGACGCCTGTTGCTGCGTCTTATCGATAGCACCGAAGGCCGTGTGATTTACGACGGCAAAGACATCACGCACTTGGGCACCGAGCCTATGCGCCGTCTGCGCCGTGAGATGCAGATCATCTTCCAGGACCCGTTCGCGTCGCTGAACCCGGGTATGACGGTGGGCCAGATCATTGGTGAACCGATCTCGCTGCATGGCCTCGCGAAGGGTGCGGCGCTTAACGACCGTGTGGCGGACTTGCTCCGTACGGTCGGGCTGCAGCCGGGTTACGCCGAACGTTATCCGCATGAGTTTTCGGGCGGGCAGCGGCAGCGCATCGGTATTGCGCGGGCGCTGGCGGGCGAGCCCAAGCTGATAGTCGGCGATGAACCCGTGTCCGCGCTCGATGTCTCCGTGCAGGCCCAGGTGATCAACCTGCTCGAGTCGCTGAAGCAGGGGCTTGGGCTGACGCTGATCATGATCGCGCATGACCTTGCGGTGATCCGCCATATGAGCGATCGCGTGGCGGTGATGTATCTCGGCGAAATCGTGGAAATGGCGGACGTGAATGATCTTTTCGATCAACCGCTGCATCCTTATACGCAAGCTTTATTGCAGGCGATTCCTGCAAGCAGTCCGCGTCAGCGCAGAAGCAAACCCGCGTTGACCGGCGACTTGCCGAGTCCGACCGCGCCGCCTTCAGGATGCCATTTTCATCCACGATGCCCGCATGCAAAGGTGCGTTGCGCCGACGAACAACCGGTCAGCGAAACGCTGGAAAACGGCCACCGGGTCGCGTGTCATTTCTGGCGCGATATCCAGAACGCGGGCGGTGGTGCGCCTCTTGTTTCCATCGTCAGCCCGAAGCTTACCGAGCGGCTGGCGGTGTACCGGCAACGTCAGGCGCTGGTCGACGGTGCGCTCAAAGAACAATCGAACACACAGTAAACGGGGAAGTCCAGATGCGAAAGATTATGTTGGCCGCGGCGCTCGCCGCAAGTCTCGGTAGCAGCACCGTGATGGCTCAGTCGAACTCGACTATCCGGATTGGTTTGCAGGACGATATCGGCACGCTCGATCCGGCGCGCAGCAGTCAGGTGGTCGACCGGATCGTGTTCAGTTCGTTATGCAATTCGCTGGTGGATATTGGTCCGGACCTGAAGATCGTGCCCATGCTCGCGACCTCCTGGAGCATGAGCGCCGACAACAAGACGCTCACGTTCAAGCTGCGCCACGGTGTGAAATTTCACGACGACGAGCCGTTCAACGCGGCTGCCGTCAAGGCGAACCTGGACCGCGCGCGCTCCATGCCCGCGAGCAATCGCAAGAGCGAACTGGCGTCCATCGATCATGTGGACGTGGTCGATGAATTCACCGTCGCGATCGTGTTGAAAGCGCCGGATGCCGCGCTGCTCGCCACGCTCACCGACCGTGCCGGCATGATGCTCGCGCCGAAAACCCTCACCGATGACGCGGGCGTTTCCACGCATCCGGTGTGCTCGGGCCCATACAAATTTGTTGAGCGTGTGCAGAACGACCGCGTGGTGCTGGAGAAATTCGCGGGCTACTGGGATGCCGATAAATACCCGATCCAGAAAGTCATCTTCCAGCCGATTCCCGACAGCACCGTGCGTCTCGCGAACCTGCGCTCGGGTTCGCTCGATATGCTGGAACGTCTTGCGCCTTCCGACGTGGCGTCGGTGAAAAGCGACAAGAACCTCAGCTTCATTTCGATGAGCGGACTGGGCTTCTACGACCTGACCTTCAACGTCTCGAACGGACCGCGTGCGCCGAAGGCGTTCAAGGACAAACGCGTGCGGCAGGCGTTCGAACTTGCCATTGATCGTGACGCGATCAACCAGGTGATTGGCGGCGGGATTTTCTCGCCCATCGGTCAGGCGATCCCGGCGAACAGCCCGTACTTCGATGCATCGATCAAGACGACCAAACGCGATATTCCGAAGGCGAAGGCCTTGCTGAAAGCGGCGGGCTTCGAGCAACTCAATGTGGAGCTGACCTTCGGTAACAACACGGTATCGAACCAGATGGCGCAGATGCTGCAAGCCATGCTTTCAGAAGCCGGCATCAATCTGAAGCTGCGTCCGACCGACTACGCGGCTGCGCTGAATGCATCGACGAAAGGCGACTTCGAATTGCTGTATCTCGGCTGGTCGGGCCGCACGGACCCGGACGGCAACCTGCATCAGTTCGTGACCTGCAAGGGCAACCTCAACTACGGGCGCTATTGCAATGCGGATGTCGACAAGCTGCTCGACGACGCGCGTGTGAAAGCGACGGTCGCCGAGCGCAAGCCGGTCTACGAGGCCGCGCAAAAGATCCTCGCCGACGAAGACCCGATCATCTATCTCTACGCGCAGCCGTGGCCGTATGCGTTGTCGAAGAAAGTACAGGGTTTCACGCCCTATCCTGACGGGTTGATCCGTCTGCGCGGCGTGAGCATCAAGGGGTAATTCGTCCATGCTGCGAATCATCGCCAACCGCGCGCTTGTCGCAATCCCGACACTGATCCTGGTGTCGATGATGATCTTCGGCCTGCAGAAAATGCTACCCGGCGATCCGGTCATGGCGATGGCCGGCGAAGACCAGAACCCTCAGGTCATCGCCACGTTGCGGCTGAAGTATCACCTCGACGAACCCGTGCCCGTGCAGTACGCGTTGTGGGTGAAGGACATACTTCATGGCGATCTGGGTGCATCGCTGAGGACCGATGTGCCGGTGACCAAACTCATCGCGCAGAAGTTGCCGGTAACGTTGCAACTGGCTGTGATGGCGATGATCTTCGCGATCGGCATTGGCATGCCGCTGGGGGTTTTATCGGCTGCGAACAAGGGAAAAGCGCTTGATTACGGCGCTAATGTTCTCGCGCTGACCGGCATGTCCATACCGAACTTCTGGCTCGGGATCATCCTGATCTTTTTAGTATCGGTGAAATGGCAGTTGTTGCCTTCGTCCGGATATGTGTCGCCGACCGAGGACTTCTGGTTGAGCATCAAGACCATGTTGATGCCTGCGTTCGTGTTGGGTGCAGCGCTCGGCGCGCAGTTGATGCGGCATACCCGCAGCGCGATGCTGAGCGTCCTGCGCAGCGACTACATCCGGACGGCGCGCGCCAAAGGGCTGTTACGCGGGACGGTGGTGGTCAAGCATGGCTTTCGCAATGCGTTGATTCCTATCGTCACGGTGCTCGCGCTGCTGTTCGGCGAACTGCTTGCGGGCGCGGTGCTGACGGAGCAGGTGTTCACCATTCCGGGCTTCGGCAAGCTGGTCGTCGATGCCGTTTTCAATCGCGATTACGCCGTTGTTCAAGGCGTCGTGCTGGTGACGGCGGTGGGGTTTATCGTGGTGAATCTATTCGCCGATGTCTTATACGTCCTGCTCAATCCGCGGCTGAGGAAAAGCTGATGGCGACTATTGTGGAAGTGGAAACAGCTGCTCTGCCGCGCAAACGCAATCGCGCGTTGGGTCGCTTCATGCGCAATCGTGCCGCTGTGGCGGGTGCTGTGATCGTGCTGTTGGTCATTCTCGTGGCCATCTTTGCCCCGTGGCTTTCGCCCTACGACCCCATTCAGGCGAGCTTCATGACGGTGCGGCAAGCGCCGTCGGCCAGTCACTGGTTTGGAACCGATGAACTCGGCCGCGACGTGTTCACGCGTTTGCTTTGGGGCGCACGTGCTTCGTTGCTGGCGGGCGTGGTGTCGGTGGGGATTGCCGTGGTGATTGGCGTGCCGCTGGGGCTATTGGCAGGCTACTTCGGCAAGCTCGTCGATGGCGTGATCTCACGCTTCACCGACGCCTTGCTGTCCATCCCCTTCCTGATCCTCGCCATTGCGCTGGCCGCGTTCCTCGGGCCCAGCCTCACCAACGCGATGATTGCTATCGGCGTCTCGGCCATGCCGCGTTTCGTGCGCCTCACGCGCGGCCAGGCAATCAGCGTCAAGGCCGAGGATTATGTGGAAGGTGCGCGCGCTATTGGCCTTGGGCACTTTCGCATTATCGTCCGCTATATTTTCCCGAACGTGCTGCCGCCCATCATCGTGCAGGCCAGCCTCACGGTTGCCATGGCGATCATCGCGGAAGCCAGCCTGTCGTTCCTCGGCCTGGGGCAATTGCCGCCCGCGCCATCGTGGGGATCGATGCTGAATACCGCGAAGGACTTCGTGAGCCAGGCGCCGTGGATGTCGATCTTCCCGGGCATTGCCATCTTCCTGGCGGTGCTCGGCTTCAACCTGCTCGGGGACGGACTGCGCGACGCGCTCGATCCGCGCGAGCTTTGACCCCAACAACCTTCATCACACAAGAGACGAGTTTCCCATGACCCGCTTCAACTGGCAGAACCCCTATCCCACGCCGCGCTTGCCCGTGTTTGCGCGCAATATTGTCTCGACGTCGCATCCGCTCGCCGCGCAAGCCGGCCTACGGATGTTATGGAAAGGCGGCAACGCCGTCGATGCGGCTATCGCGGCAGCAGCAGCCATCACGCTGGTCGAGCCCGTGTCGTGCGGCCTTGGCGGCGACGCGTTCGCGCTCGTCTGGGACGGCGCCAAGCTGCATGGATTGAATGCATCGGGGGTATCTCCGGCTGCGTGGAACGTCGATTACTTCAAGAACAAATACGGCGAGCAGAACGGCTTGGCGAACCAACCGAAACGCGGCTGGGACGCGGTCACGGTGCCCGGCGTGATCGCGGGGTGGGAAGCGTTGCATGCGAAGTTCGGCTCGCTGCCGTTCGGCGACCTGATGGAACCGGCCATTGAAATTGCCGAGCGTGGTCATGCGGTGGCGAGCATCGTGGCGTACAAATGGGCGGCGGCCATTCCAGAGCTGAAAGACCAGCCCGGTTTCGCCGATACCTTCATGCCGCGCGGCCGCGCGCCGGAGATCAGCGAGTTGATGCGTTATCCCGGTCATGCAAAGACCTTGCGCGCGCTTGCTGAACACGGACCGCGCGCGTACTACGAAGGCGAGATTGCCGAGAAGATCGCGGCGTTCGCGAAGCAGGGCGGCGGCGCGATGACTGCTGCCGATCTGCGTAACTACAAGGCCGACTGGGTCGAGCCGATTTCGAAGGATTATCGTGGACATACGGTCCATGAGATTCCGCCGAACGGGCAGGGCATTGCTGCGTTGATTGCACTCGGCATTCTTGATAAATTCGATGTGAAGTCGCTGACCGTCGACAGGATCGAGTCGCAGCATTTGCAGATCGAAGCCATGAAGCTCGCTTTCGCCGATGTCTATCAGTACGTCGCCGATCCGCGTTCCATGGACGTCACGCCCGAGCAGATGCTGGACGACGCTTATCTCACCGAGCGCGCCAAGCTGATCGATCCTAGCAGGGCGAAACAGTTCGACTTCGGCATGCCGCCGGCGGGCGGGACCATCTATATGTCGGTGGCGGACGAGCGCGGCATGATGGTGAGTTTCATCCAGTCGAACTACATGGGCTTTGGCTCAGGCGTGGTCGTGCCGGATTCGGGTATCGCGATGCAGAACCGCGGTTTTGGTTTTTCGATGGATCCGAAGTCGGCGAACGTGGTGGAGGGCGGCAAGCGTCCGTTCCACACCATCATCCCGGCGTTCCTCACGCAGGACGTGAATGGCACGCAAGAAGCGGTGATGAGTTTTGGCGTGATGGGCGGCGACATGCAGCCGCAAGGCCATCTGCAATCCATCGTGCGGATGCTTGATTACGGACAGCAACCGCAAGCCGCGTGCGATGCACCGCGCTGGAAGGTGAATCGCGATTTCACCGTCGATGTGGAATCGACGCTCGATCGCGAAACGGTGAAGGCGTTGCAGGCGATGGGACATACGATCAAATCCGTCGACGATCCTTATATGGATTTTGGATCGGGGCAGTACATCTGGAAGCTGGATCGTAATGATCCTGAGCGCGGGTATGTGGCGGCGAGCGATAGCCGTCGGGATGGGTTGGCGGCGGGGTTTTAAAAACAGATACGCCTGGTTACCTTTATCGCATTCCGGTAGCACCTGTATCCGACCGCTCTCCCTACACTTGGTCACGTAAACAACACGTTTGCACACCATGTGCACGGAGAGACGCAATGAACAAGAAGATCCTGGGTGCGGTACTGGGCTTGAGTGCTCTATTGGTGTCAGCGGCGGCGTCCGCGCATGTGGATGTCGCCGTGGGGATCGGCGTACCGGGTTACTACGCGCCAGCGCCGGTGTACGTTGCACCGCCTCCGCCTGTTGTCGTGGGTTATGGATACGGCGGTTATGGCGGTTATCGCGACGAGGGCTGGCGCGAACGCGAATGGCGGCACCGTGAATGGCGCCATGACGAAGGACGGGATCATCGCTGGCACGGCGACCATCGCGGTGACCGTGATTGAGTGTTGACCGGTAACCACGGGTCAAAGCAGTCTGTAGGAAGAAGGGCCGTTCATCCAACCGGTGTTGGTGAACGGCCCTTTTCATTGGCGCACGGACGTGTGCGTTATAAAGCCCCTGCCAACGCATACCGCCGGCAATGTTCGAGATAGCCCGCTTCGTGACTACTGACCAATTCGACGATACTTTTCCATAACCACGAAGGCGCATCCAGCGACTTCGTCTTCGCCCGCCGCAACTCGGATAACCACGCACGCCGCTGTGCCGCATCCATCTGCCGTGCGTGCGCTCTGCCAACCACCATCGCGAGGTAACGCGCTGCCTTCACTGCTTCATCCTGCGTCAATTGCTCTACCGTGAGCTTCATGTCTTGCGGCAACAACTCGCGAATGACCACTGACCGGTCGTTCATCCGCGCCGAGCGCATCCGTTCACCCAGCCACGGCGTCAGATGCCGAGCGCCTTCCACAATCCGTTCGGCGTTATCGCGCGGCATGCGTTTGGTCACGTCCGGAGTCGTATAACGCGGGGCTGCTGCCTTCAGACCTTCCTTGATATCGATCAGGCAGAGATCATCTCCGTCTATCGCGCCGCCGTCGATGTCCAGCAACACCGCATATCGCAGCCGGCCGAGCGAGCTGCAGCCCTTCACCCAATAGGCGGCATCGATCACAGTGACATTCTCTTCGTCGGCGTTCTTGCGCAAAGCGGTTGCGATATTCGCAATCTCGCGCTGCTTGAACAACGCCTCTATCTCGGCGCGCTCTGTCTTGTCGAGTGGCCAGAAACGCTTGCCGAGAGGAATGCTCGGTTCAATGTCCTCAATGCGTTCGATCGCCAGTTGCTGCCACGTGCGGCGCACCGCTTCCTTCATCATCACCCGTACCTCTTCGGGTTTCGTGTCCTTGACGGAGCGACGGCTGGAACGGTCGAAGGCATGTTCGTAACCTTGCGCGACGGCTTCCATCATGCGTGCCGTCGTGACACCCGGCAGGTCGGAGCCGCGCGCGGCCGTTGCCAGCGATAACCCCAACCGGATGATGTCGTGCGCCGGATTGCCGATCACGGTCTGATCGAGGTCGCGGATCTGGATTTGCACGCGGCCGTCTGCGTTGGCAATGGGACCGAGATTGCCTGTGTGGCAGTCTCCGCAGATCCAGATCGCCGGTCCTTCGGGCAGCGTGTGGCCTTCAATACCATCGAGCCATTCATAGAATTTGGTCGTGCTGCCACGTACGTAGGCGTGCGCGGATTCGGCCATCTTCACGTTGCGGCGCTCATAGAGAAGTGCCTGACGATCATTGCGACTGGGGAGCTTGAATTTCTTTTTCTTGGGCATGGGGATCGTCCTGTGGTGCTCGATTGAAGCAAAGCGCATGCCGCCGTCACGTAATGAAAATGAAGGGTTATTGCGGCCGGATGTTTTGATAGTGCGGCAAAGCTGTCGCGTAGTGTGATCGTCTGGGCCGGCGGCCGGATTTTTGATCCGTTACGGTATCGGCCTGATCTTTTCAAGGAGACACAATGACGTTGCCCACCTTTTCCATGGTCGATGCCGCGCCCACGCCGGTCGGTCCTTTTTCTCACGCGGCCGAAGCGGATGGCTGGGTGTTCCTCACCGGCCAGATGCCGACCGATCCCGCCGATGACACCAAGCCCTTGCCCGAAGGCGTGCAAGCGCAAACGCGCCGGGTCATGGATAACCTGATTCTTGTGTTGGAGGGGATAGGGTTATCGCTGGATAACGTGGTCAGCGTGCGGATTTTCCTGACCGAATTCAAACGCGATTACGCCTCGATGAACGAGGTTTATAAAAGCTACTTTTTGCCCAAGCCGTTGCCGGCGAGGACGTGTATTGGCGTGACGGGTTTGGCTCGCGATGCGCTGGTCGAGATTGATTTCGTCGCCAAGCGTTGAATTGATCTACGGGCGTTTTGGCGCTGCCGATGAGTCCACGTATCGGAAGGTCAGGTTGATCCGTTCGCCGCGGGCTTCCGGTTCCTTCGGCACTCTGTGCGCCCAGTCGAGCTGAGTGCGTCCTTGCATGATGAGCAAGCTGCCGTGGGTGAGTTGAAGCGTATGCGTCTGCCGTGTCTTCGTATGCCGGAAGTCAAAGGTCCGTGTCGTGCCGAGACTCACCGAGGCAATAACCGGTTCTGGCCCGAGTTCACGCTCCTTGTCGGCGTGCCAGCCCATGCTGTCCATGCCCGTGCGGTAGCGGTTGATCAGCACGCTGTTGAACGAAGTTCGAGCGGCGTCTTCGGCTTTTGTTTTCAACAGTAAAACCGTTGGCGTCCATGGCTTGGGAACGTTGCGAATGCCTGAGTACACGTACACCGCGCCGGGGTCTCCCTGCCACGCGGTCAGGCGCGGAAACGGGATCTTGCCGGCGGGCGTAGTCATCGAGTCCTGCTGCCAGGTTATTTCATCGATCAAGGCCGCCAGCGTGTCCGACGCCGTCGGCGGGTCGAGCCAGTCAGGCAGCCATACGATGTCAGGCTTGGGGATGTCGTCGAAGAGGTCGAACATGGCGGGATTTTCTGCTGCGTAGGTGTCAATAACTTAGCAGATTCTCTTTCCTGAAACTTGCTCACACGTTTTTATGAGCCGCCACGTTGCGTGGCGGCTCACCCTCTCAACGAGCCAGCTTCGTCACCGTCACCCGCTTCTTCAGCACGCGCGCCTGCAGCACGATCACCAGCAACAAGAACACGCCGCGTATCACCGACTGCCAGTACGCCGACAAACTTATAAAGCCCAGCCCGTTCTCGAAGTTCAAGAGGTTGAACACCAAACCCAGCAGCGCGACGCCGGCTATCGTCATTGCAATGGATCCCTGTCCGCCCGTCAACAGCGTCCCGCCGAGCACCACTGCCGATATCGCGAACAACTCCCAGCCCACGCCTTCATTCGGTTGCCCTGCGCCGAATTGTGCTGCCAGGATCGCGCCCGCTATGCCGGCCAGCAAGCCGCTCAACGCATAGACCATCACCAGCGTCCGGTCTACATTCAAGCCCATCAAACGCGACGCTTCCTCACTGCCGCCTATGGCCAGCGCGTGTCGTCCGAAGCGGGTGCTTCTCAACGCCAGCCAGCCCAAAACAGCCGCCACCGCCGCCACGATTCCCGGAATCGGCAAACCCCATACATCCCCCTGTCCAAAGTTGCCGAAGCTGGAACTGGGTGCAATCGATACAGCATCGTTATGTCCCAGCAGCAACGCGAGACCATGCGCCCCCAGGCTCGTCGCCAACGTGACGATAAACGGCAGGATGCGCATATGCGTGATGACCAGGCCGTTCAACACGCCGATCGCGAGCCCCGCACCCGCGCCTGCGAGCACCGCCACCAGACCACCATGCGGGCTCATCAGCGCAGCGACCACGCTCGCCAGCGCCGCCACCGTCCCCACGGACAGGTCTATGCCGCCCGTGATGATCACAAACGCCATGCCCACCGATATCAACGCGAACATCGAGTTATATCGCCAGAACGAGTTGATGTTGTAGGCCGATGCAAAGTGGTCGTATCGAAGCACGCCGAGTACGAGCAACGCCACCAGCGCCAGCAGGATGGGAAGGTTCTTTTTCATGTCGATGTCTCCCTATCGCTGACGCCGCTGGACATACACCGCGGCGATGATGATGCCCGCCTTCACCACAAGCGCGGCTGCGTCGGGAATGCCGTGGGCGAGCAGCGTGTATCGCAGCAACTGGATGATCAGCGCACCAATCAGCGTGCCCACTATGTACGCTCTACCGCCCGTCAAGGCCGTGCCGCCCACCGCCACCGCGGCAATGGCATCGAGCTCGGAGCCCAGCCCGATCACGTTGGCGTCCGACGAGGAGTTGACCGATATCGATATCAACCCCGCCAACCCGGCCAACGCCGCGCACAAGGTGTACGCGATCATCTTCACGCGCGCCGTTGGAATGCCGCTCAGGTACGCGGCCTGTTCGTTGCCGCCGGTGACCAGCAGGTACTGGCCGAACAAGGTCTTGCGCACGATCCACGCGAACAATGCCACGAGCGCAAGCATCAGGAACACTTGCGCCGGCACGCCCGCTACGCGGCCCAGCGCTATCCACTGGAACGCGGGGTTATCGAACGCTTGCAGGCTGCCGTCGGTGAACACCTGCGCAATGCCGCGCCCGGCGATGAACAGCACCAGCGTCGCGACAATGGGCTGCACAGAGAGCCTTGTGACGAGGAAACCGTTGAACACGCCGCAGAGGGCGGCGGCCAGCACGGGCAAGACAAACGCCAATGCAATGCCGAACGGCCCGGCCACGTTCATGAAGATCATCGGCGCGAGCGAACCGGCGATCGCCATTGAAGCGCCCACCGATAAATCGATACCGCCCGTCGCCACGACCAGCGTCATCCCGATGCCGACGATCACGATCGTCACCACTTGCGTGAGGTTGACGTTGAAGGTCTGCAGCGACCAGAAGTGCTGCGTGAAGAGCAGGTTGAACAGGATCATCGCGAGCAGCACGGCGATCTCGCGCTGAACCGTTATCCGATGTTTTTTCTTCGGCGTGGCCTGCACGAGCGGTGCGGCGGTTGCCGGTTGCGTTTCCTGATTCATGGTTGCCCTTCTTTGGCATCGACCGCTTCTGCCAGCGCTGATTCTTCTCCCGATCCATACGCGATCGCATCCATGATCGACGCCTCGCTCATGCGCGCACCGTCGAGTTCGGCGACGGTCTTGCCATCGCGGATAACGACAGCGCGATCGGCCACGGCGGTCAGCTCTTCCAGCTCCGATGCCGACAGCAACACCGCCAGCCCCGAGTCGCGCAGTTCGCGGATGATCTTCGCAACATCGGCTTTAGCACCGACATCGATTCCTCGCGTGGGTTCATCGAGCAGCAGCAAACTGGGGTTTGTCGCAAGCCAGCGCGCGAGTAAGACTTTCTGCTGATTGCCGCCCGATAGCTCGCGTATCGGCTGATCCGGCGAACGCAGTTTGATCCCCAGCGATTCGATAAACCGATCCACAATCTCGCGCTGCTTCGCGACATCGACTACGCCGCGTTTGGTGAGCGCGCGCAGGCAGACGAGCGTGAGGTTATCGCGTACCGATAGCTCCGGAACGATCCCTTCACCCTTGCGGTCCTCGGTGAGATACGCAATCCCTCGGGCAATGGCATCTTGCGGCGACTTGAGCGTGACCGGTTTTCCATCGATGGAAAGCGACCCGTGCTCGGTCGAATCCGCGCCGAACATCAGCCGCATGGTTTCCGTGCGGCCCGAGCCGAGCAAGCCGGCCAGACCCACGGCCTCGCCCGCGTGGACATCGAGCGATACGTCCGACACCTTCGCGCCCGCGCCAATGTTCGTCGCGCTGATCGCCGTCGCGCCGCGTTTGGCGAGGTTCGCTTCCTTGACCGCGCTGTCCTCGTGCACAACGGCGGCCAGCGTTCGGCCAAGCATGGTGGTGACGAGTTGCAGCTTGTCGAGCGCGGCCATCGGGCTTTCCGCAACGGTTTGCCCGTCGCGCATGACCGTTACGCGATCGCATAGCGCATACAACTCATCCAGCCGATGCGACACGAAGATCACCGCGCGGCCGTCGTCCCTTAAACGTCGCACCACGCTGAACAGCAACTCCACTTCGCGTTCATCGAGTGAAGAGGTGGACTCGTCCATGATGACCATCTTCGCGTCCGACGACACCGCCCGCGCCAACGCCACCATCTGCTGGATAGCGGTTGAAAACTCACGCACGGGCTTGCTGACATCGATCTGCAAGCCGAAGGAATCCAGCAGTTCCTGCGCGCGCCGGTGAATCGTCTTCCAGTCGATCAAGCCGAACCGGCGCGGCTCGCGGCCGAGAAAAATGTTCTCGGCAATCGAGCGGAACGGGACGAGATTGATCTCCTGGTAGATGGTGCTGATACCGGCTTCGCGCGCTTCTTTCGGGCTACGGAAATCGGCTTCGCGGCCATCGAAACGAATCGTGCCCGCGGTGCGCCGGTAAGCGCCCGTCAGGATCTTGATCAGCGTCGATTTACCCGCGCCGTTCTGCCCGATCAGCGCATGCACTTCTCCCGCGGACACCGACAGCCGCGCGTGCCGCAATGCGGCCACACCGCCAAAGCTGATGTCGATGTCCTGCATCTCGAGCAGGGGGGAACCGGAATTCGGTGTGTTCATCTAGTGCGTCTCCCTGGCGGCCGGGTTCACGCTACAAGCGTTTCAGTCCGCCGGATACAAAAGAAGCGACGGCCCGCAAAAGGCCGGGCGCGCCGCTTCGAACACCTTCGTTGCTCAGTACTCAAGCGTCAGGCTGAACGCGTCCGTTCAATAGCCGTACTGCATGCTCTCTTTAACGTTGCTCTTGTCGTAGAAGCGGTCGGAGACTTTCACCCACGGCGGGACCGTTTCACCCTTCGCGAACTTTTGCGCCACGTCGCACGCAAGCGGTCCGAAGAATGGGCTCGACTGCACGCTCGCGCCGAGCTCACCGGCGGCAATGGCGTCCAGGCCGCCCTTCGTTCCGTCGATAGTCACAATGGTGATGTCCTTGCCCGGCTGCTTGCCAGCCGCCTTGATCGCGGCAATCGCGCCGAGCGCCATTTCGTCGTTGTGCGCGTAGACGGCGGTTACGTCTGGATGCGCCTGAAGCAGCGTTTCCATGACCTTGCGACCCGTGTCACGCGCAAAGTCGCCGCTTTGCGACGCAACGATCTGCATGCCCGGATTCTTCGCGATCACGTCGTCGAAACCTTTCTTGCGATCGTTCGCAGCGGACGCGCCCGTCGATCCTTCCAGTTCGATGATCTTGGCCTTGCCGCCAGTCGCCTTGACCAGCCAGTCGGCCGCACGCTGCCCCTGGTTGATGAAGTCCGAGCCGATAAACGTGATGTAGTCCTGGCCCGCTTTCGCCACTGATTGATCCACGTTACGGTCCACCAGGATCACCGGAATGCCCGCTTTCTTCGCTTGCAGCACGATTGGCGCGAGCGGCTTTTCTTCACGCGGCGGGAACACGATCAGGTCGACGTGCTGCGCGATCATGCTCTGGATATCGGCGACTTGTTTTGATGCCGAGCTGTTCGCGTCCGTCATCACCATCTGCCAGCCGCACTTGGCCGCCACGTCCTTG
The DNA here is from genome assembly GCF_044909315.1 of Caballeronia udeis. Lineage (GTDB taxonomy): Bacteria > Pseudomonadota > Gammaproteobacteria > Burkholderiales > Burkholderiaceae > Caballeronia > Caballeronia udeis_A. The sequence continues at coordinate 324,660 of NZ_JBIYEB010000006.1, forward strand.
AAGCTCTTGGTTTCGGCAAGACGCCACGGATTGTTGCTTTCGGTCTGGGCGAAGCCGACGCGCAAGGGTTTCTTGTTCGCGAGCTTGGGCAGGCCGGAGTCGTCGGCGTGGGCAATGCTTACGCCCGCCGCCATCGAAAGCGCGAGCACCGAGGTTGCCAGCACGCGCAACGGGAATTTGCGTTTGTTGAAGTTTTCAAGCGACAGCATGTCTTCCTCCGGTATGGATGGTCCTGCTTTTTTAAGTGCTTCGGTCCAACTGGGTTTTCCGTCTTTTCCGCTCTATCTCAATAAGTCGGGGTGCGATGATTATTCCACCGTGTTTTATTATTGGTCAATCGCTAATATTATTAATTACGGGTTGTTTTGCCACGGTAATTACCCTTACCGACGAGCGTTCCACCAGCGGACCGTCGAGCTTCACCGTGCGCCGGCGTACCGGTGCGCCGGCGGCGCGGTTGTGCTCCTCCTGCAGCAGCGTTTCGACGGCCCATCGGCCGAGTTCATAGTTGGGTAGAACGACGGTGGACAGCGGCGGATGCGTATGCCGGGCGATTTCCTGATCGTCGTAGCCAAGTACGGATACGTCTTCGGGTACGCGTAGCCCGAGCTGCTTCAGCGCCTCGATCGCGCCTAGTGCCATCAAGTCGTTCGCGCAGAAAATGGCGGTTGGCGGGTTGGGTTGGCGCATCAACGAAAGCGTTTGTTCGAAGCCCGAACCGGAGCTCCAGTCGCCTTCACGCACCAGCTCGGCGGCGAACGGCAAGTCAGCAGTCGAGAGCGCCATCCGATACCCTTTCAGCCGGTCACGCGACGCGTCCTGCCAGGGTTCACCGTTCACATACCCAATTCTCCGATGCCCCGCGTTCAGCAAATATTCCGTCGCGCTATGGCCTCCCGTGACTTCAGCCGGCACCACCGATGAAAGCTCGGAATCGCCCGTGTAGCAGTTCAGGAGGACCGTTGGGACCTTGGAAAGCGCTGCGGGCAAAGTAACCTTGCGCGTATAAACCGTCGCGTAAATCACGCCGAGCACGTTGGGGTTCGTCAGCGTGGCGTCGAGCACTTGCTGTTCGATTTCCGCATTGCCGTGGGTCGAGTAAACCGCCAGCATCCGGCCGTTTGCAAACGCGGTATCGCGTGCTCCGTCGATGTTCACCACCGGATGCGGACTCGTCGATATCTCATCCGCCAGATACACGATCAGGTTCTTCTCATTCGCTGCGATCACTGCGTCCAGCGGCTCGCGGGCTGTCATCCGGTAGCCCAGATCCTGTGCTGCCTTCAGTACCTTGTTGCGCGTAGCGTCGGAGAATTTCGCGCTGGTCGCGTTGTTCAGCACCAGCGACACGGTGGATTGCGAGACGCCCGTCAGCTTCGCGATGTCGGTCATCGTCGGGCGGCGTTGCGTGGATTTTTTCATTGTCTGTGGCCGCGAAAAGGCGGCGGCGTTGTCGTTGCGTTGCGCTGAAACGTTCTGCGGATGCCGCCGACGGTACCACTAATATTTTCTACCGACAACGCTCACAAACCATTGCCCGTATTGCCTCTATCGGCAATACTCGCAGCCTAAGTGTTATTACTAATAATATTGACTATTTTGTGGCGATCATGCGATTCTCGGGCATATGCGGGGCTGTCGGATCAATGAAAGCCAGGCGTGCCGACTGCGCCCGGCTCAGGCGGCGCAACCCAAGGAGAAGACGATGGCCCGCTACGACGAGCGCGCTCGTGATGCGCTTGCGGAGGATTTCGAACGTGACGGTTTTGTCCTGCTGCCCAGCCATTTCCAGCGCGCAGCGCTCGACGCCTGGCGCGCGGCTTTCGCGCCGCTTTTCAAGCCGCATGAAACTGCGGCGCGCGAACAGGGCGGCAGCGGCAATCGCGGCCCGGGGCGCTATTACGTCACGTTGCCGTTTGAAGGCGAGTTCGCCGACCCCGCCATTTTTTGCAATGACGATGTGCTCGGGATCGTCGAGCGAATCGTCGGCCCCGATCCCGTGATGTGCCAGCTCGCCACCGATACCCCCGTGCGCGGTTCCGACTTTCAGGACTGGCATCGCGACACGCCGCCTTTGTTCGACGGCGTACCGGAGACTCCGTCGTTTCAGTTAGCGGTGAATTTTCCGCTTGTCGATGTAAATGACGAGAACGGGTCGCTGGAAACGACGCGTGGGACGCATCGGATATCGCGTGAGGAAGCGCTCGCTGGTTTAGCTGCGGGCCGTTTTCCGGCCGAGCGCGTTCCCATGCAACTAGGCGACGTGATGATCCGAGATGTGCGGGGCTTGCATCGCGGAACACCCAATCTCACCGATACCCCGCGTCCGATGGTGGTGATCGGTTATAGCCGTTCGTGGTATTTCAGGCCGGAAGTGCGGGTGCAAGTGCCGCGCGATCTGTTCGCCGCGCTGCCCGCGCGCGCTAAACGGCTGCTGCGCTATAGCCCGCAAGTCGAGAAGACGCCGCGGACCTTCGACGAAAGTTATCAGCGGTTCGCATATTGAACGCCGATCGACAAGAAGGCGTGAATCAAAGCGCCGCCGCTCAGTCAACGCCCGCTTCCGACGACGCGGTCCGCGCCGCGTTGAATGATGCTGCGCTGATCGAACTGCGCTTCGAGGATCGGCGAGTGTTGCTGGCGCCGCAGGTTGGTGGCGCGATCGCGGCGTTCTACGATCTGCCGGATGACGGTGGCGGTGGCGGCGCGCGGCATTGGCTGCGTCCCGCATCGGCCGAGGCGCTTGCCGCGTGCAACCCGCTTGGCATGGCGAGCTTTCCGTTGCTGCCGTACTGCAACCGGCTGCGCGATGCGCGTTTCGTTTTCGACGGCCGCGAAGTCGATCTGTCCGCCGATGGCAACGCGTTCGATCACGCGCTGCATGGGCACGCATGGCGGCGTCCGTGGCGCGTGGGTTCGGTGTCGCCGACCATGGTGGAATTGCATCTGAACCATGAACCTGGCAACGAACCGGCGCGCCACTGGCCGTATCGATATGAAGCGACACAGCGTTTCGAGCTCGATGATTCAGGCTTGTCCGTCACGATGTCGATACGCAATCTCGCTGATCAGCCTATGCCTTTCGGCATGGGTCATCATCCTTATTACCCCCGGACGCCTGCTACACGCATTCACACCAACGTCCGCGCCATGTGGCACGCCACGCAGGATCTTCTGCCGACCTTGCTTGGCGCGCATCCATGCATTGATGCGTTGGCGTCGCCGGAAGGCTTGCCCGCCGATGCTTTCGATCTGGACAACAACTTCGCGGGCTGGTCGAGGTCGTCGACCATCGACTGGCCTGATGAGCGCCGCAGCGTCATCCTGCACGCCGATGCGCCTTTCGATCATATGGTTCTATACGCGCCCGCGGCGCACCCGGACCTGCTCTGCGTGGAGCCTGTAACGAACACGGTGGATTTCCTGAACCTTGATGCGCCGCGAGTGGACGTGGGCGGCGGGGTGTTGATGCCGGGGGAAACCATTCAGGCGCGTTTTGGCTGGATGCCGCGCGATCTCTCTCAATCTGCTGCCGGATTGAATGAATCCACTTTCCCGGTATCATCCTGAAATTCTCCGTACGCCTGACTCCCCAAGCGGGCGAGCACTTTCAGCATTCTCAAAAATCCAGGAAAGCATCATGACCACAATCGACGGCGCGCCGGGCGAATCCACACAACCGCGCCGGGTCTTGCTCGTCGACGACAGCGTCGATGCAGCTGAAGCCATGTCGATGCTGCTCGAAACGCTGGGTCACGAAGTTCGGGTGATGCATGACGGGCCGAGCGCGCTCGCCATGGTCGATGACTTCGCGCCGGAAGTGGTGATCCTGGATATCGGCTTGCCGGGCATGGACGGCTTCGAGGTTGCGCGGGAGATGCGCACGCGCGCGGTCACTAAAACGGCGTTGCTGATTGCGTTGACGGGTTACGGCGCGGAAAGCGACAAGCAGAAGGCACGGGACGCGGGCTTCGACCATCACCTGGTCAAACCCGTCTCTTTCACCGCGATAGAAACCGTGATCGCTGCGTCATTTGCAGGCGGTTCGAAGTAAAACGCGAAGTAAAAACCGCGCTTATTCCACCCGCAGCTTCGCCATATACGGCAGGTGATCGGACAGCCATGCGGTGTCCTGTGTCGGCGTGATCCATTCAACCGGTTTCATCCCGCGCACGAACATCTTGTCGAGCGCGAGCGCGGGTGAAAACGCCGGATAGGTGCGACCGGACTCGCCAAGCATGGTCGCCACTTCGGTCATGCCCAGTTCGCCAAAGACCCCCACCGAATCATTGCGCCAATCGTTGAAATCGCCCGCCAAAACGAGCGGCCCTTCGGGCGCCTCCTTCGAAATCCACAACGCGATCCAGTTCATCTGCCGTAGTCGCGCCGCCCGCGTCAGCGCAAGATGCGCGCACAGCAGCGTGATCGAGCGCCCGGCAAACGTGGCGCGTGCGACCAGCAAGCCACGCCGCTCAAACCGATGCGCCGAGATGTCCCACCGTCCTCCCAGGTCGAGCGGATGCGGTGAAAGAATCGCGTTGCCATGCCGCCACGATGGTTTGAACACGTTCTGCCCGAGCGCGATCTGCAAATCGAGCGAGGTCGCGATCTCTGTCGCCTGGCAATGCCAGATGTCATCGACCGGGGCGTCGAGCGGATTGCCGAAGCTCGCGGCCAGCACCGGCTGCGGCATCCGGCGCGCCATGGCTTCCTGCAGGAAATAAGCGTCCGCCTTGGTCGACTGGACCCAGCGCTGCATCGCACTCCACGCCTGGAGTCCAAGCGGTGAGCGCCCCTTGTGCAGGTTCCAGCTCACGGCCACGAAGTCGGGGGTGTCGTGAGCGGAGGGAATGCCGGAGGTGAAATGTTCTGGATTTCGCATGCGATGAATAAGTTGCCCGCGAGTTGAACGCGAAGTTGAACGGCGCGGTGTGGGACGCGGCGGCGTCGAGTGTGATCGACGCGCGGCGTGCTACTGCGCAGCCGTTGCCAGCGTCGCACGAACCTTGTAGGTGAGCGACGGGTTTTTATCGACGATCTGCCACGTCGACCATTCGCCCGGCTTCAGCACCAGCCCGGGGTGCGTGGCGCTGACCTGACGCGGCTGGGGCGGCAGCTTGCAACCCTCCGCGGTCACGGGCGCGGTGTTGCCCTGCAAGGTTTCCTGCGCGTCGATCTGCAACGTGATGTCGTCGCTGTTGGCGTGGATCGGGGAAATGGTGAGGGTGCGCTGCAGGTCGATGTCGCCGGCGGGTTTGTCCGCGCAGCCTACGTTGTTTTTTACCACGTGGTGATGGGTGTCCGTGCGGGCCTGTCCGACGCTGGTCGTGCCGGTGAAGCTGTCGATCTGCTGACCGTCCTGCAAAACCTGCAGTTCCCATTTGACCGGCTGAGGCGGCGTTCCCTGCGCAAGGGCGCTGAAAGGAGCGGCGATCGCGGCGCAAAAGAGCAACGCCGCCGTGTGGTGTTTCAACATGTGTGCTTTTCTCCTGATCCCTGTTGCGTCTGGGCCATGCATGGCCCGTTCGATCGGGGTAGCTCGCTTGGTGACACTGGAACTGACACTCATCCGGTGCAGGCGTTCGGCGCGAAGTGTTTCCAAAAGCTACCGTGCGAATGCAAAAACGGCAGCAATCCCTTGTGTTCCGCCCAATCCGCTCATGCACGTTTAACGCACTTTTCGAACCCGCTCGCAGCCGCTTTTTCCGCAGCGCAACCTATCGATAATACAAGCGCTTCGGCCCGTCTGCCGAAGCCATCGTATTTTTATGCGATTAGCAGCAGACGCCCGGGACTGCTCGCTTGCGCGCAATTTTGTGGCCGATAAACTGAATTTATCGATCAAGACAACCGGGGAAAGCCATGAGCACCGCTGTAGTCAAACAAGAACTCGCCGTGGCGTCGTTCAGCAAGGTCTACGACCTCGACGAGGTCGAAACCGCATTGAACGAACTGAGCGAAGGGGGCAGCGAAGCGCTGCGCGCGACGTACGAAAAGATGCTCAAAGCGGGCAATCTGCGTTTTTGCGTCAAGCCGAACCGCATGCCTTCCATAGACGATCTGGTGGCGGACCTGCCCAATTTCCAGGAACCGCTGAACGACATCCGCAAGCAGATCGCGCTTTGCCTTGAAACCGAGGACCGGCTCGAATTGATGCCGATGCTGCTGCTGGGCGATCCGGGCATCGGCAAGACCCATTTCGCGAAACAGCTTGCGCGCTTGCTCGGCACGTCGAGCCATTACCTCGCCATGAGTTCGCTGACGGCGGGCTGGATCCTGTCGGGCGCGTCGTCGCAATGGCGCAACGCGAAGCCGGGGAAAGTGTTCGATGCGCTCGTGAACGGCAGTTACGCCAATCCGGTGATGACTGTCGACGAAATCGACAAAGCCACCGGCGACGCCCAATACGACCCGCTCGGCGCGCTTTACGCGTTGCTGGAACACGATACGGCGCAAAGTTTCATCGATGAATTCGCTGAAATACCGATCAACGCGGGCAATGTGGTCTGGGTTGCGACGGCGAATCAGGCAAACACGATTCCCGAGCCGTTGCTGAACCGGATGAACGTGTACGAGATTGCGCCGCCGGATCGCGATGGTGCGCGCCGTATCGCGCAGTCGATTTATGACGAGATCCGCAGCGCACATGCGTGGGGCGCGCGCTTTCCGGAAACCTTGGGTGACGCGCCGCTCGACGCTTTGACCAAGGCTTCCCCGCGAGCCATGCGGCGCGCCATGCTCAATGCTTTTGGCAATGCGCGTATTGATAATCGGCACGAGGTGCAGGCCCGGGACATCGAATTTGGCAGTGACAGCCGGAAGAAGCCGATTGGGTTCTGATCGGGCGTTTTAGAGAAATCTGCAAAAACCTGTCGAAATATGGCCCGAAACTGACTTTTTTCGGGCAAAAAGGCCATATTTCTGGATTTGGCCCGGATTATTTCGGAAAATGATGGCTTGTAGGCGTCGGTATGGCCAACCTCACAAAAAGCGCAATAAAGCACAATAAAGCGCGCGGGACGGTCATGCAGGCTGGCCTAGAATAGTGAGATGGACAGAATCGAATGTGTGGTGATTGGTGCTGGTGTGGTCGGACTCGCCGTCGCGCGGGCGATGGCCGCGCGCGGCCGCGAGGTGATCGTGCTCGAGGCAGGCGAAGCGGTCGGGACGGGCACGAGTTCGCGCAATAGCGAGGTGATCCACGCGGGCCTCTATTACCCGCGCGGCTCGCTGAAGGCCGACCTCTGCGTGCGCGGCCGGGCGATGCTCTACGAGTATTGCGACGCCCACGGTGTTCCGTACAGCCGCTGCGGCAAGTTACTCGTTGCCACGGCGCGCAATCAATTGCCGCAACTGGCGGCAATCCAGCAAAAGGCGGTTGAAAACGGTGTCACGGATCTGGTGCGCGTGAGCGGTGCCGAAGCCGCGCAGATGGAGCCGCAACTCCAGTGCGTGGAAGCGGTGTTGTCGCCGCAGACCGGCATTATCGATAGCCATCAATTCATGCTCGCGTTGCAAGGCGATGCGGAACGCGACGGCGCGACCGTGGCGTTTCACACGCCGGTGACGGATATTGATGCGCGCGACGGCTCGTTTATTGTGGAAACCGGGGGCGAGTCGCCCATGCGCGTCCAGGCCGGCTGCGTAATCAACAGCGCGGGGCTGTGGGCGAACCAGATCGCGCGCACGATCCGCGGACTCGACGCACGTCATGTACCGCCGTTGTATTTCGCGAAGGGCAATTACTTCACCGTGAGCGGGCGTACGCCGTTCGACCGCCTGATCTACCCCATGCCGAATGAGGCGGGACTTGGCGTGCACCTGACCATCGACATGGGCGGGCAGGCCAAGTTTGGTCCGGACGTGGAGTGGATCCAGAAGATCGATTACACCGTCGATCCGCAGCGCGCCGCCAGCTTTTATGCCGCCATTCGCGCGTATTGGCCGAATCTTCCCGACGACGCGCTTCAACCCGCTTACGCAGGCATTCGGCCGAAACTTTCCGGGCCGGGGCAGCCGGCGGCGGACTTCGTCATTCAGGGTCGTGCCGCGCACGGCAGGGCGGGGCTGGTGAATTTGTTCGGGATTGAATCGCCCGGATTGACGGCTTCGCTGGCGATTGCCGAGAAGGTCGCGAAAATGCTGGGTTGAGGGCATGAGGTGACGCGAAGTGACGTAAGACAGGGCAAACCCGCTGCGACCTTTCGTCATCGGTTATCTATAAGATTTGGCTTAGATTGTCGTGCTTCGCGTTGATATGCTTTGGAGATCGTCGTCGATAAGAACGGCGCACACCCCCAATACAACGGAGCACATTCTCATGAAGTCCTCACGACGCACATTCCTCATTTCCAGCATTGGCGTGGCATCGGCGCTGGCGGTATCGCGCACCGCATTCGCCGCCGATCCCGTCAAACTGGCGGAGTCGGACCCCATGGCACAAAGCCTTGGCTACAAGCTCGACGCCACAACCGTTGATAAAGCCAAATTCCCGCGCTATGTCGCCGGCGAGGATTGCGGCAATTGCTCGTTCTATCAAGGCAAAGCCACGGACGCGTACGCAGGCTGCCCGATGTTCGCCGGCAAGCAGGTTGCATCGAAGGGCTGGTGCAACGCTTATAACAAGAAAGCCTGAACCGCCCAGGACAGATCGGCAACGTAGCCGGTGATCCTCGAAACGCGCCCCGCCACGCAAGCCGGGCGCGTTTTTCATTGCCGCTTGAAAACGATCTCAGCGCTCTTTACACTCGCCAAGGCATCCGGGCCGGCGCGTCGAAATGTCGCACCTCCGACGCACACGACAGAACCCAGCGCAACCGAAACGCCTTCGCGGGCGGAGACGACATGGCAACGGTGAGATCACGCTCCAAAGGTTCCAGCCGTTCTGGTGTTATCCGCAGGACCCCGAACGTACGCGCGGTCGCGGCGGCCGTGATCGGCAATGCGCTTGAGTGGTATGACTTCGTGGTCTTCAGCTTCATGACCGTCGTGATCTCGACGCTATTCTTCCCCGCCAGCAGTGACTATTCCTCGATTCTCCTGACCACCGCGACCTTCGGCGTGGCATTTGTGATGCGGCCGATAGGCGGCATCGTGCTGGGGCTCTATGCCGATCGCGCCGGGCGTAAAGCGGCGTTGTCGCTAGTGATCGCGTTGATGACGTTCGGCATTTTCCTGCTGGCGGCCGCGCCGCCTTACGCGGCCATCGGACTCGGCGCGCCGCTGATCATCGTGTTCGCGCGGTTGTTGCAAGGCTTCTCGGCCGGCGGCGAGTTCGGCAGCGCGACGGCATTGCTGATAGAAGCGGCGCCGTTCTCCCGCCGCGGTTTCTACGGCAGCTTCCAGATGGCGAGCCAGGCGGCGTCGCTGCTGCTGGGGGCTATTGTCGGGTCGCTCATTACGCGCAACCTGTCGCACGACGCGCTGATGTCGTGGGGCTGGCGTGCACCATTTATCTTTGGGCTGATCATCGGACCGGTGGGTTTCTATTTGCGGCGCAACATGCTCGAAACCGAGGCGTTTATCCACGCGCAAAAGCGGGCACGGCGCGCAACGCTTGGCGAGGTATTGCGCGAACATGGCCGCGAAGTGATGTACGGACTTGGCGCGGTCATCGCGCTAACAGTGACGGTCTATGTGCTGATCGGTTATCTGCCGACGTTCGCCGTCAAGCAACTGAAACTGCCGTTTGGCCAGTCGTTCACTGCGTTGATCGTGGGCAATTTGCTGTTGACGGTGCTGTCGCCGGTGGCGGGTGCATGGTCCGACAGGATTGGCCGGAAGGGGTTGTCGCTGTGGTCACTGATCATCACGCTCGTGATCATTTATCCGCTGTTCGCGTGGCTCTCCGCCGAACCCAGCGTGACGCGATTGATCATTGTGCAGGGTAGTTTGTCGGTGACGCTCGCGGGTTATTACGGGCCGTTCGGCGCGCTGCTGGCAGAGTTGTTCCCTGCGCATGTCCGTTCGACGGGGTTATCGATTGCGTACAACTTCGCGGTCATGGTGTTCGGCGGCTTCGGTCAGTTCGTGGTGACGTGGCTGATCAAGACGACCGGTTCGCCGCTCGCACCGACGTTCTACGTGATGGCGGGTATTGCGCTGTCGATCATCGCCGTGGCCTTCATTCCTTCTGCGCGTCATGCCGATGTCGACGAAGCGCGGGTCTTGTCCTGACGTTCTGATTTCTTACCGGATTACTAATGAAAGTTGTTAAAAGCCGCGAATTTACTGCGGAGCGCGCGTGGGGCGCACTCGATATCACCACGATGAACGGCGTCTCATGCCGCCTGCACTGGACTGACGCGCCGTATAAATGGCACGTGAACGACGGCGAAGAAGTCTTCGCCGTCATGCAAGGCCAGGTGCGAATGCGCGTGCGGCGGGAGGGTGTTGAGGAAGAAGTATTGCTCGACGCCGGCGATATCTTCCACGCCCAACCCGGCGATGAACATGTTGCCGAGCCGGTGGGTATCGCGCGAATCCTGGTGATCGAGAAGGAAGGGAGTGTTTGAGAAAGCCGGTGTCGTGCGGGCTTCGCATCCGGCAAACGAGCGGTTCAGACGCGCGATAAAAAGCCGTTCCGCAACGTGCCGGAACGGCCTTCCATTCTGCAGACAATATTCTCTCGTTAGTGCTGAAAGCGTGCAGAGCTAACCGCGAGCACCCGCCACGTTGGCCGGCTTAAACCGCAGCCTTGCGTTCCAGGCCGGCTTTCACCAGCAAGTCCGCCAGCGCTTCCGACATTCCGCCTTCATGCTTGGCGGCAAGTTCCTGCAATTGTCTGACGAGATCGCTGTCCAGCTTGCAGGCGAACGGCACGAGGCCCTTTTCCTGGTCCAGACGGCGCTGTTCGCGCTTGTCGAGTTTCGGCTGCGCCGTTTGCGGGCCGAAGCTCGACGAGCTGTTTTGCTTCAGGCCGTTGGTAAGCTTGAGCGCCTTGTTTTTTTCCAGGTCGAATTTTTTCACGCGAAGCTCCAAAAGCTATAGAGGCACAGGGCCGAGGCGCGTATTGTACGCACCTCCGCGCTTGAGCCAGTATCGAGACCCGCTACTGAGCCATCGATGAGCCATCAGCCGGACGCAGGAACCGGTGGATTACCGGGCGCGCCGTCCATCAAATCTTCGATTCGCGCACGCATTCGCTTCCAGTGCGACCCTTCCCAAAAGACCCGCCTGCACACATCGCACGTGACAAAGCGCGCGTGCCGTTCCAGCACGCCTTCCGGCACGCGGTCACTCACCTCGTCCGCGCTCGCGCGACGCAGCGGCGCGTTGCACATCAGGCACAGACGGAACGGGCGGACATGCTGCGCAAGCCCGAGCCGCGTGGCGACTTCGCGCCATTGGGCATCAGGTTGCAGCGTGCGCACGTAGCAGCCGTGGACCAGCGACCGGCGCTTCAGTAATTCGCGATCGCGCGTGAGCACCACGCGATGTTCGGCGAGCGCAAGCTGCTCGATTTCATCGTCGGCGAAATGGTTGTCGTAGCGGGTATCGAAACCGGCTAGCCGAAGCAGTTGAGCCAGGGCGCCAAGATGTGCATCGGCGATAAAACGCAACGTCTCCAGCCGCAACGGGGCGCGCAGCGGATGCGAGATTTCAAGCGCGCGAGGCATGACGCCAGGCGGATAGACATCGATAAAATCAGACTCTTCGATGGGCGTATCGAAGCCGTCGGGCAGGCCGTTGCGTAGAATCAGCCCCACCTCCGTGTGCGGCACGCCGAGTGCTTCGATCATATGCTTGGTCGTCGACGCCACCGGACACACGCACGCAAACGCCTGTTCGCGCTGCGGCCGCGCCAGGAACTCATTCAACTCCCGATGAAAACGGAACGTGGCAGTCGTCATGGATTCGAGTATCGCATCGCTTCGACGCGACTGCTTTGAGTCGCGTCGAGACGGGCGTTTCACGGGCTTGCTTGTATTCGTCTAAATGGAGAACAGCATGGACATCGGATTTATCGGACTCGGCAGCATGGGCGGCGCGATGGCGCTGAATGCATTGAAGGCAGGCCACACGGTGCGCGTCTGGAACCGCTCGCCCGACGCCGCGAAAGCGCTCGCCGGGCAGGGCGCGCGCGTGGTTGCATCGGCGGATGAAGCGTTCGCGGGCGACGCAGTGTTCTCCATGCTCGCCGACGACGCAGCGTTACGCGCCGTCCTGCTCGATAGCGGCTTGCTCGAACGTGCACCGAAAGGCCTGGTGCACGTGAACATGGCCACGATCTCGGTGGCGCTCTGCGAGGAACTGGTCAGCTTGCATGAGCGGCACGGCGTGGCGTACGTCGCGGCTCCCGTGCTCGGGCGGCCAGACGTGGCCGCGGCGGGCAAGCTGAATATTGTGGCGGCAGGCGCCGATGACGCCATCGCCCGCGTTCAGCCCATCTTCGACGTCATCGGCCAGAAGACCTGGCGCGTCGGTACTGCGCCGCAGCATGCGAATGTGTTCAAGCTGGCAGCGAACTTCATGCTGGCATCGGCGATCGAAACAACTGCAGAGGCAGCGTCGCTGATGACGGGGCACGGTATCGATCCACACGCATTCCTCGACGTGATCACGAACACGCTGTTTCCGGGGCCGGTCTACCAGGGTTATGGCCGGATGATCGCCGACAACCGCTATGAACCCGCGTTGTTCAAGGCGCGGCTTGGCCTGAAGGACGTAAGGCTAGCGCTTGCTGCCGGCGACGCCGTGAATGTGGCGCTGCCCGTGGCAAGCCTGGTGCGCGACAACCTGATCGACGTCCTCGCCCAGGGCGACGGCGACAAGGATCTGGCCGTGCTGGGCAAGGTTGCGGCACGGCGTGCGGGGAAGAAAGTGTGATCAATGAGGTCTGATTCTTGCACGCCGACAAAAGTAAAGCCCAGCGCACGACGGCGTTGTATCGACAATAAATAGCGGCAATGGATAGGAACGTTCCCTATACTTGTCGCGCCATTTGCCTCAGGTTCGAGATTGTTTCGAATCGGACAGCATTCGGTGGCGCACATACGGACACGCGTCGCTGGCGCAGGCTTTTTATAAAGTCTCGCCGGTGACGAAACCGGCTTGGAAGCTGGTTTGGCAATGACCTGGCAGCCAGCTTTTGCGTAAGCATCCAGGTGAGCTTTCGAGCCGGTTTATAAGAAGACGAAGCGGAGACAGGACAGCGCCCACTATGAAAAGCACTCTTCGGGGTCTCATGTTCGTGGCGGCATCGGCGAGCCTCGCGGCTTGCCTGAGTACGCCAGCGGTCGCTCTCGCCGACGACACCCCCAATTCCTGCGATGCACTCAAGCGCATTGTGGCGGCCGCGCCCGATGGTTTCACCTCCTTGCGACCCGACGATGGCAACGCCGTCGCACGGCCTTATGGCCACGATGCGCACTGCGCGGTGAAAGCCGGCGCTTATAGCTGTACATGGACGAACGGGACGAATGAAGGCGCGAATGCGGGATCGGCGGCTGACGCCTTGCAGGGTGTGGCAGCGGATATTGCCGCGTGCTTGCCGGACGCTACCCACGATCAGAACTCGCCGGGGCGGCAGCATTTTTATATCGGCGCGCGCGGGCAGCGCACGCAGATCACCGCGATGACCAACGGTGCTGGAAAGTTGACGCTCGCGGTGTCGGGCAAATGAGGGGGCAGTCGTGACCAAGCGTGTACTCATAGCCGATGACGACGACGACGCGTTGAGCGGCCTCGCCAACCTGTTGACGGGGCTGGGGCATCAGGTGGCGCAGGCGGCGTGCGGGGCTCAGGCGCTCGACGTGGCGCGGCAATTCGCGCCTGATGTGGTGATTCTCGATCTGGGCATGTCCCCCATGGACGGTCTTTCCGCCGCGCGTGCTTTGCGTGCCTTGCCTGAGGGTCCGGCCATGCTGCTGGTGGCGCTTACTGGCTGGGGACAGCCCCAGCATCACGCGATGACGCAGGAAGCCGGTTTCGATATCCATCTGGTGAAGCCTGTTTCCATCGACCAGTTGGGCTTTATTCTCTCGATGACGCAGCCTTGATGTTGTACGAGTGCAACGAATTCACGTGGATCGACAGGAAGATGTTGCGCTGCACCAATGGTTTTGGTACAGTGGAGTTGTCTCCTCCATGTCTCCACTGATATGGATTCAGCCCGCCCATCTTAGGCGGGCTTTTTTTTATCCGCGCTTGGGGTCCCTACGCTCCCTCAGAACCTGTACGAAACCGCCAGGAACGTAATCAGCGGATTGGCACTGAGTTTTGACTTCGTCGTCGCCAGCTCGGTCCCGTCGGCCGCCTTGATAATCAACGACGACGTCGTCTTCAGCGGAATGTAGGTCAGCGAAGCAATCAAACCCCAGTGCTTGTCGAAGTTATAAGTGGCACCAAGATTGAACACCGGCTGCCACGACGATGAAGCCTTCGCCTCCACCGACGTCAACCCCGGTTTGCCCGCGCCCGCCGCCAGCACAGCGCCAAGATTATTCTGCGTCGATGTCACGAAACCGTTAGTGAGTTTGATGTTCGTAAAGAAGTTATACGACACGCCAATGCCCGCAAACGGCCGGAACGCGGCAGTCGGTGCATTGAAGTAATACTGGAAAATCAGCGCCGGGCTCCACTGCCGCACGCTCTTCACGATCGGATTGGTCTGATCGAGATTCTGGTTGCCAAGCGTGCCCGCCGGCCCCGGCGGCTGGATCGTGCCGTGACCATCGAGTTCGAACTCGGGTGGCACGCCGCCCACGAACGTGGTCGCAATGTGATCGGTGAAAAAGTGCGTGAAGACGAGGCCGAACGTATCGGCGCTCTTCGTCGACAAACTCGTTCCTGCCGACGTGAATTGCGACGGCAAACGCAGCGGCGTATTGATCGGCGTGGGCGCTACATGCGTGGTCAGCGCATCGCTCGAATCCTGCGGCATGACGTGGAACCAACCGAGTCCCACGACGTTGTCGCCGGCACTTTGAGCGTGGGCCGACAGCGATGCACACGCAGCTATCGCAAACGCCAACGGTTTTCCCGCAGCCAAAAGCTTTTTCATTTCGTCTCTCTTCGGTTACAGGCCGTCATGCGAACGCCGCACGTGGACACCCGCGCGTTGTTCGCATGCAGCCGTTCTTGATGGGCTGCCAGACGGTCACGGGGTTACTGCACAAATGAGCCGATGGTGTAATACGGCGTCGTCGGGTCGCTCTGGTCGAGATAGCCGAACACGCCGCCGGAGAAGATGAACTTGCCGGTTGGCGTAGTACCGGTTGACGCCCCTACGACCGTCGATGTCACCACGCCCGGAACGGTTTCCGTGTAACTCAGATTCAGCGCGCGCGACAAAGCGACCTGCGACGGCTGGAACGGATCGATCAAGGTGGCCTGCGTGCCGCTGAGCGCGGTCGTGCGGTAGTCGAAGGCGTTATCCACGCCGACGTATTCCCCATCCACCGACCCCGACACCACGCCGATTTGCGGCGACATCATCGAAATGCCGGATTCGTCGTCGGCGAACGGCGGAATGCCCGTGGTGATCGTGGCGTTCGCAGTGCCGGTACGCACCAGGATTGGCACGTTCTGGCCACGCAACTTGCCCACGATCATGTAGCCCTTGCCCAGCGGACCGGCTGCGAGCGTCGGGTTGCCTTGACCGAGGAAGTTGTTGGTGACGAACGCGCCGCTGCCATCCGGCGATTGCGTGAAGTTCGATCCCGCCTGCTGGCACTTGCCGGCGCTCACACCGGTGTTGTCGCACTCCTGCCAGGTGCCGTCGGCATTGATCGTGATCTTCGAATCGACGGAGAGTCGTGCATAGTTCTGCGACGGAATCTCGTGATAGCCCAGTTGGTTATAGGTCCCCGCGACATTGGCGAGATTCGTCTCGAGCGTCGAGAAACCGATGAACGGGTAATACGGGAAGGTCCGGTCAGGTACGACGCCCTGGCCAAGAATCCCGCCGAATTGCAGTTCCTTGCCCGGAATGGAGCCGCCTGCCACCCCTTCGCCCACGAAGATACGTGCGGGACGCGTCGGATCGAGCGTTGCACCGTTCAACTGGTACGCGCACTGATTGAGCTTTTGCGTGGGCAGGCCGGTTTCCATCGTCAACGTGCCGTTCTGCGATGTGCCGGCGCGAGTGGGGGAGACCGTGCCGATGACGGCGGGAATCGGAGATTCCACATAGGTCACCTGCCACGTGAGTTTTGTCGTGTCGAGTTGCAGCTTGATCAGTTCACCGCTACCGCCACCGCCTGTGAAGGTGGTCGTGTAGTCGAGCGATGCCGGGCACAGCCGGACGACCGGCGCCTGAGGCGCATCGCTGCCGCCGCCGCAGCCGCCGAGAAGCGGCGTGACGCCGGTGACGGCCGCACCCATCGCACCCAACGCAAAAGTTCTCCATTTCATGCTGCTGTCTCCATCCACATTTGTTCGTTCGTCTTTCGTTGCAACCGGCGCGTGCCGGTTGCCCTGGGCTTGAGAGTGTTCGGCAGTGCTTATTTGCTGAGTAGCGCGCCGACGCCGAAGTACGGGCTCGCGGGCGTATCGGCGTTAGCGGACGTGGATGTCAGCCCGCCGTTCACCGTGCTGCCGGCAATGAAAATCCCGTAGAGACCACCCGCCGAGATCAGCGCGCCCTGGCCGCCGTTCTGGTCCTGCACACCGATCAAGCCGGGCAACTGCTGCGCGTAACTCATGCCGAAACCGGTCTCGGAAGCTTGCGTCGATGGATTGATGAACGAGCCGACCGGGCCTTGCAGCAGCGTCGCCGTGTACTTGAAGTTCGAATCCGCGCCAACGTAACCACCGTCGAATGCGCCTGACGTGAGCGCCGTATTCGGAGCGAGCATGGCGATGCCGGATTCATCGTCGACTTGTGACGCGGTGGCGTTCAATGGCGTGAGCGGCGACGGCACGGAGACCTGACCGGTACGCGCGACAATCGGCACGATTGCGCCGTTGATCTTGCCGATCACCATGTTCGCGTTCGCAACAGCCGGGAACGCAGGGAAGCCGAGGCTCGTCAACGCCGGCGACGAGCGTTTGCCCTGGACTTGCGGCGCAACCGCGCTGGTGAAGTACGAGCCGCCGGCGTTCGCCGCCCACGCGCCGCCGGTCGTCTGGCAGGCGGTATTCGATGCCGGCACGGGTACCGTGCAATTGCCAGCGGCATCGAAGGATTCTTGCGCCTGCGTGGTCGTGGTCGAGTAGTTGTTCGATGGAACCAGGTGGTAAAGCAGCGCGTTATACGTGCCCTTGAGATCTGCGACGTTCGTGCTCACAGTCGAGAAACCGATGAACGGATAGAAGTCGAAATGACGGTTAGGCACGGGGAACAAAGGTGGGAAACCGGGGACGGCGTGGACGCCGTCGGCGGTCAGCGTCGCCCCGCTGTACTGCACGGTCGCACCTGGAATGCCGCCGCCGGCGACGCCCTGACCGATAAAGATGGTCGGCGGATTCGCCTGGTTGAACGCGGCGGCCGTGGTGTAGATCGAGCCATCCGATGCCTGGCCGCCGCCTGGCGTCAGCACGAATGCGCATCGTGTCTGTTCCGCGGTGGGCAGCGTGCCCGCAGGCGGGTGAACCACGGCGCCGACAATCGTCGTGCCCTTGCGGGTGGGATTGACGGTACCGGTGACGAGGGGAATGGGGGACTCGAGCCACTTCAGCGTGTATTTCATGTTCACGGCGTCAATGTTCAGGCTCACGATCTCGCCGCTGCCCGCGCCGCCCAGATACGTGCTCGAGACAATGTCCGCGTTGGCCGGACACAGCGGCCCTGCACCCGGACCGACGGCCGGCGCGCCCTGCGTGCCGCAACTTGCGCCGGAACATTGCGGCGTGTTGATCGGACCCGGGTTGTCGGCGTTACCGCCACCGCACGCTACAAACAACGGCGCGGTCGCAAGTGCGAGCGCGAGTCCTTTCGAAATGGCATACGGCATACCGCTGTCTCCCTTATCTATTTTTGCGCGTGTAATTTCGCTGTCACTTTTTCGTATGTCAACCGACTGAAACATCTAAATCGCCGATTCAAACAGCGGTCTTCCGGCAGCGCCTTGACTGATAAGGCGCAGACGGCGCATTGAAACAAAAGTTTTTCCGTAAGGTTGATTGGAGAAAATCTGTTTCAATACAACGCAAAACGAAGAATGTTTAAGTGCGAAAACGCGTAATCATCAACGAACGAACGTTCGTAAATAAATTGGTGGAATCCCTATGAAAGACGCATTTGAGCTTTCGTTTGATCTGCGGGGAATTGGCGAGACAGAGAGTTGAGACGAGCGTCAGAGCGCGGAGTGGAGGCGTAAAAAAGCCGGTTTCGCTTGATGGCGGAAACCGGCTTTTAGCAATGTTGAGCGCGTGGCGCGCTCAGCTTTTCTTTGAATCGATACCTGGCTTAGCGTGCGAGGCCCGATTCTTCGTCGGCGCCAATCGCAAGGTTCATGCACTGAATGGCCGCGCCCGATGCGCCCTTGCCCAGGTTATCCAGGCGCGCGACGGTGACAAACCGCTCGTCGTTGCCGAAGACAAACAACTCGACCCGATTGGTGTCGTTGCAGGCCTGGACGTCAAAGAAGCCGTCGTCGAGATTGCTGTCTGCGTTGAATGGCAACACACGCACGAACGGCTCGTTCGCGTAGTACTCGGCAAACAGCGCCTGCACGTCTTGCGGCTTGGCGGCGCGCGACAGTTGATCGGGCGAGAAGTACGTGGTGACGGCCAGGCCCTTCAGGAAGTTGCCGACAATAGGCGTGAACACCGGCGCGTGCTTCAGTCCGGAGCGCACCGCCATTTCCGGCAGATGCTTGTGGGTCAGGCCCAACGCGTAAGGCCGCGGGCTGTCGAGCTTCGAATTTCCGCCGGCTTCATAGTCCGCGATCATCTTCTTGCCGCCACCGCTGTAGCCGGTGATGGAATAAGCGTGCGCGCCAAAATCCGCAGAAACAAGACCGCCTGCTACCAGGGGTTTCATTGCCAGCAGGAACGCCGACGCATGGCAACCCGGCACCGCAATGCGCTTCGCGGTGCGCAAGCGCTCGCGCTGCGCCGGCATGAGTTCGGGCAGGCCGTACGCCCAGTCGTCATGCGTGCGGAACGCCGTGCTGGCGTCGATCACCACGGTGCGGTGATTGTCCGCGTCCACCAGCGAAACCGATTCGCGCGAGGCAACGTCCGGCAGGCAAAGGAACGTAACGTCCGAGGCATTGATCAGCCGACGGCGCTCCTCCACGTCCTTGCGCCGTGCTTCCTCGATACGCAACACCTCGACGTCACGCCGCTCGGACAGATATTCGAAAATCTTCAGGCCCGTGGTGCCTTCCTGTCCGTCGACAAATACTTTCGTGGTCATCTCGATCTCGCTGGGTTCGGTCGCGCCCGGACGCCTTGCGGCCAGAACGCGGTCAAAACGCCATTTTAATGCGCTTCCGCGACAACGCGATGGCATTGCCGGGGACATTGGCCGATCGGCCTGAAAAACGTTGCAATGCCGTCAAAAAAACTACTTCGCGATCCACCGCGCCGCCACGGCCGTGACCCTCGCACCGAACACTTTCGCTGTCTCCAGATCGCCGGGCGGTGGGGCTTCGTCAGGCGAGGCATCCGCCGGCGATTGCGTCAGCAAGCCCGAAAAACCGCCGACGAAATTCAGGTCGTTGCGCGTGGCCGCCTTCGTGTTCGACGGCATCATGCCCGTGCCGGCCCAGATCATGCTGTGCTGCATCGCCAGCGTGATGAGGTAAGCGATGGTCGAATGCTTGTCGCCGTTCATGGTCGCCGAGTTGGTGAACCCGGCCGCGATCTTGTCTTTCCACGATTGCGCGAACCACGGTTTGGAGCTGGCGTCGGCGAATTTCTTGAAGTCCGCTGACGGGCCGCCCATGTAGGTGGGCGCGCCGAAGATGATGCCGTCGGCGGCGTCGAGCTCGGCCCAGCCGGCGTCGTCCAGGTCGCCGACCGCCAGCAGCTTCGCATCCGCGCCGGCGTCAATCGCGCCGGTGAGCACGGCTTCGGCGACTTTTTTCGTATGGCCGTAGCCGCTGTGATAAACGATAACGATTTTCGGCATTTCATTCCCCGTATGCGATACAGAAGACACGAAGACGTCAAAGGCGCGAGTTGCGCGAGAACAACCATGACGTGCGTCTTCGCGAGAATTTGACTGGCGGCAAACGTCGCCGGCGATGGTTCACCGGCGAGTCTAGCAAAGCCAAATTCGACCTGCCGACGCACCATGAAGGCTGTTCAGCGCCCGTAGGTAACGACGAGTTGCGCGCTGGCGATGGTCGTGGTGCGGATCTCGTGTTCGAACATGAGCGCCGGACTGCTTTGACGCAGGCGCAAGTCGCTGGTGTTGAGCGCGTAGACAGTGATGACGTAATGGTGCGGTTTGCCCGGCGGCGGACACGGCCCCGCATAGCCGTCGACATCAAAGTCATTGCGTGCTTCCACCGCGCCCATTTTGCGCAGGACCCCCGCGGCGCTTGCGTTCGACGGCAACTTCGAGACGTTCGCGGGAATGCCAGCGACGGACCAGTGCCACCAGCCGCGGCCGGGTGCGTCGGGGTCGAAGACGCTGATCGCGAAACTTTGCGTGGCTGCCGGTGCGCCATGCCATGACAGTTGCGGTGACCGGTTGCCGCCTTTGCAGTCGTTCTGGTCGTAGACGAGGGCAAGCGGCACTGGCTGGTTAGGAGAGATGTCGGTACTTGTCAACGTGAAAGGCGCTGCGGCGATATCTTCAGCGACCGCACGCGACGCATTTGATACCATCGCGGCGCAGAAGAGCGCCAGCAGCACTGCACGGCTGAAAACTCGGAACCTGACGACACGCCAATCAACAGCGCGATACACAGCACAAACCACAAGCCCGATCCCCAAGCGCATGGTGCGATTTCTCCCGGTCACGGGCGCGGCCAAATCTGGCGTTTCACCCACTGTAACGATGTATTTTGTCTCAGAAATAGGCTTAGAGCTGGATTCAAGTTTAACATTGCGGGAAAGGACAAAATCTTTCAAATGTTCAAAACGAGACTCGGCAAGGGTCAACACCGCGACTTCGGGTTTAGCCGCAGTTTCGCTCTCCCGGCTGAAGGGACAATGTAATGAATATTTGCACATTGCTATAATGCGTGAGGGGTTGGTCCATTTAGGAGCTAGGTGTAAATAGTGGGTCAACGAATAAAAGTCATTATCGCCGATGACCATCCTGTCATTCTGTTTGGCGCCGCGCAGGCGCTATTGAAGTTTCCCGAAATCGAAGTGATTGGACAGGCGAGACAATCGACGGAATTGATTCAGCTTTTGCAAAAATCGCCCTGTGACGTGGTTGTCTCCGAGCTCGCCATGCCGGGTGGCCAATATGGTGACGGCATGCCGCTGCTGGGTTATATCGGGCGTCAGTTTCCGACGGTGCGCATCGTCGTGTTGACCATGCTGGAAAATCCCGCGCTCCTGAAACGCTTGCGTGAAGTGGGTGTGACGGCGGTGATCAATAAGTCAGACGATTTGAGCCACGTTGGACTGGCCATCGTCCATGTCATGCGGGGGCAGGAATATATCGGGCCGTCGGTGCGTCTGGCGCTCGACAGCATGGGCTTGTCGGCGAGTGGCCAGCAACGTGACGTGGTGTTGTCGAAACGGGAACTGGAAGTGGTGCGTTTATTCGTCTCCGGCATGACAATTACCGAAATTGCCGCACAGTTGAAGCGCAGTATTAAAACGATCAGCACGCAGAAGAATACCGCCATGCGCAAGCTGGGAATTGAACGGGATTCTGAATTGTTTCAATATGCCCGGAGCAACGGGTGATTGAATCTGTCGGCTTAAGTGGGCGCTGGAAATCTTGACGATGCCATTCCCGTGAATACGTAATAATCGTTATTATCGTTGCAAAAAAAAGCCGCTCGTTTATTGAAATGAGCGGCTTTTTTAATTACAGAAAAATTCAATTCCCGGCAATCATTGCGGCGATGCCGTTATACCGCCGTGCGCCGCCGACCATTGGGCCGGCGCGTGCAGGAATTTCTCGACTTCATCCAGCGTCCTGGCTTCGAAATAGCCTGCGTCCTTCGCGACGCGCAACACATCCCACCACGTGGCGAGCGCGTGCAACTCCACGTCGATATCTTTCAATACCGAGACGCTTTCCTTGAAGATGTTGTAGTGAAACAGCACGAAGCAGTGGTTCACCCTTGCGCCGGCCGTGCGCAGTGCGTTGATGAAATTGATCTTGCTGCGGCTGTCGGTGGTCAGGTCTTCCACCAGCAGCACGCGCTGGCCTTCGATCAGCAACCCTTCAATCTGCGCATTCCGCCCAAACCCCTTCGGCTTTTTGCGCACGTATTGCATGGGCACCATCAGCCGGTCCGACAGCCACGCGGCAAACGGGATACCCGCGGTCTCGCCGCCAGCGACAGCATCGATCTGCTCGTAGCCGATATCGCGCAGGATCGTGGCCTCGGCCATCTCCATCAGTGCGCGCCGTACGCGCGGATAAGAGATCAGCTTGCGGCAGTCGATATAAACCGGGCTCGCCCATCCCGACGTGAAAATGTACGGTTTGTCCGCATTGAAATGCACGGCCTGCACTTCGAGCAGCATTTTGGCGGTGGTGTCGGAGATCGTCTGGCGGTCGAAGCCTGTCATGGGCGAATCCTTGGATTTTGAGGTGGCGCCTGACGCGCGTTTTGACCGGCGATCAAGCGGCGGCGGCCAATGGCGCCTGGCGCAGCGGGTGCGTCGGTCGAGCAGGGTCCGACCGCGTTCGATGCGCGTGTAGGCCCGAATTTTACCCGACACACAAGACGCGGACGTAGCGTGAAACCCTGCTTCCCTGACGGAATTGTCTTGTGAATCCACGGATTGTCGAGCAATCGATCAAGGCGTTTCGCACGCTTAGACGCTGTTTCTGTTGAAAATGGTGCTATGCGTCAATTTTCTGGCGCGGTGTACACTATTTATCCCCGAAAAATGCTACGGCCCATTGTTTCACCGTCGCGCGCATGCGCGTGGTCTTCAACGCGTCCGCCGTTGCGCCGCGTCTTTATCACCCGCCCGGCGGGCAAAATTCATTGATTCATCACGAGAATTGATCGTCCTGCACGCAGTTTCCGAGCCCTCCAAGTCATTCATTTTCCAACTCTTTTTCTAAACGTCTCAGGCCAATCATGGACGAACAACTGAAGCTCAGCGCCCTCGCGTATCACCAGTATCCGAAGCCCGGCAAGATCTCGGTCACGCCGACCAAGCCCCTGTCGAACCAGCTGGATTTGTCGCTGGCTTACTCGCCGGGCGTCGCCGCCGCCTGCATGGCGATCTTCGACGACCCGCTCGATGCCCAGAAGTACACCTCGCGCGGCAATCTTGTCGGCGTTGTGACGAACGGCACGGCCGTGCTCGGTCTCGGCAATATCGGGCCGCTCGCCGCCAAACCGGTGATGGAAGGCAAGGGCTGCCTCTTCAAGAAGTTTGCGGGTATCGACGTGTTCGATATCGAACTCGCGGAGACCGATCCGGATAAGCTCGTCGATGCCATCGCGATGCTCGAGCCCACGCTCGGCGGCATCAACCTGGAAGACATCAAGGCGCCGGAGTGCTTCTATATCGAAAAGAAGCTGCGCGAGCGCATGAAGATCCCTGTCTTCCACGATGACCAGCACGGCACCGCGATCATTGCGTCGGCGGCCATTCTCAACGGCCTAAAAGTGGTCGGCAAGAAGCTCGATGAGGTGAAACTCGTATGTTCGGGCGCGGGCGCGGCGGCGATTGCGTGTCTCGATCTGCTCGTTCACCTTGGGTTGAACAAGGCCAACATCCTGGTCTGCGATTCGAAAGGCGTGATCTACGAAGGACGCGGCAACCTGGATCCATCAAAGGAACGGTATGCGGCCAACACGTCGGACCGCACGCTCGCCGATGCCATCCATAACGCCGACGTGTTCCTCGGCTGCTCGAGTGCAGGCGTGCTCAAGCCGGAAATGGTCAAGGTGATGGGCACGCAGCCGCTGATCCTCGCGCTGGCCAACCCCGAGCCGGAAATTCGCCCGGAAGAAGCGAAGAAGGTGCGCCCCGACGCGATCATAGCTACTGGCCGTTCGGACTATCCGAATCAGGTCAACAACGTGCTGTGCTTCCCGTTCATCTTCCGCGGCGCGCTGGATGTGGGCGCGACCACGATCACCGAAGAGATGAAGCTTGCGTGCGTGCGCGCGATCGCGGAACTGGCCGAAGAGACCGATCAGGGCGATGAAGTTGCGAAAGCCTATGAAGGCCATTCGCTCGAGTTCGGCCCGGATTACCTGATTCCGAAGCCGTTCGATCCGCGCCTGATCATCAAGATCGCGCCGGCCGTCGCGCAAGCCGCGATGGATTCGGGCGTGGCGACGCGTCCGATTCATGACATGGACGCGTATCGCGAGGAACTGGGCACGACGGTGTATCGCACGGGCATGGTGATGCGGCCGGTGTTCGCGGCGGCCAAGTCGGCGCCGGCGCGTATTGTGTTTGCCGAAGGTGAAGACGAGCGCGTGCTGCGCGCCGCGCAGTTCGTGCTGCTGGAGAAGATCGCGAAGCCGATCATTATCGGGAGGCCGGCGGTGGTTGAGATGCGTCTTCAGAAGATGGGCTCGAAGCTGAAACCCGGTACCGATTTCGAGATCGTGAATCCGGAAGACGATCCGCGTTATCAGAAGTGCTGGCAGGAGTATCACAACATCGCCGCGCGTGAAGGCGTGACGCCCGACAACGCAAAGGCCGCGCTGCGCAAGTTCAATACGTTGATCGGTGCAATCCTGGTGCGTCTGGGCGATGCAGACGGCATGATCTGCGGGATGATCGACACGTACCACGACCATCTCAAGTTTATTGAGCAGGTGTTGGGCAAGGCTGAGGGTGTTGAGAACTTTGCCGCGATGAATTTGCTGATGCTGCAGGGGCGCAATCTTTTCATCAGCGATACCTACGTCAACGAGATCCCAACGCCCACGCAACTCGCCGATATGACGATCCTGGCGGCGCGCGAAATCGAGAAGTTCGGGATTGCGCCGAAGGTCGCGTTGCTGTCGAATTCGAACTTCGGCAGCGTGCCGACGGCTTCATCGAAGCGGATGGCCGAGGCTCGCAAGTTGATCGCGGAGCGTGCGCCGGATCTGGAGGTTGATGGTGAAATGCACGGTGACGCGGCGTTGTCGGAAGTGGTTCGCAAGGCTGCATTTCCGGCATCGACGCTGACTGGTGAGGCGAATCTGCTGATCATGCCGAACGTTGAAGCCGCGAATATCACGTACAACCTGCTGAAGATGGTGAGCGGTGAGGGCGTGACCGTTGGGCCGTTCCTGCTCGGCGCGGACAAGCCGGTGCACATTCTCACGCCGGCGGCGACCGTGCGGCGGATCATTAACATGACCGCGGTGGCGTCGGCGAACGCGCGGGTCAATGCGACGAACAACGTAGCATGATCTTCGGATTTATTACGATATCCTGATGAGTTGATATCGATAAATTGAGATGGTGATGAAGCGGCGACTGGGGCGATCCGGTCGCCGTTTTTTTATGCTCGCGCGTCGCACGTAGCCCGGATGGGCTAAAAAAGCTTAGTGATTTTTATTGGGATGAACAAAGGTGTGGCGCGTATAGCGACGCCTTTGTTATTCGGATAAATCTGATTCGAATGCCAAGTCGTGCTGAGTAGAGTCGCGGATCGTTTCACTTTCCTGCGCGTTTAAGCGAGTCATTTACAGATTCGTATCGCGTCAGACACATTCCGCACAATTCTTTGCAGGTAATCAGCATGAACAAGGTCTTTAAATCGGTTTGGAGCGAAGCTCTGGGTGCTTGCGTTGCGGCGTCGGAATTGCGCCGCGGACGTGGGAAGGGCGGTGGGAAGGCGGCGCGGGCAGTGGCGTTGGTGGCGGGGTTGGGGGTGGCGGGGGGAGTGTTTGCTCAGAGCAACGGCGTGACGGCAGGGCCGAACGCGGTCGCTCTTCATACAATCTACATCGCGGTGGGACCGGGCGCAACGACACAAAGTAAAACAAAGGACGCGATCGCCATTGGCGATGCAGCGAAAAGCACGGCAGACGGCGCTACGGCAATCGGTGCAGGTTCAGCAGTCGCGGCTGGCGATGCATTGCTTTACGATCCCGCCAGAAATCAGGAATCCCCCGCTCAGGAAAATGAGGTAGCCGGGACTACGCCCAGCGCCAGGCTTTCAGGCATTCTGGAAAAGGCCGAGACAATGATTGGTGTCCCTTACTCGTGGGGTGGCAATACACCAGCGCAAGGACTGGATTGCAGTGGCTTCGTGCGCTATGTCTATGCAAAGGCTGTGGGAATTTTACTGCCGCGAGTTTCGTCCCAGATCAGCCGTCAAGGCGCGGCGGTCTCGCAGACAGATCTACATCCCGGTGATCTCGTGTTCTTTAATACGACTCGCGGTACGGCGACGCATGTCGGCATTTACGTTGGTGAAAATCAGTTTATTCACGCGCCGAAGAAGGGGGCATTCGTTCGCGTCGAATCGATGAAAAGCGCCTATTGGACCGCGCGATATTACGGTGCACGCCGAGTCGCGTAGGGGCTGAATGGTGGGATCCTGGAAGACAAAACGCCCGATGAATTCATCGGGCGTTTTGTCATGCGTTGCGTTAAAGATCTAAGCCACTTGCCGTGTCTCACCTCCTGCCGGCGCACGCCACTTCGCCAGCAGCACATTCCACTTCACCCGCGCCGCGTTCACGTTGTTGTCCTTCACGTGACCATAACCGCGCATTGAGTCAGGCAGATTTGCCAGCTCGATTGCCAGCGGTAGTTTATCGGCCGTCAATCCACCGATCACTTCCTTCACCAGCGCTTCATAATCGGCGATCAGCGCGCGCTCCATTTTCCGCTCTTCCGTCTTGCCGAAGATATCCAGCGCCGTACCGCGCAGGAACTTCATTTTCGCCAGCACTTTCATTGCGGACAAGACCCACGGACCATACTGTTTCTTGATCAGATGACCGTGTGAGTCTTTCTTCGAGAACATCGGCGGTGCGAGATGGAATTTCACTTTCCAGTCGCCTTCGAAGCTGCCCTTCAGCCGCTCGACAAACGCCGGATCGGCATAAAGGCGCGCGACTTCGTACTCGTCCTTGTAAGCCATCAGCTTATGCAGATTTCTCGCGACAGCTTCGGTCAATGCGTACTGGCCATCGCCGATACCGATTGAGGCTTCCGCCTTGCGCACTTCCGTCACGAGCCGGGCATAACGCGCCGCGTACGCTTCGTTCTGGTAGTCGGAGAGATAAGCAATACGCTTTTCGATCAACGAGTCCAGCGCCTTCGGCGTGTGCAGCGTGATGATCTTGCTGGCGCCCTGAGCATCTGAAGAAACCCCGCGATTCTGTGCCTTCACCAGCCGCTCGAGGCCCTCCAGATCATGTGCCGCATGACGGCCCCATTCGAACGCTGCCAGGTTTTTCTCGACCTGCACGGCATTCAATTCGATAGCACGAACCAGCGACTCATGGCGCAACGGTACCCAGCCGCGTTGCCACGCAAAACCCAACACGAACGGGTTCGTATAGATCGCATCGCCGAGCAGAGCCACTGCAAAGCGATTTGCATCGACGAGGGCAACATGCTCGCCCGCGGCCGTGCGGATATCGGCTTCCGCGCTCGCGCCCGGAAAGCGCCAGTTCGGATTCTTGATGAACTCGGCTGTCGGCGTTTCGGCACTGTTCACGACCACGCGCGTGTGGCCGGGTTGCATCCGCGAGCCGCATTCATCGCTGGCGGTCACAATCGGGTCGCAACCGATCACCAGATCCGCTTCACCCATTGCGATGCGCGTCGCGTGGATATCGCCGGGGTGCGTCGCGATCTGCACGTGGCTCATCACGGCGCCACCTTTTTGCGCGAGGCCGGTGACGTCGAGCACGGTCACGCCTTTTTGCTCGAGATGCGACGCCATGCCAAGCAATGCGCCGATCGTGACCACACCCGTGCCGCCCACACCCGTGACCAGGACACCATACGGCCGGTCGATCAACGGCAGTTCGGGCGTGGGGACCGGGGGCATCGCGTCGCCGGAAATACTCGATACCTTCGGCTTACGCAGTTGTCCACCTTCGACGGTGACGAAGCTCGGGCAGAAGCCATTCACGCACGAGTAGTCCTTGTTGCAGGTCGACTGGTTGATCTGGCGTTTCGTGCCGTATTCGGTGTCGAGCGGTTCGACCGACAGGCAATTCGATTTCACCGAGCAATCGCCGCAGCCTTCGCACACCGCTTCATTGATGACCACACGCTTCGCCGGGTCCGGATACGAGCCGCGTTTCCTGCGCCGGCGCTTTTCCGTCGCGCACGTCTGGTCGTAGATCAGGATCGTCGTGCCGGCAATCTCACGCAAAGCGCGCTGGACTTCATCCAGCTTTTCGCGATGGAACACGTCGATACCCGGCGCCAGCCCCACGTTCGCCTGATATTTCTCGGGCTCATCGGTGACGATCACGATCTTCGTCGCGCCTTCGGCGGCCAGTTGATGCGTGATCTGCGGTACGGTGAGCACGCCATCGACGGGCTGACCGCCGGTCATGGCCACCGCGTCGTTGTAGAGCAGTTTGTACGTGATGTTCGTCTTCGACGCGATCGCCGCGCGGATCGCCAGCAGGCCGGAGTGGAAGTACGTGCCGTCGCCGAGATTGGCGAACACGTGTTTGTCGTTGGTGAACGGCGCTTGCCCAATCCACGCTACGCCTTCGCCGCCCATCTGGCTGAACGTGCTCGTGCTGCGGTCCATCCATACGGTCATGTAGTGGCAGCCGATGCCGGCCAGCGCGCGCGAACCTTCAGGCACATTCGTCGATGTATTGTGCGGACAGCCCGAGCAGAACCATGGCTTGCGCTCGGCTTCCACGCGCGGCCGCGCCAACGCTCTTTCCTTGGCTTCGATCACGGCGATACGCGTGGCGATGCGCGCGCGGACATCGGCGGGGAGATCGAATTTGTCGAGGCGCGTGGCAATAGCCTTCGCGATAATCGCCGGCGACAACTCGTAGTGCGCCGGCAGCAGCCAGTTGCCCATCGGAACGGACCATTCGCCGCCCGCGCCGTCCTTCTCGTCGAACTTGCCGAACACGCGCGGACGCTGCGCATCGGGCCAGTTATAAAGCTCTTCCTTGATCGCGTATTCGAGGATCTGGCGCTTCTCTTCAACGACCAGAATTTCCTGAAGCCCGTGCGCGAACGCATGCGCACCTTGCGCTTCGAGCGGCCACACGCAACCGACCTTGTACAAACGAATGCCGATGCGCGCGCAGGTTTCATCGTCGAGACCGAGGTCTGATAAGGCTTGGCGCACATCCAGATAAGCCTTGCCCGCCGTCATGATCCCGAAGCGCGCATGCGGCGATTCAATCTCGATCCGATCCAGCTTGTTCGCGCGGACATAAGCGAGCGCGGCGTACCACTTGTAGTCGAGCAGCCGGGCTTCCTGAACCAGCGGCGGATCGGGCCAGCGGATATTCAAGCCGCCGTCGGGCATGGCGAAATCGGTCGGCAACACTATTTGCGTACGATGCGGATCGATATCGACTGAAGCCGACGATTCCACCACGTCCGTCACGCACTTCATTGCGACCCAGAGGCCGGAGTAACGGCTCATTGCCCAGCCGTGCAGGCCGAAGTCCAGATATTCCTGCACATTCGATGGAAACAGCACCGGCAATCCGCACGCCTTGAAGATGTGTTCGGACTGGTGCGCGAGCGTGGAGGATTTCGCGGCGTGATCGTCGCCGGCGAGCACGAGTACACCGCCATGCTGCGAGGAACCCGCTGAATTGCCGTGCTTGAACACGTCGCCGGTTCTGTCGACGCCGGGCCCTTTGCCGTACCACATCGAGAACACGCCGTCGTATTTGGCGCTGGGATAAAGATTGACCTGCTGCGAGCCCCACACGGCCGTCGCCGCGAGGTCTTCATTCACGCCGGGCTGAAATACGACCTGATGCGAAGCGAGATGTTTCTTCGCTTTCCACAGATGTTGATCGAGTGCACCGAGCGGGGAGCCGCGATAACCGGAAATGAAACCGGCGGTGTTGAGTCCCGCGGCATGATCGCGTTGTTGTTGCAGCATCGGCAGCCGAACCAGCGCCTGTATGCCGCTCATGTACGCGCGACCGCGTTCCAGGGTGTATTTGTCGTCGAGAGTGACGGAATTTAGCGCGGCTTCTAGGGAAGCTTTTTGTTCCGCGTCAAGGGGGGCATTCATTGTGGGGGTCTCCGCCAACGTTTGGGATCACCAAAGCACTTTAGGGCGTTCGCGTCTTGTGGACGCGTCGGCCGGGATTTTGAGTGTGCCCGTTTTGACTTTTTTACAGCACTGGTAAAAACCCGCTGAAAAGTAATTTCAACATTGCACAGGTGTTACGACGTGTAAAAGCGGCCGGATTTCGATGTCATCGGGGAACCGCTCATGCCGAGCGCATTCAAACCCGCGATCGATGCACGTTCGTGTCGGCTTTGCCGGCAGGACGAGCGCGATAGCTGGACATACCGATGCACGCAGTTGAAGGAGGAAGCAGTGAAACAACGATACATCCAAAGCTTTTTGATGGTTTCCGCAGCATTTTTTGCGATGAACGCGCCGGTTCGCGTTGGCGGCCTGGCTGGGTCGGAGGCAACGATCTCCGGCATACCGCGAATTTCGCAGGTTCGGGTCGAACAGGTTTCTAACAAGCAAGCGCCGAATGACAAGGACGACTCCGACGCTTGAGGATTTGCTTGGGGATTTTTAATGCAATAAAAAACGGGGATCGATTCGATCCCCGTTTCTTTACGACACTAACCACGCGCGTTCAGCCTGGCGTTGTGGTGTCCTTCACCACGCCGCGCCGAATCTGATCGAGTTCAATCGATTCAAACAGCGCCTTGAAGTTGCCTTCGCCGAATCCCTGATTGCCCTTGCGCTGAATGATCTCGAAGAAGATCGGGCCGATCTGGTTCTCCGTAAAAATCTGCAGCAGAATTTCGTCCCGCACGCCATCGATCAGGATCTTGCGTTTGCGCAGTTCCGCCACCGATTCGCCATGATTCGGCACACGTCGGTCGACGAGTTCGTAGTACGTGTCGATGGTATCCAGCAACGCGATTTTCGCGCTGCGCAGATTGTCGACGGTGCTGTAGATATCGTCGCTGCCCAGCGCAATGTGCTGGATGCCTTCGCCGTGATACGCGTCGAGATATTCCTGGATCTGCCCCGAGGTGTCCGAGCCTTCTTCGTTGATCGGGATGCGGATCTTGCCGCACGGCGAACTCATCGCTTTCGACTTGACCGCGGTCACCTTGCCTTCGATATCGAAATAACGCGCTTCGCGGAAATTGAATAAACGTTCGTAGAACTCGGCCCATTCGATCATCCGGCCGCGATGAACGTTGTGCGTCAAATGGTCGATGTAGGTCAGTCCGTGTCCAACCGGATTCTGCTCGGCGCCGGGAATGGGTTCGAAGTCGACGTCGTAGATGCTGATGTCGCCGATGCTGCCCGGCTCCACGCCATTCTTGCCGCGCCAGCGGTCCACAAAGTAAATCAGCGAATCACCAATGCCCTTGATTGCCGGAATGTTGAGTTCCATCGGGCCGGTTTTATTGTCGAAACCCCACGCGCCGAGATCGAGTGCGCGCTTGTACGCCTTGCCTGCATCGGCGACACGAAATGCGATCGCGCAAATCGACGGACCGTGCAGACGCGCGAACCGCTGAGCGAAGGAATCGGGCTCGGCATTGACCAGAAAATTGATCCCGCCCTGCCTGTACAGCGTCACCTTCTTGTGACGATGACGGGCAATCGCCGTGAACCCCATTTGCTCAAACAACTGGCCGAGCGCCACCGGATCGGGCGCCGTGTATTCGATGAATTCAAAACCGTCGGTGCCGACGGGGTTGTCCCAAGTCGTCGCCTGCATTTTTCGTCT
Source organism: Caballeronia udeis (assembly GCF_044909315.1). Classification (GTDB taxonomy): domain Bacteria; phylum Pseudomonadota; class Gammaproteobacteria; order Burkholderiales; family Burkholderiaceae; genus Caballeronia; species Caballeronia udeis_A. The sequence goes on from NZ_JBIYEB010000006.1 coordinate 356,567, forward strand.
CCTGGACCGTGAGGATAGATCGGTGATTATTGGAACAAAGTTTATCGATGGAAGTGCGACGGATACTTGCGAATTAAATCGTGCCTGACTACGATGGCGCACGTTCATGCCGTCATCGCGCGCATAGGAGGCAGGAAATGGCTCAGATAGAACTCGATGCCATTGATCGAAAAATTCTCGCCATTCTTCAGGTGAACGGCCGGCTGTCGAATCAGGACATTGCTGATCAGGTGAACCTGTCGCCCAGTCCATGCTTGCGGCGAATCCGGCGGCTGGAGGAAGCGGGCGTGATTCGTGGTTATGTGGCGTTGCTTGAGCCGCGTCTTCTCGGGCTCGGCTTGCTTGCGTACGTCAACGTGCGGCTGGAAAAACGGGGTGGGACGGCGGTAACGGCGGGGATGAAAAATCCGCCGACGCACGCCGACCGGTTTCGCGATGCCGTGCGCGCGTGGCCGGAAGTCGTGGCTTGCGATGCGATGACCGGCGACACGGACTATTTGCTGCGCGTCCAGGTGGAAGACATGGAGCACTTTTCACGCTTTGTGCAGGATGAATTGCTGCACCATCCGTCGGTAATCGACGTCAAAAGCAGCTTCTCGCTGGAGCGCTTGAAGGAAACGACGGCGCTGCCCATTCGCTAGACTTGCTTCGTTCCAAAACTACAGGACGCAAAAAAGGCGGCTTTCGCCGCCTTTCGTGCTTTTGCGCATGCTTGCTAACTTCTGCTCTGACCTCAGGCCGCGTCGGCAGTAGGCATGAACGCCTGAAACATTTGCGATGTCCGGCGCGCCTGGCGCTTCACCGCGTAGTCGAAGACCGCCGCTTGCTCCTGCAACATCTCCGCAATGATGCTGCTCTGGTCGGCGGGCGTGAGCGACAAATAAGCGTCGGCTTCGCCATACGCATACTCGATCTTCATTCCCGACTTCTTCGCGATGTGCATCATGGTCGAGTTGCGTGACAAACAATGCATATAGAGCGTTGAGACATGCGTGTTGCGGCTGCGGATGGCAGCGCGCTCGAACAGCCGGCTACCTACGCCCTTGCCACGCGCGCTTTCCAGCACCGACACGCCGAACTCTGCCGTGCGTTTGTCGCCTTCAGCCGGCAAATAGGCCAGATGGCCAACGCCGACCAGATTCAATTGCTCGTCGAATACGCCGAACACGGTGTCACGCGAAAAGTCGATATTCGCGACGTAGTTCTCGATCACCCGATCCGGCACGATCTGGCCGAAGCGCAGCAGGCGGTCGTCTTCGTCGAGGGTAAGGAAGTGGCTGAGGAGGCGTTCGCGATCGGTCGAGGACAACTCACGAACGAGAACGGGCGAACGACCGGCAGCCGTTTGCAAGCGATCGGCTGCAGCAAAGATCGATGCGGTGGGGCGGTTGAAAGACTTGTTCACGATGGTGGCTCCTTGATTCGTCATACGACATGGTGCGTCGCAGAACGAATTTTAGCCGAACCGTGGCCGGAGCACTAGGGAAAACCCGTAATTGACTATGGAGGAGTGCGTCTAACTTTCAGATATTACGAATAAAAATTCATATAAAACAATAAGTTAGTACGTGTTGTGCAAATCGCACAGGCGTGCGGCAAAGAGATGGTGCATTGCACCATTTCAGCTATCACCATTCATCCCGTGTTCGATCACGCTGACCACCTGCTCCGCAAATTCGCGATAACCCAGCTTTCCATCCGGCTTCAGCCACGTGAAGGTCCAGTTGATCATGCCGAACACCATCATCGTGAGCGCTGTCTGGTTTTCCTTGGTCGCACGTTTCGGATAAGCGCGCGAGAGTTGCCGGGCGAACGCCGCGACAATGCCGCGCTGGCGCTCGAGCACGATTTCGCGCTGCGTATCTTCGAGATATTTCACGTCGTTGAGCAATGCGACGTGCCGGCTATGAGACGTCTCATATTCGGTCAGAAACGCCCGGACAAGCTCGGCGAAAGCCTCGCGCTCGGTCAAGCCGCGCCGCTGGCTCGCTCCTTCCACTTCCGCAATGATCAGCATCAGCCGCTTCGTGTAGCGGTCGAGCAGGTCGAACAGAATGGCTTCCTTGCTCGCGTAATAGTGATAAAGCCGCGCTTTGGAGGTGCCGCTCGCCGCGGCCAGATCGGCCATCGATGTGCTCGGGTAGCTGGTCTGCGCGAACTTGGCGGCGGCGAGTTCGAGGATCTGCTCGCGTTGTGTGTCGTGGTCAGGCGCTCTGGTACGGGCCATTGAGTCTCGAAGAAGTGCGGATCAATCGGGCATTCTAATGCGGGACGGATGTGCGGCTAGCGTGCGGGGCGACGCAGCTTGGCATCGGCTAGCCTGGCGAAATCGCCGCGCATCTCCAGTTTGCCCGCCGCAACCAGTTCGCGACAGCGCCAGAGTGCAATGGAATCGCTGACTAGGAAGCCAAAGCTTGCGCCCATCACCTCTCCGGCGAGCCGGCGCGCTTCCTGCCAGCCGTCGTTGGCTATGTGGAGGATGGTTTCATCGATATCAGAAAAGGTGCCGGAAATGAACGTGTTGTCGCGCCATCGGCGAGTGTCGCTATTGATCTGCTTCACTTCCTGCCATTCCAGCGCAAGACGGCTGATGCGCAACACCGAAATGGGCGCGGCCGTTGGCAGCTTGGCGCCGAGTTCGGCCGCTGTGAACATGCCGACTGCCGTCGCGCCGTCTTCCCGGCCGCGGCGCTGCTGCGTGCCATCGGCGGCGGTGACCAGGGGCAGGTCGTCATGAGTGAGCTTGGCTTCGTTCAGTCGCTGCGGCGCGTTGCGCAACGTATAAGCCACGCGCCGCAATGTGAGCTGGTCACTGGCGCTCTGGCCGTGCCAGATCACGACTTGTCCGCTGTCCTGCGCGAGTTCGCGCAAGAGTGCGTCCTGTTCCTTCAGCTTCGATATGAAGTCGAACTTCTGTTCGTTCAGGACCTGCTGCCAGAACAAGGCCCGGGTTTCCGGGTTGTCGTCTATGCCCCTTAGCTGGCCGACCGCAAGGTCGTCCTTCAGCGGGACGACGCGTTCGTCACGGGCCGCTGTTTGCAGGGCTTCGCGCAGGATCTCGGCGGCGTGGTCGCCGTTGGTAACGTGAATGGTGCTCATCAGTAACGGTGACCGCAAACGTAAGTGGGCCGCCCGGCGCACGGCGAGTGCGGCGATAAGGCGCGGCACGCCGCATTCGGTACGGGCGACCCCTAGTGTAAGCGAATCGAATCAGCGCAATCCGCCAACTCCCCGTTCAACGTTCGTCGTAACTCACAACCACGCGGTCGGAAATCGGGTGGCACTGGCAGGTCAGCACGAAACCGGCGTCAATCTCGTGCTGCTCCAGCGTGTAGTTCTTCTCCATGCGCACTTCGCCTTCCAGCACCTTCGCGCGGCACGTGCAGCACACGCCTCCTTTGCACGCATAGGGCAGTGCAAGTCCGGCTTTCAACCCGACGTCGAGTACGCTCACGCCTTGATACGGCAGGCGCAGCTTGCGTTTCTTACCATCGATGACGAGTTCCAGATCCGCCGCCGGCGTGTCGTCGGTTATTTCGATGGGCGGCACGCCTGCTTGCGGCAACGGCGTGCCGAATCGTTCGACGTGGACTTGCTGCGGCGGCACGCCCGCGCTTTTGAGCGCAGCTTCGGCGGCGTCCATCATCGGGCCGGGGCCGCAAATGAAGGCTTCATCGATTTCATTGGCGGGAACGAGCGCCTCCAGAAATGCCGCGCACTTTTCCTGGTTCAGCACGCCGTTGAACAACTCGACATCCTGCAAATCGTCCGATAACACGTGGTACAGCGAGAACCGGCTCATGAAGCGATTCTTCAGGTCTTCCAGTTCTTCGGCAAACATGATCGCGTCCACGCTGCGATTGCCGTAGATCAGCGTGAAACGGCTGGTCGGCTCGGTTTCCAGCGTCGTCTTGATAATCGCAAGCACAGGCGTGATGCCCGAGCCACCAGAGAACGCTACGTAATGCTTCACGTGATCTGCGTTCAGGTGCGTAAAGAAGCGGCCATCGGGCGTCATCACTTCGATTTCGTGGCCGGGCTTGAGCGTATCGAAGGCGAAGTTCGAGAAGCGGCCGCCGCGCACACGCTTGATGCCGATACGCAATTCGCCGTCGCGGTCGTAATCGGTCACGCCGACGCAAATGGAATAGGAGCGCCGCATTTCCTCGCCGTCCATATGCGTCTTCAACGTGACGAACTGGCCTTGCGTGAAGCGGAATGCATCGCGCAGGGTCTCGGGGATATCGAAGGAAACCGTGACGGCGTCGGCGGTTTCGGGACGGACGTCGCGGATGCGCAGCGAGTGGAATTGCGGAGTCGCCATGGTCGTTTTCAGTACGGTTTGAAGTAGTCGAACGGCTCGCGGCAATCCATGCAGCGATACAGCGCCTTGCACGCCGTCGAGCCGAATTGGGCGAGGCGTTCGGTATGCGATGAACCGCAGCGCGGGCAGGCGGGTTTGTCCACGACGCGCGGCACGAAGCGGATCGGCCGCTCCTGCGCCACATGCTCGTTTGAGCCGCAATTGCCCATGGGCGGCGCGATGCCGTATTGCCTGAGCTTGTCGCGGGCTGCGTCGGTCATCCAATCGGTGGTCCACGCGGGCGCCAGGACAGTTTCGATACGATGGTTCGCGAAGCCCGCGTCGTTCAATGCAGCGCCGATGTCTTCCGCGATCTGGTACATCGCCGGACAGCCGGAATACGTGGGCGTGATGACGATTTCCAGCGTGTCGTCGGCAGCGCGGCGGACGTCACGGAGAATGCCCAGCTCACGGATGGATACCACCGGAATTTCCGGGTCGGGTACAGCGTCCAGCACTTCCCATACGCGATCGAGTGAAGCTTCGGCGGTGGCTATCATCGAGTTCACCACGTTGCGCCCGGATGCTGCCGCGCGAGACCCTGCAATTCGGCGAGCAGGAAACCCATGTGCTCGGAATGCTCGCCGAGTTTGCCCGTAGTCACATGTTTGGCATCGGCGGGTTTTTGCAGCGTGGCTTGCGCAAGCGTCGCGTCCACGTCTTCGCGCCACGCGGTTTCGAGATCAGCGGTGAGCGGACCGATACCCGCATCGGCGATGCTCGTTTCCACGTCATCGGTACTGAAAAACTCGCGCGTGTACGGCATCAGGTAATCCACCGCGGCTTGAGCGCGGCGATGCGATTCCTCGGTGCCATCGCCGAAACGCAGCAGCCAGTCGCTCGCGTGATTCAGGTGATAACGCGTTTCCTTGATCGACTTCGACGCGATGGCTGCGAGCTGCGCGTCGGCGGATTGCATGAGCGCCGTCCATAGATGCGCCATCAGCGTCGAATAAAGGAAGTTGCGCACGACCGTCACCGCGTAGTCGCGATCCGAACGTGCCGTGCCCGACAACGGACCTGCGTGCGGCAGCTCTGTCAGCGTGTAATTGCGGAAATCGCGTTCGTTGCGGAAATACGCGTAGTCGTCTTCGGTTTTCTTCGTGCCGTAAAGCTCGGCGTCAAGCGTGGCCGCGTGCGAGTAAAGCAATCGCGCCTGGCCGATCAGATCGAGGCTGATATTGGCCAGCGCGATATCTTCCTCGAGCACCGGGCCGTGTCCGCACCACTCGCCATTGCGCTGACCGAGGATCAGGGCGTTATCGGCGAGGCGCAGTACGTAGGACAGATGTTGGGACGTCGTCATGGGCTTGACCCTTCAATCACATGTGGTTGATTTCGTCGGGCAGCACGAAGAACGTCGGGTGACGATAAATCTTGTCGCCGGCGGGTTCGAAGAACTCGGCTTTATCGGCGGGATCGGAGGCCGTGATTGCCGCCGACGGTACCACCCAGATGCTCACGCCTTCCTGACGACGCGTGTAGACATCGCGCGCCATGCGCAGTGCCGCGGGTGCGTCGGGCGCGTGCAGGCTGCCGCAATGCTTGTGGTCAAGACCCTGCTTGCTGCGCACGAACACTTCCCAGATCGGCCATTCGCTATTCATTTTTCGCTCCTTCGTTTATGCAGCTTGCTTTCGCGCACGCGCGGCTTGTTTGGCGGCGTAGGCGAGGGCGGCTTCGCGAACCCAGAGGCCGTCGTCGTGCGCCTTGACTCGCGTGGCGAGGCGTTCTTTATTGCAAGGGCCATCGCCGTTCACGACGCGCCAGAATTCTTCCCAGTCGATCTCGCCGTAGTCGTGCGCCTGCCGTTCTTCGTTCCATTTCAGGTCGGGGTCGGGCAGCGTGACACCCAGGATCCGGGCTTGCTCGACGGTGGCATCGACGAATTTCTGCCGCAAATCATCATTCGATATCCGCTTGATGCCCCATTTGAACGACTGCCCGCTGTGGATGGAGTCCTTGTCGCTCGGGCCGAACATCATCAACACCGGCCACCACCAGCGGTCCACCGCCTGCTGGACCATTTCCTTCTGGGCTTCGGTGCCCTTCATCATGGAGAGCAGAGCGTCAAAACCCTGCCGTTGATGGAACGACTCTTCCTTGCAGATCCGGATCATGGCGCGCGCATACGGCCCATACGTGCAGCGGCAGAGCGGGATCTGGTTCATGATCGCCGCGCCGTCCACCAGCCAGCCAATCACGCCGACATCCGCCCAGGTGGGCGTCGGGTAATTGAAAATGCTCGAATACTTGGCTTTACCGGCGTGCAGGGCGTCGACGAGTTGATCGCGCGACACGCCCATGGTTTCCGCCGCGCTATATAAGTACAGGCCGTGGCCGCCTTCATCCTGCACTTTCGCGAGCAGAATCGCCTTGCGCTTCAGGCTTGGCGCGCGAGAAATCCAGTTGCCTTCGGGCAACATGCCGACAATTTCCGAATGCGCGTGCTGCGAGATCTGACGGATCAAGGTCTTGCGATACGCCTCGGGCATCCAGTCCTGGGGTTCGATCTTGCCGTCGGCGGCCATCACGGCGTCAAAACGGCTGAGTTTCGGCGATGTCGACTCCGGATCGATGGACTGCACGTTACCGGGGATATCGAGGGATTGCGTGTACATGACGATCGCTCGCTCTAGGAAGTCACTGTGCCGCAATTATAAGCCGACCGTCCGGTCGGTTAATAGTTATTTTTTTGAGATAGACCCCAGAGGGGTCCAAATTTACCTGTGTGGGATACGGGGCCAGAGTGCTGGATCAACGCAAGCGAACGGTTGCGTGCCCGTTTTCGAACGTTCCCCTATCCAACGCTTGCTTCGAACACCCGGCTGTAATTCCCTCCAAGGATCTTTCCGGTCTCTTCGTTCGAGAACCCCGCTGCAAGAAGCTGGTTCGCGAAATCGGGCAACTGGCCGTAGTGGGTGAAAACCGGCGGAGAAATAAAGCCGAGCATGTCCGTGCCCATGCCGACATGGTCGGCCCCAACGAGATCGGCCATCCGCTTGACGCCTTCGGCCATCCCTTGCAGATCCCGGAACGTCCCCGAGCTTGGCCAGATACCGATCACACCGCCCGTATCGGCAACGGCGCGGGCGTGATCGGGGCTGATCAGCCGGCTCCGTGCGCCGGGATGCGCGGATAGCGCCGTGTGTGACAACACCAACGGTTTCGACGATACCGACGCCGCCCGTTTAACGAGATCGAACGTGCCGTGCGCAACATCGACAACGATCCCAAGGTCATTGCACCGTCTGACGACCTGTGCGCCGAAATCCGTCAACCCGCCATGCTGGGGCGGCTCGGTCTGGATGTCGCCGAGTTCGTTGATACGGTAGTGCACCAGCTGCAAGTGTCGTAACTGGTGCTGCGTGTACGCCTCATCCATGCGACCCAGTTGGCCCTCCAGGAAATCGCCCCCCTCTGACGCGATAATCGCGCTCGGCCCGGCGTTCGCATTTGCTTTCAGCGAAGCGCTGCTGGTGATGACATTCAATTGCTCCCGCGCGATCAACGCGTGCAAGCGCGCGAACTCGGTTTGCCCGAGTACGTACAGTTCGCCGGGCGCAGGCGGCCGGTACGCCTCGAAGCGCTTGCGATCCGCGGATACCCGCGTGACGACGGTATCGGTGACGATCGCCAGCGTGACCACGTTCATACCGCCGCTGCGCATGGGCGCGGCGAGCGAGGCGAAAGGGCGGTTGGCGCCAATCGCCGGATCGCGGGAGATGGTCACCCGGCCGGCATGACTGTGCATGTCCATTGTCAGCGCGCCGGTCGAGCGCCAGCTTTGCGCGGTAGCCTGCGCATCCGGGTTGTCGGTATATCCGGCGAAACGGCCGCGGGCGCAGGCGACCAAACCCAGTGCCGCAGTCGATGCAAGAAAGGCCCGCCGGCTGATTGGTTTGCTTTGACTGGTCACGCCGGCATTGACGAGTTGATAACGCCAACCCGCCGGATCGTCGATCAAACGGCGCAGTCGTCCGCGAATCGTCACCGGCCCGTCCTGGACTTGAATCAGTGAAGCGCCCATCACTTCAATACTTGAGCGTGGATCGGCCGGCGCGCAGCCCGGACAACACGGCGCATCTTCCGCGAGCAGAAAATAATCGACGCACGGGTCCGGTTCGAGTGGAATCATCCAGCCTGAGAGTTCGACCACCACGTCATGCAGCGCGTCGGCTTGTTCGGAACGGATGCTCGGCCAATCGATTTGCATCGACATCTCCCGTTTTGAGCGTTGTCGCCAGATTATGCAGCGGGCGATGTGGCGCACTCACGTCGGGCCTGGCATGAGCCGTTCACGGTTCGCCAACGCCCAATGCGACAATGCGGCTTCGCGTCCGATTGTGTTCCCGCATGCCGTCACCTTCCTCCTCAGAAACTCGTCGCGTATGCGTTGCCGTTATCGGCGGCGGCCCTGCTGGCTTGATGGCTGCGGAAGCGCTGTCGGCGGGCGGTGCGGAAGTGGATCTCTACGATGCCATGCCGTCGGTCGGCCGCAAATTCCTGATGGCCGGCAAAGGCGGCATGAATCTCACGCATTCCGAGCCCATCGAGTCATTCCTCTCGCGTTATGCGGAGCGCCGGCCGTATATCGAACCGCTGCTGAACCGTTTCGATGCCGCCGCGTTACGCGCGTGGGTTCACGGATTGGGTGTGGACACCTTCGTCGGCAGTTCGGGCCGCGTGTTTCCCACCGACATGAAAGCCGCGCCCATGTTGCGTGCCTGGTTGCATCGCCTGCGCGGCTCGGGTGTTCGGTTCCATATGCGGCATAAGTGGCTTGGCTGGGACGACGAAGCGTTGCGAATTCTGCGATTTGCCACGCCGGAGGGGGAGCGCGCGGTCGAAGCCGATGCCGTCGTCCTCGCGTTAGGCGGCGCGAGTTGGCCGCGACTTGGCTCGGACGCTGCGTGGATTCCATACCTGGAGGCGCGCAACGTGGGCGTGTCGCCCTTCGTGCCGTCCAACTGCGGTTTCGATATTGACTGGAGCGAGCACTTCAGCAGCCGTTTTGCGGGCGAGCCGTTGAAAGCGGTGGCGATCGGTTTGCCGCGTGAAGACGGCATCGACTGGCGCACGGGTGAATGTTTGCTGACATTAACAGGTATTGAAGGCAGCCTGATTTACGCGATGTCCGCGCGTATTCGCGATCGTTTAGCCGGCGGTGATGGCACGTTCTTCCTCGATCTCCTGCCGGCTCTGACGCCGCAGCGGGTTCACGGTGAGGTGACGCATCCACGCGGTGCGCGTTCGATGTCGAGCCATCTGCAAAGCCGCTTGCACCTGACGGGCGCAAAGGCGGGTTTGCTGCGAGAAGTGCTGAGCCGGGGAGATTTCGCCGATACCGCGCGCCTCGCTCAACGTATCAAGGCGTTGCCGCTGACCGTGGCGCGCCCAAGGCCCATTGCCGAGGCGATCAGCAGTGCGGGAGGTGTGACCTTCGAATCGCTCGATTCGCACTTGATGCTCGAGGCGCTGCCCGGCGTTTTCTGCGCGGGAGAGATGCTGGACTGGGAGGCGCCGACCGGCGGTTACCTGCTCACAGCGTGTTTTGCGAGCGGTTTGGTCGCGGGAGAAGCGGCGCTGGCTTATGTAAGGCAGGCGTAAAGCTCGCCTGGCCTAGATGGCCAGCGCCGAAGCGAAACTCAAGCTGGCACAAGCCGCCACAACGACGTGACTTCGGCCGAACGCGCGTGATAAAGCGGATCGGTTTTATCGGCGGCGCGGGGGTGATGCGGACGAATATCCATGCGACCGTCCGTCTTCAACCCGGCGCGGTCCACCCACTCCTGGAATTCCGCCCGGGTTCGCAAGCCAAGAAGTTCAGCCATGTCCGAAAGAATCAGCCAGCCTTCGCCGCCCGGCGTAAGATGCGCGGCGAGGCCGTCGAGAAATCCGCGCAGCATGCGGCTTTCCGGATCATAGATTGCGTGTTCAATAGCCGAACTGGGCCGGGCCGGCAGCCACGGCGGATTGCAGACGATCAACGGCGCGCGGCCTTCGGGGAACAGATCGGCGTCGAGCACCTTCACTTGCTGCTCATACCCCAATAATTCGATGTTTTCGCGGGCGCAGGCCAGCGCCCGGGGATCGATTTCCGTCGCGATCACGCGCTTCACGCCACGCTGGGCCAGCAAGGCGGCGAGCACGCCCGTCCCGGTGCCGATATCGAAAGCCAGCTCCTTCGATGGCAGCGGCTGATCCGCCACCAGCTTGATGTACTCGCCTCGAACGGGTGAAAACACGCCGTAGTAAGGATGAATCCGCGCGCCGAGCGCCTCGACGTCCACGCCCTTTTTGCGCCACTCGTGTGCGCCGACAAGCCCAAGCACCTCACGCAGCGAAACAACCGACTCGCCGGCGGCCACGCCATACGCTTCTTCACATGCCTCTTTCACAACGGGCGCGCGCCGCAGTGGAATGGCGTACTCCGCGTCCAGCGGCAACAGCAGCATGCCGAGCGTGCGCGCCCGCTGTGACTGGGCGAGCCTATGCAGATTGAACGCCTCCGCGGGGGCGGGCGGCGCGGCCGGCGGGGCATCGGGGGCGGCGCTGCGTTCCTTTGCTTTCGCTTTGGCGGACTTTTTCGGCCGCGTTTCGATGCGTCGCGCAACGGCCTGCAACAACTGGCGTGCGTTCTGAAAATCGCCGCGCCAGAGAATGGCCGTGCCTTCGCAAGCCAGCCGATACGCGGAATCGGCGGTCATCTGGTCATCGCCGATCACTACGCGCTTGGGCGGCGCGATTCCGCTTTCCGAGTGCCAGAGCGCCGAACGGTTCTCGCCTTTTTCCTCCCATTGGATCTGGGAAGGTGCGGCGCTGGTGCTGGGAGAGGTTTTGGAATGCATGCTGAATAAGTACCGGACAAAGTGAGAACCGCGAGGCGGAATGCCGACATTCTGAGGGCTTTTCACAAAATGGTTCGATTTTCGACGACAAAAGGCATCCGATGGATCCGCTTCAGAGTGGGCCCGCGGGATTTCGACTGTCCTGAACGCATGTCCGTTTGGACATTTACCGTTGGCGGACGCAGGCGCTGATCGGATGGCATCGCTGTCATTCCGCGCTCCCGGCTCAGCGGGCAACGCCCCGGCGGTGTGCCCGGATCATGCGGTCCATACGTAGCCGTGAATCATCCGCCGAACTGTAAGCGCCTGGTTTGCCCATTCAGGCACAATCGTTTTTTCCTCAAAAAACCTCGTTCCCCGATGAACCTTCGCGCCATTTCTGCCGTTGCCGCCACGACGCTGTTTGCTTTCCTGCTGCCATCCGCCGGCGCTCTCGCCGACGACGCGCCGGCCGAACACTGGGTCAGCGCGTGGGGGACGGCGTTGCAGGCGATCCCGCAGCGCGAGGATTTGCCGGCGCTGTATCGCGCGCCCGAGATTGGCGGGCGGACGGTTCGGCAGATTGTGTATCCCACCCTCGACGGCCGGCACGTTCGGCTGCGCTTCAGCAATGTGTATGGCACTGCGCCGCTGGTGATCGAGGGTGTACAAGTTGCGCGCGCCGTATCCGGCACGGCGGCGGCGACCCGTACAGGAACGAGCCGTGCCGTCACGTTCGGCGGCAAGGCGGGCGTGACCATCGCGCCGGGTGGCCAGCTGGACAGCGACCCGATCGCCTTCGACGTTGCTGCCCGCCAGCCACTCGCCGTCAGCACTTATATCGGGGCGGGCCAAAAACTGGCCGGATGGCATAGGGTGGCGAACCAGACGAATTACGTATCGACGCCAGGCAACCATTCCTCCGATACCGACGCCGCCGCGTTTCGCACCCGCTTCACGCAATTTGTGTGGCTGACAAGTGTTTCCGTCGATACCGCGCCGGCCCGCGCGATTGTGACGATTGGGGATTCGATTACCGACGGCATGCGCTCCACGCCGAACGCGAACCGTCGCTGGCCCGACGCATTGGCGCGCCGACTGACGCAAAAGGGCTTCGACGGCACTGCGGTCGTGAATGCGGGAATCAGCGGCAATCGCTTGCTGAGCGGGTCGCCGTGCTACGGCGAGGCGCTTCTGAGCCGGTTCGACCGCGACGCGCTGCGCCAACCCGGGGTGCGCACAGTGATCCTCCTGATCGGTATAAACGACATCAATTTCCCCGCGATGCCTCCGCACGCCGGTCTGGATTGCGACGATCCCCATACGCCTGTCACTGCCGATTTGCTGTTGCGCGGATATCAACGGCTGATTGCGCAGGCCCACCAGCGGGGTGTCCGGATCTACGGTGCAACCTTGACGCCGGCCTCGCTGCCGCCGGAACGCGAGGCGATCAGGACGGCAGTGAATGACTCGATCCGTTCAAGCCGCGCATTCGACGGCGTGATCGACTTCGACCGGGCGCTCCGGGACCCGGCTCATCCCGACCGTCTCCAGCGGCGTTATGACAGCGGCGATCATATCCATCCCAGCGACACGGGTTACGCGGCCATGTCGGAAGCCGTTCCCATCGACGAAATGGGGCTGACGAAGGGCCATTAAGGGTTTCCCCGAAAATAATTCGAAGATGTCCTTGCCTTAGTTGGCGCCATCGCCTACTATTCGTCTCCTCGTTTCGCAACGAGGACCGCCAAAGAAACAGGCGGCCTCCAAAGTCGGTAAGTTTGAAAGCAAACGCTAACAAATTTGTTGACAAGGAGAAAAAGATTCTTCATAATCTCGTTTCTGTGCTGCAGATGCAGCGACGCGAAAGCGGCAGGGTTCTGGTGGTTGGGGCGCTGGTGTTTTGGTGAATGTTCTTTAAAAA
>NZ_JBIYEB010000007.1:0-301676 GCF_044909315.1 Caballeronia udeis
GGTTCGATCAGTGCCCACAATTCGTCATCGATGATAGGTGCCGGCATTCCTTGATCCGTTGTTCAGGTATCCAAGGTTAACCGTTTCGTGGAAAACTAAACAGCCCTTCCGAGCTCTTTTTGAACTGGCCTTTTATAGTGCGGCCATCCTGAATTCGATATTGAAGTGTCGCCATGATCCTGATGAACCTGCTGGTTGCCCTCGTCGCCGGGCTGATCCTTTTCGAGCCGTTCACGCGCACGCCAATGTCGCGTTCAGTGCGTTTTTCCGGCTATCGCAACCGTGCCCGACGCTCCTTTGCGCAGGCGGGCGCGGCGCTGGTCGCCTCGATGGTCGTTGCCACCAGCAATCCTTCGCCGCAGCAGATTTCGCCTGTGCTGGTATTCGGCAGCGCGGCGCTATTGGGCATGACGAGCATCTATTGGACGTTGCGCGGTCGGCACTTGCTCAAACCCGGCAAGATGTTCGCCGCACACCGCTAGACGGATTGATCGGGACATGAGCCCTTCGCCGGGTCATCCACCCTGCACATACCCGCGCCTCTCACGATGCCTTTTCGTTTCGGAAGGGCATCGGCTTATTGGCAAAAGCATCAGAATCCTTTAGTTCACCAGAAAATACTAAACATACGCGGCGAACGAATTGGAAAACCGTGAGATAAGGTAGCGTAAGTACTTGCGTCGCGTACGCGCCACATGCAGCGTCTACCCTGTCCTGCATCGCGGCAAGATCAGTACTGGGCAACAACGTTTTTCGACCCGTGAACTCAGGCAGGCAATCAGGATGGTGGCATCCTGAACATGTTCAGGTGTGCCTTTGACAGGCAAAAAAAAGGCGCTACGTTGCCGTAGCGCCTTAAAAGTTCTAGCCATTCCGAGGGCCGTGCTAGAACCTGAGAGCTGGTTATCGATCGCAATTCGACGCGCGCAACTCGCGCTTCCGGAGTGCTTTCGAAATCGGGTTCCATTTTTTACGTTATGCGAAACCTAGTCAAGCGAAATTTCGAGGATTGAGCGACTATCTGACAGTAAGGTACGCTGGTTTGATGACAAAAACGGGTCCAGCAAATGCACGTTTTGGATTGCTGGTTAATACGATTCCGGTGAGCGGTGGCGCGCGTGCTCAGTCAGCTTCAACGAACGGCGTCTCCGGCCTTTCCAACGAAACCAAGTTCCGAAAAATAATGCATACCACTGAGAGCCGGCCTATAAGCCGGGAAAAGGAAAAAGGGCGTGATGGGGAAGAAGTCGTCGCGTTGTCGCGAGGCCTCGATGTGCTCCGGCGAATCGCCGCTGCCGACGCTCCGGTCAGCAATCGTGAACTAGCTGAATGGACGGGTATTCCCAAGCCGACCATCTCGCGGTTGACGGCGACCCTGGTGAGCGCCAATTTGCTGTTTCAATTACCCGACAGTGAGCGTTTCGTCCTGACGGCTTCGGTCCTGGAGTTGAGCAACGGCTTCCTGCGCAACTTCGACATCCGGGCGCGGGCGCGGCCGTTTCTCATCGAACTGGCGGACCGGACCACACTAAGCGTTCATCTGGCCGTGCGCGACAGGCTGGACATGGTCGTCATCGATACCATCCGGCCACGCTCGGCCGTGCTCGTGTCGCGGCTCGAAGTAGGCTCGCGGATGGATCTGGGACGCACGGCGGTCGGGCGCGCGTATCTGGCGGCGCTCGGCGAACCCGACCGGGCCGGTCTGCTCGACAGCCTGCGGACCGCTTCGGGCGACGACTGGCCCAGTATCGACGGTAGCCTGAAGCCGGGTCTGGAAGACGCGGTGCGCCGTGGCTTCGCGATTTCCACCGGCGAGTGGCATCAGGGGCTCAACGCCGTTGCAGCAGGCTTTGTAGGGCCGTCCGGGCAACGTTACGCGGTCAATTGCGGCGGCGCCGAATATCAGGCGCCGCGGGACGCGCTCCTGAACAAGGTCGCTCCGGCCTTGCTTGAATGCGTCGCGAAGATCACGCACGAGATAGGCGGAACACCGTCCGCGCGCCTGAGCGAGTAACACACCCGGCCCCGCGCCCGATGGGCGACAAAACACCGGTCGCGGTGCGCCCGCATCCGCGACATCGGGACATTTCGCCGCCCATCGTTTCATTGCGCCGCGCATACTCGCCGCCGCGCGACGTCCCCTGCTTCGCCCGTCCCAGCGGCGCAGACTCATTGAGCACGCCGTGCCGTGCCGTGGCTTCGTCTGACTCGCAAACGTACAACGCGATACGATGTCGGCCCGCGTTCACGCCCCTCCCGCGCGTTGATTTCGTTTTGCCTTCCGTCCCCGGCGGGACTCGTAACGTTCGTAATCAATCGAAAGAAAGATAGCTGGACTGCAACGAAGCGCGGGACGTAGCATCACACTTCGCGCGCGGCCCAGCTTTCGATACTTTCACTCACGTGAACCCTTCGTAAGCACACTGTGCATCAATGGCATGCTCGCCGCCTGATTCGCGTAAAGTGCGGGACGTAAATTCGAAGGCGTTCCCGGCAGGCTTCAGAAGCGTCCGCGCGAACGCCTGCACGCCAATCCGCCAGCACCTCAAGACAGTTTCCAAGCCCACCGACTCACCGAGCCACTGAAACGATGGACGAACAGAAAAAACACCCAGCACCACCGCCGCACTCTGACACCCGTTCGCCCGTATCCCAAGCCTCGACTCCCCCTGTATCCGCCTCCCGGTCCCGCCGGCGGCGGCTTGTATGGATCGTCGTCGCGATCCTGATGGTGGCGGGCTTGTTCGCGTGGCATCCGTGGAATCGTGGCGGTGCTGACAACTCGCAGCAAGCGCGGCAGGCAGGCGGGGGCCGGCGCGGTGGCGGCGGTCCGGGCATGGCGGCTCCGCCGCAACCCGTGCATGTCGCGACGGTGACGCAGGGCGAAATGCCGGTGGTGATCAACTCGCTCGGGACGGTGACGCCGCTGGCGTCGGTGACGGTCAAGACCCAGCTCAACGGCACGCTGCAGGACGTTGCGTTCCAGGAAGGCCAGATGGTCAAGAAGGGGGACGTCCTGGCTCAGATCGATCCTCGCCCTTACGAGATCTCCTTGCGCAATGCACAAGGCACGCTCGCGAAAGACCAGGCGCTGCTGCAAACCGCGCGCCTCGACCTGAAGCGCTATCAGATGCTGCTCTCGCAAGACTCGATCGCGAGCCAGCAAGTGGACACGCAGGCGTCGCTCGTCCAGCAGTACGAGGGAACGGTCAAGTCGGACCAGGCGAACGTGGATACCTACAAGCTCGACCTGACGTATGCGCGCATCACGGCGCCGGTGTCAGGCCGTGTCGGCTTGCGGCAGGTCGATCCGGGCAACTACGTGACGACCGGCGACACGAACGGCGTGGTGGTCATTACGCAACTGCAGCCCATCAGCGTCATCTTCACCACCTCCGAAGACAACCTCACCGCCATCCTGAAGCCGCTGCATGCGGGCACGAAGATGTCGGTGACCGCGTATGACCGGGCCAACACCAAGTCGCTCGAGAGCGGTTATCTGGAAACCATCGACAACCAGATCGACACCACCACGGGCACGGTCAAGCTGCGCGCGACCTTCGACAACAACGAAAGCATGCTGTTTCCGAACCAGTTCGTGAACACGAAACTGCTGGTCGATGTGATCAAGGACGCGGTCATCGTGCCTACGCCCGCCGTGCTCAACGGTTCGTCGGGCGCGTTTGTCTATGTGGTCAAGCCGGACAATACAGTCACCGTGCGTAATGTGAAGATCGGTCCCGTCGATGGTGAACGCACCAGTATCAAGACCGGACTGGAAGTGGGCGAACGCGTGGTGATCGACGGTTCCGACCGCCTGAAGGAAGGCGCGAAGATCACGATCCCGGCAGAAAAACCCAAGGCCGCTTCCGGCGCCTCAGGCGCTGCTGCGGCATCGGCTGCATCGGCTGCTTCGGGCACGCATCGCGGCCACCATCGCAAACAGCCGCAGTGATGCGCTCATGATCCATAACCGCACTGCACCCGCATGAATCCATCGCGTCCTTTTATCCTGCGTCCGGTCGGCACGGCGCTGCTGATGGCGGCAATCATGCTGGTCGGCCT
Organism: Caballeronia udeis; assembly: GCF_044909315.1. Taxonomy (GTDB): domain Bacteria; phylum Pseudomonadota; class Gammaproteobacteria; order Burkholderiales; family Burkholderiaceae; genus Caballeronia; species Caballeronia udeis_A. The sequence goes on from NZ_JBIYEB010000007.1 coordinate 4,066, forward strand.
CGTCGCGCTGCGCTTCTTGCCGCTGTCCGCGCTGCCCGCCGTCGACTATCCGACCATCCAGGTGCAGACGTTCTATCCGGGCGCGTCACCGGATGTGATGACCACCTCGGTCACCGCCCCCCTTGAAAAGCAGTTCGGGCAGATGGCGAGCCTGAACCAGATGTCGTCGCAGAGTTCGGCCGGCGCATCGGTCATCACGCTGCAATTCAGTCTTGACTTGCCGCTCGACATCGCCGAACAGGAAGTCCAGGCGGCTATCAATGCAGCGGGCAACCTGCTGCCGTCCGACCTGCCCGCACCGCCGATCTACGCCAAGGTGAACCCTGCGGATGCGCCCATCATCACGCTCGCGATCAGCTCGAAGACCCTGCCGCTCACGCAGGTCCAGGATCTCGCCGATACCCGTCTCGCGCAGAAGATCTCGCAGGTCGGGGGCGTGGGGCTGGTGTCGGTCAGCGGCGGCAATCGGCCGGCTGTCCGGATCCAGGCGAACACGCGTGCGCTGGCGTCGTATGGCCTGAACATCGACGATTTGCGCACCACGATCTCGAACCTGAACGTCAATACGCCGAAGGGCAATTTCGACGGCCCTTCGCGGGCCTACACAATCAACGCGAACGACCAACTGACCGACGCCAGCGCCTACCAGAGCGCGGTCATCGCTTACAAGAACGGCCGGCCAGTGATGCTGACGGACGTTGCCACGGTCGTTTCGGGACCGGAAAACACCAAGCTCGGCGCGTGGGTGGACAACACGCCGGCCATCATCCTGAACGTGCAGCGCCAGCCGGGCGCAAACGTGATTGCGGTGGTCGATGGCATCAAGAAGATCCTGCCCCAGTTGCAGTCCTCGCTGCCGGCCGCGCTCGACGTGCGGATCGTCACCGACCGGACCACGACCATTCGCGCGTCGGTGCGTGACGTGCAGTTCGAACTGGCGCTCTCCGTGGTGCTGGTCGTGCTCGTGATCTACCTGTTCCTCGCGAACGTCTGGGCCACGCTGATTCCGAGCTTGTCCGTCCCGGTCTCGTTGATTGGTACGCTCGCCGTCATGTATCTGTGCGGCTTTTCACTCGACAACCTCTCGTTGATGGCATTGACCATCGCGACGGGTTTTGTCGTCGATGACGCCATCGTGATGATCGAGAACATCGCCCGTTACGTGGAAGAAGGCGAGCCGCCGCTCGAAGCGGCGTTGAAGGGCTCGAAGCAGATCGGCTTCACCATCATCTCGCTGACCGTTTCGCTGATCGCCGTGCTGATTCCGCTGCTGTTCATGGGCGACGTGGTCGGACGCCTGTTCCACGAATTCGCGATCACGCTGGCCGTGACCATCGTGATTTCCGCGATCGTCTCGCTCACGCTCGTGCCCATGCTGTGTGCCAAGCTGCTGCGCCACACGCCGCCGAAGGAGAGTCACCAGTTCGAAGCGCGTGCGCATCAGTTCATCGACTATGTGATCGGGCGTTACGGCGTCGCGTTGACCTGGGTGCTCGACCGGCAGCGCTCGACCCTGGTGGTCGCGCTGCTTACGCTCGTGCTGACCGCCCTGCTCTACATCTGGATCCCGAAAGGTTTCTTCCCGATCCAGGATACCGGCGTGATCCAGGCGATTACGCAGGCGCCGCAAGCCGCCTCCTACCAGGCAGTGGCCGAACAGCAGCAAGCGCTCGCCGCACAGATCCTGAAGAACCCGGACGTTGAAAGCCTGACCTCGTTCATTGGCGTGGACGGAACCAATATCACGCTGAACAGCGGCCGGATGCTGATCAACCTGAAACCTCGCGACGACCGCAGCAATACCTCGAGCGACGTGATCCGGGCGTTGCAGAAAGACGTGGAGAACATTCCCGGCATCCGGCTCTACATGCAGCCGGTGCAGGATCTGACGATCGATTCCACCGTCAGCCCGACCCAATACCAGTTCATGCTGACCGACCCGAATTCGGCGGAGTTCGCACAATGGGTGCCGAAACTCACGGCGCGGTTGCAGCAATCGCCGGAACTGGCGGACGTGGCGACCGACCTGCAGCAGAACGGGCAGTCGGTGTATGTGGAGATCGACCGGTCGACGGCTGCGCGCTTCGGCATCACGCCGGCTACTGTGGATAACGCCCTCTACGACGCATTCGGCCAGCGCATCATCTCGACCATCTTCACGCAATCGAATCAGTACCGCGTGATCCTGGAGTCCGAGCCGACGCAAGCCCACTATAGCGAGACGCTGAACGGCATCTACCTGCCGTCCTCCACGGCAAGCTCGGGCCAGGTGCCGCTGTCGGCAATCGCGACTTTCCATGAGCGTGCGGCGCCGCTGCTGGTCACGCACCTCGGCCAGTTCCCGGCAACCACGGTCTCGTTCAACCTCGCACCGGGCGCCTCGCTTGGTGCGGCCGTGAAAGCGATCGATCAGGCGCAGAAGGACATCGGCTTGCCCGCCTCGTTCCAGATCCGTTTCCAGGGCGCCGCGCTAGCCTTCCAGGCGTCGCTGTCGAACGAACTGTTCCTGATCCTGGCCGCGGTCGTCACCATGTATATCGTGCTGGGTGTGTTGTACGAGAGCTTTATCCACCCGATCACCATCCTGTCCACGCTGCCCTCGGCGGGTGTCGGCGCACTGCTTTCGCTGATGATCAGCGGGCATGATCTCGACATCATCGGGATCATCGGGATCGTGCTGCTGATCGGCATTGTGAAAAAAAACGCCATCATGATGATCGACTTCGCGCTCGAAGCCGAACGCGAGCAAGGCAAAAGTCCGCGCGATGCGATCTATCAGGCGTGTTTGCTGCGCTTCCGTCCCATCCTGATGACCACCATGGCCGCGCTTCTCGGCGCGTTGCCGCTGATGCTCGGCTGGGGCGCGGGTTCTGAATTGCGGCGCCCGCTCGGGATTGCGATTGTGGGTGGTTTGATCGTGTCGCAAGCGCTGACCCTGTTCACCACGCCGGTGATCTATCTCGGCTTCGATTCGCTCGCGCGCCGCGTGCGTTCGCGTTTCTACCGGAACGCGCCGCCCCGCCCGGCGAGCCCGGTAAGCGATCAGGAGTAGGCGCATGAACCTGTCGCAACCGTTCATCGCGCGCCCGGTCGCTACCACGCTGCTGGCCATCGGCATTGCGCTCGCCGGCCTATTCGCGTTCACGAAACTGCCGGTCGCGCCGTTGCCGCAAGTGGACTTTCCAACCATTTCGGTCCAGGCGAGCTTGCCCGGGGCGAGTCCGGAAACCGTCGCAACCAGTGTGGCCAGTCCCCTGGAGCGCCATCTCGGATCGATTGCCGACGTCACCGAAATGACGTCGCAAAGCTCGGTAGGGTCGGCGCGGATCACCTTGCAGTTTGGCTTGAACCGCGATATTGACGGTGCTGCGCGCGACGTGCAGGCCGCCATCAATGCATCGCGCGCCGATCTTCCCACGGCGCTGAAAAGCAATCCGACGTATCACAAGGTCAACCCCGCCGACGCGCCAATCCTGATTCTCGCGCTCTCCTCCCCTACGCGCACAGCCGGTTCGCTTTACGATTCCGCCGCGACCGTGCTGCAGCAAACGCTTTCCACGGTGCCCGGCGTGGGCGAAGTGGACGTGAGCGGCTCGGCGAATCCGGCCGTACGGGTGGAGCTCGAACCGAACGCGCTGTTCCACTATGGCATTGGCCTGGAAGACGTGCGCGCAGCGCTGGCGTCGGCGAATGCAAACAGCCCGAAGGGCGCCATCGAGTTCAACGGCACCCACTTCCAGCTCTATACGAATGACCAGGCGAGCAAGGCCGATCAGTATCGCGACCTGGTGGTCGCTTACCGGAACGGCGCGCCGGTGCATCTGCGCGATGTCGGCGAAGTGGTCGATTCCGTCGAGGACCTGCGCAACCTCGGCCTGATCAACAACAAGCGCGCCGTGCTCGTGATTCTTTACCGGCAGCCGGGCGCGAATATTATCGACACCATCGACCGCGTGAAGGCAATGGTGCCGCAACTCCAGGCCGCGCTCCCGGCCGACATCGAGATCACGCCGACCTCCGATCGCTCGACCACGATCCGTGCTTCGCTGCACGATACCGAGTTCACACTGATGGTCGCGGTGGCGCTGGTCGTGATGGTCGTGTTCCTGTTCCTGCGCAACTGGCGTGCAACGCTGATTCCAAGCGTGGCCGTGCCGATCTCGATCATCGGCACCTTCGCCGCCATGTACCTGCTCGGCTTCTCGCTCGATAACCTCTCGCTGATGGCCTTGACCATTGCGACAGGGTTCGTGGTCGACGACGCCATCGTCGTGCTTGAAAACATCTCGCGGCACATCGAGAACGGCGTCCCGCGCATGAAAGCCGCCATTCTTGGAGCACAGGAGGTGGGTTTCACGGTGCTGTCGATGAGCATCTCGCTGGTCGCCGTGTTTATTCCTATCCTGCTGATGGGCGGCATTGTCGGCAGGTTGTTCCGCGAATTCGCGTTGACCTTGTCGTTGGCGATTGCCGTTTCGCTGGTCGTCTCGCTGACGGTCACGCCCATGATGTGCGCACGTTTGCTGCACGAACCGCACAACCAGAAACCGCCCGGGCGGTTTTCGCGCTGGCTTGAACGCCAGTTCGTGCGGATGCAGAACGGGTACGCGCGCACGCTCGGCGTGGCACTCGCGCATCCGAGGATCGTGTTGCTGGTGTTGCTCGCGACCATCGGGTTGAACGTGTATCTGTACATCATCGTGCCGAAGGGATTTTTCCCGCAGCAGGACACGGGGCGGCTTGTGGGCGGCATTCAGGCCGACCAGAGCACCTCTTTCCAGGCGATGAAAGGCAAGTTTTCCGAGATGATGCGGATTGTCCAGGCCGATCCGGCTGTGGAAAGCGTCGCCGGATTCACGGGTGGGCGGCAGACCAACTCGGGCTTCATGTTTATTTCGCTGAAAGCCAAGAAGGACCGCAAGGTATCGGCTGAAGAGGTGATCCAGCGCCTGCGCGCGCCGCTTTCCGACGTCGCGGGCGTACGCACCTTCCTGCAGGCCGTGCAGGACATTCGCGCGGGCGGGCGGCAATCGAATGCGCAATATCAGTTCACGCTGCTGGCTGATTCCACCACCGATCTCTACACGTGGGGGCCAAAGCTCACCGACGCCCTGCTCACCCGCCCCGAACTCACCGACGTCAATTCGGACCAGCAGCAAGGCGGCCTTGAGTCGTTCGTGACCATCGACCGGGCAACGTCCGCGCGCCTGGGCATCCAGCCGGCGCAGATCGACAATACGCTCTACGACGCATTCGGCCAGCGCCAGGTGTCCACCATCTACAACGAGCTGAGCCAATACCACGTGGTGATGGAAGTCGCGCCGAAATACTGGCAAGACCCGGAAATGCTCAAGCAGATTTATGTGAGCACGTCGGGCGGGACCGCGAGCGGGGCGGCATCGACGAATGCGACCACGACCACGACGACGTCAACGTCCACATCGACGTCCACGAGTTCCAGTAGCAGCACTTCGTCCACCGACACCACCAGCGCACTCGCACTCGCATCCATCCGCAATGCCGCGACCAACGCCATTGCCGCGAGCGGCAAGTCCAGTTCGTCGGCGGGTGCGGCGGTGTCGACGTCGCAGGAGACCATGATCCCGCTCTCGGCCATTGCCAAGTTCGGGCCGGGCAACACGCCGTTGTCGGTGAATCACCAGAGCCAGTTCGTGGCGTCGACGATCTCGTTCAACCTGCCGCCCGGCAAATCGCTCTCCGACGCCACCGCCGCCATCTACGAGACGATGGCGACCATTGGCGTGCCCAGCACGATTCACGGCAGTTTTGCGGGCACGGCGCAGCAATTCCAGGATTCCACCAAGGACCAGCCAATCCTGATCCTGGCCGCGCTGGCTGCGGTGTACATCGTGCTTGGGATTCTGTACGAGAGTTATATCCACCCGATCACGATTCTCTCGACCTTGCCGTCGGCGGGCATTGGTGCGTTGCTCGCTCTGCTGCTGTTCCGGACGGAGTTCAGCATCATCGCGTTGATCGGGGTGATCTTGCTGATTGGTATTGTGAAGAAGAACGCGATCATGATGGTCGACTTCGCAATCCAGGCGCAGCGGCATGGGGCGGCAACATCACGCGAGGCGATCGAGCAGGCGTGCTTGCTGCGCTTCCGGCCGATCATGATGACGACGGCGGCCGCGTTGCTGGGTGCGTTGCCGCTGGCATTCGGCACGGGCGAGGGATCGGAAATGCGGGCGCCGCTGGGGATCGCGATTGTGGGCGGCTTGATCGTGAGTCAGTTGCTGACGCTTTATACAACACCGGTGGTCTATCTTTATATGGACCGGATCCGGATCTGGTCGGAGGAACGGCGCGCGCGCAGGGGTCCGGCAAGGCCGGCTCGGGCAGTCGAGTAACGAGGTTTGCTCGCGGGGGCGGGCGCCTCCCGAGTGCATGGATTCGAAAAATCGCTTACCGTTTTAGCTCCTGCCCACGAACAGAAGGAGCGAACCAGCAATGAAAGTCCTGCTTATCGGCGCGCACGGCCGGACCGGCCGCCACATTGCACGGCAACTACGCGCCGCATCCCTCCCCTTCAAAGTCCTGCTGCGCAAATCCGCACACCGTGGTGAGTTCGCCGCACTCGGCGCCGAAATAGTACTCGGCGATCTGACACACGATTTCTCCCATGCATTCGACGACGTCACGCACGTGATCTACGCCGCCGGATCAGCGGAAAACGAGGGTGTGAACGAGGAACGCGCGATCGATCGCGACGCTGTCCAGCGCACCGCCGACTACGCGAAACGCCGCCGGACAAAGCAACTGGTGGTGATCAGCGCGATCTCCGCATACTGGCCAAAATCCAGTCCGCTTGCGCTCAAGCACTACTCGAAAATGAAGCGCGAAGCCGACGACTATGTCCAGGCAAGCGGCGTCCCGTACGTGATCTTGCGACCCGGACCGCTCTCCGACAACATTGGCCGTGGCACGATCGCGCTCTCCGCCCAACGCACCGCAGACGCAGCACCCGTTTCACGCGAAGATGTCGCGCAGGTGGCGGTGGAATGCGTCACACGCGATGTGCGCGACGAAGTGATCGGGTTTGTCGGCGGCGAGGTCCCAATAGCCGATGTCCTCGACGCGCTTCAGACAGCCCCAACCAGCCGATAACCCACGCCCGTCTCGGTGACAATGTGCTCCGGCTGGGCGGCATCGCGTTCAAGTTTCTGCCGCAGGTGCGCCATGTAGATGCGCAGATAGTGGTGGCTCTCCACATGCGACGGGCCCCACACCTCGCGCAGCAACTGGCGGTGCGTCAGCACGCGGCCGGCATGCCGCACCAGCGTGGAAAGCAGCCGGTATTCGATTGGCGTCAGATGCACGGGCGCACCGGCACGCGTGACCTGGCGCAGGCCCAGATCGATGACTACGTCGCCGAATTTCACCAAGGGCGATTCACTCGACGCCGCCTGGTTGCGGCGCCGCAAATGCGCCCGGATCCGCGCCATCAGTTCCGACACGCCAAACGGCTTGGTCAGGTAGTCGTCGGCGCCCGCATCGAGCGCTGCGACCTTCTCCTCTTCCTGCGTCCGCGCCGACAACACGATCACCGGCAACTCGGTCCAGCTTCGCAGTTCGCGGATCACATCGAGGCCGTCGGTATCGGGCAAACCGAGATCGACAATGACCAGGTCCGGCTTGCGCGTCGCCGCTTCCACCAGCCCCTGCTTGCCGGTTTCCGCCTCATGCACGGCAATGCCCTCAGCCTCGAGCGACGCGCGCACAAAACGGCGAATCTGCTTCTCGTCCTCGATCAGCACAACAGTGAGATTAGGTTCGCTCATGGGGCTTCATGGGGCTTTAGGGTCCAACGGAGAAAAATCGGCGAAGTCGTCTTCGGCTTCGTCGGAGAAACTGGGCACGGGCGGCGCTGCATCCACGGGCAAGGTGAACCAGAAGCGCGCGCCGAGGACCCGAGGGTCCGGAAGACTCTCGTCCAGCCGGTTATTCGCGCCGATTGTACCGCCGTGCGCCTGCACGATTGCGCGGCAAATCGAGAGCCCGAGTCCAATGCCCGGCTTGGCCGACTCCTTCTCGCCGCGCGTAAATTTCTCGAACACGCGATCTTCCATGTTGGCGGGCAAACCCGGACCGTTATCGTCGATATAAACACGCACGAACGGCTTGCCGTGCACCTCCACGCTCTCAGCGCCAATGACGAGCTTCGAGCCCGGCGGCGTGTACTTCGCGGCGTTCTCCAGCAGGTTCGAGAAGAGCCGTTCCATCAGCACGGCATCGAGTTGCAGGAACGGCAGGTCGGCGGGCAGGCGGACTTCGACCGGGCGGCCGTTCAAGACCCGCCGACACGCCCGCAGCGCTGCGCCGACCGTCTCTTCAAGCAGCGACCATTGCCGGCTCAGCCGCAGGCCACCCGCCTGCAAGCGCGCCATGTCCAGCAAGTTCGTGACAATGCTGGTCATGCGCAGCGATTCATCATGGATCGCCGCGATCAATTCGGCATTGGCGGGTGAGCGGGCATCACCGCGCGCCTCCGCGAGCACCGATGCAAACCCGACGATAGTCGTGAGCGGCGTGCGCAAATCGTGCGAGATGGCGGACAGCAGCGAATTGCGCAGGCGCTCGGACTCCATGCTCACCAGCGCATCACGCGCAATCTCGACGTAATGCACCCGTTCCAGCGCCAGCGCGATCTGCGCGGCGAATGCATCGAGCATGCGCTTTTGTTCGGGGACGTCGAGCTCCCCGGCGTTACGTGTAACGACCGCGAGCACGCCACGGGTGCGCATTGGCGCCTTGAGCGGCAGATAAAGCGCGGCTGCGGCAGGCAGCGTGTCCGTGCCGTGCCCGGCCGGCTTCTGCTGGTCGTAGACCCATTGGCCAACATCCAGATCCAGCGCGCTGGCATCAAGCAGCAGCGCAGCTGCGGATGCATCCGAGGGGTCGAGTTTCTGGCGGACCTTATCGCTGGAATCGGGCAGCAGCATCGCAACTTTCGCGCGGAACACTTCGCTCACGTGCCGCATGCCGATACCGACGATCTGCTCGGTTGCAAGCGCAGCGCCGAGTTCGCCTGCCATTGCGTACATTGCGCCGGTGCGGCGCTCGCGCTTCGATGCCACGCGCGCCTCGCGCCGCAAGCTCGACGTGAGGTGACTGATCACCAGCGACGTCAGCAGCATGCCGGCGAAGGTCAGCAGGTATTGGGTATCGGAGACCGATAGCGACATACGCGGCGGCACGAAAAAGAAGTCGAAGGCCGCGACGCTCAGGAACGACAGCAGCACGCCCGGACCACGGCCAATGCGCGCCGCCGCGTAAATCACGCCGATCAGATAAAACATCACGAGGTTCGTGAGATCGAAATGATCGCGGATCTGGCTTGCGAGCAGCGTGATGACCGCGCAGATAGCGATAGCCTGCGCATAGCCCCGTGGCGCCGAGCGGCGCTCTCGAGCGGCGCTCAACGCGTCGTGCCAGTCGGGGGCAATCCCCTCCTCTTGCGACGGCGCTCCGCTTGCGTCGCCCGAGTCGGCGGCTTCGCTTCGATCGCTCTCCCGCGCTCGAATCAGCGTGAGATCGAGGTCACCGGCGTGTTCCGCCAAACGCTCGGCGAACGAGCGTTTTAACCAGCGGGCGAGACCGCGATGCGTCGATGCACCCGCCACCAGCTTCGACGCATTGCGCGCCTGCGCATAGCCAATCAACGTTGCGACCGCGTCGTCGCCGGCCAGCGTCACCGTCTCCGCGCCCAGTTCGCCGGCGAGCTTGAGCGCGGCGAGCGTGCGTTCGCGACGGGCGTCGGAGAGTTTCTGCAGTCTCGGGGTTTCGACATACACCGCGATCCAGTCCGAGCGAAGGCTTGCCGCGAGCCTTGCGGCGGCACGCACGAGCGTAGGTGCTTCCGGCCCCGGCCCAATGCACACCACCAGCCGGTCGCGCGCCTGCCAGATCCTGTCGATAGAACGATCCGCGCGGTATTCGCGCATCTGGGCATCGACGCGATCCGCGGTGCGCCGCAGCGCCAGTTCGCGCAGCGCGATCAGGTTGCCCTTGCGAAAGAAATTGCGGACCGCATGCTCCGCCTGCTGCGGCATGTAGACCTTCCCATGGCGCAGCCGTTCAAGCAACTCCTCGGGCGGGAGATCGACCAGCGTGACTTCATCGGCCTCATCCAGCACGCGATCCGGAACCGTCTCGAATACGCGGATCTGCGTGATCTGGCCCACGATATCGTTCAGGCTTTCCAGATGCTGGACATTGACCGTGGTGTACACGTCAATACCCGCGTCCAGCAGTTCATGCACGTCCTGCCAGCGCTTCAGATGACGTGCGCCCGGGACATTGGAATGAGCAAGTTCATCAACAAGCAGAAGCTGCGGGTGACGCTTAAGCGCTGCGTCGAGATCGAACTCCTGGAGCGCATGGCCCCGGTACATCGTGTTCGCCAACGGCAGTTGTTCGAGGTCTTCCAGTAACGCGGCCGTTTCGCTTCTGCCGTGCGTTTCCACTATGCCGGCAACCACGTCGTCGCCCTGCTGCTTCCTGCTGCGCGCTGCAAGCAGCATGGCGTAGGTCTTGCCCACTCCCGCCGACGCGCCAAAGAATATCTTCAGCCGTCCGCGATGACGCTTCTCTTCTTCTCTCTGCAACTTTCCGAGTAGCTCGTCTGGGTTTGGGCGGTTCATTTTTTAGCTTCTTGGAGCCATCGCACCCTGGGCGAAGGCCGGTTTCTTTGCTTCGACATCAATATACTGACACGCGGCTTTCCGAGTATGACGAGCCGGTACGTTTTGTGGTTCCGGCGCCGGGTCCGATATTGGGTTCACTGCCGGGTTTTCCCCAAGTATTGAGCAATGGCCCGAACATTAAGCGCGCCAGCATAAAAGGCGGCTCAAAGATCGGGAGGCAGACGTAAAGAATGTGTAAATAGAGAGGAGAAAGACCCTCGCAGCGAAGCTTTTTGCAGTGGTCTTGCCGCGGGTGCTTTAATCATGCAGATCGCAAGGCGTCCAGCCCGGTGCGTCACCTGCGGACTACTTTTATTCGCCTTCATTCACCCGGGCCGCGAGGGATGGCGCGGCATGAACGAACGCCGCGCTCCCCGCGTCCGCCGCGTTCCTTGAACTTCACGCTCTCATCAAGGCAGGAGAATCGTCGATCCCGTGGTCCGGCGCGCCTCCAGATCTTCGTGCGCCTTTGCGGCTTGTGCCAGCGGATAACGCTGCCGCACGCTCGTTTTTACCTGGCCTGTGCTCAGAACATTGAACAGCTCGCCCGTCATCTCCTCAAGATCGCTGCGTTTGGCGATATAGCTGAACAACGTGGGCCGCGTGAAATAAAGCGAACCACGGCCGGCGAACTCGGACGAATCGATAGGTGGCAACGGCCCCGACGTATTGCCGAAACTCACAAACATGCCCAACGGTGCGAGACAGTCGAGCGATGCCGTATAGGTGTCCTTGCCGATCGAATCGTAGACCACCGGCACGCCCGCGCCGTTTGTGATCTCGCGCACCCGCTTCGTGAAGTCCTCGCGGGTATAGACGATTGGATGATCGCAGCCGTGCGCCTTCGCGAGTTCAGCCTTCTCGTCCGATCCAACAGTGCCGATCACCGTCGCCCCGAGCGCCTTGGCCCACTGGCACGCGAGCATGCCTACACCGCCCGCCGCCGCGTGGATCAGGATCGTATCGCCGGCTTTCACGCGATACGTCCGTCGCAGCAAATATTGGGCAGTCAGACCTTGCAGCATCACTGACGCCGCATCCTCGTACGCGATTGCATCGGGCAGGAGCACGACATATTGCGCCGACATCACCCGTTCTTCCGCGTAGGCGCCGGGCGGCCGCGACGCGTAGGCCACCCGATCGCCAACCTTGAAATTCGCCACGCCCTCACCCACCGCGGTCACTTCGCCTGCCGCTTCCATGCCGATACCGCCGGGTAGCGGCATGGGGTATAGCCCGGTACGGAAATACACGTCGATGTAATTCAATCCGACCGCATGATGCTTCACCCGAATCTCGCCCTTGCCCGGCTCGCCCACTTCGACGTCGACCCATTTCATCACTTCCGGACCACCGGTTTTATCGAATCGAATTGCCTTTGTCACCTTTGTCTCCTGTTGCCGGCGTCAGCCGGTCGCTATGCAGCACAGCCTAAACCCGGCTCAGGCGCAGCTTCAGATCATCAAGAATCATGCGCGCCGTCGCGAGGTTCGTCGCGCACGCCACGTTGTGGACGTCACACGCGCGCACCAGTGCGTTGATATCCGGCTCGTGCGGTTGCGGCGTCATGGGGTCGCGCAGGAAAATCACCACGTCGACCCGCCCCTCCGCCAGTTCGGCGCCAATCTGCAGATCGCCGCCGAACGGTCCGGAGAGCTTGCGCTCGACCTCCAGTCCGTGGGCTGCCGCAATCCGCGCACCGGTCGTGCCGGTCGCTACCAACCGACACTGCGCCAGCGTGGCCGCGAATTCGCCGGCCAGGGCCACGATGTCGTCTTTCTTCATGTCGTGCGCGATCAGCGCGACGCGTGGGGTCATCGAATGCCTCCCGGTTGTGATGTTTTATAGGATTCGACGATCAGTACGTGCCCGGATAAGCACCGCCGTCGATCAGCAGGTTCTGCCCCGTGATATAGCCCGCATGGACGCTGCACAGATACGCGCACGCCTTCCCGAACTCCTCGGGCGTGCCGAACCGGCCCGCCGGCAGCTTGGTCATGCGGCGCTTCTTGGCCTCTTCCACCGAAATGTTGTTTGCCTTCGCGTCCGCCTGGAACGTAGTGACGAGACGGTCGGTATCGAAGGAACCCGGCAGCAGGTTGTTGATGGTGACACCGCTGGCCGCGACCTTGCGCGACAGACCCGCAATAAAACCCGTCAATCCGGAACGCGCGCCGTTCGAGAGGCCCAGTACGTCGATAGGCGCCTTCACCGACGAACTCGTGATATTCACGATTCGCCCGAAGCCGCGCTCAATCATGCCGTCGAGCGTCTTCCTGATCAGTTCGATCGGCGTCAGCATGTTCGCATCAAGCGCCTTGATCCAGTCGTCACGCGAGAATTGCCGGAAATCCCCCGGCGGCGGCCCACCGGCATTGTTCACGAGAATGTCCGGCGCGGGGCATGCGGCCAGCGCCGCGGCGTGGCCTGCGTCCGTGGTGATGTCGCACGCTACCGCCGTCACATTCACCCCAAAGCTTGAACGAAGATGCTCGGCCGTGGCCTCAAGCGGTCCTGGCGTGCGCGCCACGATCACGAGATTGACACCCTCCGCCGCCAGCGCTTCGGCACAACCGCGTCCCAAACCCTTGCTGGCCGCGCACACGAGCGCTGTGCGGCCCTTGATTCCCATATCCATTGCTGTCCCTTTCTGGTTGCCCGCGTTCAAACCGGTTGAAACGATTAAAACCGGGGTAATGAAATCTCGTGCCGAATCCTGGTCCACGGTCCGTTCGTACGAACCGCGTGATGCAATTCTAGAAGAATGAGGGATCGGACGTCGGCCGCGCAATAGACCGGACGGCGTATCGCCCGCAAACTCTGCTTTAGGCACGCCTAATTTGGGTAAACTGGCGTCATTGCTTGAGCGAAGCCATGCAAAACCGCCTTGCTGGTGGAAGAGACACGGCTTCAGAACCGAACGAATCACCCGATTCACTCGAATCCACACCTAATGCCGCGGCAACCGCGCGAATTCCATGAAACAGGACAGCCGCTTTCCCAATCTTTTCATCCTCAGCCACCCGCTGATCCAGCACAAGCTGACGCATATGCGGGACAAGGACACGTCCACGCGCACGTTTCGCGAGTTGCTGCGCGAGATCACACTGCTGATGGGTTATGAGATCACCCGCAACCTGCCGCTGACCACGAAGCGCGTCGAAACCCCGCTGGTCACCGTCGACTCGCCCGTGATCGCGGGCAAGAAGCTGGCTATCGTGCCGGTGCTGCGCGCCGGCATTGGCATGTCGGACGGGCTGCTGGACCTGATTCCGTCGGCGCGGGTCGGCCATATCGGCGTGTATCGGGCGGAAGATCACCGGCCGGTCGAGTATCTCGTGCGCCTGCCACCCGACCTGGAGGAGCGCGTCTTCATCCTGTGCGATCCAATGGTGGCGACCGGCTATTCAGCGGTCCATGCCGTGGACGTGATGAAGCGGCGCAAGGTGCTCGGCGAGAACATCATTTTCGTGGCATTGGTCGCGGCGCCTGAAGGCGTGAAGGTTTTCTCCGACGCCCACCCGGACGTGAAACTGTATGTGGCCTCGCTCGACTCGCATTTGAACGAGCACGCGTATATCGTGCCGGGCCTGGGCGACGCGGGCGACCGGCTGTTCGGCACGAAGAACTGACACGGGACCCAAGCACGGCACAGGGACATGAAAGGACGCGCGCACCTTCGGAGCAAGGCCAAAGCCTGCCGAACCGGCTCGCCATGATAAAATTCGGGTCCGCCAAATAAGCGGTTCGCGCGTTAAATGATTGGCTGGCATGAACGGCTGGCGACTGGCCTCCCGTCATTCGGCCGGTGGCAGGTTGTCGGCGGCTGAGTTACCTGGTTAATCCACAGGTTTGTGGAATCGCGGATTATCAGAAACCAGCCCGGCCCCGCAGAACCGCAAAAACAGGGCGTGCGCCGTGCCACGCCTTGCCATTTGAGCCCTGCAACCATGCAGGGCAGACATAAAATGCCGGCCAGCGAAAAACGCCGTATCGAGCGGCATTATTGACACACAGGCGTGCGAGAAAAGCTCGTGCGCGATGGAGAAAGGTATGGCGGGTCATTCAAAATGGGCCAACATCAAGCATAAGAAAGCGGCGACCGACGCCAAGCGTGGCAAGGTCTGGACGCGTCTTATCAAGGAAATTCAGGTGGCTGCGCGCATGGGCGGCGGAGAAATGGACACGAACCCGCGCCTGCGGCTCTCGGTCGAAAAAGCCTACGACGCCAACATGCCCAAAGACAACATCAACCGCGCGATCCAGCGCGGCGTGGGTGGCGTGGACGGCGCGACGTATGAAGAAATCCGCTATGAAGGCTACGGTATCGGCGGCGCGGCGATCATTGTGGACACCATGACGGACAACCGTACCCGGACCGTTGCGGAAGTCCGCCACGCGTTCTCCAAGTTCGGCGGCAACATGGGCACGGACGGCTCGGTGGCGTTCATGTTCGATCACGTCGGCCAGTTCCTGTTCGCTCCCGGCACGTCCGAAGACAAGCTGATGGAAGCGGCGCTCGAAGCAGGTGCGGACGACGTGGTAACGAACGACGACGGCAGCATCGAGGTAGTTTGCCCGGCCAACGACTTCCAGAAGGTGAAAGACGCGCTGCAGGCCGCAGGTTTCAAGGCTGAAGTGGCCGAAGTCATCATGAAACCGCAGACCGAGGTCGAGTTCACCGGCGAGGACGCAGCCAAAATGCAGAAATTGCTCGATGCCCTGGAAAATCTGGACGACGTGCAAGAGGTTTACACCAACGCGACTATCGACGTGGAATGATCGCCGGGTAACGCGGCCAGCGGCCAGCGGCCAGCGGTCCGCCGCGCCGCCCGAGCTTGCCCGAGCGCCGTGACCAACGGGGCGCACGGAGCAGCGCCGGACACGCTGGCAGCCGTTTCTGGCTCGATTGGTGCATGTGCAAAGGGTGTGCTTCAGGCGATTGTCTGGGCAACGGAGCCCGGACGAGTGCGCAGGCGAATGCGGCGGTGGTCATACGTGAACGTAAGCCCGCGGACTCACCTGTCAGGTGAAAGGCAAACCGGCACGTGAGTTGAAATACGGGCCTGAAATACAGGCCAGATATAGTCGTTGAAGTAGGCCGAACCTGGCCGGAGGCCACGTTTGACAGCCGGGAAGTCGAGTGACGCAGCCGCGCGGCGGCGCGAACCACTTCCCCGTGTCAACAACGCACCCAACGGGAATTCGGCAGATGTCCGGCAAAGACCCGGCGCACGGTAAAGCAAATATCCGCGGATCAGGCGCGGCGGACCCGTTTAAAACGGTTCGAATCGGTTCACACCCATTCGAACCGGCCCGCCCCCCTGCCGCCATGAATTTCTTAAGATCTTCGAGGGTTTAAATGAAGTTACTCGTCGTCGGTTCCGGCGGTCGCGAACATGCGCTCGCGTGGAAACTCGCGCAGTCGCCGCGCGTGCAGATGGTTTATGTCGCGCCGGGTAACGGCGGCACGGCTCAGGACGAACGTCTGCTCAATGTCGACATCACCGATCCTGTCGCACTCGCCGATTTCGCCGAGAAAGAGCAGATTGCGCTGACCGTGGTCGGCCCCGAAGGTCCACTCGCGGCCGGTATCGTCAATCTGTTCCGCTCACGCGGCCTGAAGATCTTCGGCCCGACCAAGGAAGCCGCGCAGCTGGAAAGCTCGAAGGATTTCGCGAAGGCGTTCATGAAACGCCACGCTATTCCAACGGCCGAATACGAAACGTTCACAGACATCGCTGCGGCCCACGCGTATCTCGACACGAAAGGCGCGCCCATCGTCATCAAGGCGGACGGACTCGCCGCCGGTAAGGGCGTGGTCGTGGCAGCAACGCTGGAAGAAGCGCACGCGGCTGTGGATTCCATGCTCGCGGACAACAAACTGGGCGACGCCGGTGCGCGCGTGGTGATCGAAGAATTCCTGGACGGCGAGGAAGCGAGCTTTATCGTGATGGTCGACGGGAAGCACGTGTTGGCGCTGGCATCGAGCCAGGACCACAAGCGTCTGCTCGATGGCGACAAGGGCCCGAACACCGGAGGCATGGGGGCTTATTCGCCCGCGCCTATCGTCACGCCGCAACTGCACGCCCGCGTGATGCGCGAAATCATCCTGCCGACAGTGCGTGGCATGGAACAGGAAGGCATCCGCTACACCGGTTTCCTGTATGCCGGCCTGATGATCGACTCGCACGGCAACCCGAAAACACTCGAGTTCAATTGCCGCATGGGGGACCCGGAAACGCAGCCGATCATGGCGCGTCTCAAGGGCGATTTCTCGAAGGTAGTGGAACTGGCGATTGCCGGAACCCTGGCGACCGCGGAGATCGAATGGGACCGGCGTACGGCGCTCGGCGTCGTGCTGGCCGCGCACAATTACCCGGACACGCCGCGCAAGGGCGACCGGATCAATGGCATTCCTCCGGAGACGCCGGAAGCCGTGACGTTCCATGCCGGCACCACGCTGGAAAACGGCAAGCTCAGCACATCGGGCGGCCGCGTGTTGTGCGTGGTGGGTTTGTCGGACTCGGTGCGTGGCGCGCAGTCCGTCGTCTACGATACGATCAATCAGATCGCGTTCGACGGCATGCAGTATCGGCGGGACATTGGTTATCGCGCACTGAACCGCAAAGCCGCGGATCGGCAGAGCTGAAGCGGAGCGGCTAGTACCGTGACAGGATAAAGTGATCGGGTAACGTGGTCAGAAACCGTCGCCGGAAACGCGACAATGCAGCACATGAGCAATACACTGCCGGACCTTCGCGTCCGGCAGTGCGTTTTAGAAGGAATGCACACGGAGCCGGCAATTTGAGCTGAACCAAGCTTCGCTCACGCCGTGCTCTTTTTCCGCAAGCCGTAAAACCGTTCAAGATGACCGCTCCAACCTCCGACGTACAAGCTGTCCGCACTTATCTGACCGGTTTGCAAAAGCAGATCGCGCAGACGCTTGGCGCGTTCGACGGCGCCGAATTTTCCGTCGATTCCTGGCAGCGCGGCCCGGAAGAACGGTTGCGCGGGGGCGGCAGCACGCGAATTCTTGAAGGCGGCCAGTTTTTCGAACGCGGCGGCATCGGTTTCTCCGATGTAGCCGGCGACGCTTTACCGGCCTCCGCGAGCGCCGCGCGTCCACAGCTCGCCGGGCGCGGGTTTGAAGCCATGGGCGTGTCGCTTGTCATGCATCCGCGCAATCCGCACTGCCCTACCGTGCATATGAACGTGCGCCTGCTGATCGCGACAAAAGCGGGCGAAGCGCCGATTTTCTGGTTTGGCGGCGGCATGGACCTCACGCCTTATTATGGCTACGAGGAAGACGCGCGGCATTTTCACGGCGTCTGCCGGGACGCGCTGGCACCCTTCGGCACGGATCTGTACCCGCGTTTCAAGAAATGGTGCGACGAGTATTTTTATCTCAAGCATCGCAATGAAGCGCGTGGGATCGGCGGAATTTTCTTCGACGACTTCTCGGAACCCGGTTTCGACGAATCGTTCGCCATGATGCGCAGTGTCGGCGACAGCTTCCTGGCCGCGTATCTGCCGATCGTCGAACGCCGTCGGGACACGCCTTACGGCGAAGCGCAGCGGGAATTCCAGACGTACCGGCGCGGCCGGTACGTGGAATTCAACCTCGTCTTCGATCGGGGCACGCTGTTCGGGCTGCAAAGCGGTGGCCGTACGGAGTCCATCCTGATGTCGATGCCACCCGCCGTGACGTGGCGCTACGACTGGAAACCGGAGCCGGGCACACCTGAGGCGCGCCTCTACTCCGACTTCCTGGTGGCACGGGAGTGGCTATAAAAAAGCTGCGAAAAAGTCACGAAAGCGCTATGAAAGAGCTGCGGACCACGAGTCCTGATCGCTGTACCTGTTGCAATCTGTCCCCGAAGAGGACCGTCCACTGAATTCGAACCTCCCTTGTGCTCGACGTGTCGGTTTGCTGGGCGGCACGTTCGACCCGATTCACGACGCGCATCTGGCCCTTGCACGCCGTTTCGCCGAGTTGCTCGACCTGACCGAACTCGTGCTGTTGCCGGCCGGACAGCCGTGGCAGAAAAAGGACGTGACCGCGGCGCATCACCGGCTTGCCATGACGCGCGCAGCGGCGGATTCGCTGCATGCGGAGGGGTTGCAAGTCACCGTCGCCACTGACGAAATCGACCATGACGGCCCGACTTACACCGTGGAGACGCTGGCTCGCTGGCGCGCACGGGAAGGCGCGGACGCGTCGCTGTCGTTATTGATCGGCGCCGACCAGCTCGTGCACCTGGATTCATGGCGCGACTGGAAACGCCTGTTTGAATTTGCGCACGTCTGCGTGGAAACGCGCGCGGGGTTCGACGTCGCGACGGTTTCTCCCGCCGTAGCCGCAGAAATTGCCGCGCGCAGCGCCCCGGCTGAGGTGCTGCAATCCACACCGCACGGCCATCTGCTGATTGATTCCGCCCTGGAGCTGGAAGTGTCGGCCACCGGGATCCGCGAGCAGTTGGGAGAGCGCCTGCGAGCACACGCGGCGGGTGAGATAGACGCCGAGAGTCATGTGCCGTCCGCCGTATGGGACTATATTGTTCAACATCACTTGTATCATCGGTAAAACCATCGGTAAAAATATGGAAATTCAAAAGCTTCAACGCGCGATCATCGACGGTCTCGAAGACGTCAAGGCGCAGGACATCAAGGTGTTCAACACCTCCCACCTGACCGCCCTCTTCGACCGTGTCATCGTCGCGAGCGGCACGTCGAATCGTCAGACCAAGGCGCTGGCCAACAGCGTGCGCGACAAGGTCAAGGGGCTGGGCGGCGACGTCATCAGCACCGAAGGCGAGGAAGTCGGCGAGTGGGTGCTGGTCGATTGCGGCGACGCGGTCGTCCATATCCTCCAACCGGCGCTGCGCCAGTACTACAACCTCGAAGAGGTCTGGGGCGACAAACCCGTGCGCGTCAAGCTGCAAAGCTCGGGGGGCTTCAGCGGCGCCCAGGTGAGCGTGTCGGACGACGACGAAGACGACGAGCCCGCCGCCAAACCGGCTCGCAAGACCACCCGCCGCTGACGCTGGCCGTGCACGTTCGTCGCGCCATCACGGCGCGGACGTAGTGCGGATCACGCGCGTTGCATTGCCGCCATGAAACTTCATATCCTTGCGGTCGGCCACAAGATGCCCGACTGGATCGCGACCGGCTTCGACGAGTATGCGAAACGCATGCCGCCCGAGCTGCGCATCGAGTTGCGCGAGATCAAGCCTGAACAGCGTTCATCGGGACGTAACGCCGAGAGCGTGATGGCCGCCGAACGCGTGCGAATCGAAGCGGCACTGCCCAAGAATGCGCGGCTTGTCGCGCTGGATGAACGCGGCCGTGACTGGACCACCATGCAACTCGCCGGCGCATTGCCGGACTGGCAGCAGGATGGCCGCGACGTGGCGTTCGTGATTGGCGGCGCCGACGGTCTAGACCCACAGGTCAAGGCGCGCGCCGAAGTCCTGCTGCGTGTTTCAAGTCTCACGCTGCCGCACGGCATGGTCCGCGTGCTGCTTGCCGAACAGCTCTATCGCGCGTGGAGCATCACGCAGAATCATCCCTATCATCGCGCGTAAGGCGTGGCATCGGGGCGTTGAATGATTACGCCTGGGCCAGCCTGCGCGTGACCTTCAAGACCTGCGAACATGCCATTGTCCAGCCTCCCTTTTGTTTATCTCGCGTCGCAAAGTCCCCGGCGGCAAGAACTGTTGCAGCAACTCGGCGTGCGCTTCGAGTTACTGCTGCCGCGTCCCGATGAAGACGCCGAAGCACTCGAAGCCGAGTTGCCCGGCGAGGCGGCTGATGCATACGTGCTGCGTGTCTGCGCGGCAAAAGCCCAGGCGGCGTACGCTCGTCGCTTGAAGGGCGGACATCGTGCGGCACCCATTCTGGTGGCCGATACAACCGTCACCCTGGATGGCGCGATCATGGGCAAGCCCGACAACGCGGACCACGCTGTCGAGATGCTCGAGCGGCTATCCGGACGGGATCACGAGGTGCTGACAGCGCTTGCCGTGGTCGACGCCGAGGGCGTTCCGCTCACCCCTGTTCTATCGCGTTCAGTAGTGCGCTTCGCCGCCGTCGAGCGTGCTGCACTGCAGCGTTACGCGGCGACCGGCGAACCGCTCGGAAAGGCCGGTGCGTATGGCGTTCAGGGGCGTGCCGCGGCGTTCATCGAACGGATCGAGGGGTCCTATTCGGGTATCATGGGCCTGCCTCTTTTCGAAACAGCAGCACTCCTGCGCGTGGCGCGCGTCGACTTCTAAACAGTCCATGAACGAAGAAATCCTGATCAACGTCACACCGCAGGAAACCCGCGTTGCCCTCGTTCAGCAAGGTGCGGTGCAAGAGCTTCACATCGAGCGGACGTTATCGCGCGGGCGGGTAGGCAATGTGTATCTCGGCAAGGTCGTGCGCGTGCTGCCCGGCATGCAGTCGGCCTTTATCGATATAGGGCTGGAGCGCGCGGCGTTCCTGCACGTAGCGGACATCTGGCATCCCCGTATTGCCGGTGAAACGCATTCGAATGCGCCGCACACGCCGATCGAGAAGATCGTGTTCGAAGGCCAGGCGCTGATGGTGCAGGTGGTCAAGGATCCTATCGGCACGAAAGGGGCGCGGCTGTCCACGCAGGTGAGTATCGCGGGGCGCACGCTGGTTTATCTGCCGCAGGAGCCACATATCGGGATCTCGCAGAAGATTGCCAGCGAGGCCGAGCGCGAGGCCATCCGGGCACGGCTGACCGCTGTCCTTCCTGCGGATGAAAAAGGCGGCTATATCGTCCGGACGATTGCGGAAGATGCGTCGAGTGAAGAGCTCGCGGCCGACGTCGCGTATCTGCGCAAGACGTGGGCAACCATTGTCGCGCAAGCGCAGCGGGTTGCGCCCACCTCGCTGCTGCATCAGGACCTCAATCTCGCCCAGCGTGTGTTGCGCGATTTCGTCAATGACGAGACCTCGCGCATCCAGGTCGATTCGCGCGAGACGTATCAGATGCTGGCCGAGTTTGCGAGCGAGTTCACGCCGGCCGTGGCCTCGCGCGTGCATCACTATGCGGGCGAGCGCCCGCTTTACGACCTGTACAACATTGAAGCCGAGATCCAGCGCGCGTTGTCACGGCGGGTCGACCTGAAGTCGGGCGGTTATCTGATGATCGACCAGACCGAGGCAATGACCACTATCGACGTGAATACGGGCGGTTATGTAGGTGCCCGTAATTTCGACGATACGATCTTCAAAACCAATCTTGAAGCAGCGCATACCATTGCCCGGCAACTGAGGTTGCGCAATCTGGGCGGGATCATCATTATCGATTTCATCGATATGGAGAACGTCGAGCATCGCGAGCAGGTGCTTGGCGAGTTGAAGAAGGCGTTGTCGCGGGATCGGACGCGGGTGACGGTGAACGGATTTTCGCAGCTCGGGCTGGTTGAGATGACACGCAAGCGCACGCGTGAATCGCTCGCGCATGTGTTGTGCGAACCCTGCCCGACCTGCGATGGCAAAGGCCAGGTGAAGACACCGCGGACCGTCTGTTACGACGTGTTGCGCGAGATCATGCGCGAGTCGCGCCAGTTCAATCCGCGTGAGTTTCGCGTGGTGGCGTCGCAGCAGGTGATCGATTTGTTTCTCGAGGAAGAGTCGCAGCATCTTGCAATGCTGATGGACTTTATCGGCAAGCCGGTCTCGTTGCAGGTGGAGTCGAACCTGAGTCAGGAGCAGTACGACATCGTCCTGATGTAGGAATGCAGCCGCTGGCAAGTCCGGCCTCCTGATACTCAGCCGGCCGGCGTTCAACCTGAATCGATTCACCCCCAACCCAAACTACGATGCGCTCTGCGGGACCGTTATCAACCCGCGGATCTTCTGTCGCAGTTGAATCACATCCTCGCTCACATAAGGCACCTGCTCCGTGTACGCACAACGAATCATGTACGTAAGAGCGGATTCGATCTGTTGCAACATTGCGCAAGCAGACTGATCGGTTGAAACGGCCGGTTTGGGCTCGGTCGCCCATGAGATTTCTTGCATGATTTGACTCCAAAGTAAGCAAGCTGTGCCTGGTGTTTAGTTGACACCAAATAGTCACAGCTGTTGCCTTACAAGAAATCACCGACGGTTTTCGTACCTTTTTCTGTTACGTCTGCCAGCAGTCGTGGATACCCTCCGGAAAATAGTCATATTTCGCCAAAAGCGCGCTCTGTGCCCGTCCACGAACCGCATGCAGAGACGATCGAAGCGCTCAATATGTCATCGGCATAACATCGACATAACGCGAGTGACCAAACTGCAAGGTTGGATAAGAATTACTAATCTGAAAGTAAGCAACAATACGCACAATCCCCCTCACCTCCGCAAACTCCGGTCAATCGCCGCGACCAACCCCTTCAGCGATACCGGCTTGCTCAAATGACCGTTAAACCCGGCATCGAGCGCGCGGGTCACATCCTGTTCGCGGCCAAACCCGGTGAGCGCAAGCGCAGGCAACCGCGCGGTGCGTGGTGTCCTTCGCATCTGCTGGATCATCTCGTAGCCGTTCATGGTCGGCATGCCGATATCGGACAGCACCACGTCGAACTCCTGCTGCGCCACCGCTTCAAGCGCCTGCTCGGCGCTCGGCTCGGCACGCACCTGCGCCCCCTCCATTTCAAGCAGCGTGCGAAACGCCTCGAGCGCTTCAACAGAATCATCGACGAGCAACACACGCAGCCCCTTCAGGATGCCCGGATCAACGTATTCACGCGTAGTTTCCACAAGCGGTAACGGTGCGTTCTCCGGCAACCACAAGCGAAAGCGTGCCCCTTGTCCCGGCCCCGCCGACTCAGCTTCAATACGGCCGCCGTGCAATTCCGCGAGTTGCTTCACGAGCGACAGCCCGATCCCAAGACCGCCCCGATCCCGTCGGCCACCCCCATCGGCCTGGCTGAACATCTCGAAGATACGCGGCAGGAAACCGGGATCGATGCCCTGCCCCGTATCCGCCACCTCGACACAAACGAACCCGCTTTCCCGCGATAAAGTAATCCGCACCCGCCCGCCACGCGGCGTGAATTTCAGCGCGTTGCGCACGAGATTCCAGATCATCTGCTCGACGCGCTCGGCATCGGCATGAATCATCACAGCGGCATTGGTGCCCGCCACCGACAGCTCGATATCAGCAGCCTGCGCATCCGCCGCGCTCGCGGCCGCGACCGCCTGCAGCACGGACGCGACCTCCACCGGCGCGAACCGGAGCGCGAGCTTGCCGGTCCGTACACGCGACAGGTCAAGCAAGTCGTCGATGATCCTGGCCTGCCCCGCGACGGCGCGCTGGATGGCATCGGCGGCGTCCTGCACAGTTGAAATGTCCCGCACATCGGGTAAGCGCGTGAGCAATTCGGCCTTCACGTGAATCAGGTTGAGCGGGTTTTTAAGCTCATGCGACAGCACCGAAAAAAACTCGTCCTTCAACCGGTCCGCGGCCTCGGACTGCGCGCGAATCGCACGCTCGAGCGTGAGTGCAAGTTGTTTCTGGCTCTCGATACCCGTCCTGTCAGTGACGTCGCGGGAGATCTTCGCGTAACCACGGAACAGATCGGATTCGACCGGCGTGGTGACGCCACTGCAATAAATTTCGGTGCCGTCGGAGCGCACGTGCCAGCGCTCGTCTTCAGCGCGGCCGGCCTGGCTCGCGCGTTGCCGTTCAAGCAAGGGCGCACGCGCCTCGCGATCGGCGGGAAGAAAGATGAGATCGATCGGCTGGCCTCGCACTTCGCTTTCTGCATAACCGAAAATGCGCTGCGCACCGCCGTTCCACGTGACGATCACACCGTCCATGTCCAGCACAATGATCGCGTAGTCGTTCGTGGTGATGGCCGCCAGCCGCAACCGTTCTTCACTGCCGCGCGCGGCGGCTTCGGCCGCTTTCCGTGCCGTGATGTCGATCAGCGTGATGACCGCGCCATCGATCTGATCGTCCACCGTGCGATATGGCAGCACCCGCGCGAGATACCATTCACCGCGGTCCGTGCGGATCTCGCGCTCGGTAAGGGTGAGCGTGTCGAACGCGGCGCGTGCATCGGCGGCCATTTGCGGATAGTCAAGCCGATGCGTGAGGTCCAGCAATGGCCGCCCGATGTCCGACGCAATCAGCTTGAAAATCCCGACCGCAGGCGGCGTATATCGCTTGATGCGCATCGCGCGGTCGACGAACACCGTCGGAATGCCGGTGGACGAGATCAGGTTGCACAGGTCATCGTTGGCTTTGACCGTCTCGGCAACCGTTTCGGAGAGCTCAAGGTTCACCGTGACCAGTTCTTCATTGACCGACTGCAACTCTTCCTTGCCCGCTTCGAGTTCCTCGGTGGTCGAACGCAATTCTTCGTTGATCGCCTGCAATTCTTCATTCGATGCCATCAACTCCTCGGAGGACACACTGGCGTCTTCAGTCAACGAGTCCATCTGCGTCTGCGTGCGATACAGGTCCTGCTCCAGATCGACGAGTTTGGCGGCATCGGGGCTGTCGCCGCGCGCGGGGACATCCTGTTGCACGACGGTCTCGTTCTCGAATTCGTCGAAGAATACGACGATCACCTCCTGCCCGCTGTCATCGTCCTTGAACGGACGGGCCGAGATATTGACGAACGAAAGTTTCTCGCCCCGAGAAAAGCGCACACGCCGCGACACGACGCTGTCGCCGTCACTTAACACGCAATGCAGCGTGGTCCGCAACTCCGCGCGCAGCTCCGGGTTGACGAGCGTGAGCAGATTGCGCGAAGGCTCACCGCTGACATACTGCAGGAAACGCCCGGCGCGATCGGACATATGCAGGATCACGCCATCGCGATCCACCGTGACGTTGGGCGGCGCATAACGCTCGAATACACGCTGACGCAACGCCGCGAGCGAAACAAGCGTGTCGCGCCCCGGACCTGGCCGCCTGGGGATATTGAAGATCGCGGGGCGGATGAGCGGCAGCGGCGGCATCGCGCGCGTGCCAATGCGCTTCGACTGGTAAATGCGGTTGCGCTTGTCCACCTGCTCGAACAGGTCGCTTGCGATCTCGGTGGATTCCGCGCCGCCGAGAAACAGAAAACCGCCCGGCCGCAGCGCAAAGTGAAACATCTCCAGCACCTGGCGCTGCACCGTTCTGTCGAGGTAGATAAGCAGGTTGCGGCAGGAGACCACGTCCATCCCCGAAAATGGCGGATCGCTCAGGATATTGTGGACAGCGAACACCACCTTCTGGCGCAGCTCCTTGCTCACCTGGTAACGGCCGCCTGGTTTTACAAAGAACCGGCTTAGCAGCTCGGGCGATACGTCCGCCACGATCGATCCCGCATAAACACCCGCACGGGCCGTATCGATCGCACTCGCGTCGACATCGGTCGCGAACACCTGGATCAGCGGAAACTTGCCATGGGCCGGCCCATGCTCGGTCAGCAACATGGCCAGCGAGTACGGCTCCTCTCCCGTCGAGCACCCCGCCGACCACGCGCGCACCGGCTCGTCAGGCGAGCGTCCTGTGAACAGATTCGCCGCGACCCGCTGCCCGAACGCATCGAACGACTTGCGGTCACGGAAAAAATTCGTCACGCCGATCAGCATGTCCTTCAGAAGCGCAGTCGTTTCTTCAGGATGCGTTTCGATAAACCGCTTGTATCCGGCCAGATCGGCTACGCCATTCACCTGCAGCCGCCGTTCGATGCGCCGCATCACCGTGCCGCGTTTGTAATGCCGGAAGTCATGGCCAGTACGGATGCGCAGGATGGTCAGCAATGCTTGAAGCACGTCAGCGTCGGAGTCAGCGTCGAGGTTCGAAATGGGTGACTCGACGCCGGGTTCGTTGCGTGGAAGGTCGTCGACAGCATGCAGCGTTTTCATCGCGCGGGCGCTGTCGCGCAACTCGATCAGACGCGCGGGCATCCGCTCGACAGACAGCACGATGTCGACAAAGCCGGTTGCCAGCGCATTGCGCGGCATCTCGTCATATTCGGCATCCAAGGGGTCCTGCACGATGTTGATGCCGTTCTGCTCCTTGATCCGCGCAATGCCCATGGCGCCGTCGCTGCCCATGCCCGAAAGGATGATGCTGATGGCGCGAGCCCGGTGCGCGTCCGCCAGACTCCGGAAGAACAAGTCGATCGCGACTGGCCGGCGTCGCGATTGATCGCTCGGCGTGACCCGCAGACACCCCTCCGAGAGCCATAAATCGTTCGCCGGTGAAATCAGGTAGACCGTGTTCTTTTCAATCGGCGTGGTGTCGAAGACCTGCACGACCGGCATGGTGACTGAGCGTTGCAGCACTTCGTCGACATGACTCGCGTAATCAGGGAATATATGCAGCACGACAACGAACGCCATGCCGCCGTCCTCCGGCATACCCTGCAGCAAGCGCATCAACGCCTGGATTCCACCCGCCGACGCGCCGATGCCGACAACGGGGAAGTCGATTGGATGCGGATCGGGCAACGAATCCGAAGACGAAATGATCTGGGCGCCGGGGTGCTTTCTAATGGTCATCGGAGGCTCCTTCCGGGTACTCGCAAACCGTCTGGTTAACAGCGATTTGCGACCCGGGTTCCTGGCCATCCGCGCCGGGTGTCCTTCCGACTCGCGAGATAGAAACAGGCAAACAGGTAATAACGACGTTATAGTCTTTAGTATTGTTTAAAATATATTAATCCTTATTGGCGCCGCCGGAGCAAAGATTCTTGATTAACCACACTATTTAATTCTTGCAAAAGCGCTTGCCTCGGCGCCGCGAAACATCTGAACTCGATTTCGGTACAAATTATTATCTCCATGGACAATCAACAGTAAATTATCGGTATGTTTTATCGATAAACAGACAATACTTAAATCGGCAATAACGACACGTATCCAATCAATATGAATTAGCATGTTCGACCGGTTTACCGTTTGCGCGCAATCAACGCCTCCGCGCCTCGACCCGCAAAGGTAACGCGACATGCCGTAACGCCGTAACGGCCGTAACGCGCATCGCCGTAACTCATCACTTTTTAACCACCTTACATTGCCTGCCGATCCTTGCCAGTAAAGGATCCACAGAGTTTTCCCCGAGTGCCGCCCAGCGTGGCACGACTCCTGCTCATGACCTATCAAGCCGGGCATTGGCCAGTGCAGCGGCGAAGCGGCTCTTATCGAATGGATCAGAGGCCGATTTTAATGAAGCACCACGCCGTAATAGCTTATACAACGCATATAAAAGCGTTGAACCGAACGGCAATAACCAGCGACCGCAAAAATGACGGCGCTACCGGGGAACACAATGAATCATCTGCTCATAGAAACCGATCTTGCGCATCTGGAACGCATAATCAACCGGATTGCATCCAGTCATGGCCTGTCTTTATCGTATTGGAGACACCGCGTGGATTGCGTATTGTCGATGAGCCTCATGCCGGCACAACGCAAGCGCATAGGCCATATAGACGCCGTCATCTCGATGCTTGAACAATCGGCCTCGGGCAAGATCCCACACCTCAATTGATGACTCAGCAAGGTCGACAGGCCATCCGGATGGCTTGTCGACAACTCGCTATCCGAATCGACTCGCGTTAAACCAAATCTTCCTGCAGCGCATATTTATTTAATATCACATTTGATAATAGGCCATGTTTTAAAAACATATTCTCGTCATCACCCAATATTAAACAGCGATGAAAATTCCTGCTGTCATTGAGATTCAGGGATGAAATCGCGACTGACAAAAACGGCCGTTCTTTAATAAAGCTGGACACGGTTAATTTATGTTTTTAATATCAGTTCGCTGACGCTCAGGCGAAAACCGAGACGAAAGCGGAAAGCGCAGACGCCCTCAACGTCACCATGTCCGGCACTCG
The DNA here is from genome assembly GCF_044909315.1 of Caballeronia udeis. GTDB lineage: Bacteria > Pseudomonadota > Gammaproteobacteria > Burkholderiales > Burkholderiaceae > Caballeronia > Caballeronia udeis_A. The sequence goes on from NZ_JBIYEB010000007.1 coordinate 32,630, forward strand.
CTGAACCAACGCACCCATTGGCGCGTTTTCCGGATGGGTTGTCACGGCATCCAGGCCGCGGCCGCCTCAATGAAGCTCCGTGAATGCCGCCAGCATTCAATCAACCCCATTGAATCGTCAGGACCCGCGTGCCGTCTTTTTTCATCGATCGTCCGGTTTTTGCGTGGATTGTCGCCCTGGCCATTTTCGTGGCCGGTGCGCTGGTCACGCCCTTTTTGCCGGTCGCGCAATATCCGCGCCTAACGCCGCCGCGCATTGTGATTGCCGCGATGTATCCGGGGGCGTCGCCGGAAAGCGTGGACAACACCGTCGCGAGCGTGATCGAAGAGAGCCTGGACGGCGCGGAAGGCCTGCAATACTACGAAACCACGAGCGACAGCCTCGGCGAACTCGAGATTGCAGCCACGTTTTCAGCAGGCACGAACCCGGACATCGCCATGGTCGATGTCCAGAACCGGATGAAGCAGATCGAGTCGCGCTTGCCGCAGCCTGTCGTGCAGCAAGGCATCACCGTCTTCAAGTCGACGGGGACGTTCCTGATGCTCGTCGCGCTCACGTCCACCGACGGCCAGCACGATTCCGTGCAATTGAGCGACTACGTCAACCGCACCCTGCTGCGTGACCTGAAACGCGCGCCGGGCGTTGGCTCAGCCGAACTCTGGGACGCCGGGGAGGCGCTGCGGGTCTGGATCGATCCGATGAAACTGCGCGAATACAACCTCGCCGCCGCCGACGTGACACAGGCCATCGCCGCGCAAAACGCGACGGTCACCGCCGGTACGCTCGGCGACGTGCCGTTCGTCACCGGCCAGCAACTGACGGCATCGGTCACGGTCAGGGGGCAATTGATCTCGCCCGCGGAATTCGGCGAAATCGTGCTGAAGGCACGCACGGACGGATCGACTGTCCGGCTGAAGGACGTCGCGCGGGTCGAGCTGGGCCGCGACAGCTACGCGTCGTTTTCGCGGTTGAACGGCAAGCCGGCGGCCACCATTGGCATTCGCCTGTCACCGCAGGGCAACGCCATGGAAACCTCCGGCGCGATCCGCGCGAAGCTCGCGGAGTACTCGCGTAACCTGCCGCCGGGCATGGCGGTGGAGATCCCGTTCGACAGCGCCAAGTTCGTCCACGTCGCGCTGCACGAAGTGGTGCTGACGCTGTTCGAAGCCGTATTGCTGGTGTTCCTGGTCATGTGGCTGTTCCTGCGCGACTTGCGTTATGCACTGGTGCCCACCGTGGTCATTCCGGTTGCGCTAACCGGCGCGCTGCTGGCGCTTTATGTGCTCGGCATGTCGATCAACGTGTTCACCCTGTTCGCGCTGGTGCTGGCGATCGGGATCCTGGTCGACGACGCCATTGTCGTGGTCGAGAACGTCGATCGCGTGATGCGTGAAGAGGGTCTCTCGCCGCGCGCCGCCACACGCCGGGCGATGCAGCAGATGGGCGGCGCGATCGTCGGCATTACGGCCGTGCTGACCGCCGTGTTCGTGCCGATGGCGTTTTTCCCCGGCAGTGTCGGCGGAATTTACCGGCAGTTCACGGTTGCGATGATCGCGTCAATTCTCGTCTCCGCGTTCACCGCCCTTTCGCTCACGCCGGCGCTGTGCGCAAACTTGCTGAAAGCGCCTCCGCGAAGCGCCTTGCGGCATGGCGCTCACGGATCCCACAGTGCGCAAAGTTCGCACACGGCCGGTGGCCGCTCGTTCGGCTTTACGGCGGCCTTCGACTGGACCTCGCGGGGATATCGCGGCCTTGTTGCGCGCGTGCTGCGCCGCGCGGGTCCCCTGTTCGCTGTGTATCTCGTGCTGGCCGGTGCGTGCGCCGTGCTCTACCTGCATATGCCGGGCGGCTTTTTACCCCAGGAAGACCAGGCACAGCTTCAGGTGATGGTGCAGTTGCCGGCAGGCGCCACGCAGGCGCGCACGCTCGCGGTTGTGGAACAAGCGGAAGCCATCCTGCAACACGAGCCCGCTGTCGCGAACGTGACGAGCGTGGTCGGCTGGAGTTTCCAGGGCAGCGGTCAAAACGTGGCCATGTGTTTTGTCGACCTGAAGGACTGGTCATCGCGAGACACCGACGCGGCCACGCTGCGCGACACGCTGAACCGCTCGCTCTCGAAGATCATGGACGGCGACGTGGCCGCCCAGATGCCACCGTCGGTGCCCGGCATGGGCCATTCCGAAGGCTTTGTGATGCGGCTGGAAGATCGCGGCGGCATGGGCCTGGCAGCACTCACTGCCGCGCGCGAGCAGCTCTTCGAACAAGCCCGCAACAACCCCGCTTTCGCCGAGGTGCATTCGGAAGCGTTGCCGGACGCGCCGCGTATCGTGCTGGACATCGACCGCGCGAAGGCCTATGCGCTGGGTGTTTCGTTCGACAAGATCGGCGACGCGCTGGGGAACACCTTCGGCTCGTCGTATATCGACGACTTCCCGTCGGGCGGCCGTATGCGCCGCGTAATGGTCGCCGCCGATGCCCCTTCGCGCATGACCGAAGACAGTCTCATGAACCTCTCCGTGCGCAACGCGGCCGGGCAGATGGTGCCGTTATCGTCGGTGGCCTCGTTGCACTGGACGACCGGCCCGACGGTCCTGACGCGCTACAACGGCTCGCCTTCACTCGACGTCAGCGGCCGCCCGGCCAACGGCACCAGTTCCGGCGCGGCAATGGCCGAGATGGAGCGGCTGGCGCAAGCCTTGCCCGCGGGCGTGGGTTTCGACTGGACCGACACTGCGCTTGAAGAGACTCGCGCCGCCCGGTTGACGCCGGTGCTGATTGGCTTGTCGCTGCTGGCCGTGTTCATGGCGCTCGCAGCGCTTTACGAGAGCTGGACCATCCCGCTCGCGGTGCTGACCATCGTGCCGCTGGGGGTGATAGGTGCGGTGATCGCGATGCTTCTGCGCGGCATGCCGAACGATATCTACTTCAAGGTCGGCATGATCACGGTGATTGGTTTGTCGGCGAAAAACGCGATCCTGATCGTGCAGTTCGCGCGCACCTTGTACGCCGATGGCACGCCGTTGACGGAGGCAATCGTGGCGGCGGCCAGTGCGCGCTTCCGGCCGATCGTGATGACATCGGCAGCGTTCTTGCTGGGCGTGGTGCCTTTGCTCGTGTCCACCGGCGCCGGGGCGGAGAGCCGCCGGTCGATCGGGACCGGCGTGTTCGGCGGCGCCATCACGGCGACCGTGCTGGGGCTGGTGTTCACGCCGCTGGCGTTTTATATCGTCGTGTCGGGGCAGCGGTTGATCCAGCGCGGAGTGAAGTCGATGACACGGAACCAGGCAAAGGAGAAGGCGAACGTTGAGTCCGAGGTACCCGGTGCCGATGTTCAAGGTTCGCAGGAAGGATAGGTTTCGCCCGCGCTCCGGCACCCCTTTCTCCCTATGCGATTCCCTTATGATGGCGGCAGTCTCGCGTACTTCCACGCGTGTCAGGAGGTATGACATGAAATTTCCAGCGGGATCCGTTCAGGCGCTCAGTTCGGCCGCATCGACGGTGTTTTCCATCGGCATCGTGTTCCTCGGTTACTGGGGTATCCACGAGGGCTCGCACTGGCGCTCCGGCGACATCTCCGTCGCCCTGCTGGCACTCGCCGGTTTCGCGTGCCTCGGTGCGGTACCCTGGCTCGCCACGTCCCCCACAGAACACCCCGACGATGAATCCCGCCTGCGTCTCGCACGTCACGCGTTCCTGGGTGGCGTAGCGGCGCTGTGGCTGGCGATCGTCGTGTCCGTGTTCACGCAGCAATGAGGAGCGCTCGCGGCGTGGTTCCGGTCGTGGTTGCGAGCATCGGCTCTCGTCTGTTCCCCGGCACCATTTCGTCATGAAGATACGAGCAGGTCTTGTCGCCGAACTCGCGGTCAATCTCGTGCTGCCGTGGCTTGCGTATCGCCTCGCGTTGCCGCATTGGGGCGAGCTCGGCGCGCTGTACGCGTCGGCGGTCCCGCCTATTGTCTGGAGTCTCGCGGAGTTCGCAAGAACCCGTCGCGTCGATGCCCTCAGCATCCTGGTCCTGCTCGGGATTGCAATGTCCATCGTGCTGATGGCGCTTGGCGGGAGCCCGCGGTTGCTGCTGATGCGCGAGTCGATGGCGTCCGGCGCAATCGGCGTAGTGTTCCTGCTGTCGCTCGCGATGCGGCGCCCCCTCACCTTTTATCTCGCGCGGGCGACCGTCGCGCGTGAAGCGGAAGGCGGCGCACAACGCTTCGAAGCGCTATGGAACGAGCGGCCACCTCTGCGCCGATCGATTCGCCTGATGACAGCGGTCTGGGGTCTCGGCCTGACCGGTGAGAATGCGCTGCGAAGCTGGCTGGCGTGGCACTGGCCAATCGAGCGCTTCCTGGTGGTTTCGCCGTTCATCGGCTATGCCATCTACGGCGCGCTCACGGTATGGACCTTGATGTACCGCAAGAAGCTGCAGAAGCGCGCCACGGCGGCACCTGCAGCGCCTGTTCGCCCGTGAGGGAATAGCCGGCTTCCCCAAGCGAAAACGCGTCCTGGCTTTCGGCGCAAGGACGCGCATCGATTAAACGGAAAAACCCTCAGGCTGCTGCTGATACTGGATACGGTGAAGGTTCGCGTACAGTCCGTTCAGGCGCAGCAACTCGGCATGGCTGCCTTGCTCCGCAATTTTTCCGGCGTCCATCACCAGAATCCGGTCGGCGCGCTCAATGGTAGAAAGGCGGTGAGCAATCACCAGCGTCGTGCGCCCTTTCATCAGCGTTTCCAAGGCTTCCTGCACATGCCGTTCGGACTCGGAATCGAGCGCGGACGTGGCTTCATCGAGGATAAGAATAGGCGCGTCCTTGTAGATCGCCCGTGCGATGGCCAGCCGCTGCCGCTGACCACCCGACAAGCGCATGCCATTGCCGCCCACACGCGTGTCCACACCGTCGGGCATGGCCGCGACGACATCCGCCAGATTCGCTGCAGCCAGCGCAGCCATCACCCGCTCACGATCCGGCGTCTGGCCGTACGCGACGTTGGCGGCGATCGTGTCGTTGAAGAGCACCACGTCCTGGCTCACCATCGCCATTTGTCCGCGCAGATCGTGCAGGCTGTACTCGGGAAGCGGCACGCCGTCGACCAGCACCGCACCGCCGGCGGGATCGAAGAAACGCGGCAGCAGGTTGACCAGCGTGGTCTTGCCGCTTCCCGACGCACCGGCCAGCGCCACCATCTCGCCGGGCGCGATCTTGAACGAGATCGCGTCGAGCGTTGGCTGTGCGGCCCCATATGTGAACGACACCTCGCGGAACTCCACCTCGCCGCGGGCGCGCTCGAGCGGCCGGCCGCCGCCTTCGGGCTCGGCGGGTTCATCGATAAGCCCAAAGATCAGTTCCGCCGCCGTCATGCCGCGCTGCAGCGGCTGGTTGATATCGATCAGGTGCTTGAGCGGCGAGATCACCAGCAGCATGGAGGTGACGAACGCCACGAATCCGCCGACGGTGGTCTGGTCGTTCGCCGACTGCACCACGGCGATGGTGATCACGATCGCCAGCGCAATCGATGCCAGAAACTGCGTAAGCGGCTGCGCAAGCCCGCCGGACACCGTCATGCGCATCTGGTAGCCGCGCAGGCGATTGCTCATGCTGGTGAAACGGTCGTTTTCGTAGCGCTGGCCGTTGTGCACCTTGACGACCTTGTAACCACCAACCGTCTCTTCCACGATGTACGACAGCTCGTTCGTCAGCAACTGCGACTCGCGGTTGAGCCGCCGCAACCGCCGGTTGATCTTGCTCACCAGCCAGCCGATAGCCGGCAGGATCACCGCGATCACCAGCGTCAGCCGCCAGTTGAGGATAAACAGGTATCCCAGCAGGAATACCACGGTGAGCGAGTCGCGCACGAGCGTGACGACCACGCTCTGGAGCACGTTGAGGATCTGGTTCACCTCGAACACGATGGCGTTGATGATCGTGCTGGCCGTTTCCCGCTGGAAGAAGCCGGCGCTGGTATGGATCATCCGGTCGAACATCTTCAGGCGGAGTTCGAGCAGGATCTTGTTGGTGACGTAGGAAAGCAGGTAGCCCGACGCGTATTGCGCGCCGCCCCGCACGACCGCGAGGCCGACCACCGCTGCCGGCACGATCCACTTGGCGCTGGCGCTGCCTTTCGCGCCAAAGCCATGATCGAGCAGCGGCTTGAGCAGCATCGGAATGCCTGCCTCGCTCGCGGCGACGAAACCCATGGCGATCAGGCCCAGCGCGACAATCCAGATCAGCGGGCGGATATACGGCCAGAGCCGGCTCATCACGGCGGCCGGCGAGGTGGTATCCCCGCTGCCGATCGTCTTGCTCAAGGTTGGCTTCTGACTCAAAAGGTGTCCTTAGTCGTAGGTCGGACGGCGGGCGGAGCAGGACTGAACCTGCGTCCCGGCGGCTCTGAGCAGGCTGAATCCCGCCGACACGGCAAACCGCTATTGTAATGCGCCGGACGAGCTTGTCTCATTAAGAGGTTCGCCCCGGCAGGAGACGCAGCCCGGTTGGTTTTGGGCCGCAATGGGGGTAGATTTGCCACGTTTTTGCGGATCACGCGTCAAGCTGTTTCAGACCTGAGGATATCGGCCGCCTGCGGTCAATGCCCCGGCCAAAACAAACCGGCCGCTATTGCTGCTGCGACAATGCCCGCCGCGCCGGCGCAACCCTCCCCGCCAGGCGTTCGCCGCGTCCGAGCAGGAACCCTGAAAAGCACCAGAAGGCGAGCGCAGTGGTCTGCCACATGAAGTCATCGGTGGAATTCTTTACAACCATGCCGATGACCAGCGCCATGCCCGCCGAGCTCAGCCAGGGCACCACATGCCGTAGCCGCCAGAAACGCCGGATCAGCGCAAGCAGCAGCGCAGCTTCCAGCACCACGCCTACTATCCCCGTCTCCAGCCACGTATTCAAAAACAGGTTGTGCGCATGCGTCAGCGCCTGCGGCTCCGTCTCCAGCAAGGCCGGCGGTATTTCATTCTGGAACACCCGCCCCGGCAACGGCTTGCCAAAACCAATGCCCGTCCACGTATGCGGCTTGCCTTCCCGGCCGTAGAACGCCCACAGTTTGGGACGGGTGTCGGAAGACATGACGTCGCCAATGCCCGCGAGCGCCTCGGGTACGTACACCTGGTCCCCGCCCACCGCCAGCTCCCGTGCTGCGGGTTTCGGCATCGCATGGCCATAACGCAGCCGTGCGCTCAGCTCCAGCGTGCCGACCGCCGCCACGCCGATCACCGCGATGCACACGCCGGCTATCAGCAAGTGCTTGCGATACAGCGGGTAGCACGCAATCACGAGCGTCACGGCCGCGGCCGGCCAGAAGAAACGGTTGAGCGTCGCCAGCCCGATCACCAGCGCCAGCACCAGTCCGCTCAGGCCGATCGGCCACCAGCGGCGGTTCAGCATCAGGCCGGTGAACAGCGTCATGGAAAAGATGACCAGCGTGCTCGTGTGGCCGACGCGGTTGTAATAGTGAAGCAGGAGATCAGCGGGATTCGTGGGCGGCTGCAGGCGGCCCCAGTAATACAGGCTGCCGGCGGCCAGCAGCACGCATGCCACCCAGTTGATCACCACGATCCGCTCGGGCTTCGTGATGCGCGTTCCCATCAGCCAGAACGCGAAGAATGACACCAGCGGATACAGCACTTCGTCGAGCCAGGCGTGCATGCTGTCGCGCGGATAGGGTGACCACGCGATCGACGCGAGCGCCCATGCACTCCACGCGAGGACAGGCCACAGCAGCGGCCAGTGCAGCGGCGACGGCCGTTCCGAAGAACAAGCCGCGGCGATCGTGCCGATACCCACCAGCCCCAGCGCCATGTTCTCGAGCGCGGTCATGTGGGCGAACATCGCGACAAACATAATCACCGGACACGCCACCCACAGGACGCGTTCCACCTGCACGCACGTCTTCGTCATTGCACTCCCGGAAGGACCGCCTGCAAGCTGTTGCAGACGACCTCAAGCGAAATAAGTCCCATGCAGTCCGCATGGTCACCGCGCCACGCGACGCAAGTCGTCGTATTGCGGTCGCAGCGGCGAGCCCAGGCCACGTGCCGTCTGAAAATATCCGGCTGATCGCGGCAAGGCATGTCCGCGATAGTAACCGGCATGAACGGTGCATCGCGCCAGTAATTTCCCGCGCCGTGTATCAATGCATTACCGGGGCCGAACAATGTAACCGTCGGCACGCCGGTCAGACGTCCGAGGTGCGCCACGCCCGTGTCCGGACAGACGATCGCCCGCGCGCCGGCGAAGAGGTGCCACACCTGTCCCAGGTCGATCCGGCCCGCGAAATTCGGGTAACGGCCGTCGGGATCGATTGCATCGATCAGCGCCGTCTCGCTCGGCCCGCCGCTCCACACAGGCGTGAACCCCCGCGCTTCGACAAACGCCGCCAGTGCTCTCCAGCGTTCATCGGGCCAACGTTTGACCTCGGTGCTCGCCCCCGGATGCAACACTACGTAAGGACTTCGCAACACGCTCGCGTCGGATTTTGACAACACTGCGGGCGCGGGCGCCGGCCAATCGCTCAGCCGATACGGCCGCGGCGGCGGCCCCGCCACCAGTTCGGCAGCGAGATCGGCCCATGCCGCGGGCGCATCGGGATACGGCACGGCTTCGTTGAGCGGGACATTTTTCCAGGCGGGCGTGTCTGCGGCATGTCCGACGATCCAGCGGCATCCCGCCGCCAGCGCGAGCCACGCATGCCTGTTATCCCCGGCCACGATGCCGAGATCGTACGGTCCCGAGCGCAGCACCGCGTTGACCGAGCGGAAGTCGCGCGGGTCGAACGGAATCACGTCGAGGCCAAACGGCCTGCCCGCGTAGAGCGGCACGATCGGCTTGGGGCAGGTCAGCACGATCTGCGCGTCAGGATATTGCGCGCGAAGTTTCGCCACGAGCGGCGTGAGCAGCAGCGTGTCGCCGAGCAACAGGTGATGCGCAATCAGGATGCGCTTCAAGACTTGAGGCTTGCGGCGCAGCGGCTTCAACGCCAGCCGGGGCAACGCGCGGGCGAATATGCGCACGCGTCCGGAAAGTCGGCTCATCGGGTGGCGTTCCTACGTGAAATCCAGATTATGCCGGTTGGTCGTGGTGAGCCCGGGTTTTCATAACCGCCATACTACGAGACCGGCTGCGCTGATGGCGTCGAGCGACAAGCTCGACTTGACATCGGCGAACACAGCGCCTGGTTTCGCCAGCGCCAGCAACGCGTCCGTCTTCACCAAGAATTCGCGGTGCGGAACCGCCAGCACGATCAGGTCGGCGGGTTCCAGCGCGTCGAAACCGGTCAGCGTCACGCCATATTCATCAAACGCTTCCACCGCGTCCGCGAGCGGATCGTGAAGCTGAACCTCGAGCCCGTAGTCTTGCAGGTGATGCACGATATCGATGACTTTCGAATTGCGCAAATCCGGACAATTTTCCTTGAACGTCAGCCCGAGGACCGTCGCCTTCGCACGCAGCGGCGCGCGACCCGTCCCGATCAGCGTCTTCACTGCGCGATCGGCCACGAACCGGCCCATGCCGTCGTTCACGCGCCGCCCCGCGAGGATCACCTGCGGCGTGTAGCCGGACACCTGCGCCTTGTGCGTCAGGTAATACGGGTCCACGCCAATGCAATGCCCGCCCACCAGTCCCGGCGTGAAGTCGAGGAAGTTCCACTTCGTGCCGGCGGCTTCCAGGACTTCGCGGGTATCGATACCGAGGTAATCGAAGATGATGGCCGCCTCGTTCATCAGCGCAATATTCAGGTCGCGCTGCGTATTCTCGATAACCTTCGCGGCCTCCGCCACCTTGATTGAACTCGCGCGGTAGACGCCGGCCGTCACCACCGAGCCATAGACCTCGGCGACCAGATCGAGCGTTGCGGCGTCCGACCCGGACACGACCTTCACGATATTGCGGAACGTGTGCTGCTTGTCGCCGGGATTGATGCGCTCCGGGCTATAACCCACCGTAAAACCCGCACCCAGCCTGAGGCCCGATTCGCGCTCGAGGATCGGTATGCAGATCTCCTCGGTCACACCGGGATAGACCGTTGATTCGTACACCACCACATCACCGCGTTTCAGCGCCCGGCCGAGCGTCTCCGACGCCTGCTTCACCGGCGTCAGATCCGGCTGTGCACCGGCGCTGATCGGGGTCGGCACCGCGACTATATGAAAATCGGCTTGCCGCAGCACACTGATGCTGTCGGTCAGTTCGAGGCGAGCAGCGGCCAGTTCCTCGCGGCAGATTTCGCCATTGCGATCGAGGCCCGCGCGCAGATCGGCGAGCCGGGCCAGGCTCGTATCAAAACCGATCGTGCGGCGCTGCAGGCCGAATGCAATGGCGACGGGCAACCCCACATAGCCCAGGCCAATGACGGAAACGTGGCGATCATGCATGGTAATCAGTGCTCGGAAAGGTCAGGACGGTCAAGCCCGGGGGTAGCGCCCGACGGGTCAGCGGGGGACTGGCATGACATGGGGCAGGCCGTCATTTGATTTTCAGGTAAAGGCGGCTCAGAAGCGGCCGGCCATGTACCCACAGACGGCTTTTCAGCCAAGCGGCCGGTTTGTCGCGCACGTCGAGGCGCAAGATGCGCGCCGGATCGCCGTGACGCTGGTTCGTGCCGGGTTCAACGGTGTAGAGATGGCGAAATCCTGCTGCGTGAGCCTCTTCTACGTAGTCGGTATCGAAATAGCCCTGCGGCCAGCAAAGATGATCCGATACGCACCCAAGGTGGTGTTCGAGCGTCGCCCGGGCTTGCTGCAGGTCGTCGCGCAGGCTCGCGCGTTTGGCTGTCGCGTTGGTGCTGATCCGGTCCCAGCGTGTATGCGTGTGCGTGTGACTGTGGAACTCGAACGTCCCGGCTTGCCGCATTGCGTCGATTTCAGACCAGCGCATGATGGCCCTGTCGGTGTCGCCGGCCTGGATCGCCGCCTTCGCTGCTGAGTGGTCCAGCAGGTTCCCGGTGGCCGCCGGGTCCTCTGGATCCGCCGCGTTCGGACGCACCGGGCCACTGTTTACCCAAGCCGACACCAGGAATCCGAGCGCCGTAAAACCGTGTCCGGCGAGCACCGGATGCGCGTGAACCCAGTTGTCGAGATAACCGTCGTCGAAGGTCAGTACGACCGACCTCTCCGGCACGGGCTTGCCCGCCAGATATTCCGCGAACGCCGCCGCGCCGAGCGTGGTGTAACCCTCGCGCGCGAGCATTGCCATCTGGTCCGCGAAATGCACCGGCGACACCGTCAGCGCGCCCGCCGCCGGACTCACGTGGTGATACATCAGCACTGGCACGGCGCGCGCGTTGTTCATGCAACGCCCCGCTCGCTCAGGCTGCTCCGGTAGAACGCAGCCATCTCGCTCGCCATGGTATCGACGGAAAAGCGCGTCTGCGTGGTCCGCAAACCCGCTTCGCCCATCCGGCGGCACTCGTCGGGCGCATCGACCAGACGCAGCAGTGCGGCAGCCAGCGCGTGGTCGTCGTGCGCCGGCACGAGCAGGCCGTTCACGCCGTTATCGATCACTTCAGGCACACCGTCCACCGCCGTCCCGATCACCGGCAGGCCTGCTGCCATTGCCTCGATGAACGACGTACCCAGCGCCTCCTGGTGGGTCGGCAGCACGAACAGGTCGAAGCCCGCCAATACGTTCGGAATATCGCGGCGCAAGCCGAGTAAATGGACGTGATCGGCAAGCCCCTGCGCCTGCACGTGTGTACGGATGTCGTCGAAGAGCGGCCCGTCGCCGGCGAAGACAAAATGCAGGTTCGGCCGCTGCTCGATCAACCGCTTCGCGACGCGGATCAGATCGGGATGCCCCTTCTTGTCGCGCATGATCGCCACCGTGCCCGCGATCACGGCGTCCTCGCCGAGACCCAGTTCCGCGCGCAACGTGGAACTCGCGCGGCTCACCGGCTGCGGCTTGACGACACCCGTATAGATGGTGACGATGTCCTCCTGCGGCACACCTTCGGACACCAGGTACCGCATGACCGACTGGCTCACCGCCACCACCTTGTGCGGCAGCCACGTGTAGGTCGCGCGCGACGTGATGGCGAGCGCCAGGTGGCGGGTACGCACGATCAGCGGCGTGCCCGAGAGCCGCGCGGCGGCGCCGCCGAGCAAACTGTCGCGGCCGCTGTGGGTGTTTAGCACATCGAAACGGCCTTGCTTGAGAATGCGCCGCATGTGCGCAATCGCGGTGAGATCCGCGCCTGAACGCATGGGCGTGGTGTGGACCGTGAAGCCTTCAGCCGCGAGACGCTCGCCGAGCCGCGCGCCCGGCACGCATACGAGTTCGAGCGCGTGGCCGCGTTCGCGCAGCGCGAGCATTTCCTTGAACGTCCGATGTTCCTGACCGCCCCAGCCGTTGGACGATTCGCTGTGCAGAATTCTCAGCGGCTTCATTACTATGGCGAACTCCGAGTGAATGTTGATGGTTTCAAGGTGAATGGCGCCGAGCGCCGGATGCCGGATTGGTGGCCCTGAGTTTCGTCTGTTTTGTGCGCTTAAGCTGCAGCGGTCAGCGTCTTTTCCGGCGGCGCATCCGCGCTCAGTCCTGCTTGCCTGCGCACACTCGGGGGCGCGGCATCCCGCGATTTTTCAGGCCCGGGACCCTGCCGGCCGGAGCATGCGGCCATGGGTCTGGTATAACGGTGGCCGGGCGGCAAACATTGACGCGGGACGCCTATGGCGTCAATTTACCCTGCCTCGCGAGCCCGCCCCGCCCTGTAAGGGACGAGAAAACACAACAAGACAGCGACTATAAACGCAGCAATCACCGCTGGAACTTTTCGCATCAAATTGTAGCAATTCGCATACCTCACGCTTACGCCCCATGACTCGTCCAACGCTTGGTATTGCCCTCATCACCTTCAATGCAGCCGCACGCCTCTCGCAGTGTCTCGAAGCGGTTTCCTTCGCCGATGAAATCGTCGTGATTGACGGCGGCAGCACTGACGCGACAGCCGGCATAGCGGAGGCACATCGCGCACGCGTGATCGAGGCGCGCGACTGGTCGGGTTTCGGCCCGCAGAAAAATCGTGCGCTCGATGCACTCACCACCGACTGGGTGTTGTCGATCGACGCAGATGAAGTGGTCTCGCCGGAATTGGGCGCGGCGATCCGCGCGGCGGTGTTGAAGCCGCAAGCCGATGTCTACTCCGTCGACCGGCTGTCGAATTTCTGCGGACAATGGGTGCGGCACAGCGGCTGGTATCCGGACTGGATTCCGCGCCTGTTCAAGCGTGGCACTGCCCGCTTCTCGGATGACCTCGTCCACGAACGGCTGGTGCTGGCGAACCCCGATGCAACCAAGGTCGTGCGCCTGCAGGGCAAGCTGATGCACTACTCCTACGAGGACTTCGAAACCGTCCTGCGCAAGCTGGATAACTACTCCACGGCCGGCGCGCGTCAACGCCACGCGGCGGGAAAACGCGGCAGCCTGGGCACCGCGGTGCTGCGCGGGGCGTGGGCCTTCGTTCGCACCTACTTTCTGCGACGCGGTTTTCTCGATGGCCGCGCCGGTTTCATGATTGCCGTGTTCAACGCGCAGACCGTGTATTACCGGTTTCTCAAGCTCGCTGAATTGAACCGGATGCGCTGACCGGCATGTCTGCCGCAATGCCCTCGGCGAGTGTCAACAACGCCGAAACGTGCGCGGCAATGCTGGTGTCGTAAAGAATGGACGCCGCCGTCACGTGGGTATTTTTTGCATCCAGTGCACGCCGGACAGCGTTGCGCAAGTCATCTGCATCGCCCGGCTTGAACGTAAATTTCGCGTTTTCCGCAATCGCGCTGCAACAGCCTACGCTTGTCGGAAAAATCACCGGCGTGCCGCACATCACGGATTCGATACCGACCAGTCCGAATGGCTCGTACTTCGACGCCAGCACGGTGAAGTCGGCCGCCCGATAAGCGTCTTCAATATTCTTCGCATAACCGATATAGCGCACCTGCTCCGAAGTCTGCGCGGGCGGCCTCCCGGCGACCGCCACAACCACCGGCAAGCCACTTGCACGCAGCGCCGCCTCGATCAGCGGCAAGCCCTTGCGCTCATGGCTGCTCGACGGAAACAGCAGCACGATCTCGTGATCGGCGAAACCAAACTGCTTGCGCAGTTCGCCGCGTTTTTCGTCCGGCACCGGAGAAAACCGCGTGCTGTCCACGGGCGGATAAAGCACGCGGATCTTTGTATCCGCTATACCGTAAAGCGAGCGCAATTCGTCGCGCATCATGTCCGAGTGCGCGACGATCACGCTGGCTTGCTCGTACTGCAAACGCTCGAGCACAATCTGGCGGCTGTCCGAGCGCCGCTCGCGCCGGCCGGTCGCGGCCAGAAAGCCGATATGCGTGCCGCCGCAAATCGCAATCTCGGAGGACTCCACACGATTGCAGCCAATCAGCACATCCACCCGCGCCTTCTTGCGCGAGCGTTTGAGCGCCCAGTTGAAATACGTGTCGCGCAGCCTGGAAGGCAGGAATGACACGTTGATCCGGCGCGCGTCGACCATCTGGCTTTCCGGCTGCGACGGATCAATCTTGCGTGCGAAAAATACCGGCTTGCGCTCGCCGGCGAAACCGGCTGCGTTGAACCCTCGAATCAGGTCCAGCGCGTAACGTTCAAGTCCGCCGCTGAGTTTCAGCGCGTTGGCGGAGATGGCGACTTTCATTCCGGCGCGCATCAATACACGATTTCGATTGAGCTTCCCGCGAATTCGCCGCGCAATGCCGTGATGAGATCGTCGGTAGGCTTCACGCGCCACGCATCGCCGAGCCGCACTTCGCCCTCGGCATGCTCGCTGCGATACACAATGCTCACGTTCAGACCGTTCGGGATATGCACCGGTTGCCTCTGGCCACGGCCGCCGTCACGCTCACCGCCTCCTCGCGAGCCTCCACGCGATGGAGCCTGTACCGCCGCCGCAGGTGCAGCAGCTTGTTCCGGGGGCGCGCTATGCGCTTCCAGCACTTTCTTCAGTCGCAGCGAGTCGGCATTGCCGTTCATTTCCACCTTCACCGCCTGCGCATAACGGCTGCGGGCGCGCTCGAGATCCATCGCTGCTTCCACCGTGAAGCGGATGCCACCGGTGAATGCATCATTGCGCGCCTGACCCTGCACGACCAGCAACTCGTCTTCCTTGTAGAGTGCCTTGTTCGCTTCGAACTGCTCGTTGAACACAGTGACTTCGCACTGGCCGGTGCCGTCGTCCAGATTCACGATCAGCATCTTGCCGCGCTGAGTCATCTGCGTGCGCATGGTGGTGATCACGCCCGCGACGAGCTTCTCGCGCCCTTCCTTAAGTTCGCCAATCTTCTGCCGCACGAAGCGCCGCACTTCCGTCTTGTAGGCGTCGAAGAGATGGCCCGACAGGTAGAAGCCGAGTGCGCTCTTCTCTTCCTGCAAACGCTTCTTGTCCGACCACATGGGTTCATCGACGAGATCGTGGCCTTGCTGTGGTTCGTCGCCCATGTCGAAGAGACCGGACTGCATGGCGTTCGCCGCGGCTTGATCGGCCGCTTCCATGGCAAGCGGCACGGACGCAATCAATTGCGCCCGGTTCTCGTGCAGCGAATCGAACGCGCCGGCACGGATCAGCGCTTCCACCGTGCGCCGGTTCACCATGCGGCGGTCCACCCGCATGCAGAAGTCGAAGAGATCGGTGAACGGCGCTTCTTCCCGCGCGCGCAGGATTTCTTCAATGGCGCTCTGCCCGCTGCCCTTCACCGCGCCAAGGCCGTATCGAATGGTCTTCGAACGCGTGCCGTCGGCTTCAGCCACCGGTTCGAACCGGTACGCAGACTGGTTGATATCCGGCGGCAATACGGCCATCTTGTTGACGAGGCAATCCTCGAACAGGATCTTGACCTTGTCCGTGTCGTCCATGGCGAGCGACATATTCGCCGCCATGAATTCGGCAGGATGATGCGCCTTCAGCCATGCCGTGAAATACGCGAGCAACGCGTAAGCGGCCGCGTGCGACTTGTTGAAACCGTAGCCCGCGAACTTCTCCATCAAGTCGAAGATTTCGTCGGCTTTGGCGGCGGTCAGTCCATTTTTCGCCGCGCCCTGCCGGAACAGTTCGCGATGCTCGGCCATTTCCTCGGCCTTCTTCTTACCCATCGCTCGACGCAGCAAGTCGGCGCCACCGAGCGAATATCCGCCGATGATCTGCGCCATCTGCATCACCTGCTCCTGATAGACCATGATGCCGTAGGTCTCTTTCAGGACAGACTCGACACGCGGATCGGGATACTCGACGATCTCGCGGCCGTGCTTACGTGCGCAGAAGCTCGGGATCAGGTCCATTGGGCCTGGTCGATACAACGCCACCAGCGCGATGATGTCTTCGAAACGGTCAGGCTGTGCGTCCTTCAGCATGCCCTGCATGCCGCGGCTTTCCAGCTGGAACACAGCAACCGTATTGGCTTTCTTGAGGATCTGGAACGACGCGGGGTCGTCGAGCGGAACCTGCGACAGGTTCCAGTCTTTCTTCGATGGATCCAGACGGCGGATATACCGCTCGGCCCAGTCGAGAATGGTGAGCGTGGTCAAGCCCAGGAAGTCGAACTTCACCAGGCCGACTGCCTCCACGTCGTCCTTGTCATACTGGCTGACCACGCCGCCGTCTTCGCCCTGCGTGTAGAGCGGGCAGAAGTCCGTGAGCTTGCCCGGGGCGATCAACACGCCGCCCGCGTGCATGCCGACGTTACGCGTGAGCCCTTCCACGCGCTGCGCGAGTTCGATCAGCTGATGCACTTCGTCTTCGTTGTCGAAGCGTTCCTGCAGCGTGGGCTCTTCCTTCAACGCGTCCGCGATGGTCACGTGCTTGCCCGGCTTGAACGGGATCAGCTTCGCGATGCCATCAGTGAACATGTAGCCGAGATCGAGTACGCGACCTATGTCGCGCACAGCCGCCTTCGCGGCCATCGTGCCGAAGGTCGCGATCTGCGATACCGCGTCCGCGCCATACTTCTGCTTCACGTACTGAATGACGCGGTCACGCCCTTCCTGACAGAAGTCAATGTCGAAGTCAGGCATGGACACGCGGTCCGGATTCAGGAACCGTTCGAACAGCAGGTTGTATTTGAGCGGATCGAGGTCGGTAATGAACAGCGCGTACGCGACCAGCGAACCCGCGCCCGAGCCACGGCCCGGACCGACCGGCACGCCATTGTTCTTCGCCCACGTGATGAAGTCGGCGACGATCAGGAAGTAGCCCGGAAAGCCCATGCCAATGATGGTCTTGCACTCGAATTCCAGGCGCGCGTAATACATCTCGCGCTGCGCTTCGCGTGCGGCTTCATCGGGGTAAAGCTGGATCAGCCTTTTCTCGAGACCTTCCTTCGACAAATGCACGAGGTAGTCGTCAAGCGACATGCCGTCGGGCGTTGGGAACAGGGGCAGTTTCGGCTTGCCGAGTTCAAGCTTCAGGCTGCAGCGCTTCGCAATTTCGACCGTGTTGGCAAGAGCCGACGGAATGTCCGCGAACAACGCGCACATTTCCTCTTGCGTGCGGAAATACTGCTCGGTCGTGAAGCGTTTCTGACGCCGCGGATTCGCGAGGATATCGCCCTCGGAAATACATACGCGGGCCTCGTGCGCCGTGAAATCGTCCGGCGTCATGAACTGCATGGGGTGCGTAGCGACGACCGGCAGCTTGAGCTTCGCGGCAAGCGCGACAGCCTGCTGAATATAGGTCTCGCCGCCCGGCAGTGCAGCGCGCTGCAATTCAATGTAAAACGCGCCCGGAAAGAGCTTGGCCCAGCGCTCCGCGTGACGTTCCGCTGCCTGATCGCTACCGGCGGCGAACGCCATGCCTATATCGCCATGCTGCGCGCCCGACAACGCCAGCAAACCCTCCGACAGCCCGCTTTCCAGCCACTCGTATTCGACTTCCGCGCGGCCACGGTATTGATTCGTCAACCAGGCTTTCGACAGCAGCTCGCACAGGTTGAGATAACCGCGCTGGTTCTTGACCAGCAACAGCAAACGCGCGGGTTTGTCGCGGTCGGCAGGATTGGTGATCCAGACGTCGCAGCCGGCAATGGGTTTGACACCCTTGCCGCGCGCTTCCTTGTAGAAACGGACGAGGCCGAACGCGTTGCCGAGATCGGTCAGCGCGAGCGCGCCCTGACCGTCCTTGGCAGCGGCTTTAACGACGTCGTCAAGGCGCACGATGCCGTCGGCAATCGAGAATTCGGAGTGAACACGAAGATGGACAAAGCGGGGATCTGACATGAGCGATATTGTACATGCGCCTATTCGCGAAATTCTCCTCGACGGCACCGTTAGCCGTTCGGCCAAGGCTAATTAATTTAGCCAATAAGCGGAACAAAAACCGGGTTGAAAAAAGTGCCGCATCGGCGCGGGCTCATCGGCCGACCGGTCGAGTCGGAAGCCCACGCCGTTTGCGGGATAATACGGATTCGATGAACGCCGCCAGGCGCTCGGCGAGACCGCTTTTTTCCTCCGGCAACGCCCGTTTTCCAGCACTTTAAGAGCATTTGCGTCATGAGCATTGTTAACCTCTCCGCCTATAAGTTCGTGACCATCGAGAGCGGCGCCGACTGGCGTCCGCTGATTGTCGACCAGTGCGCCGCACTCGGCCTGCGCGGCACCATCCTGCTTGCGCCGGAGGGCATCAACCTGTTTGTCGCGGGCGAGCCGGAGCAGATCGGCACGTTCATGGACTACCTTCGTACAGACCCGCTTTTCGAAGACAAATTCGCCGATCTCGAGTTCAAGGAAAGCGTGTCGGCCACACAGCCGTTCGGCAAGATGCTCGTCAAGCTGAAGCGCGAAATCATCACCATGAAAAAGCCGGCGATCCGGCCGGAACTGGGCCGCGCGCCCTCCGTCGGTGCGGTCACGCTCAAGTCATGGCTGGATAGAGGACATGACGACGAGGGCCGTCCCGTCGTGATGCTGGACACCCGCAATGCATTCGAGGTCGACGTCGGCACGTTCGATCAGGCGCTCGATTACCGCATCGCGAAATTTAGCGAGTTTCCGGGCGTGATCGAAGAGCATCGCTCGGACCTCGAGGGCAAGACGGTGGTGTCGTTCTGTACGGGCGGGATTCGCTGCGAGAAAGCGGCAATTCACATGAAGGAAGTGGGCATCGACCACGTCTACCAGCTCGAGGGCGGTATTCTTAAATACTTCGAGGAAGTCGGCGGGGCGCATTACCATGGCGAGTGTTTTGTGTTCGATCACCGGGCGGCATTGAATGCCGCGCTCGAACCCGCGGCAATTGCGCAGAACGGCGAGGACCGGGCAGCGCCGGCCACGGCAAGCACGGAAGACGAAGCCGCCGATACGGACGAGGCACATGCCGCGATTACGGCCGACGGCCAGGCGTCGTTCCCGGGCCCGAACAATAGCCGGCACGAAGCGCATGCCGGCGCCTCCGGCGCGCCGGCAGCGGCGCACGACCTTGCGTCGCGCGCCCCGCGCTGATCTGATGCCCGCGCGTTGCAAACCAAACTCACGGTTCGGCGGACGGGATGAACCCTGAATCGGGCTATCGGGGCCGCTTTGCGCCCTCACCCACCGGGCCGCTGCACTTTGGCTCGCTGGTGAGCGCATTGGCGAGTTTTCTCGATGCGCGGGCTCATCGGGGAACGTGGCTGATCAGGATCGAAGATGTGGACGGGCCCCGCACCGTGCCGGGTGCAGCCGAGGAAATACTGGACACGCTCGGCCGGTTCGGCATGCATTCCGCAGAACCACCGGTCTGGCAAAGTCAGCGTGAAGCGGCATATCAGACAGCCTTCGAGCAGTTGGTGACGGCCGGTTTCGTGTTTCCGTGCGACTGCACGCGGCGTGAAATAGCCGATTCACTCGCGATCGGCCACACGGGTCATCACACGGGCCACGCGCGGCATACCACGCTGGCTTACCCGGGAACGTGTCGCGACGGGCTGCATGGCAAACCGCCGCGGGCATGGCGGATGCGCGTCCCCAATGGCGATGCCGCCATTCTGACCTTCGAGGATCGCTGGGAAGGAAAACAGACGCAGGATCTGGCAAGCGAAGTCGGCGACTTCGTGCTCAAGCGGGCGGATGGCGAGTGGGCGTATCAACTGGCGGTTGTTGTCGACGACGCGGATGAGCGCATCACGCATATCGTGCGCGGCGCCGACCTGCTGGACTCAACCGCGCGCCAGATTTATTTGCAGCGCTGTCTGGGCGTTCCAACGCCCGCCTATCTGCATGTGCCCGTGGTGGTGAACCAGCAAGGCGAAAAACTCAGCAAGCAAACGGGCGCCACGGCGCTTGATACCGGAACGCCGCTGGTTGCGTTGATACAAGCGGCACAGCACCTCGGCCTGCACCCGTGCGAAACCGGATCACTCGAAACGTTTTACTCCGATGCAACGGCGCAGTGGGCGAAGCGGTTTGCGGGTTTAGGGCGCTGAAAAACAAAAAAGCGGCATCTCTGCCGCTTCATCGTGTTTTCACATGCACTTCAACCCAGGCGATAACCTCAAGACCCCGAAGGCGTTCTCCGCGGCATACCCAGGCCGCCGAGCAACGCAGCCAGCGGCTGACGCGGCGTGTTCTTGCGTTCGGCTTCAGCCGCCGCATCGTCCTGCGTCTTTCTTGTCGATGCCGCCGACGGCTCGTACGGCTTCAGGAAGAAATCGTCGACAGGTTGCTGGCGCGTATGCGAACGCTCGAACGACGTCGAACGACGACGCGGTTCCTCGCTGCGCGCGTGCCGATGTTCACCGCGCTCCGGCCGGCCCGAGCGCTCTTCGCGACGAGGAGCCGACGACGACTCGCGCCGCACCGGCACATCGACCTTCAGCACCATGACTTCGAGCGGCCGCTTGATCAGCTTTTCGATATCGGCGAGTTGCTTGCGCTCGTTCGGGCTGCACAGCGACAACGCATCACCCGACGCACCCGCGCGGCCCGTACGGCCAATCCGGTGAACGTAATCTTCCGCGCTGAACGGCAGGTCGAAGTTGATCACAGCCGGAAGGTCGGTGATGTCGAGGCCCCGCGCGGCCACATCGGTTGCGACCAGCGCTTCGATCTCGCCCTTCTTGAATGCGTCGAGCGCCTGCATGCGCTCGCCCTGAGTACGGTCGCCGTGAATCGCCGTCGCAACAATCCCGTCCTTCTCCAGCACGCGCGCCAACCGGCTCGCGCCAATCTTGCTGTTACAGAACACCAGCACCTGCTTCAGGCCGCGCTCACGAATCAGTTGCGTCACTGCGCCGGATTTATCGCTTTCCGCGACTTCGAAAACGATCTGCCGCACATTCGCGTTCGTTGAGTTGCTGCGCGCGACTTCGATGGTTTGCGGATTGCGCAAATAGGTTGCGGCAAGCTTCTTGATTTCGCCCGAGAACGTGGCCGAGAACAGCAGCGTCTGACGGTCCTTCGGCAGCAGATTCAGGATGCGCTGCAGATCCGGCAGGAAGCCCATGTCGAGCATCCGGTCGGCTTCGTCGAGAACGAGAATCTGCACCTGGCCGAGATTCAGCGTCTTTTGCTGAACGTGATCGAGCAATCGTCCGGGCGTGGCGATCAAGATTTCAACACCGCGCCGCAGCGCTTCCGATTGCGGGTTCATGTCGACCCCGCCGAACACCACCGTGCTGCGCAACGGCGTGTGCTTGGAATACGCCTGCACGTTCGCGGCAACCTGGTCGGCGAGTTCACGCGTTGGCGTGAGAATCAGCGCGCGTACCGGGTGGCGGGCGGGCGACGCACTCGTGCTGGCCATGGGCAGCAGACGCTGGATGATCGGCAGCGAAAAGCTCGCCGTCTTGCCCGTGCCCGTTTGCGCGGCGCCCATCACGTCGCGGCCGGCCAGCACCACGGGGATAGCCTGCGCCTGGATGGGCGTGGGGATCGTGTAGCCGGAATCGACCACCGCTCGCAGGATGTCGGGAGACAGGCCGAACTGGTCGAACGTGGGCACGGGACCAGGCACGGCTGATTCAGTGGCGCCCAACTCGAGCGCGGCAGCAGGCATGGCAAGACCTGCCTGAACCTCAATGCTGGAATCAGCCCCGGGTGCGGCGTCAGATGATGAAGCGGCGGACGGGTTCGTGGCGACGGAATCGGACATGGTGACTTTGGTGGCTTTCGCTTTCGCTAAAAATGCGCCGGAGCGGCGCGCGAGCGGTCATTCCACCGCTCATGGACATCGGATGAAGAAGAACCGCGTGTTTCGTCGATGCGACCGGCAAACGACGATCAACGCGCGGACTTCAGACCCGCAGGGTGTCGATCGCTGCGAATCATCGCTTAGGTCCGGTCTGACGCAACCGGACGGCGTAGTACATATGTGGCGTAGTACGTATGACTGGTACAAAGCGGGTGCTAACGGCTAAGTACGGTGGCAAGTACTGCTGCTGCGTGGCCATGACGGCAACCGCCGCGGGCATGAAAAAACTTGGCAAGCAATATCTTGGCAAGCGATATGAAAGAACACTGGCCTGCCAGCGCAACGACCCGGCCTCCAGTCCCGCCGGCTGAGGCGTTCGGACTACGGGAAAGCCCGGTATTGTAGCACTCCCCCGCTGGCCAGCACGTTGATCGGCGACGCGCCTTCAACCGGCGACGCGGCCCAGAAGCCCGGCCAGACGGACCTCGGCGCCGCGCGCCACCATTGCCATAACAGCCTATTTCGCTTTCTGCGCCGGTTTCGGTGCATCCCTCACGACCATCAGACGCAACTCCGTCATGTCCTCGATCGCGTATTTCACGCCTTCCCGGCCCAGCCCGGAGTCCTTGACACCGCCGTAGGGCATGTTATCAACGCGAAATGACGGTACGTCGTTGATCACCACCCCGCCCACTTCCAGCTCGTCCCACGCAAGATTCACGTTCGTGAGGCTGTCCGTGAATACGCCGGCCTGAAGGCCAAAGTCGCTGTCATTGACCGTTTCCAGAGCCTGGCCGAAGTCTGTGAACTTTTCGAGAATGGCGACCGGTCCGAACGCTTCCTTCCGGTACAGATCCTGGTCACGCTTGACGCCTTCCAGCAACGTTGCTTCGAACATTGCGCCGTCGACCTTACCGCCCGCGATGATTTTCGCACCGCTCTTCACGGCGCTTTCCATCCAGCCGGCCAGCCGGTTCGACTCGGATTCCGAGATCATCGGGCCGACGAAGGTCTTTTCATCCTTCGGATCGCCCATTTTCAGCGACTTCGTTTTCGCGATGAGTTTTTCGCGCAACGCGTCGTAGATATCGGCGTGAATCAGGATCCGTTGCACGCCGATGCAACTTTGCCCCGACTGATAGAACGCGCCGAACGCCAGCCGGTCCACGACGTAGTCCAGCCGGCCGGCCTGATCGCGATCGACGATCGCCGCCGCATTGCCGCCCAGTTCCAGGATCACCTTCTTCTTGCCCGCTTTTTTCTTCAGTTCCCAGCCGACCGCGGGCGAACCGGTGAACGACAGCAGACGGAATCGATCGTCGGTGGTGAAAAGATCCGCACCGTCACGATGCGCCGGAAGAATCGAGAACGCACCTTTCGGCAGATCGGTTTCGGCGAGAATCTCGCCCATGATGAGCGCGCCGACGGGCGTGCGGCTCGCAGGTTTCAGCACGAACGGGCAGCCCGCCGCGATGGCCGGCGCAACCTTGTGTGCGGTGAGGTTCAGCGGAAAATTGAACGGTGAGATGAACGAGCACGGGCCAATTGGCACGCGTTTGTAATAGCCGTGATAACCGGCTGCACGGGGCGCAATCTCCAGGTTGATCATGCCGCCATCAATACGCACCGACTCCTCGGCCGCGACCCGGAAGGTATCGATCAGCCGCGTGACCTCACCCTTCGAATCGTTGATCGGCTTGCCCGCTTCAATGCACAGCGCCTCGGCGAGTTCATCGAAACGCTCGCGGAAACGCTTCACACAATGATCGAGTACGGCTTGCCGCTGGTACGGCTTGAATTCGCGCATCGCGCGCTGGGCGGCAACCGCGTGGCCAATGGCGGCATCGATCGCCTTCGCGTCCGCCATTGCCACCCGGGTGGCCACTTCGCCGCTGAATTTATCGGTGACTTCCAGGTCCGTGTTCGCCGCGACGGGCTCGTTTGCCAGGTAATACGGATAGGTTTTCTTCAGCATGTCAGCCTCTGCTTAGCCTCTGAATCAAGTCTAAAGTTGTGCGCTGAGCCGTTTGATCTCGCGGTTCAACACGCGCTCGTTGTCCGAATAGTCGATAGGCACATCGATCAGATGCACGCCCGGCGTCGCAAAACATTCGCGTATCAAAGGCGCGAGCGCCGCCGCCGAGTCCACCCGGTGCCCTGTCGCCCCGTAACTTTGCGCATAGGCGACAAAGTCGGGGTTCTGCAGCGTCATGCCGTAATCCGGGAAATTCATGTTTTCCTGCTTCCAGCGGATCATGCCGAACGCGTCGTCGCGCAGGAGGAGGATCACCAGATTCAGCTTGAGCCGTACGGCCGTCTCCAGTTCCTGCGAATTCATCATGAAACCGCCGTCGCCGCAGACCGCCATCACGTTTCGATCCGGATGCACGATCTTGCTTGCGATAGCAGACGGCAGACCCGCTCCCATGGAAGCAAGCGCGTTGTCCAGAAGAATGGAATTCGGCTCGTGCGCCCGGTAATAACGGGCGAACCAGATCTTGTACATGCCGTTATCGAGGCAAATGATCCCGTCCTTCGGCATGGTGTCGTACACGTCCTTCACGATCCGTACCGGATACAGCGGGAAACGGTCGTCATGCTGGCCCTTCGCGAGCTGCGCGTCGAAATGTTCCTTGATCATCTTGAAGCGCGAGAAATCCCAGTTTTGCTCGCTCTTTTTCAACAGTTCCTTCATCTGCCATACAGCGTTCGCGATATCCCCGACCACTTCGATCTGCGGGAAATACACCGGATCGACCTGGGCGCCCAGGAAATTGACGTGGATCACGGTTTTTTCGCCCGCGTCGCCGCTGCGCATGAAAAAGGGCGGTTTTTCGATCACGTCATGGCCGATATTGATGATGCAATCGGCGTGATCGATCGCGCGATGCACGAAGTCGCCATCGGAAAGCGTGGCGTTGCCCAGCCACATGGGATGTGATTCGTCGATCACGCCCTTGCCCATCTGCGTGGTGAAGAACGGAATACCGATCTGGTCGACGAACTCGCGCAGCATCTTGGTGGTGGTCTTGCGATTTCCGCCCGCGCCGATCATCAGCAGCGGATATTTCGCCTCGCGGATCGCCTCGACGGCGCGTTCCACCGCCTTTTCCTCCGCTATCGGACGGCGGCTGAAACTCTTCGGAATCGGCGCGCCGTCGCCCTCTTCGTGCGCCACGTCCTCCGGCAGTTCGAGGTGCACCGCGCCCGGACGCTCCTCTTCGGCACGCCGGAACGCCTCGCGCACGGACGCCGGAATATTGCCGATAGACACCATCGAACGCGTGTATTTGGTGAGCGGCTCCATCATCCGCACGACATCGACAATCTGGAAACTGCCCTGCTTGCTCGATTTGATCGGCTTCTGGCCGGTGACCATCAGCATGGGCATGCCGCCGAGCTGCGCGTACGCGGCGGCGGTCACGAAATTGGTCGCACCGGGTCCGAGCGTCGCCAGGCATACGCCGGTTTTACCCGTCAGGCGGCCGTAGGTCGCGGCCATGAAACCCGCGGCCTGTTCGTGGCGGGTCAGGACCAGCTTGATTTTGGAGCGGCGCAGCGACTCGAGGAGATCGAGATTTTCCTCGCCGGGAATGCCGAACACGTATTCGACTTTTTCTGCTTCGAGGGCTTTGACAAACAGATCCGATGCTTTCATGGGGAGTCTCGCTTGGGGACGCGTGCACGGTAAATGTCGTGCAAAAGACGGAAATGAAATGGACCGGGTGTTGCGAAATAAGGCCGCGCGGCACCCGCCCGTCCGTTTATGGTCGGTTGACCTGCGCGCGGTTTCCGCGTGCGAATACAACCTTACTCCGGATAGCCATTTGATGTCGCGGACGACGAGGCGGTTTAAGTTGGCCAGGGTGTCAGCCTTCAAACCTTACGCGTGTTCGGGTTCACGGTCAGGGAAGGATCGGGCATGGAATGCAAAGAGCCCGTTCCGACGTAAATTGGAACGGGCTCTTTATCATCATGCGGCCGAACAGGTCCTAGCTACCCGTTTTGCAGTCGGCGAGCATTGGCGGGGTCTTGGGATCGGCCGTGTCGTCGGTGAGCGAACCTTCCGGGCCTTTCGTCCACCACGTGTAGTGATCGCCAACGTATTTCGCGCCCGATGCCGCCAGCACGTTCACAAACAGCATCTTCCGGCCATCGACGGTCAGCACCGCAAAACTCTGCTTGTTCTTCGTGTTCATGTACTGCACAGTCAGCGTGCTGCCGCCGTGGCATTCGTAACGCAGCGTGTTGGTCGTCGCGGTCTGGATCTGCGGCACGGTCAGCGGCATGGCCACAGCCGAATGGGTCACGGCCATCACACACAGCGTCCCGGCAATCAGCGCGGCCGATCTGACCCGTCCTGCGATTCGTTCGATTCGTATGATCCTTTCAAACAGCGGTTTCGTCTTTCCGTCCTTCATCGTTCTATCCTTTCGTTACCTCTTTCCTGCGCAGGAAAAACCGGCGCCTTCAAAGCACTCACCCGACATCCATCAAGGATCGATCACATCCGCGCACGCGTCAGTTGGCGCGGCCGCCACGTGGCCGACCAGCGGCACCATCTTCAATCCCGCCGAGGCCACCCGGCACGGCGCCGCCGCAACACCGCACCCGGCCAGCCCAACCACCGTCGCGCACAGCGCGACCATTGCACACCATTTCACTTGAAACCTCCGTGCCGCTCGCAAAAGCGCGTCGCGAGGGGCGTGTTACCGTCATCGAGTGGAGACGGGTCTTACCTTAGACGCGGCCAGCTTCGCGCGTTCCCGCGCTTCGCCGGTATCGCGTCCGGTTGCAAGCGCGACGCCCATGCGGCGCTTCGCAAAACTTTCCGGTTTGCCGAACAGGCGCAGGTCCGAATCCGGCACCGCGAGCGCATCCGCCACTCCTTCGAACGCGACGCCCGCTTCCTCCAGTCCGCCATAAATCACCGCCGATGCACCCGGCGCGCGCAACGCTGTATCCACGGGAAGGCCGAGGATCGCACGCGCGTGCAGGTCGAATTCGGAGAAGCGTTGCGTGGCGAGCGTGACCAGCCCGGTGTCATGCGGTCGCGGGCTGACTTCGGAAAACCACACGTCGTCGCCACGCACGAACAATTCGACGCCGAATAATCCGCGGCCGCCGAGCGCCGTAGTGACCTTCGCGGCGACATCGCGCGACTTTGCAAGCGCCGCGGCGCTCATGGCCTGGGGTTGCCACGATTCCACATAATCACCCGCCACCTGGACATGGCCGATCGGCTCGCAGAAATACGTCTGCAGATCGCCCGTTTCCGGGCTGACCGCGCGCACGGTGAGCTGCGTGATTTCGTACTCGAAATCGATAAACCCTTCCACGATCACACGGCCGTGATTGACGCGGCCACCGGCCATGGCGTGCTGCCAGGCAGGTTCGATATCGGCGGCGCTCTTGAGCACCGACTGCCCCTTGCCGGACGACGACATCACCGGTTTCACCACGCACGGAAAACCGATCTTGCCGATGGCGGCCGTCATCTCGTCCAGCGACTCGGCGAACGCATACGGCGACGTCGGCAGGCCAAGCGTTTCCGCAGCGAGACGGCGAATGCCTTCGCGGTTCATGGTGAGCTGGGTCGCGCGCGCGGTCGGGATCACGACGGCGAGTTGTTCGGCTTCGATTTCGGCGAGGGTATCGGTTGCTATGGCCTCGATCTCCGGCACGATCAAGTGCGGCCGTTCGGCTTCGATCAGCGCGCGCAACGCCGCGCCGTCAGTCATGTCGATCACGTGCGAGCGATGTGCGACCTGATGGCCGGGGGCATCGGCGTAACGGTCGACGGCGATCGTCTCCACGCCGAGCCGCTGCAATGCAATGATCACTTCCTTGCCGAGTTCACCCGCGCCGAGCAACATCACGCGCGTCGCGCCGGGTGTGAGCGGCGTGCCGATTATCGACGGCTGCGCGCCGGATTGAAGGGAAGAAACGGCGGACGCAGCGGACTTCGCGCTCTGCATGGATGCTCCAGAAAAAGAGGCCTGACAAGCCCGCGATGTTAACACGCATGCCCTTTTCCGAACCCGATCGGTGTTGCGTTTCCGGGCGCGGCGGTCAGATCCGGAATGACGGCGAGGTCGTCCGCGGAGCGGCTGCGCGACGGCTTTCGCTTGATCAAGCGCGCGGCCGCGCTAACTTTTCTTTACATGTTGCAATCACTTTGCCGCAATCTGCCTTGGTCAATCTTAGGACGAGTGCGATACCCTTACGGTTTTGCCAGCCCCAAGGAAATTCCATGTCGATGCAGCCTTCCCGTTCGCAACCTGCGCGTGTTTCGGCGCGCTACCGGGTCCATGCTGCGTTCCCGCGTTCCAGGCCCTCGTTTGCCGCCATGGTGTCGATTGCGGCCGTCGTTTTCGGCACCACGCTGGCGGGTTGCAGGATGCCGACGCATCCGGACAGCGCCGCGCCGCCGACCGATCCCTACAACCCGGCCGCGACCCAGCTTCTGGACGATACCCAATGGCAACTCACCAGTTGGACCGATGCCGACGGCAAGACGCGCCCGGTCCCGTCCAATCCGGCCGGTAGCGCCGGTGGCAGCGCTGGCGGAGCGCCGATCACCCTGAATTTGTCGACGCAAGGCGGCCAACGCAAAGCGAATGGCTTTTCCGGCTGCAACCGTTTCACCGGCACCTACGACCTGATCGACGGCAAGCTCTCCTTCGGCCCACTCGCCAGCACGCGAATGGCCTGCGCGCCGGGACCGGGCAGCGGGCTCGAACAACCGTTCCTGCAGGGCCTCGCGGACATCGAAAAAACCGGTGTGCAAATGCGCCCGCCGCAACAATTGCAGATCACGCTCAAGAACGGCGATGTATTGACGTTCACACAAGCCACGCAACCTTGAGGGTAGTTGAGGTTAATGAAGGGCGGTTTGGAAGGTTGAGGTTGTGAGCCTGCTCAGGGGGCAGGCTCGGGGATGATGGCCGGTTTGGCCTTCCACCCTCGAGACCGGATCTTCAAGACTGCCTGACCCGGCCGGCATCGTCTCGATGCACACTTTTTCGTTCCCGGCCGATTACATGTTTCGCTTGGCCACCGCCTGCATCGCCGCGTTCATGGCGGTTAAACTCGGCGGTATCGATTCATCTTTGTCCGAGCCTGGGTTCGCTGCTCACATCGCTTACATCATTCCTGGTTCCTTGCATGCACACGGTAGTTTTCGGCTGGTTCGGTGCTTCGGCCGTCTGGTTCATCCCCCTTCTCTGGCGCGTGGCCAAGTCCGTTCTCCCGAACGGCGGCGGCCTGCGCGGCCCGGGCACGATCCGGCTTTGGCTCGGTTTCTTCTGCGTGCTCCTCGCGAGCTGCACGCTGGAAGCCGCGCTGTTTCATTCGTTCGCATTTGCCGCCGATGTCGACCATCTCGGCCACGCGCTGTTGCTCGGCCTGGGCGGACGTGCCGGCGTTATCGGCACGCCGGCTGCGCTGGGCGTGGGTGCCGGTGCGGCGGCGGTTTTCCTGGTCAGCTTGCCGTGGCTCTGCGGATTTAGGTGGCGCGACACGCTTGGCTGGGCAAACGGCGCGTTTGGCCTGGGCCTGAGACCAGAATGGCTCACGCCACGGGAACGGCCGGTCCGCGAGAAACCATCGCGCGGGCGGGCATCGCGGGAGAAGACGGAAACGCGGGGTGCAAGCGCCGGCCTTGGAAGCTTCAAGGGAGGCGGCCCGGGCGCAGGCGTCACCACGTCCGGCAGGACCTCGCACGATGCTCCGGCGCTCGGCTTACCAACGGCGACGCAACGCCAGGGTGGACGCTATCAGCGGCCGACTGTCTGGCGGCCGCAGCCGGCGCGTCGAAGCGAAAGCGAGCGGCCGCTGCGCGGCCCCGAGGCCGCGCGCCCGATCGAACCCTTGCCGCAGGTCCGTCGTGAGCCGCGTGCTGGCAAGGAGAGTTATTCGGATCGATTCCCCGATGCACGCCCGGCCGCTTCGCGCAACGAGCGTGGCGCGGGAACGCGGGAGCCAATCGAGCCGATCGCACCGGCCGGGTGGTTGAAGACCGGCGCGGCGTCGGGAACCTCCTCGGGAACGCGGGAAAAGACAGCGGGCGTGAACGCGCCCGCCGCTGCGACGGGTGCGGGTGCGGCTGGCGTCACGCGGGTCGCGAATGCAGCGGGTTCGGCGGGTTCGGCGAGTACCGTACCGCCCAATGTCGCTCCGACATCGACAACACGGGCAACCGGCCGCTCTGTGGATTCTGGCGTGCCACAGCGGCCAGAAGTATCGCGTTCGTCACTGAACCGAAGCGCACCGGGCGCTGTCCGTTCGTCAGGTTCCTCCAGTGTTTCTCACGCCGCTTCTCGCAATACATCGATGAACCCGGCTCGTGGCGAATCGGTTCCTCCGGTGGTGTCGAGCGACTCTTTTTTTGCTTCGACAACATCGTCGGCGGCCGTTCCGCCCAAGCCCGCCGGTCCGCCGCCAGCACCTGAACGTATCAAGGAGACGCTGCGCTCCATCGAGCAAAGCACCGCGCAATGGACCACGCGCGGAGGTAGTGTCGATGCCGCACGGGAAGCGGGAGCGGTGCCTGACGCGAGTGGTGCGAATAGCGGACAGGGCGCGGCGGCGTTCAATGTTGCGGGTGCTTCGAGTGCGCTTGCCGCTTCGGCAGGCTCCGTTGTACCAGCGTCCGTGCCGATTACTGCGTCAGCTGCATCGCTGGCGTCAGCGCTTGCACCGTCTGCCGTCTCGGTATCTTCGGTTAGCGTTGATCCCGGGAGTCACGCAGCCTCGGGCACGCCGATGCCGGGTGCATCGGATCTGGCGAAAAGCGCTATCGCCTCCGATTCGCCCCTGACGCCGAGCACAAACACGCCGTCGCCGACAACACCAAGCCAGCCCGCCGCCTCGGCAAGCGCAACGCAAAACCCGGCCGCGCCCCCGCCGGTTGCGTCGACGGCTGCTCTGCCCCACCTCGCTTTCCCAACAGCGCACGGCAACGGGACCGAACAAGCGAGCGCAACCAACTCGGGCACGGCACATTCCGTCGATGCTCACCCGAACCCGGTATCGAGCCAGCCAACGCCCCACGTCGATGACAACCAGCCTATGGATCGAACACCGAATCCCAAGTGGCCGGCCAGCATTGATGGAACTGCGCCCCTGACCTCTTCCGGTGCATCGGGCAATCCGCCGAGCGGTTCATTTGCGCTGCCGGAAGCGGCAGCGCCGGATGCATCGACGTCGCCGCCAACGCAAACACCAACACCGACGCACACATCGGTTCATCTCTCCGATCTGCCGCCATGGGCTATTCGCGCCGGTCAAACGCACCCCGTACAGACGACGCAGGATATCGCTGCAACGACACCGTCATCGCAGGTATCGGCAAGCGCTGAAACACCGTCCGCGGTTCTGGTCAGCACGCCGCCATGGCAAGCCGATGGGGGCGCCGCGCGCCCGCCGTTCAGAGTCGTCGACACATACACCGCGCCGGCCGAAACCGAAGCCGAAGCCGAAGCCGAAGCCGAAGCCGAAACCAGTGTCGATGCTCACTCCAGCACCGACACCGCGAACGGATACGCGGCGCACGCCCAAACGCAAACGCCATGGCAAACCGCGCCGGAAGCACAACCCGAGCCGAACCTGGACCACGCATCGAACGTCGTGCACTTCCCGCGCGCGGGTTCGACCTTTACCCCTATCCCTGCCCCTGAAACCACCCCGCCGCAACCTGAGCCCCGCCCGCCGGTACGCGGTTTCATCGCGACTGAATTCGAGTTCCACGCGCCAGCGGCGTCGGCCGTCGATCTCCCCGGCCTCGATCTCCTCGAACCCGCGTCCGACGAAGTCGAACCCGTCTCCGAGCAACATCTCGCTGAAACGGGCCAGTTGATCGAGCAGCGCCTGCAGGAATTCAAGGTACCGGTCACGGTGGTCGGGGCATCGGCGGGACCCGTCATCACGCGCTTCGAAGTCGAACCGGCGCTCGGCGTGCGCGGCAGCCAGATCGTCGGCTTGATGAAGGACTTGTCGCGCGGGCTCGGACTCACGTCCATCCGCGTGGTCGAAACCATTCCCGGCAAGACCTGCATGGGGCTCGAACTCCCGAACGCCAAACGGCAGATGATCCGGCTCTCCGAAATCCTGGAAGCCGATGTCTATCGCGACTCGAAGTCGTTCCTCACGATCGCGATGGGCAAGGACATCATCGGCAATCCGGTCGTGACCGACCTCGCGCGCGCACCGCACATGCTGGTCGCGGGCACGACGGGTTCCGGCAAATCGGTGGCGATCAACGCAATGATCCTGTCGCTGCTCTACAAGGCGAAACCGGAAGACGTGCGCCTGATCATGATCGACCCGAAGATGCTGGAACTGTCGGTGTACGAAGGCATTCCGCACCTGCTCGCGCCGGTGGTCACCGACATGAAGCTGGCCGCGAACGCGCTGAACTGGTGTGTCGGGGAAATGGAGAAACGCTACAAGCTGATGTCGGCGGTGGGCGTGCGTAACCTGCAGGGTTTCAACCAGAAAATCCGCAATGCCGAAGCTGCCGGCAAGAAGCTGACGAACCCGTTTTCGCTCACGCCCGATGCACCCGAACCGCTCGCCAAACTGCCAATGATCGTGGTCGTGATCGACGAGCTTGCCGACCTGATGATGGTTGCTGGCAAGCAGATCGAGCAGCTGATCGCGCGGCTGGCGCAGAAAGCGCGCGCGGCCGGCATTCACCTGATTCTCGCGACGCAGCGGCCGTCGGTGGACGTGATCACCGGCCTGATCAAGGCGAACATTCCGACGCGGGTGGCGTTTCAGGTGTCATCGAAGATTGATTCGCGCACGATCCTCGACCAGATGGGTGCGGAGTCTCTTCTCGGCGCCGGCGATATGTTGTTCCTGCCGCCCGGCACCGGTTATCCGCAACGCGTGCATGGCGCGTTTGTCGCGGACGAGGAAGTGCACAGCGTCGTGGAGTATCTGAAGCAATTCGGCGAACCGGAGTACGAGGAAGGGATCTTGTCGGGGCCGACGCCCGAAGGCGGTACGCCGGACCTGTTCGGCGATACGCCGGATGCCGAAGCAGATCCGCTCTATGACGAAGCCGTATCGTTTGTGTTGCGCACGCGCCGGGCATCGATTTCTTCGGTGCAGCGGCAATTGCGCATTGGCTATAACCGCGCGGCGCGGCTGGTTGAACAGATGGAAACAGCGGGTCTGGTTTCGCCGATGGGCACGAACGGGAACCGCGAAGTGCTCGCGCCGGGACCGGCAGACTAAGCGATTACCAGAAGATCGATGCACAGGCAGGGTTGCAAAACCATAAGCCTGGACATCGGCCGGACTACGTCACCACAATCGCAAGCGCCGCAACAAATACAGCGTGAAGCCGGCACAAATGGCCATCACGCCG
Source organism: Caballeronia udeis (assembly GCF_044909315.1). Lineage (GTDB taxonomy): Bacteria > Pseudomonadota > Gammaproteobacteria > Burkholderiales > Burkholderiaceae > Caballeronia > Caballeronia udeis_A. Next base: position 66,114 of record NZ_JBIYEB010000007.1, read on the forward strand.
ATCACGATCAAGAACGAATAGCTGGCATGTGTGCCGGGTAATCCGGCCACGTTCATGCCGAAGATACCGGACACGAGTGTCGCCGGCATCAGCAACGCGGACATGATCGCGAGCCATAGCAGCTTGCGGTTGATGTCCTCCGAGAGCAACGCGGCAATCTCGTCCTGCAGCAGCTTCGAGCGTTCGTATTGGGCTTCGAGCCCGGCGGCCAGCCCGTTGAGCACCTGAATTGCCTGGATCAGCGTTTCCATCGACCTCGGTTCCGCCCATTCCAGCCGCTGCATCACCAGTTGCGTCAGTGCGTGACGTTCCGGGTCCACAAACCGCTTCACCTCCACCAGGCGCCTGCGAACAGCCCCCAGCTCCGCGCGCCAGTTCGAGTGCCGGCCGTCGAGCACGCCCTCTTCCACGTCGTCGAGCCGGTCGCCGGTTTCATCGATACGATCCGCGAACGTGTCATTCAACGCACGAATCAGGCCGGCAAAAAGATCGACGGTATCGCGAAACATCGCGCCTTCGAGTACCGCATGGCGTAGCCGGTCGGTGGATTGAAGCGGCTGCGCGCGCACCGTGATCATGCGGTTCTTATCGACGTAAAACCGCAGCGCACCCGTCGCCCGGCGCGTGGCCTGCGCGTTCGGATCGGCGTCCGGCGTTTCCGATATGCGCTCCAGATCCGCCACCACGCCGTACATGAACGTCCCGCCCATGTGCACGCGCGGGCGCTTGTCCTCACCGTTCAGGAATTCACGCGCGACATCGGGCATCGCGGTGACGCCGGTCAGCCAGCTTTCGACGGTGTCGTCGTTTGCACTCAGATGCAGCCACGTCGGACCTGCGCCCGCGATCTCGCGCCGCGCTTCATCCCACGACAGCCGTAACGCCTGCGCCCCGACAAAGTGGAACGCGCAGATAAAACCCGGCGGTATAGGCGAGTCCTGCTGCGTACTGACGGCGGTCCGATCAGATTCCCTGCTTGATGCTGACGTATTGTTCAACGTTGAATTCCTTCCATAGCGGGACGACCCCGGCCTTACCCGTTAAACCAACACCGTGATACCTGAGGAAACTGTGCGGGCCGCGAACAACCGACGGCCTGCACCGCTGCAGGATAATCTTCAGGATGGCGAAACAAACTTGAAATCGACCGGTGAACCGATCTCCAGGCACTTCGGATCGGACGCGAGTTCGCCCGTGTCCGGATTGCGCCGGAAAAAGTAGACGCTGTCGCTGTCCTGATTGCCGACGATCAACCAGCGCCCGGTCGGGTCGATGGCGAATTCGCGCGGCGTCTTGCCGAGCGTCGAGTTGCGGGCGAGCAGCTTGAGATGACCATTGGACGGATTCACGGCGTAGGTCAGGATTTCGTTTGCATCGCCGCGATTGGTGGCATACAGGAAGCGGCCATCCGGCGACAGATGAATCGCGCCGCCGCCCACCTTTCCTTTGAATCCGGGTGCGGTCATTGGCAGGGTTTGCCTCAACGTGAGCTTGCCGTCGTCATAGTCGTACACCGACACCGACGCATTCATTTCGGTCGTGAGATACGCATGTTTGCCGGCCTGGTCGAAGATCAGGTGGCGCGGCCCGGAACCCGGTTTCACGAGCGTATAACGCGACTCGGTCGGCCCGAACAACCCGCGGCTGCCGTCCGGGGTGTACCGGTACGAATAGATCTTGTCGGCCCCCAGGTCCTGCGCGAACAGGAAACGGCCATCGGGCGAAAACACCGTGGAATGCACGTGCGAATTGTCCTGGCGCCCTTTCACGGGGCCACTGCCGTCGTGATGCACGGTCAGCACGGACGGATCGACGCGGTCGCCTTCCAGCGGAAACACGGCGAAGCTGCCACCCGGATTCGATGCCACCGAGTAGTTCGCGGTCAGCAGATAACGGCCATCCGGCGATAGGGCGAGATACGCGGGATCGTTGCCATCGGAGGAGACGCGGTTCACGAAGGTCAGCTGCCCGCTTGGCGGATCGAAGCGGAATGCGCTGATACCGCCACGTTGCGAAGCAGGACCATTGTCCCCCGGCAGTTCGTTGACCGCGTAGACATGCTGCCGGTCCTTGCTCACCACGAGATACGACGGATTCACCGCCTGCGCGGATGAAAGGCGCGTGATCGCACCGGTGCCCGCATCGAACCGGTACACATAAATGCCCTCGCTCTTGCCGCTGCCGGTGTACGTGCCCACGAGCAAGTCGTATACGCCGTTACCGGACGCACCGGAAGCATTCGCCGACGCCCCCGCAGCCGTGCCGGCACCTTGCGCGAAGGCCTGAACAGCCGCGAACGACAACACGGCGGCAACGCCCGCTGCAACACCTTTTGACATCAATCGCGACCGCCGGGACGGCTTGAAATGCTCTGACGCGACGACGCGGCACGATGTTTGCGTGGGAGCAAAGCTCCGGATACGGAACGTGGAAGTCAACCGCACAAAACTCGTCACACGAGGGAAATGAGTGAAATTCGTCAAATGCATACTGCCTCCTGATCATTCGTTATTACGGCTTGTTTCAGGTTATGTGAGACTTGGGCAGCGCCCGATTGTTGCCTGTCACTGCTTCGGCGCATGATGCAGACCCATTCCCATCAAAAAACCAACAAGGAGTCACCATGGATATCCATCTGAGCCTCGGACCGCTGGTCGCGCTGATAGCAGGCATTCTGATCCTGATCGTGCCGCGCCTGCTCAACTTCATTGTCGCGATTTACCTGATCATCATCGGACTGATCGGCGTGTTCGGACTGAGCGGGACGCATTTCTGACGGCCGCGTCGAGCGCGGCGCATCCCCCGGCCCCTCCGGCCATCCAGGATGCGTTTCGTAAGACGTTGTTATTGGAATGAGGTTCCGAAAGCCGAGCAAGCGCCGGACGCGCGGCCGCCATCCGCGACCCGCGTTCCAGGAATGCTTGAAGTTCGACGAAGGCGCGGCGTGCTGCAGCGCAATCAGTTATTGGCGAGCTGGTCGAGCCGCATGCGGCCCTGCAGCGACAAGCCGCCTACGGCGGTTTGCCCGTCTGCCTCGCGATGCCGCGTGAAACAGGCGCGTTCGATCAGGAACGACGCAGCGGTTTCCATCCCGTTGCGGGAGAGGCCGAGATTCTTGTAATTGAGATCCAGGAGCGTGTTTTGATCGGCGATACGGCTCGCAGCCGACAGGATGGCGATGCAATCGGCTCTCGACGGATTCAGCATGGCTTTCACTTTCGATGTCCTCGAAACGTTAAGCAAGCAGGAAGCGCGTGACGTGCATCAACAGGTTCTGGTGCCGCGAACCCACCCGTGGCCATCTCGGGCAAACCGTCAGGCGCGAAGTTTCATTCTATGCATTTGTCACACGGTTTTTCAACCTTCATTCGATTGCCGTTTTTGCAAGGCGCCCCGGGCTCGGCGTGAAGGGCTGAAACGTGAGGCTGAAACGTGGAGTCAAAGCGGCGCACCGACATGCATGAAAGACGCAAAACACGAATGCGCTTCATAATCGAACGCTCGAAGGACCGGAACAGCCTGGCCTCCCCCAACCACGCGGCGCCTGCACTGCGGCCGCATCGACATCATTTTCCTAGCCTATGCCCGCATTGATCGAGGACTACGCCCTGGTCGGCGACGGCCACACCGCCGCCCTGATTTCGAAAGAAGGCTCCATAGACTGGCTGTGCTGGCCGCGCTTCGATTCAGGCGCGTGTTTTGCCGCCCTGCTGGGCACGCCCGAAAACGGCCGCTGGCTGATCACGCCCGACCTGCCCGATGGCGCCGCGCCCCCTGTGATCACCCGCCGGTATCGAGGCGACACGCTGATCCTGGAAACCGATTTCGAAACGCCCGACGGCCGGGTTTCGCTTATCGACTTCATGCCGGTCCGGGACGGCGCGTCCGATCTCGTGCGGATCGTGGTCGGACGGCGCGGCACCGTGAAGATGAAAATGGAACTGGTGCTGCGCTTCGATTACGGCTCCTCCATTCCCTGGGTCAGCCGCCTTCCCGACGACAGCGGCATCCGCGCGATAGCCGGTCCCGATCTGTGCGTGTTGCGCACGCCTATCGAACTCACCGGCGAGAACATGCGCACTGTCGGTGAATTCACCGTGAGCGAAGGCGAGCGCGTGCCCTTCTCGCTCGTGTATTCGCAATCGCACTTGCGCCTGCCTCCCGCGCTCGATCCCCATACGCAGTTCGCGCGCACCGAGAACTTCTGGCTGGAATGGTCGGGACGCAGCAAGCTTGATGGCCGCTGGGGTCCGGCTATCCGCCGCTCGCTGATTACGCTCAAGGCGCTGGCCTACGAACCGACCGGCGGTATTGTCGCCGCGCCGACCACGTCGCTGCCGGAGCAGCTTGGTGGCACGCGCAACTGGGACTACCGTTACTGCTGGTTGCGTGACGCCACCATCACCCTGCTCGCCATGATGCGCAGCGGTTACTACGATGAAGCGCGTGCGTGGCGGGCATGGCTCGGCCGCGTGATGGCCGGGTCGCCGGACCAGGTGCAGATCATGTACGGCATTGCGGGCGAGCGGCGCCTGCCGGAATGGGAAGTTGAATGGCTGGCGGGTTATGAGAACTCGAAGCCCGTGCGGATTGGCAACGGCGCGGTCAACCAGTTGCAACTCGATGTCTACGGCGAAGTGATGAATGCGCTGCATCTCGCGCGCGTGGGCGGCCTGCAAGGCGATGACACCGTGTGGTCGATCCAGCGCGCCATGCTCAATCACCTGGACACCGTCTGGCAGGAAGCCGATGAAGGCATCTGGGAAACGCGCGGCGGGCGCCAGCAATTCACGTTTTCGAAGGTCATGGCGTGGGTGGCCTACGACCGCGCGATCAAATCGGCGGAACAGTTCGACCTCGAAGGCCCGCTCGACCACTGGCGCAACATGCGCACCACCATTCACGCGGACGTGTGCGAGAAAAGCTGGAATCCATCGATGAACTCGTTCGTCCAGACCTACGGTGGCGACGATCTCGACGCAAGCTTGCTGCTGATTCCGCTGCTCGGCTTTCTTCCGCCGGATGATCCGCGGGTGATTGCAACGGTCCACGCCATCGAGCGCGATCTCACGCATGACGGGCTGGTCAAGCGCTACCACACGGCGGAAGTATCGGATGGTCTGCCGCCTGGTGAAGGCACGTTCCTCGCGTGCAGCTTCTGGCTGGTCGACAACCTGGCGTTGCAAGGCCGCCACGATGAAGCGTATGCCATGTTCGAGCGTCTGCTCGGTCTCGCGAACGACGTCGGCCTGCTGGCCGAGGAATATGACACGGTCGCGAAACGTCTGGTTGGTAACTTCCCGCAGGCGTTTTCGCATGTCGCGCTGGTTCATACCGGCATGAACCTGATGCGCCACGAGCAAGGCATGGCGAAGGCAACGGGCCAGCCTGCGTCGCCTCAGGACAAACCCTCGGACGCAATGTTAACAAAAGAAAGCGAATCGTAATGTTATTCGCACGATTGACTCGGATTACTGATTTTTTAGCAAAATTCACGCTGAATAGCGGTAAAGAGCACGTATGTTGCGTTGCACAAAAGCCTATTCTTGGCTATGATCAAAGAGGCTTTCCCGACCGGTCGTTCGGCGAATTGAAATTGGGAATGGGGTCTGGTTTCACGGCTTAGCCGGCATGTGTTTCGTGTGCTGTTCCATGTTCAGCCCAGAAGGCGCAACGCCGGCTTTGCCCAATCCCTGCCCCCAATTCCCCGTGACCGGTCTTGACCGCCCGTGAAGCAAACAGGCAACAACCAAACAGCGACGTAGCTACGAACAACTGCCAGCACCAGCATTGCGGTGCAATCGACGAACTGCACGCCGAGCCGGGAACCAGCGAAATCCTGACCCCGGCATGACGCCACCGCCGATAGAGGCCAACCGCCGGACACGCTCACCAACGTGGGCGGCACCGGTTTTACACAGGTCAGACATGCTCTATCAATTCCACGAATTCCAGCGGGCCATGTTGAGCCCCCTTACGGCATGGGCAGAGGCGGCATCGAAGTCGTTCACGAATCCTTCCAGTCCCCTCGCGTATGTACCCGGTTCCACCCGGCTCGCCGCCGGCTACGAATTGATGTATCGCCTCGGCAAGGACTACGAAAAGCCCGAGTTCGAGCTGCATCAGATCGAGAAGAACGGTCATGCCATTCCTATCGTCGAGCAGATCGTGCTGGAAAAGCCCTTCTGCCGGCTGATCCGCTTCAAGCGTTTCTCGGATGACAGCGCTACCGTCACCGAACTCAAGACCGAACCTATCGTGCTGGTCTGCGCGCCGCTGTCGGGCCACCACTCCACGCTGCTGCGCGACACGGTGAAAACGTTGCTGCACGATCACAAGGTGTACCTGACCGACTGGCTCGACGCCCGCATGGTGCCGCTCGAAGACGGCTCGTTTCATCTTGACGACTACGTGGAGTACATCCAGGAATTCATCCGCCATATTGGCGCGAAGGATCTGCACGTGATCTCGGTGTGCCAGCCCACCGTGCCGGTGCTCGCCGCCATCTCGCTGATGGCCAGCCGCGGCGAAGACACGCCCCGCACCATGACCATGATGGGCGGACCCATTGATGCGCGTCGCAGCCCGACGTCGGTCAACTCGCTCGCCAGCGAACATTCATACGAATGGTTCGAGAACAACGTGATCTACACGGTGCCGGCGAACTATCCGGGTGTAGGCCGCAAGGTGTATCCGGGCTTTCTGCAGCATGCCGGTTTTGTCGCCATGAACCCGGAGCGGCACGTGACAGCTCATTGGGACTTCTATCAGAACCTGATGCGCGGCGACGACGAAGATGCCGAGCAACATCGCCGTTTCTACGACGAATACAACGCCGTGCTCGACATGGACGCTGATTACTACCTCGAAACGATTCGCATTGTGTTTCAGGAGTTCCGCCTTGCCGAAGGCACGTGGGACGTCAATGGCGAACGGGTACGTCCGCAGGATATCCAGGACACGGCTCTGCTGACCATTGAAGGCGAGCTCGACGACATTTCCGGCAGCGGCCAGACCCGCGCGGCACATGACCTGTGCACCGGTATTCCGGCGAAGAACAAACGCCACTACATGGCGGAGAAAGCCGGCCACTACGGCATTTTCTCAGGACGCCGCTGGCGCACGATGGTGTATCCGCAACTGCGCGAATTCATTCTCGCGCACGACAAGGCGCCGAAGAAGGAAGCTGTCCCGGCTTGATCGCGGTCTGATCCGGATAGCGCCTGAAATTAATTGGCATGACAAAACACGCCGCGTTTTACGCGGCGTGTTTCATTTGCGGCCGCCTCTGCGACGAGGAGGCGCGAGGAAACCGCACAACTGTCACCGCCGCAGCAAGTACGCGAGCAGCAGTTCAGTATTCATCTTGATGATTTCATCGCGTTCGGCGTCGCGGCTGAAGTCGAGTCCGAACGTGGCTTCGAGCGTGAATCGATTCGATACGATGTAATAGCCCAGACCCGACAAGGTCACGTAAAAGCGCAGCGGATCGACGTTATTGCGAAATAGTCCGGCGTGCTGACCACGTTCGAGAATCTTCGCGAGCGTGGCGACCACCGGCGATATCAACTCCCGAATACGCGTGGAACCCTTTATATAGCGGGCTTCGTGCAGATTTTCGTTATTGATGAGCCGCAAGAGTTCGGGATGCTCACGATAATAATTCCAGATGAAATGCGCCAGTTGCGTGATGGCTTCGACGGGTGCAACACCGTCGAGGTCCAGCGTCTTTTCGGCGTCCGTCAGTGCGGCGAATGCATGTTCGAGCACGGCGGTGAACAACTGCTCCTTGCTGCCGAAATAATAGTAGAGCATTCGCTCGTTGGTTTCGGCACGGCGTGCAATTTGGTCGACACGTGCGCCGAACAAGCCGCCCGCAGCAAATTCCTCTGCAGCGGCCAGCAGGATGCGACGGCGTGTACCCTCGGGGTCTCTTTTGATTTTTGGCTGGTTCATGGTGGCTTTGTGATCGACAAACCGCGTTATCTGGATAGCGTCACGCGTTCCCGTGTCCTCAGGAAGCATGCGATGGATCGGTTACGCCAACGTGAGTGGGGAATACCGTCCTGCAGTCAATCGAAAGCGATTTGATTATGTGCACATCGTTGGCATGTTGGCAATTGGGAATGATTGGGAACAGATTGAAATTCAGCGATAATGCCGCTTCCCGTGCAACGGTCGGAAACGCTCGAACATGATGTCAATGAGCGCGAACCTGAGCGGTCGACATGTCCCCACGTGCCGTCACCGACGGTCACCGCGGTCGCCGCGCTCACCCACGGTCTCCGAATGCGGATCGTACGGATCGCGCCCAATGGCCAAGCGTCTGTTTGCCTGACCCGCGGGCCCGGCCAAGGCCGGATGAGCGGTCCGTTCGTGTTGCATGCATTCGCGCCTGGCTTGTGAGCCCGTTCGCGCCGCCCTCCCCACGCTGTTAGCAAGCCGTTAATGTGACCGTAGTGACTGCAACCTCTTCCAAGACTCTCGCCGACCAGATCGAAGACCGGCTGCCCCAGACGCAATGCACCAAATGCGGCTATCCCGCATGCCGGCCGTATGCGGAAGCAATTGCCGCAGGCGATGCAAACATCAACCAGTGCCCGCCGGGCGGCCGGGAAGGGGTGGTTCGCCTGGCCACCTTGCTAGGCATGCCCGTCATCCCGTTGAACCCGGATAACGGTGTGGAACGGCCACGGCCGCTTGCGATCATCGATGAAAATCTTTGCATCGGCTGCACGCTTTGCATGCAGGCATGTCCAGTCGATGCAATAGTTGGTGCAGCGAAGCAGATGCACACGATCATTCCCGAGCTCTGCACCGGCTGCGACCTGTGCGTGCCGCCCTGCCCGGTCGATTGCATCGCAATGGTCCCGGTCACCGGCCAACAGACCGGCTGGGACGCGTGGAGCCAGCAGGAAGCCAACGCGGCGCGCAAGCGGCACGACCGGCGCCTGGCGCGCCTTGAACGTGAACGCGACGCGGCCGAAGCACGCAAGGCAGCGCGCGTCGCCGGGTCGTCGGCTACTGAACCTGATACTGAGTCTGGCAACGAGCCCGGTACTCAGTCGTCTAGTCAACCGGATAGATCGGTTGAATCAGGAACGGAGCAACCCGCCGCCGCGGCCGACGACGCGCAGGCGAAAAAGCGCGCCATCATCCAGGCCGCGATGGACCGTGCGCGCCAGAAGAAAGAAGAGCTGGCCAGACTCGGTGCAGGACCGAAAAACACCGACGCGGTCAGCCCGGAGGTTCAGGCACAGATCGATGCCGCCGAAGCCCGGCGACGCCGTCTCGGCATGACTCGCACGGGTGAAGAGAACAGTTCGACGCCTGTCATCGACCCCAACCGTGAACCTGGTAGCGATAACAAGACCTGAACACGATGAATCCTAAAAAACGCCATGCGATCTTCGAGACGCTGCAAAGCCTGAATCCGCATCCGACCACCGAACTCGAGCATGAATCGCCGTTCGAATTGCTGATCTCGGTGATGCTGTCGGCACAGGCCACCGATGTCTCCGTCAACAAGGCCATGCGGCGCATGTACCCGGTCGCGAACACGCCGGCCAAGGTGCTGGCGCTCGGCGAAGAAGGTGTGACGGAATACATCAAGACCATCGGATTGTTCCGGACGAAGGCGAAGAACGTGATTGCCACGTGCAGGATCCTGGTGGAGCAATACGGAGGCGAGGTGCCGGACGATCGCGAGGCGCTCGAAGCGCTGCCGGGCGTGGGACGCAAGACGGCCAACGTGATCCTGAACACGGCGTTCGGCCATCCGACCATCGCTGTGGACACGCATATCTTCCGGGTGTCGAACCGCACCGGGCTTGCACCGGGCAAGGACGTGCGCGCGGTCGAAACGGCGCTGGAGAAATTCGTCCCCGACGAGTTCAAGCAGGACGCGCATCACTGGCTGATCCTGCACGGCCGTTATGTATGCCGGGCGCGCGTGCCGGAATGCTGGCATTGCGCGATCGAGCCGCTGTGCGAGTACCGGCCGAAGACGCCGGCGCCCATCGAGTAACAACGGCGGCCGGGACGCAAGCGGGCGAGAGACGCCGATGCAGCTTAAAATGGCCCTCTGAAAACGACCGCCACAACCATGTTCAACCCCAGCCGCGACGAAGTTCGCCAATTTTTCACCGACACCTGGCGCAAGCAGCGCGAGGGTGGCGTCCTCACGCCGCTTGAGAGCATTGCGGCGGATTGGATCGGCGAGCATCCTGAATACCAGCAAGAACTCGCCGATCCCGATGTAACCCATGCCGACTATTCGCCGGATCAGGGCAAGAGCAACCCGTTCCTGCATTTATCGATGCATCTCGCCATTACCGAGCAACTTTCCATTGATCAGCCGCCCGGTATCCGGCGCGCGCATGAGCGGCTGGTCGGACGCCTGGGTTCGACGCACGACGCTCAGCACGCGATCATGGAATGCCTCGGGCAGATCATCTGGGAATCACAGCGCAACAACACGCCGCCGGACACCGACGCGTACCTTGCGCTGATCGAACAGCGGGCGTCACGAGACTGAAGGATCAAAGGCTGAGTCAAAAACGAAAACACCCCGCGGGTAGCCACCGGCGGGGTGTTTTTTAGCGCACATCAAGACAGCGGCAAGCCGGTGATGCTTACTTCTTCACGACCAGGTCGCCTTGCAGCGATTCGATATACGCCGAGATGTCTTTCAGGTCGCTTTGCGACAAGCTTTGCACCTGCGCGGCCATGATCGGGTTGCTGCGCCCGAAGTTCGGATTGCCGTTGCCCATCTGGTACTGGCGCAGCGCCCAGTAGAGATAGTCGGCGTGCTGGCCTGCGAGCTTCGGATATTCCGCGCTCACCGGCTTGTTCAGGTTCGGGCCGTGGCAGGCCGCACAATTGTGGGCCTCGGTAAGCACCTTGCCATTGCTTGCATCGGCTGCATGCGCCGGCTGCATGGCCAGGACGCCGATCGCGCCGATCAGCGCGGCTGCCGTGCATGCTGTCTTCAACACTGTGTCGAGTGCCTTCATGAATTCTCCTATCCGCGATTAGTGATTACCGGGTGACGGGCGCCGTGGATCTGACAATCAGATTCGGGCGCAGCGCGGATCACTTGTCGGGATTGTTCTTCGAAGAGGGGGTTTGCGCGGCGTAATACGCAGCAATGTCTGCTATATCCTGATCGGACAGCGTGGTCGCTATGCCATGCATGGTCTCGAAATGGCGGTCGCCCTTCTTGTAGGCATGCAGCGCGTTCTCGATATAACGCGCGCTCTGGCCGCCAAGCATGGGAACCCGGTAGACCTCGGGATACGCGGTGCGGTAACCGGGAATGCCGTGGCACCCGATACACATCGCAACTTTGCCCTGGGCTGCCTTCGCATTGCCCACGACATCGGCGGATGCCTGTGTCGCGAAGCCGGCAAGCCCCGACAGCGCTGCGATCACGGCACATTTGCCGACGAATTTATTCATAGCTTCTAACCTGGCATGAGGGGAAATCCGGCACCTTGGACGCCTGGCGTTCCGGGACTTTCTCGGGACTGGTCAAACGGACGCGCTCTGAATCCTGCCTTGGAGCACTGCCCCGCGCGGATTCGTGCAGATTCGCGCGGGTTCGTTCACCAGCCACGCGGGCCAAAAAAATCGCGCTAATTGTACCGCGCGACCTACCCTGCGTCCACCGGCCGCAGCGGGGCCAGCCCCATTGCGCAAGGCCGCTGCGCCTGGGGTCCCGGGAGACTGCGACAATCTGTCCGATAGACATTTGCTTCTTCCTCGGCAGCAATGGCCCGGTCGAGCGCGGGTTGCGTGCGATCGGGCGTTCCCGAGGCGCCGCCGCCAAAACCCTTCTGACTTATACTGCAATTTTTCCTTCTCCGAGGGACGCGTCATGCGTTTTGAAGGTTCATCGCAGTACGTCGCCACCGACGATCTCAAGCTCGCCGTCAACGCCGCCATCACTCTGCAGCGCCCGCTCCTGATCAAGGGCGAGCCCGGCACCGGCAAGACCATGCTGGCCGAGGAAGTCGCCGCCGCGCTCGGCATGCCGCTCCTGCAATGGCACATCAAGTCGACCACGAAGGCCCAGCAAGGCCTCTACGAGTACGACGCGGTGTCGCGCCTGCGCGATTCCCAGCTCGGCGACGAACGCGTGAAGGACATCCGCAATTACATCGTCAAGGGCGTGCTGTGGCAGGCATTCGATGCCGATGAACCCGGTGTGCTGCTGATCGACGAAATCGACAAAGCGGACATCGAATTCCCGAACGACCTGCTGCGCGAGCTCGACCGGATGGAGTTCTACGTCTACGAGACCCACGAACTGGTGAAAGCAAAACACCGGCCGCTGGTGATCATTACGTCGAACAACGAGAAAGAACTGCCCGACGCGTTCCTGCGCCGCTGCTTTTTCCACTACATCAAATTCCCCGAACCCACGACGATGAAGCAGATCGTCGAAGTGCATTTCCCCGGCATCAAGCAGGAACTGCTCGCCGCCGCGATGCAAAGTTTCTTCGAGTTGCGCAACGTGTCGGGCCTGAAGAAGAAACCGTCGACATCGGAACTGCTCGACTGGCTGAAGCTGCTGCTGGCCGAGGACATTGGTCCGGAGGCGCTGCGTTCCACCGACCAGAAACAGGTCATTCCGCCGCTGCACGGCGCATTGCTCAAGAACGAACAGGACCTGAGCCTGTTCGAGCGCCTGCTGTTCATGAACCGCAACAACCGCTGAAAGGGCTGCACGCATGAGCCGCTGGATCGAACCGGTTACGCTCGAAGGCACGTATGTGAGACTCGTGCCGCTCGAACGCGAGCACCAGGACGCACTTGCCGACGCCGCCGCGGACGGCGAGTTGTGGAAGCTCTGGTACACGAGCGTGCCCTCGCCCGACACGATCGCCACCTGGATGGACACGGCACTCGCCATGCGCGATTCACAAGGCGCGCAACCGTTCACGATCATCGACGCGGCGACGGGTGACGTAGTCGGCAGCACGCGTTATATGAACGTTGAAGCGGCGCATCGGCGGCTTGAGATCGGCAGCACCTGGTATGCAAAACGCGTGCAGCGCACGGCAATCAACACCGAAGCCAAGCTGCTCCTGCTCTCGCATGCGTTCGACACGCTGAAGACCATCGCCGTCGAGTTCCGGACCCACTTCATGAACCGTCAATCGCGGGCGGCCATTGCGCGGCTGGGGGCGAAGGAAGACGGGATCCTGCGCAATCACCAGATCGGCCGGGACGGCATTTACCGCGATACGGTGGTGTTTTCGATTATCGAATCCGAGTGGCCGGCCGTGCGCGCAAATCTGCGCGGCAAACTTGAAACGCGGCACGAATCCCGGCTTGAATCCCGGCTCATCACGCGGCTCGACTGATTGGGCAAGGAGCCCGGCATGCTGATCGACTTTTTCTACTCCCTGCGCAGCGCCAAGCTACCCGTTTCAGTGAAGGAATACCTGACACTGCTTGAAGCGCTGAAGGCCCAGGTAATCGGGCCGTCTATCGACGAGTTCTATTTTCTCGCGCGCATGACGCTGATCAAGGACGAAAAATATTTCGATAAATTCGATCAGGCGTTCGGCACATATTTCCACGGCATCGCAGCGCTCGATGAAAACGCGTTCGACGTACCGCTCGAGTGGCTCAAGAAACGACTGGAGCGCGATTTCACGCCCGAGGAAAAACGCCAGATAGAAGCGCTTGGCGGTATCGATAAATTGATGGAGCGCCTGAAGCAGCTTCTCGATGAGCAGAATGAGCGGCACGAAGGCGGCAGCAAATGGATCGGATCAGGCGGAACGTCGCCGTTCGGCAACGGCGGGTTTAACCCGGAAGGGATCCGGATTGGCGGGGATTCCGCCGGGAATAGAACGGCCGTCAAGGTTTGGGACGAGCGCGCCTACAAGGATTACGACGATCAGGTCGAGATCGGGACACGCAATATCAAGGTGGCATTGCGCCGCTTGCGGCGTTTCGCGCGTGAAGGCGCGGCTGAAGAACTCGATCTGCCGGACACCATTCGCAGCACCGCCGCCAATGCGGGCTGGCTGGATCTGAAGATGGTGCCGGAGCGCCACAACAATGTGAAGGTGCTGATGCTGCTGGATGTAGGCGGGTCAATGGACGACCACATCAAGCGCGTTGAAGAACTCTTTTCCGCGGCGAAATCAGAGTTCAAACATCTGGAGTTTTATTACTTCCACAACTGCGTCTATGACTATCTGTGGAAAAATAATCGGCGGCGACATGGTGAGCGCACCGCCACGTTTGATGTGCTGCACAAATTTTCGCCGGATACGAAGCTGATTTTTGTCGGCGACGCCACCATGAGTCCGTATGAGGTCGTTCAACCAGGCGGATCGGTTGAATATAACAATGCCGAGGCGGGTGCGGTCTGGTTAAGGCGGCTCGCCGATCAGTTTCCCCATTTTGCGTGGCTCAACCCGGAGCCGGAAAGACTGTGGGAATACCGGCAATCGGTGTCGATCATTCGTCAGGTGCTCGGCGGACGAATGTTCGGGCTGACGCTTGGCGGACTCGAAAGCGCAATGCGGGCGCTGTCTAAATAATCGGCGCTTGGAGCAAGTGGCGGGCGTTGTCACACAGGCGCGGCGGGCGTAGATTGATTGCATCGACGCGAAATATTCACGCGAAAAACGTGTAATGGACGGGTTGACGAACGGATCAACGGGTGAACTCTCGACGCCACCCACCGTCGAAACGAACTGCGCACCGTATGCAATGCAGCAGTTCGGCGGCCGGACGCAGGAAACACGGCCGCGAACCATGCCGTACTCTGCGCCGAATGGCGTGGCAGGAATAGAATGGCATTTAGGGCGAGCCGCTCGCCAGCAGCTTTGGCGCAGCATCGGCACCGGCGGCCTCGCAAAACCCTTTCACCCGCGGGCACTCCGCATCTTTGACAACGGCACAACGCGCCGAAAACCAGATATGACCTCCGCTCTCGACCAGCTCAAGCAATACACGACCGTTGTCGCCGACACCGGCAACTTCCAGCAACTCGACGAGTTCAAACCTCAAGATGCGACCACGAACCCGTCGCTGATCCTGAAGGCCGTCCAGAATGACTCTTACAAGCCGCTGCTCGAGAAGACCGTCAAGGAGCACGCAAGCAAGCCGATGGCGCAGATCATCGACCAGTTGCTGATCGCTTTCGGCAAAGAGATCCTGAAGATCGTCCCGGGCCGTGTATCAACGGAAGTCGATGCCCGCCTGTCGTTCGACATCAAGGGTTCGATCGCCAAGGGCCGCGACATCATCAAGCTGTATGAAGACTCGGGCATCGACCGCAAGCGCATCCTGGTCAAGCTGGCGTCAACGTGGGAAGGCATCCGCGCGATGGAAACGCTGCAGAAGGATGGCATCCACTGCAACATGACGCTGCTGTTCTCGACCGCGCAAGCTGCAGCCGCAGCGGACGCCGGTGCGCAGTTGATCTCGCCGTTCGTCGGCCGGATCTACGACTGGTACAAGAAGTCGGCCGGCGCGGATTGGGACGAAGTCAAGATGGGCGGTGCGAACGATCCGGGCGTGCAGTCGGTGCGCAAGATCTACGCGTACTACAAGAAGTTCGGCTACAAGACCGAAGTGATGGGCGCGAGCTTCCGCACGGTTAGCCAAATCACGGAACTGGCCGGCTGCGACCTGCTCACCATCAGCCCCGACCTGCTGAAAAAGCTCGCCGAGAGCAACGAAAAGGTCGAGCGCAAGCTGTCGCCGGAAGCGGTCGCAAACGATCCGGTGAGCAAGATCGCTATCGATGAATCGAGCTTCCGCTTCCTCGTCAACGACGACGCCATGGCGACCGAAAAACTCGCCGAAGGCATCCGCGCGTTCGCGGCAGACGCGGTCAAGCTCGAAAAACTGATCGAAGCGCTGAAATAATTTCTCGTTCGTAACACCTGCATTGCGCGTCTGAAAACGGGCGTCGGCGTTATTGCGCCGACGCTTTTTTTTATGCGGATCGAGGCTGCGCGGTGCGTTTTTAGCCCCCGGGCGTGGGCTAGACTTTTGGCACGGGCAGCAGGGCTGCCCGACAAACCAGGAGTTGCCAATGCGTCTCGAACCCTATTTGTTCTTCAACGGCCGTACCGAAGAAGCACTCGCGTTCTACCAAAAAGCGCTAGGCGCGCAAACACTGTCCGTCCTGCATTTCAAGGACTCTCCCGAGGGTGTGACCGCCACGCCCGAATGGCTGGACAAGGTCATGCACGCCACCTTCCGGATAGGGTCAAGCGTGATCATGGCATCGGACGGCGTGAACCCCGCTCCGCAGTTTTTTTCAGGCTTCAGTATTTCGATAGTCGCCGACGACTTCGCTTCAGGCCAAAGAATGTTTGACGCATTGAGCGCGGGCGGCGAGGTACGGATGCCGTGGCAACCGACGTTCTGGAGCAGCGGTTTTGGCATGGTCTCCGATAAATTCGGCATGCCTTGGATGGTGACCGTGATGGGCGACATGGAGGGCTGACGCCGCCTTCGTCTGCATCGCTTTATCGATGAAACGGCTGCGCGCCTTCGATGTTCCATTGCCGCTCGATCTCGATCAGCCGCAAGCGCAGCCGGTCGACCTGTTCCGCCAGCCGTTGCGCGAGCCAGTACGGTCCCTGCAGCTCAGGTGCCAGGCTCGCCGCGACATTCGCCGTCTGCTCCAGTCGCGCCGATGCTGCGGCAGGCCCCGTCGCAGCGTGCAGCAAACCCACCCGCCCAAAACGCAACGCGCGTGCAATCAGCAGCAACGTGTGCCGTACCGCGCGCTCGTCAGTGTGAGCCCTCCCGGTGAATCCGGGAGCGCCGGCCGGCACGGCCGCCGCCATCATTTCCAGCGCGGTGAGAAGCGAGCGGTGCTGGCGCTGGATGTCGTCGAGCACGGCAGCCGGCACATTGATTTCCTTTGCCACCGACGCCAGCAAGGAGCGCGAACTCACCAGCCTCGCGTTCATCGCGAGGAAGCGCTTGGTCAGGGTATCAGGGGGAATTGGCCGCCCTTCCATGATCGCGCCGTAGATCTGCGCGCTTTCGCGCATGTTGTCGGCGAGCCGGTAGCGCCATGAATAGGTGGCGTATTGGGGCAGCACGAACGAAAACCCAAGCGCGATCACGATCCCGATCAGCACCGTCAAGGTGCGCCACAAGCCGACCTCAATAGACAGGTCTCCGTGCCCCGCGACGATGATCGTGGTAATGGCCGTCAGCAACGCGATATATCCCGGCTTGCCGATGGCGTGATACGCGCATACGCCCGCTATCACCGCGAGCAGCACGTACGTGACCATGGTCGAATGGGTGGCCGACTGCAGCAGGATCAGCCCAAGCCCGAGCGACGCCCCAAGCAGCGTGCCCAGCGCGCGCTCCGCCGCTTTCTTGCGGATATTGCCGTGATGCTGCAATCCGCCGATCACTACCAGCAAGGTCACCGACGACCATTCGCCATGCGGAATATTGATACCCGAGGTCAGCGCAATCGACGAGAGCATGGCCAGCGCCACGCGCGCCCCGTGCAGGTATTTGGCATAGCGATAACGAAAATACGGCGAGCCCAGCACATGCAGTAAGCGCCGTGCCTGGCTGCGGTGGGGCCGGGTCGTATCGGTCGAGGACATGCGGTTCCGGTGAGTTTGGCGGACGAAAGGCGGATGAAACCGGACGCGCAAAGACAAAACGCCCGCAACATCCGTTACGGGCGTTTTACCAGCTTTCGGGACACAACGGGGTTGGATCCCCGCTTTTTCCCTTTTTGGATCAGGTTTCCGCGACGTCCAGGTAATCCTCTGGACTCGTATGGTCATGCGACCGCTTCAGACCGATCACGCGCACCAGGATACTCACCACGATCGATACCACCAGGTTCACAACCAGCGCCCAGACCGCGGCGTAACCGGGGATCGCATAGCCGAACAGATGGATCGTGAAGATGGAGCCCGCCAGCTTCAGCGACACCGCCATCCACGTACCCGTCGCAATACCGGCAGCCCAGCCGAGCAGCAGGCCGCGGTGATCCAGGACCCGCGTATAAAGCCCGAGCACCAGCGCCGGCAGCGTCTGGATGATCCAGATCCCGCCGAGCAGTTGCAACTGGATGGCGTAGGTCAGCGGCAGCGCAAGAATGAACACGACGGCACCCACCTTCACCAGCAGCGACACCAGCTTGGCGACATTGGTCTCCTGCTCCGGCGTCATGGTCCTGTTCACGAACTCCTTATGCACGTTGCGCGTGTACAGGTTGGCCGCTGCGATCGACATGATGGCCGCCGGAACCAGCGCGCCAATACCGATAGCCGCAAACGCCACGCCCACGAACCACGACGGGAAGAAGTGCAGGAACAGCGCCGGGACCGCGAAGTTCGAACCATACGCCTTGAAGTACGGAGCGAATTCCGGCATGTCCTTCACGCCCGATGCCAGCGCCATGTAGCCCAGCAACGCGAGCAGCCCGAGCACCAGCGAATACGCCGGCAGCAGCGCCATGTTGCGGCGGATCGTGTTGCCGGACTTCGACGACAACACCGCCGTCACCGAGTGCGGATACAGGAACAGCGCAAGCGCCGACCCTACCGCCAACGTCGCATAAGCGCTGTAGCCGTTCAGGCTCGATGCATCCGGTGCCTTCAGCAGGATCTTCGCCGGATCGACATGGCTGAAGATCGCGCCGAAGCCGCCGAGCTGCGCCGGGATGATGATCATTGCGGCGATGATCGTGATGTAGATCAGCACGTCCTTCACGACCGCGATCATGGCCGGCGCGCGCAGGCCTGACGTGTACGTGTAGGCCGCCAGGATCGCGAACGCGATGATCAGCGGCAGGTCGCCGATGAAGCCCGTTGTATCGAAACCAAGCGCACCAATCACCACTTCAATACCCACGAGCTGCAACGCGATGTACGGCATGGTCGCGATGATCCCCGTCACGGCAATGGCCAACGCCAGCATGCGGCTGTTGTAGCGGGCGTGCACGAAGTCGGCGGCGGTCACATAGCCGAACTTCTTCGAGATCGCCCACAGCTTCGGGAACACCACGAAAGCGAACGGATAGATCAGGATGGTGTACGGCAACGCGAAGAAGCCGGTGGCGCCGGCGCCGAACACGAGCGCGGGAACCGCGACGAACGTGTATGCCGTATATAAGTCGCCACCCAGCAGGAACCACGTGACGATCGTGCCGAAGCGACGGCCGCCGAGGCCCCATTCATCGAGTTGACCGAGATCGGCCTTGCGCCAGTGAGCGGCGACAAAACCCAGGATCGTCACGCCGATAAAAAACAGGACGAAGACGAAGGTTGCGGTGGAATTCATCATCGCGGGCTCCCCGGTGTGAGCTTGGGAACGTCATGGACAGGCTTGGTCTTCACATAGACCACGGCCGTGATGACCGCGCTGATCAGCACCCAGAGCAACTGGTACCAGTAGAAAAACGGAAAGCCCCAGAGGACCGGTTCAATCTTGTTGTAAAACGGCACCCAGACAACGCCGATCCAGGGAAGAACCAGCAGCCAGAGCCACTGCTTGTTGCGGACTTGACCCGTGGCGGCCACCGCTTCTTGAGCCATGACGGCCTCCTCTTTTCTCTTGAAATATGCTTCCAGACTGTTGCTCTGCGCGGATCTCGCGGCAAAGCTCAGTCTAATAGCGCCCCGAAATAACACGTGGAGTATATGGACGCATAAAAGTGGGTCAAGCAGGGCGAACCCGAACCGTAATGAACGCGGAAAGCACTATGTAATACCTTCTTTATCGCGTGGCTCGGCTCGGCGCGGGTTCGTCCCTCGTCAGCGACTAGATCGAAAAACTCGCTGCGTTGTCCCCGCCTGCGCTGATCGACAGGCCCTTCACCCATTGGCGTGCCGGCAACTTCAATTCCTTCTCGATCAGCTTCGCGCGCTGTTCAAGCTGCGCGTACGGCACGTCGAGCGCAGGACCCGCGAACGCGATGGCAATGCGGTTGCCGTCGTGAACTTCGGGCAGCGCGATCACGCGGCCATCGAAGGCTTCGTTCAGGCGCTTCATGTTGCGCACGAAGCTTGGATGATCGCCGAACAGGTTGACCGTCACCACACCCGCCGGCGCCGTCAGGCAGGCGCGGCACGCACGATAGAACGCCACGCTGTCGAGCACGGGGCCGCGCGCGGTGGCATCGTAGACATCGATCTGCAAGGCGCCGATGGTGCCGTGATTCGCACGGTCGTTGACGAAGTCATACGCGTCCTGCTCATGGACGGTGAGGCGCGCGTCGTCGTTCGGCAGCTCGAACATCGTACGCGCCGCTATCACGACGGAGGGGTTCAGCTCGACCGCTTCAACCTTCGCGCGCTTCAGGAACGCATGCGCGAACTTGGTCAGCGCGGCCGAACCGAGACCGAGTTGCACGATGCGCTTCGGCGTTTCGATGAACAACAGCCACGCCATCATCTGCTGGGCGTATTCAAGCTCGATGTGATTCGGCTTCTTCAGGCGCATGGCTCCCTGCACCCATTCAGTGCCGAAATGCAGGAAACGCACACCGTCCTCTTCCGAAAACGTCACGGGCGCGAAGCGCGGCTTGCGGGGGACATCGATGCGCGGCGCGTCGTCGAGATCGTCATCGCGTTCGCGCTTGAAGCGCTTGTCCTGCTTCTTCAGTTGCTTGCCGTGTTTCTTGTCTTGGCGCTTGCCGCCGAACGCGCGCGCTTCAGCCGACGCACGTTTGATTAATTGGGTCATTTGAGGATGTCGCGCCAGATGCGCAATTTTTGATCGAACGAGAGGATAGCATTCGCCGGACTCGACGACGGCAGGACCAGGGTTTCGTAGCCGGCCGCACGGATCACGGGCTCGAAACGCCCGGAGGTCTTGCCGTTGAAGCAGAGCTTTTTCAGCCGCGGCGCATGAAGGCGAAATGAAGCGAAGTCGTTGGGGTTGGCGTTGCGGATCGCGGTGTCCAGGCTGCCTTCGCGTTCGCACGCGGCAAGCACGTCCCACAGGCCGATGCCACGTTTCAGGAGCTTGAGCACGCGTTCGTCGTAGGGGAGCTCGTTCAACGGCTCCTCGATCACCGTGCCTACCAGCCGCCAGAACTGGTTACGCGGATGCGCGTAGTACTGCGTCGCCACCAGCGACGCCACGCCGGGAAAGCTGCCGAGGATCAGCGTATGGGTGTTCTCATCGGCGACGGGCGGGAAGCCTTTTAGCATGCATCCCCGCGTGCGAGAAACGACCATAGGGCCGGCAGGAAACACTCGGTGACCATGAGCGGTGCGCCCAGTCTCACGAACACCGAACGGCGCGCGACAAAGGCATGGGGTTTTTCATGCTGTATTTGCCTGGCGGCAAGCCGGTATAGCGGATCGCGTGCGTCGATCCTTCGGCTGGTAAGCGGCGAACGCCACACGCTGCTGTCGCCATATAACAACTCGGCGAGCGGCCGCGTTCTCAAGCGCCGCATTGCCTGCCACACGCCCGAGCTGACATCGAACGGCACAACGCTGTGCGCCGCGACGAACGGCACGCGATTCACATTCAGCACGACTTCGCGGATCCATACCGGCGTGCGCGGCGTGATGTCCAGCGCGGCGGCTTCGTCGCGCCACGGCTGACCGACCGCCTCACGCGTGACATGGACGGTGACATCGCCCAGTTCACGCAAATGCGCGGTCAGCGAGCCGCCGCGCGTGAGCCAGTCTTTCTGATCAGCGGTGAAAGTGGGAAGCGGGCGCTCGCGCCACGCATGAGTACCGGCAAGAGGAGCTTTTGGCATGCCCGGGATTATAAAACCAGAGACGTAAATAGGAGGATTCGTATAGATGCCGGCAGACACTCACAGGAGACTGGCGAACCGGTCGGGGTACGACCGGTGCTCGCGGCGGCTTCGCGACGAGCTATCAATAAGTCATGAGAGGACACACATGCCGGTCAATACGAAACAGACATCGAAGGCAGTCGCCACGCTGGCGTCGCATACGCTGCACGACCCGAAGGCGTCGGTGATTGCCAAGAGCCTTGCTGCCTCGGCGTTATCGCAAACGCATACGATGAATCAAACGGGCGCCGAGATGGAACACAAGGCCGGGCAGGTTCTTCACAGCGATAAATATTCAAAGGACACCAAGACGCTGGCGGGATCGGTCGTCGCGCAGGCGAACAAGGAACGCCGGGCAAAATAAACCGCAACGCTGCGCAGCTCATGCCTCGTCTGCAATAAAAAACGCGCTGCCGGTTTCCCGGCAGCGCGCTTTCCTCGCTTCTTCCCAACGATAACTTATCGCGCCAGCAACAACGCGTTCGTGCGCTTCACAAAGCTCGCCGGATCTTCCAGCGTGCCGCCTTCGGCCAGCATCGCCTGATCGAACAGCAGATGACACCAGTCGCCGAAATTCGCATCGTCGGCGCGAAGCTTCTTCACCAGCGGATGCTCCGGATTCACTTCCAGGATCGGCTGCATCTGGGGCGCCTGCTGCCCTGCCTGTTTCAACATGCGTTGCAGGTAACCGCTCATGTCGCCGTCATCGGCGACGAGACACGTCGGCGAATCGGTCAGGCGGAACGTCAGGCGCACATCCTTCGCCTTGCCTTCCAGCGCCGCCTTCATGCTTTCCACGAGCGGCTTCAATTCTTCGCCAACCTTCTCCTGCGCCTGCTTTTCCTCGTCGTTCAGCGCGCCGAGATCCAGGTCGCCGCGCGCCACGCTTTGCAGCGGCTTGCCGTCGAATTCGTTGAGGAACGACAGCATCCATTCATCGACGCGATCCGTCAGCAGCAGCACTTCCACACCCTTCTTGCGGAACACCTCCAGATGCGGGCTGTTCTTCGCGGCCTGCCAGGTATCAGCGGTGACGTAATAGATCTTCGTCTGCTCGGGTTTCATGCGCGCCACGTAGTCGGCGAGCGCCACCGTCTGCTCCGACGAATCCGTATGCGTCGATGCAAAGCGCACGAGCTTGGCAATCCGTTCGCGATTACCGTAGTCCTCGCCGATGCCTTCCTTGAACACCTGTCCGAACTCTTTCCAGAAGCTGGCGTACTTGGCCTTCCCGGTCTCATCCGTCGCTTCGGCTGACGACGATGCCACTTCTTCCAGCATCGACAGAACGCGCTTGGTCACGCCTTCGCGAATGGCCTTCACGTCGCGGCTTTCCTGCAGGATTTCACGCGATACATTCAGCGGCAGATCAGCCGAATCGACCACGCCCTTCACGAAGCGCAGATACGCGGGCACGAGTTGTTCCGCGTCGTCCATGATGAACACGCGCTTCACATACAGCTTCAAACCTCCGCGATGATCGCGGTTCCACATATCGAACGGCGCGTGCTTCGGCACATACAGCAACTGCGTGTATTCGCTACGGCCTTCCACCCGGTTATGCGTCCACGCGAGCGGATCGTCGTGATCGTGGGAAAGGTGTTGATAGAACTGCTTGTATTGCTCGTCGGTGATGTCGCTCTTCGAACGCGTCCACAACGCACTCGCCTGGTTCACCGTCTCGTCTTCGTCCTTCGTGACCATCTCGGACTTCTCGGCATCCCACTCTTCCTTCTTCATCAGGATGGGCAATGCGACGTGATCCGAGTACTTCTGGATGATCGACTTCAGCTTGTGCGTGGAGAGGAATTCGTCTTCTTCCGGGCGCAGATGCAGCGTGATGCTCGAACCGCGTTGCGCGCGTTCGATCTGTTCGACCACGAAATCGCCCTCGCCCGCGCTTTCCCAGCGCACGCCTTCGCTGGCCGGCAAACCGGCGCGACGCGTTTCAACCGTGATCTTGTCCGCGACGATAAAACCCGAGTAAAAACCCACGCCGAACTGGCCGATCAGCGCTGCGTCCTTTTGCTGGTCGCCGGATAGCTTCGAGAAAAATTCCTTCGTGCCCGAGCGCGCGATCGTGCCGAGATGGGAGATCGCTTCGTCGCGGCTCATGCCAATGCCGTTGTCGTCGATCGTCACGGTGCGAGCGGCCTTGTCGTACGAGATGCGGATGCGCAGATCCGGATCGTTCTCGTACAGTGCACTGTTTTCAATGCCTTCGAAGCGCAACTTGTCCGCCGCGTCCGATGCATTCGAAATCAGCTCGCGCAGGAAAATTTCCTTGTTGCTGTAGAGCGAATGGATCATCAGATGCAGAAGTTGTTTCACTTCTGCCTGAAAGCTCATGGTTTCTTGTGCCATGGTCGGTTCCTCTGGTTGTGTCGAATGTTGACGGGTTTTTTCAGCGGCCGCGATACAGCCGGACGGTGCGCCCGGACAGCGCATGAGCATCATGGCCTCCTGCCGGAACGCACCGCGCGAATTCTGCGGAACATGAGGTCGCCGGCGATAATTTCAAGGGGCCGACGAGACCCGCAGCGCCGCGTGATTGCGTTTGAGGATGCTGCAGGCAGGTCTACCCGACGCGATCCGAGTAACCGGCCAGCATCGCGGGCAGGCCCGGATCGGCGCAGTTCGCGATGTTGAAACGCATCCACGTGCTGGGTAGTTGATGCGGAGAAAACAGGCTGCCGGGCGTCAGCAAAAAGCCGGCTTCGTGTCCGGCAGCGGCGAGCCCTTCGGAATCCACGCCGGTGTCGGCCCATAAAAACATGCCGGCCGATGGCACCAGATACGGCTTGTAGCCAACTTTTTCGAGCATCCGGACGGTTTTCTCGCGAACCCCGTCCAGTTTCGCACGCAGCCTTTCCACGTGACGCCTGTAGTGGCCCTCGGTGAGCACTTTATACAGCACGCGCTCATTGAGTTCGGGGCTCGTCATGCCGACCAGCATTTTCTGATCGGCGATTGCATTCGCCACCTCCGGCGCCGCCGCGACGTAACCCACGCGCAGGTTCGGCGCGAGCGTCTTCGAGTAGCTGTTGAGGAAAATCACGCGCTTCAGCTGGTCGAGGCTCGCGAGGCGCGTCGCGGGAAAATTGGTCGGGCAAAGATCGCCGTAGATATCGTCTTCCACGACGATGAAATCGTAGGTTTCAGCGAGTTGCAGAATGCGAAACGCCTGCGCCGCGGTCAGCGACGTGCCGGTCGGATTCTGCAGCACGGAATTGATCACGAGCATCTTCGGGCGCCAGGTCTGGACCATGGATTCGAGCGCATCGAGATCCGGACCGTCCGGCGTGTACGGCATGCCGACCAGCCGGGCGCCCTGCGCCACGAAGCGGCCGAACATCTGGAACCAGGCGGGGTCGCCAACTATCACGGTGTCGCCAGGTTGCACGAAGACCCGCGCAATCAGATCGATGGCCTGCGTGACGCCGGACACCATCACGATCTGGTCCGTCGACGCGCCAATCTCAAGTTCCTCCAGCCGTGTCTGAATTTGCTGGCGCAGCGGCAGAAAGCCCTGCGGCGTGCCGAAGCCGAGCAGTTGTGCGCCGCTTTGCCGGCTCAGGGCGCGAAATGCGCCAGTCAGCAACTCGCCGTTCAGCCAGCTAGCCGGGAGGTAGCCAATGCCCGGCCCTTTCGCCGGACTCGACGTGTGCAGCATGTTGCGCAGCAGCCAGACCACGTCGATCGTGCTGGGCACCGGTGCGCGCTCGGTGGCCAGTGCCGGGTGGACGTGGGAATCGTTGGAACTGGTCCGGTCGCGCACAAAGAACCCGGAGCCGCGCCGCGAGTCGAGATACCCATGCGCGACCAGCCGTTCATACGCCTCGACCACCGTGAACCGGGACACGCCCTTGTCGACCGCGAGTTTGCGGATGGACGGCATGCGCATGCCCGGGCGGAACACTCGCTCGTCAATACGGCGCCGGCCCCATTGCACCAGCTGGTCGACGAGCGTGAGTTGCGGCGCGCCGTGGGGCGCGGGAATCTGGTCGAGCGGAACGGACATGTCAGGTTCCATCGGGGTTGAATGCGTTCGATGACTGTACAGAAGGGTATCGGATGAATTGTACCGTTACTGTTACGGTCGTTGCCGATACATTTAAGACTGGGACTATAGGTAAAGTTGGCGGTATTTGTCCGCGTTTCACGCGTTTTCAGTACCGCCAAGGCGGTTCGGCCGGGCGGTTCAGTCTCTTCGGGCCAAGTGCCAATTACCCGGCCGGATGGCTAACGCAGAGCTCATGGGCGGGCGGAACGGGTATGCTGACGGGCTTAGCCGGCGTTGTCCGGGCAATCTTCCTTCAAGTTATTCGTGCACTATGACCGCTCATCCGCTGCAACTCGACCACCTCGTTATCGCCGCCCGCACGCTGGAAGAAGGCGCGGACTTTATCGCCGCGAAACTGGGAATCGAGATGACCGGAGGCGGTGCGCATCCTCTTATGCGCACGCATAACCGTCTGCTGAACCTGTGGGGCGGCGCGTATCTCGAGGTGATCGCCGTGGACCCGGACGCAGCGTCCGTCGATACCCCGCGCCCTCGCCTGTTTGCGCTCGACGACCCCATGCAGCAACAACGTCTTGAAGCCGGCCCGCAACTCGTGCATTGGGTCGCGCGGGTGAATCGCCCGAAAGTGCTGACGCGTTGGCAGGCGCAATATCCGGAGCGCATCCCGGCCGTGGTGCCCATGACGCGAGGCGCTAACGCGTGGGATCTCACCATTCCCGCCGATGGTACTTTTCCAGCGTGGCAAGGCGCCGGCGACGGCCTCCTGCCGTCGCTGATCCAGTGGGACACGCCGCAGCATCCGAGTGAATCGCTGCCGGAAACGGGTATCGCGCTGAAGTCGTTGACGGGGTTTCATCCGCGCGCACACCTGATCTCCGAGCAACTGGCATGGCTGGGTGTGTCGCATCTGATGCGGGTCGAGGTGACGGCGGGCACGCCGGTGCTCGTCGCGGAGTTCGAGTTGCCGGATGGATCAATTGTTACGCTGGGGGAATCGGCGGAATCGATCGAAGCAGCGAAGCAAGCCGAGGCCGCGCCGGCCAAACCGGCCCGCAAGCGCGCGAAGAGCAGGAAGACCGGGGACGCAGACGCAGCGAATGACACGGACACGCCCGAGGAGACGGCCGAGGCCGAGCCGGCGCAAGACGAATCCGTGCAGGCAGATCCGCGTTAGAACATCCGGCGGCGGGCACGCCATAATATGTGTCCCCCACTGTTTATCGATTGCGCTGAATTGCAGTGAATCGCGCTTTTCGAACCAGATGCAGAAACGCAGTGCGCATTAACTTTTTCGCAGCACCGTGCAGCATTTATCAACCCGCAGGCGCAATAGACCGCTTACCGAGACCAACCGAGGACCCCATGAATCAAGCCGACCTTCAAGCCAAGCCGTGGCAACTTTCCGAACGCGCGAGAAAGCTCACCAGTTCGGCCATTCGCGAAATCCTGAAGGTCACCGAGCGGCCCGAGGTCATTTCGTTCGCGGGCGGATTGCCGTCGCCGGCTACGTTTCCGGTGGAGGAAATGCGCGTGGCATGCGACCGCATCCTGCGTGACAGCCCTGCCGCCGCGTTGCAATACAGCGCCACCGAAGGTTACCTGCCGCTGCGCGAATGGGTCGCGCAACGCTACTCGGTCAACGGCGCATCGATCCGGCCGTCGCAGGTGCTGATCACCACAGGCTCGCAGCAAGCGCTCGACCTGCTCGGCAAAGTGCTGATCGATCCCGCCAGCCGCGTACTGGTAGAAACGCCCACGTATCTCGGCGCCCTGCAGTCGTTTTCCATGTACGAGCCGAACTACGTGCAAGTCCCCACGGACGAACACGGCTTGATCGTGTCCTCGCTCGACGCCACGCTCACAGCCGGTGCACGCTTGTTGTACGCGCAGCCGAATTTCCAGAATCCGACCGGCCGTCGCCTGTCGCTCGAGCGCCGCACCGCACTGGCCGCGTTCGCACAGCGCGCCGGCTTCCCGGTGGTCGAGGACGATCCCTACGGCGCCCTGGACTACGCGGGCGCACCGCTGCCGACCATGCTGTCGATGGCGCCCGATCACATCGTCCACCTGGGTTCTTTCTCGAAGGTCCTGTCGCCGGGCATGCGCGTGGGTTACATCATTGCGCCCGAGGAGCTGCACTTCAAGCTGGTGCAGGCCAAGCAGGCAACCGACCTGCATACGCCGAGCCTCACGCAGCGGATCGTGCACGAAGTCGTCAAGGACGGCTTTCTCGAAACGCATATCCCGAAGATCCGCGCGCTGTATCGTGATCAATGCGCGGCCATGCTGGCGTCACTCGAACAGCACATGCCGGCGGGCGTTGAATGGAACCGTCCGGAAGGCGGCATGTTCGTGTGGGTGAAGCTGCCGAAACACATCGATACAATGAAACTGCTTGAGCAATCCATCGAGCAGCATGTGGCATTCGTGCCCGGCGGCCCGTTCTTCGCGAATGAAGCGGAGCACAACACGCTGCGGCTGTCGTTCGTCACCGTGCCGCCGGCGAAAATCGACGAAGGTGTCGCCAAGCTCGGCGCGCTGGTCCGCGCGCTGGTCTGATCTCGTTGCAAGGCGGGCGCGCAAGGACGGAACGACCGCCCCGGTGCGCTCTCGCGTCATCCTTTCCATCTCTAGGGAACACCCCATGGCCCAATTGAACGTCTACGACAAGCTGAAGGAACTCGGCATCGAATTGCCTACGGCCGGCGCCCCTGCCGCCGCCTACGTGATGAGCGCGCAAAGCGGCAACACGATCTATTTGTCCGGTCACATCGCGAAGAAGGACGGCAAGGTGTGGGTGGGCAAACTGGGTGCCACGCTCACCACCGAAGAAGGCCGCGCCGCCGCACGCTCGATCGCCATCGACCTGATTGCAACGCTGCACGCGCATGTAGGCGACCTGAACCGGGTGACGCGGATCGTGAAGGTAATGAGCCTCGTCAACTCCACGTTCGAGTTCACCGAACAGCATCTCGTCACCAATGGCGCGTCCGAGTTGATCGCCGATATTTTCGGTGAGCGCGGCAAACACGCACGCTCGGCATTTGGCGTAGCGCAAATTCCGCTCGGCGCTTGCGTCGAAATCGAATTGATTGCCGAAGTGGCCTGAAATCGCTGCTTTAAACGCTTAAGACGCGTAAATAGTTGCAACAAATTTTAGTCTTGTTCTTAATCCCGATGCCGCCTGGCATCGGGATACAAAATACCGCAGTTCGTTGGTTTAAATTCACATTGGCGAAACAACTGCCGCCCGGTCAGAACCGCTCCAGACAAGCGCTTCAGCCTATCCGTGTATACCTCGATACCTCACTTCACCGCCGCGCTTCCTTAAATGGGTCGCCTTCAGTAATATCTAATCCGGTTGTCATTGGTATTATCTGACTCAGCCGTCATTATGGAAATCAGCCTCACGCGGGGGAGGCTGGATAACCAGCGGCAATCGGTCAACCCGGTCAACGCCGGACAGAGTTCTAAAAATAGTATTACTAAAACCATCGTAAGCGAAATGCAAGCACGCTTGATGTACACGTAGGCTCATGCCTGCAAAGAGAGCCTGCAAACAAATTCGAACGATGGCCCGGATTCACCGGAAAACGGCAATAATGCCCCGCCTCACCGGCATTGAACGTGCTGCAGTAATGCCGACACCCATTTGTGTTGTTCCGGACGCACTATCGGCGCAACCCGTCACAGGGTCCATGGACTGACCAAACCCATGAATCGATCACGGCCCAAAGCGCCACGCGACATGAAGCAAGCGGATTTTCCGCGACGGCGCCGCGCATTGTTCGCCATTCCGGCGCTGGGCGGGCTCGTGCTCGTCCTGCTGTGGACGGTAATCTTTGCGCGCCTGTCGGTGGAACGCGACGCCGCGACGCACGCATCCATGGCGTCGGCGGCCATTCTGTCGTCCGCGCTCGAGCAGCACACCATCAAGGCGATTCACCAGGTCGACCAGATCACGCGTTTCGTCAAATACGAGTTCGAGAAGACACCTGGACAGTTCAACCTGGCAAGCACGGTTGAAAAAGGCGTGGTGCAGAGCGACACCCTTGTGCAGGTCTCGTTGATCGATGAACACGGCATGCTGATCGCGTCCACATCGGGCGCCACGCCAAAACCCGTCGATCTTTCCGATCGCGAACATTTCCGCATTCACGCTCTTTCGAACGACGACCTGCTCTACATCAGCAAGCCCGTCCTCGGCCGCGTCTCGCGGCAGTGGACACTGCAAATCACCCGCCGCCTGAATCATCCCGACGGGTCGTTCGCCGGCGTGGTGGTGGTTTCGGAAGACCCCAGCTACTTCACGAGCGACTTCTACAACGTGGCGTCGATCGGACGCGACGGCGTGGTCGCCGTGATTTCGGACAACGGCTCGGTGCTCGCGCGCAGCACCGGCGTGGGCGCAACCTCGCCGCTTGGCAAACCGGACGGCCACCCGATAAAAACAGCCGAGAGCGGTAGCAACCGGCAAGGAGCGTTCACCGCAAGCGGCGTGTACCCAACCTCGGACCACGCATCCGGCATCTATGTCGATCCAATCGACAACGTCACGCGCATCGTTTCGTATCGGCATATAGACGGTTATCCGCTCGGCGTGCTCGTCGGCCTGTCGCAGGCTGAGGAATTCACCGACTTCAATCACACGCGGCGTGTTTATCTGCTGATGGCGACCTTCATCTCGCTCGCCATGCTCGGCTTCTTCGCGGTGGCGACCGGGTTGATCGGCAAGCTGCTCGGGCGCGAGCGCGAGATGACGCATCTGGTCGAATATGATTTGCTGACGGGCCTGCGCAACCGCTACTCCACGCTGCAAATGCTGCGCCACGACGTGGCGAAGCAGGAGAATGTAGGCCACCTTGCGCTGCTTTTCATCGACCTCGATAACTTCAAGACGGTCAACGACACCCTCGGCCATAACGCCGGCGACATCGTGCTGCAAATGACAGCGTCGCGACTGGCGGAAACGGTCAGTGACAACGGCATGCTGTCGCGTATTGGCGGCGATGAATTCGTCGTGGTGGTCAAGGGCGCCGACGTCGAGCGGCAAGCGGTGGAACTGGCTGAAGCGGTTTCGCATATGTTCGCCACGCCGTTCGATGTACGCGGCAGCGCCTTCGTGCTGCATGCGAGCATTGGCATTGCGTTGTATTCGGTTTCGAGCGAAAGCGAAATCGACTTGTTGAAAAAAGCCGATCTGGCAATGTACAGCGCGAAGGACGCGGGCAAGAACTGCTATCAGTTCTATTCGCCGCAGTTGTCACACCGCGCGGATCATTTGATGAAGTGGGAGCAGCAATTACGGGTTGCGCTGGCTCAGAATCAATTGTTTCTGGCGTATCAGCCGAAGATCGACCTCACCCGCCGATGTATCACGGGCTTCGAGGCGCTGGCACGGTGGAATCATCCGCAACACGGGCTGATTCCTGCCAATGAGTTCATTCCGGTCGCAGAATCGACGGGGTTGATCGTGCCTATTGGCGACTTCGTGATTCATACAGCTTGCCGGCAATTGGCCATTTGGCAGAGTCAGGGGTATGACGGATTGTCGCTTGCGGTGAATATCTCCGCCGTGCAGTTCTGGCGCGGAGATTTGCTTGAGACGGTTGCGGTCGCCATTCGCGAAAGCGGTATTGCGCCGGGGAAACTCGAACTCGAGATTACCGAAACCGTGATGATGGAGTTTCCGGATATCGTCGCGGAAAAGATTTCGGCCTTGAAGCGCCTGGGTGTCCGGATCGCACTCGATGATTTCGGCACCGGATATTCGTCGTTGTCGTATCTGAATCGCTTTGCTGTCGATACGCTCAAGGTCGACCGGTCATTCATCCAGGCTATTCCACACGATCGCAGCGTCTGCGTCATGGTTTCTGCAATCGTCAATCTCGCGCGGTCGTTGGGACTGACGGTCGTGGTTGAAGGGACCGAAACCGAGGAGCAGATTGCATGGTTGTCGCGGCTTGGGCCTATTGAGGCCCAAGGGTTTCTCTTTTCCCGTGCCGTTCCTGCCGAGGGCGTGCAGGCCCTGCTCGATCGGTTTGGCGTCTGCGGCCTGGGACTCATGGCCGACGTTGCGGCAATGCCGTTTGGCGAAGCGCCTTCCAACGCCATCGATTGAACATGCGGTTCGTGGTTGATTCAGCACGTACGGCTTGCTGCTAACGCAATGCTGCCCGGCCAGGTGAATCCCCGAATGCGTTTTCGCAAGAGCTGACGCCGGGCCTCCTACATGGGCCACCCAGCAGCGCGCTACATTCCCCTCGATAACACTGCGGCACCCACCGTCACCACGCCCAGCACAATATTGACCAGCACCAGCCTTCGGATGGTGCCCACCGCCCTCGCGCCGTCCGGCCAGTTTTGCGATTGCACTGCGCGGCGGATTTTCGGGAATACACCAAACCGGATATGGCCGAAGATCAGCATCATCACAATGCCAAGACCCGCCATGATGTGTAAAGGCAGCGCCGCGTGAGCCCCGCCGAATTGCGTCAGTAAAAAGCCGCCCGTCAGCAGTATCACCAACACGGATGCCGCCACCCAGTTAAAAAACCGGACGAATACCGATTCCCATAACGGCAACCTCAATTGCGGCGATAAATCCGCTATTGCCGGCCGAAGACAGAAGTGAGCAAAAATCATTCCGCCAATCCACACCGCCACTCCAAGCAAATGCAGGAACAACGCCACTTCAATCGCTTTATTCATTGATGTTCCTAAATGCAGATGAATCACCGGATCCTGCTGTCGAGCCAAACACTTAGTCACCCCAAGCATTTATCCGCCACTTCGCCCGCCGTCTCCGTTTCAAGTTTTTACAAGGGTCGGGCGTTCGACTCAGCTAAACGGAGCCAGTTCAAGTATTTTCCAGATAAACAAACGCCCCGGGCCGGCTGAGCCAACCCGAGGCGTTATGACTCGTCGCTTATGCGTCGTATATTCGTCGCCTATCAGCCTTCGAACACCGGCCGCAATTCGGTCACCTTGATAGTGGACTCGGGAGCACGGCCCTTGCGCGCCCGCTTGCCCACATGCGTTTCCAGAGCCGCGCCCGCCAGTTTCTCGTCACGCGCCTTGCCGCCCCGGCCCGTGCCGATCAGCACCAGGCCACGTGCGTCGATAGCAAGCGCCTGCCGCAACGTCTCCTTGGGATCGAGCGCGATCAAGATGACGCCGCGGCCACCGCCCGACAGGGTCTTCATCTCATCGATGTCGAATACCAGAAGGCGCCCGTTGCTCGACAAACACGCGACCTGGGTCGCGCCCGGCAAGACCGGCATGGGCGTGAGCGGCGCCGCGCCTTCGTCGATAGTCATGAACGACTTGCCCGCCTTCACCCGGCTCACCATGTCGCCGAGCTTGGCCATGAAACCAAAGCCGTTACTCGACGCCAGCAGCAACGGCTGCTCGACCGACGCGGCGAAGTAATGCAGCAAATGCGATCCCGACTCGAGCTCGATCAGCGACGTGACCGGCACACCATCGCCCCGCCCGCCCGGCAGCATTGCAACGGGCACGGAGTACACGCGCCCGTTGCTGCCCCACGCGATCAGCATGTCGGGCGTCCGCGCCTGGAAGGCCGCATAAATGCCGTCACCCGCCTTGAACTGGAAGCTGGCCGGATCGAGGCCATGGCCCTTCAACGCCCGCACCCAGCCCTTCTGCGATACCACCACCGTCACCGGATCATCAACCACGCGTGCCTCGAACATCGCCCGCTTTTCCGGCTGGATCAGCGTGCGGCGATCGTCGCCATATTGCTTGGCGTCGGCTTCGATCTCCTTGATCAGCAAGCGCTTCATGGCCGCGTCGCTGTTCAGCAGCTCTTCGAGCTTTTCCTTCTCGCTGCGCAATTCCTTCAGCTCCTGCTCGATCTTGATTGCTTCGAGCCGCGCGAGTTGGCGCAAACGGATTTCGAGGATGTCGTCGGCCTGGCGTTCGCTGAGACTGAACCTGTCCATCAACGCCTGCTTCGGCTCGTCGGCTTCACGGATGACGCGGATCACTTCATCAATATTCAGGAAGACGATCATCCGCCCTTCAAGAATATGGATCCGGTCGTTCACCTTCCCCAGCCGATGCTGCGTGCGGCGCGTGACAGTCGCGAACCGGAAGCCCACCCATTCGTGCAGGATCTCGCGAATACTTTTCTGACGCGGCCGGCCGTCCGCGCCGATCATCACCAGGTTGATCGATGCATTCGATTCCAGGCTTGTGTGCGCGAGCAGCGAATTCACGAACTCCGTCTGGTCGATACGGCTCGACTTCGGTTCGAACACAAGCCGCACCGGCGCGTCCCGGCCGGATTCGTCGCGGACCGTGTCGAGCAACGCGAGCAGCGTCTGCTTGGTCTGCAACTGATCGGGACTCAGCGCCTTCTTGCCAAGCTTGATCTTCGGGTTGGTCAGTTCCTCGATTTCCTCGAGCACCCTCTGGCCCGACGTGCTTGGCGGCAATTCGGTAATGACGAGTTGCCACTGACCACGCGCCATCTCCTCGATCTTCCAGCGCGCCCGCACCTTCAGGCTGCCGCGTCCGCTTTCATAAGCCGCCGCAATCTCGGCCTGACTCGAAATGATCTGCCCGCCGCCGGGGAAATCCGGACCGGGAATCAGTTCGGCCAGCCGCGCGTGATCGATCTTCGGATCGCGGATCATGGCGACCGCCGCGGCCGCGACTTCACGCAGATTGTGCGAAGGAATCTCGGTCGCCATGCCCACGGCAATACCCGACGCGCCGTTGAGCAACAAGAACGGCAGGCGTGCAGGCAAGAGCTTTGGCTCCTGGAACGAACCGTCGTAGTTCGGCATGAAATCGACGGTGCCCATGTCGATTTCATCCAGCAGCAATTTCGCGATAGGCGTGAGACGCGCTTCCGTGTACCGCATGGCCGCAGCGCCGTCGCCGTCGCGCGAGCCGAAGTTGCCCTGCCCGTCGATCAACGGATAGCGCATCGAAAATGCCTGCGCGAGACGCACGAGCGCGTCATACGCCGACTGGTCGCCGTGCGGATGGTATTTACCCAGCACGTCACCCACCACGCGCGCCGACTTCACCGGCTTGGCCGTGTTGGCGAGGCCCATCTCGTTCATCGCGAACAGGATGCGGCGCTGCACGGGCTTCTGCCCGTCGGAAACATCGGGGAGCGCCCGGCCTTTGACCACGCTCACTGCATAGTCGAGATACGCACGCTCGGCGTAATCGCCAAGCGTCAGTTTTTCGCCTTCAGGCGCGGCTTCTTGGTCCGCGAAGAGATCGTCCATCAGATTTCCAGTGTTATGCGTTGACGAAGTTCAGGGGGTGCATGCGGCGTCAGATGTCGGCTTCGACTTCGTTGCCCTTCTCCTCGAGCCAGCTGCGCCGCGACGCCGCTTCACCCTTGCCCATCAGCATCGTCATGCGTGTGACCGTGTCTTCAAAACCGAGATCACCCACTTGAACCGGCAGCAAACGCCGTGTGTCCGGGTTCATCGTGGTGTCCCACAATTGCTCCGCGCTCATTTCGCCCAGGCCCTTGAAGCGGCTGATCGACCATTGGGTTTCCCGAACGCCGTCCTTCCTCAGCTTGTCCAGAATCGCCTCGAGCTCGCCTTCATCGAGCGCATAGAGCTTTTGCGCCGGCTTCTTGCCGCGCGCGGGGGCATCGACGCGAAACAGCGGCGGCCGCGCGATGCACACATTGCCCTGCTCGATCAGCTGCGGAAAGTGCTTGAAGAACAGCGTAAGCAGCAGGACCTGGATGTGCGAGCCGTCCACGTCCGCGTCCGACAGGATGCAGATCTTGCCGTAACGCAGGTTAGAGAGATCGGCCTTCTGGTCCAGGCTGTCCGGGCTATGCGGATCCACGCCGATCGCCACTGCGATGTCGTGAACTTCATTGTTCGCAAACAACCGGTCGCGCTCGGTTTCCCACGTGTTCAACACCTTGCCGCGCAACGGCAGGATGGCCTGGAATTCCTTGTCGCGGCCCATCTTCGCGGAGCCGCCCGCCGAATCGCCCTCAACGAGGAAGAGTTCGTTGCGCGAGACATCCGTGGATTCGCAGTCGGTCAGTTTGCCGGGCAGCACCGCCACGCCCGAGCTCTTGCGCTTTTCTATCTTCTGCCCGGCGCGCGTGCGCGCCTGAGCCTGCCGGATCACCAGTTCCGCAAGCTTCTTGCCATACTCCACATGCTGGTTCAGCCACAGTTCGAGCGCGGGCCGCGTAAACGACGACACCAGTTTCACTGCGTCGCGGCTATTGAGGCGTTCCTTGATCTGCCCTTGGAACTGCGGATCGAGCACTTTCGCCGACAACACGAACGACACCCGCGCGAACACGTCTTCCGCCAGCAGCTTCACGCCCTTGGGCTGAAGGTTGTGGAGTTCGACGAAGCTCTTGACCGCCTGGAACAAACCGTCGCGCAAGCCGGATTCGTGCGTGCCGCCGGCGGGCGTCGGGATCAGGTTGACGTACGACTCGCGCAACAACGGTCCTTCTTCGCTCCACGCGACGACCCACGTTGCGCCCTCGCCTTCGGCGAAGGTTTCCTCGGTCGACTTTGCATTGCCCGCGAAACGCTCACCTTCGAACAAGGGGATCAACAGGTCGCTGCCGCCCATGCCTTCGAGCAGGTAACCGCGTAATCCATCCTCGTATTTCCAGCTTTGGCGCTCGCCGGTTTTTTCGTTGATGAGCACGACTTCCACGCCCGGCAGCAACACTGCCTTCGAACGCAGGAGCCGCTGCAACTCACCAACCGGCAGATTCGGTGAATCGAAATACTTGGGGTTGGCCCAGGCGGTGACGCGGGTTCCGGACTTCTTTTCGCCGCGGTTCATGGCGCGGGTTTCGATCGGCTTCACCACATCGCCGTTCGCAAAACCGAGTTCCGCGACCTTGCCGTCGCGCCACACGGTCACGTCCAGGCGCGTTGACAGCGCATTGGTCACCGACACACCCACGCCGTGCAGGCCGCCCGAAAACGTGTACGCGCCGCCGGCGGCCTTGTCGAACTTGCCACCCGCGTGGAGTCGCGTGAACACGATCTCGACGACGGGCACGCCTTCTTCCGGATGCATGCCGAACGGAATGCCGCGTCCATCGTCTTCGACAGACACCGAATGGTCAGCATGGAGCGTGACCGTGATCTGCTTGCCGTAGCCGCCGAGCGCCTCGTCCGAGGCGTTGTCGATGACTTCCTGAATGATGTGCAGCGGATTTTCGGTGCGGGTGTACATGCCGGGCCGTTGCTTGACCGGCTCGAGGCCCTTGAGCACCTTGATCGATGCTTCGCTGTATCCGCTGTTCTTGCCGCTGTCGGTGGTACTCGGTTTTTTCGTGGACATGTCTGGACGTGGGTCCGGCGGTCCGGGCGGCCGCAACTTGATGGCAGCGGCCACGCCGGACAACCGGCGAATGCGTGAACATAGCAGGCCAACCCGGCCAACCGCGCCTGAGCCGGCCGCGCCGGATTGCGCGTGATTAACTCGAAAACGCGACGGCCTCTCGCGTGACTACAGCGTTTCACTACAAGGTGTCACCACGGTGTAACCGCAGAGATCCTTGTCCGCCAGGCCGTGCGCCCGAAAACGCGACGTATTTTACTGTTTCCGATAAATTTTTCGATATGGGGAAGATGCTGGCCCCGAAGGCCGGCTTACTTGCGCTTCGCTTCCAGTTCTTCCCAGCGTTCGAGCGCGACCAGCAATTCCTCGTCGATAGCCGCGTGCCGTTCGCTCAGGCGGGTCCCTTCTTTCGGATCTTTCGCGAACACCGAACCGTCTTCAAGCTTGACCGCAATCGACTTTTGCTCGGCTTCGAGTGCCGCGATCTGTGCAGGCAACGCTTCCAGCTCGCGCACTTCCTTGTACGGCAGTTTGGTCGAGCGCTGCGAATTGCGCCCGGCGCCGCTGTCTTTCGAGGTGTCTTCCTTCTTCGCCTGCTTGGCCGTGTCACGGGCGGCGTCCAGAGCGATTCTCTCCGAACGTTCGCGCTGGATCTGCCAGTCGGTGAAGCCGCCCACGTATTCACGCCACTTGCCGCCGCCTTCGGATGCAAAGACCGAAGTCACCACGTTGTCCAGGAACTGGCGGTCGTGGCTCACCAGCAGCACGGTGCCGTCGTAGTCGGTGAGCAGTTCTTCCAGCAGTTCGAGCGTCTGGATGTCAAGGTCGTTGGTCGGCTCGTCCAGCACCAGCACGTTCGCCGGCCGCGCGAACAGGCGCGCGAGCAACAGCCGGTTGCGTTCCCCGCCCGACAGCGAGCGCACGGGCGAACGCGCGCGCTCCGGTGCAAACAGGAAGTCGCCGAGATAGCTCATCACATGCTTCTTCACGCCGTTCACTTCGACCCATTCGCTGCCCGGGCTGATGGTGTCGGCGAGGGTCTTGTCGAGGTCGAGCTGCGCGCGCATCTGGTCGAAATACGCCACCTGCGTGTTCGTGCCGGTGCGCACGGTGCCTTCGTCGGGGGCGAGTTCACCCAGGATCATCTTGAGCAGCGTGGTCTTGCCCGCGCCGTTCGGGCCGATGAACCCGAACTTGTCGCCGCGCATGACGGTGGCCGTAAAGTTGTCGACAATCGTTCGATCGCCGTATTTCTTCGTCACGTCGGTCAGTTCCGACACGATCTTGCCCGAACGCTCGCCCTGGCCCACGTCCAGCTTCACATTGCCCTGTACATTGCGGCGTTCGGCACGCTCGTTGCGCATTTCCACCAGCCGCGCGATACGGCCGACGCTGCGCGTGCGCCGCGCCTCCACGCCCTTGCGAATCCACACTTCTTCCTGCGCCAGCAGCTTGTCGAACTTGGCGGCTTCCACCTGCTCGATTTCGAGTTGCTGCGCCTTGCGTGTCTGGTAGGCCGTGTAGTTACCCGGGTACGACAGCAGGCGTCCGCGATCCAGATCCACAATCCTGGTCGCGACCTTGTCGAGAAAAGCCCGGTCGTGGGTGATGAAGAGCAAGCCCGTGCGCAACGTCACCAGCATCTCTTCCAGCCAGCGAATGCCGTCGAAGTCGAGGTGGTTGGTGGGTTCGTCCAGAAGCAGCACGTCCGGTTGCACGACCAGCGCACGTGCCAGTGCCACGCGCTTTTTCATGCCGCCCGAGAGCGCGCCCGAACGGATGTCGCCGTCCAGGCCGATCTGCTGCAGCGTGGTCGCCACGCGCGTTTGCCAATTCCAGGCGTCGTGAAGGTCGAGCGAGGACTGCAGCGCGTTCATGCTGTGCAGCAGTTCGTCGTGCTCGGGACCTTCGGGGGTATCGGCGAGTTTGTGCGCCACGACGTCATATTCGTCGAGCAGTTCCCGTTCATGCGACAGGCCGGACGCGACGACGTCGAACACCGACGCCTCCAGGTCGAACTCGGGCTCCTGCGGCACGTACACGGTGGTGAGCTCGTTTTGCCGCGTGACAAGGCCGTCGTCCGGCTTGGTGAGCCCGGCAATGATCTTCAGCAGCGACGACTTGCCGGCACCGTTACGGCCGATCAGACCGACGCGTTCGCCCGCTTCGAGTGAAAGGTCAGCGTGATCGAGCAACGCAACGTGGCCGAACGCGAGTTGCGCGTTCGAAATTGAATAAAGCGACATGGGAGGCAGCCGGAAAAGTGCAAATACTGGAAGCGGCCATTGTACCGGTCTTGACCGGCACGCTCGGAGGCCCTATGTCTTCAGGACAAGGCAACGTACCAAATTTGAGATGATCAGGAACAAAAAAACGCGGCCGCGCCGCGTTTTTGAGATTTGCGCGAGGATCACGAGGATCCTGCGCGATAGCGGTCATTTCACATGGATCTTGATAGTCTGGCTCATTTCCGGTCCGAATGACTGGTGTGCGCCGTCGCCGAACTGCAGGGTCAGCGTGTGATCGCCGGGGGGCAGTTTCACGTCTGCTTCCGTCTGCGCCTTGCCGAAATGCAGCGATTTATCGTTCATCGGGATCACGAGGCCTTTTTGCATCGGGCCTGCGTCGATCAGCACATGGTGGTGGCCTTTCTTCGGATCCGGATCACCGGCCGGGGCGAGTCCCATGCCTTCCAGGCCGAACACCATATGTACCGGGCTTGTGACGGTTGCGCCGTCTTTCGGTTCGACAAAAAACACCCGGGCTTGCTGGGCGTTCGCCGCGGCTGCCACGAGGAAAACGCTCGACAACACCGCTCCCGACAACAGTTTCTTGAACATCACTTTTTTGCTCCCAGAAGAATGCAACTGCCGGATCAACGATCCAGGCAGGCCAAAACGGTTTCGTGCTTTCGTGCGATAGGCATGGCGAACGACACAGAGCGACGGGCCGGACGACACGCGAGAGACTCAAAAACCGCCGGGGAGAGAATACACCGCGCATGCGAAATCGCGCAGATTCATGCTTGCGCCCTGCCCGTGCGGTCACTTCACTTCGATGAACCTATCTTGACATTCCGGTACTATGCGGATCGCCGGACGTTTAGGCGGCCGCGCGCGGCGTAGCCCCGAATCCGAATTTTCCGGGATGCGCCGCCAGTTGATTATTTAACGATTTTTTGTTGACCGAGAAGAAAGAGTCTGTCGTGAGTGAAGTTTTAGAATATAAAAGCTGGGTTTGCCTGATTTGCGGCTGGATATACAACGAAGAGGACGGTTTGCCGGAAGAAGGCATTGCGGCCGGAACCCGTTTCGCCGATATCCCCGATACGTGGCGCTGCCCATTATGCGACGTGGGCAAAGACGATTTCGTGGCAGTCGAGTTCTGATTCGGCCGCCGCCCGGTCATTCAGAGGGTCGTTTCAGTCTGAGTTCGCGCCGCATCAGCGCGCGACCACAATCAGTTCCGGGCTAGCGGCAGATACCGCCGCCCCGTCCCAATCGCCCTGCCATGTGAAGTGACGGAACCCGGCGGACTCGAGTTGAGCGGTGAGCTCATCCTGGGTGCGAAAGCGCAGTTCGCTGGCGGACGTCAACGTCTCGTCTGTCGCCTTGAATCGATAATACGTGTTGAAGCGAATGCCCGACTCCGGGCTTCCGCTCACGTCGTCTTGCCACATCTCCACCTCGCCGATCCCGTCCACATCGATCAATCTGCGCGATTGCGCCGGAGTCCACGATTCCCACGCTCGCGCGGCGGGATTGCGGCTCTCGAACGCCAGTGTGCCGCCGTCGCGCAGCGCATAGCGGGCGGCTTTGAGCGTATCGAGGAACGAGGTGTCGTCGACAAAAACCTGCGCGACGTGGCCCGTCATCATCACCAGGTCGGCGGGCGGCAGCAACGCGAGCGCGCGGGCGTCGCCTTCAATCCACTGAACCCGCTCACCTTCGGGCCTGTGCCGCGCGACATGCAACATCTCGGGCGCGGGATCGACGGCAATCACGCGATGCCCGCGCGATGCCAGTTCGCACGCGAGCAAGCCCGTTCCGCAACCGAGATCGATTACGCGCTGCTTGCCTGCGGCCAGCGCGAGGTAGAAGGCTGTATCGGCGGCAAAGGGGTTCAGGGTGTCGTATAGCGCGACGAGGCGCGGATCGGTGTAGAGCGTGGATGGCATCAGATATCAGATAGGCGGCAGGGGCTTCAAGCGTCGGGCGTTCAGTGTTTCAGCGGTTGAGGTAAGAGAGCGCGTCGCGCATGGGTTGGCTTGGCACGAGGATGGCGCCCGTGAACGGCGTGTCGAGATCGAGGATCACAAGCACCGTGGACGCTATCGATAACGCCCCGAGTGTAATCGTCACCAAAGCCAGTGTGTTGCGCGGCGCGATCAGCCCGAAGCAAAGGAAGATGACGAGAAGCCAGAAGACCAGAATCCGGTCGAACGGTGACGAAGCCGAACCACGCGCCTCCTCCACTATTTTCCAGCGTTGCTGGATTAGCTGGTCGAATCGGCCAAGCGCTTCTTCAGCTAGCTTCTGGTGGAACGCATCGCCCGGCTGCAACTCGCGGGTATATCGTTGCGCCCTTTCAAGCATGGCGCCCAATACGCGGCTGTCGAGATTATCAGTGCCGTAGCCCGGCCCCAGCGTTTTCTGATAATAGTCGCCGGCCGGCGGCGGTTCCTGCGACCAGGTGGACGCGATCGCAGCTGCCGTGTACGCGCGCAGGATGTGCCGGGGAACATCGGCGGCCGGGCCATACTCGCGCAGGCTGTTGTCGAGCTGGATCAGCTCGGCGGCGTAAGTACGGATGTCGGCGGTGGTGGTATCGAATACGGTTTTCGACGATGCCGTCAGCAAACCCAGCACGAGCGCCGCGAACGTGACCAGCATGCCGACCACCAGCTTCAGCAACTGCACGGTTTCATCCGCCTTGTGTTCCTCAGGCAGCAAGGGGCGCACGAGCACGCCAAGCCCGGTGGCCGCGAGCAGACACAAGAACACGACAGCAGCGGTTTCGAGTTCGGTCATGACGGAGGGCCGGGAACGTTTGCATTATGGGATGAAGTGGCGGGTTATTCCAGACGATAGAATTCAAGTTGACCTGATCATGAAGCGGCAACCATAATCGGCAGTTGTGCTTGTTAAACGGCCGGTGAAAAATCATGAAGAAGACAAAATACTGGGCGGCCGGGTTTGCACTGGCAGCCAGCGGTTGTGCGTTCGCAAATATCGTCGAAGATAACGTTGTTCGCAGCGCGGTACCGGCGAATGACCGGGTCGTGGGCAACGAGTGCACGGACCGTTCGATCAAACCGTTCGCCCGGCCAAAAGACAGCGCGCTGTCGGACGATATGTTGCGGGCGGCGTTGATCCTGGTTTCTGGTTTTGCTAGCGGTAGTACTCGTGGGGTCGAGACTGGTGTGTGCGGAGAGCGTTCGACGCGTTAGCGTGCTGATTGTGGGGGGTGCCTCGGGCGCCGCTGCATGGCGTCGCTGGGTTTTGCGACTGCGACGCGAATCGTTCTAGCCAACCTTCCCCCGCCTCCTTTCAGCGATTCCGTAGCAAAGCTCATTCAAGCGGTCCGACGAACGCGCTCTTCCTTGCATGACCCTGCTTTTCGGCTATGGAAGTTGGTACAGCCGGAGCCGCCCTCGGGTCTACTTCCCGCCAGCAAAACCTCTACAGACGTACAAGAAGCCAGCCCTGTTGCTTCCAACCGTACACGCAACATGCCGCTGCGCCGACAACGAAAGTGCGCCATCGTTCAGCATTTTTATGAAGGTTGGGTGCCAGAGCGTATCATCACAGCCGCGAGCGTCATCGTTCAGCACTTTGTGCAACGCGGAAACGAGAGTGACAGGCGCTCTACCCATTCGGCTCGCACGAATCTTTTCAGTCACATTTCCTACTGAAAACATATGTTCAGTCCCGTCGCACTTTACGTTGTCGGAATCATGTCCGGCGCGATCAGCGTAGTCGTATTCGGCTCGCTGGTGCGGTCCGGGATACCCGGGTTGT
The DNA here is from genome assembly GCF_044909315.1 of Caballeronia udeis. Lineage (GTDB taxonomy): Bacteria > Pseudomonadota > Gammaproteobacteria > Burkholderiales > Burkholderiaceae > Caballeronia > Caballeronia udeis_A. The sequence goes on from NZ_JBIYEB010000007.1 coordinate 109,276, forward strand.
TTCGCTGGATCACTGCAAACGTCCTGATTGTTGCCGCATTGATTGCGCTGGCCCTGGATGACACTTCGCCCGCACCACTCACCATTGTGGTCGCCAGTTCGCTATTCGCCGGGGCCGCATTCCTTGTACTGCAAGGCTGCCGGGTGTTCTTCGGACTTCGACCCTCGCGGCTTCATGAGGTGGTGGCGTTCACAATGCTGGTGATTGGCATTGTTTACTGGACCTATGTTTCGCCGAACGAAGTTCCCCGCGTTGTCCTGATGTCCAGCTTTCTCGCCTACGTTCGTCTGTCGGTGGGTTGGATAACCTACACCCGGAGACCGCGGCATCGCCCCGGATACAGCTACCAATTCGTAGCAGTTGTCGCCGCGCTCGGCGGGCTCGTTCACGTCGCTCGCGGACTCGCCGCCGCCGTCGGCTGGGAACATCACGCACGGTTTCTCGAACCAACACCGTTGACCATTGCGTTTCTCGCGCTCGGCATTGTCACCCTGCCCTGTCTCTCGATCGGTGCGCTCATGCTTGCGTATGACCGGATGGCGGAGAGGATGGAACGGCTGGCCGCTATCGATGAATTGACCGGTGCGCTCGTGCGGCGCGAGTTCATGGCTCAGGCTCAGTCGCAGTTGGAACGTGCAAACCGCACACACTCCCGGTTCGCCGTCGCAATCCTCGACATCGACAACTTCAAAGCCGTAAATGATAGTCACGGCCACGCGGCCGGCGATCGGGCGCTCGCACTGTTTGCCTCGATCGTGGCGCAAGGTATCCGCCGAGGAGACATTTTCGGGCGGCTCGGCGGGGAAGAGTTTGCAATCCTGTTCCCCGAAACATCGCGGGCGGACGCGCTCATTTTGGTGAACAGCGTGCGGTTGCATTTGGCTACGTCTACGTTGGCCGTGCCTTGTGGGGAAGTGACTTGCACGTTCAGTGCCGGCGTGGATGAATATCAACCTGGCGAGACGCTGGCGAATTTGATAGCACGGTCAGATGCGGCGCTCTATTCAGCAAAGGCCATGGGACGAAATCGGGTGGTAAGCGCGGTCGATATCGGCGATGAGCCAGTGGGGGCTACTAAGGACGCGCCAAAACCTACGTGAGAGGGTGGGGGTTCTTAATATTCTTGAAGGCAAGGAAATCTCCACCATATTGGCGGCCATCGCAGGATACGTATTGGGCAAAGCGAGTGCCAGCGCAAGGCAACAATATGAGAGACCTTCTAGTCAGGAAACCGACGATGATCTGGATCGCAAGCGTTAGGCGCAGCGTGAGAATGTGTTTTGTCGAATAGGTAACGTCCGTTCTCAAAGTCCAACCGCAGTTCAGGTCAGTAGGCGGCTTCGCGAGCATCGTCATCGCATGATGGAACGCGCCGCACCCTGTTGTCACTCCGAAATCTACCGGACTGCCGGGCGACACCACCAGTTTTGAGCGAAGGCGATCGACCCGATCAATTCCAAACCGGAAAGATCGAAACCGCCGCGCCCCATGTGGGAAAGCCTGCAGTCGTAGAGTGCGGACCAGAGCTGCTCCCACCCGTCCTCGGCGGCGCTCGCTCTCGCGATATCGGAATATCGCCCTAGCGCTTTCGAGTTTTCGTGAGCGACGATCACCTCCGCGTTTGCTCGCACCGGCGCCTTTCGGGTCAAGATCCGCAAGCCGGCGGATGAGATCGCGCTGGCGGCCGATATTGAACTGCACGACCTTGTGCGCGATGAAGTGGGCAGCTATAGCCGGCGCAAAGCCACTCGAGAAGCACGCACACGGATGGCGACGCCGGCATCCAACTCCAAGCAAGACTAATGATGCTCGATCGGACTATTCACTCAAAGATCACAACCGGAGACAATACTCAATGAAACTATTGACCCAAGAAAATTATCGAGCCTCGCTGATTTCGCAACTGGCCGAATGCCGATTCCATCGCGCCCGATGGATGAAGCAGCGCTAGAAATCTAGGCCGGCTTCCAAGCGGCAGCGAATCTTCCTCGGCGGAGCGCCGGTCCTCGCAGCTACGCCTCTTGCACCAACTTCAAACGCCCCTTCCTGGCAACCTGAACAGGATCAAATCCGTATAGTGCTTCAGGCTTCGCCAGTCTTTGCGCCCTCACGGCGGCCATCTCCTGAATGTCCCAATCTGCCTCGTCGCATATGTTTCCGGCACCGGGTAACGCGACTGGCGCATGATGATTTCGAGCAAATCACCGATAAGTGGGATCCATTCGTCGTTCCCGATCTTCTGCCGAAAATGATTGCGGAGGCGCACGAGCACTCAGGTGGCGCTCCGCGTCGATATCGTCCCGCCGCATCTCGAACAATTCTCCACGCCTGAACGCACACTGCATCGCCGCGCGCAACAGGTCGGGCATCGCCTGTTTATGCTCCGCATCGACGGCGTTGCGCCCTTTGTCGATGTCGACCTCTTGATCGCGCGTCCACGCTGGGGTCGAGCCTTTCGTTTTAAACGTCTTTGATATACTCTGCCCGCTGCATCGGATCTGTGCTCGCCAGCGTTCACCGACGGGTAAGATTGAGGCCTTGGTCTTTGCCCCAAAACCGTTGTGTCGCAAGGCCAAGCGATCTGGAACTGCTACAAATTGCTAGAAGGCGCCAAAACGGCTTGTTGTAGTAAAAGCGTAGCAGCAAGATCGAGAAAACCACGATTCACACTGCGTCACGGTGCTTCATTTAGGAAGAAGCGAATCAACCGGAAGCGCAAGCTGGGTAAGGCTAGAGCCTTGATCTACAAGGTTTCGATCCACCCATTTAAAATATCCATCTCCCCGTAGTTCAATGGATAGAACAAGTGCCTCCTAAGCGCTAGATGCAGGTTCGATTCCTGCCGGGGGGACCAGTCCCGTGCCAGCCGCCCTTTATCCACAAGCAACTCAGCTTAATCAGGCGTGATTCTGGCGTAGTCAAACTCCCAACCCATCCCCGCGAATCCGAGAACCCGCGAATCCAAACGATCACCTTCTCGGCCTGTAAGCCCGTCGTCCATCGGCGAATTCAGAAAAGCGGCGATTGCCAATTGCACTGGCCCAAGCATTTACCCAGCGAGTAGCGAGAGTCTTCTCAACCTCCGTCTCGGCGACGTTGAGACGGTCGGTCGCGAGACGCAGACGCTCCAACGCGTACTGCTTGCGAGAACATTCCGGGTTTCGACACGCGGCGTTTGTATGCATCGCTCACGAGTGAAAGACGTGGAAGGTTGCGACGAGGTACAGCTCACCTACACCCGATACTACCGCAACGAAATACCGTCCACCGCAGCAAATCTCGGCCTACCCCGGCAGAGACTAACTACGCGCGCCGTAGCAACCGAGTCAATTACACACGCCGTCAACTTCAAGACTGGCGAGCGCCTGGCTCCCATCGGTGCGTGCAGCGTCTTCAACCGGGAAGGTCTTCTTACTGAACGCAATCACTTTGAATCCGGATCCCAACATTCGCGGGACGGTAATACCCCAATGCCAGCCGCCGGCTTGCTCGAACACATGCAATGCGGGGATGGTTGGAGTATGTGAGGACTGAGAAGTCGTCATGGCACATTCTCCCGTCAGAACAGAACTGCGAGCACAAATGCACACGCTCGTTTTCTAGTTTATACACATTTTGCTGCAGCGCAATATAAGACCGTGGCGAAAATGTCAAATCTGCCCGCGACACAATATTGAAATATGTTCGCCCGCATTGCGCTGTGCGATTATGAATTGAACAGCTTTTAATCTTAAGATTGTGATCCACGGGGGCTTCATGAGTAGCCATGTGCTTATTTGGGCAGCGGTGCCGCATAACAGCGACGGCGTCGTCTTCCAGGTTCGTATGGTCCACGGACTTCAACGTTTCCATATGTCGCGCCGCGTGCTCGAAAATGTGTTCGACCTCGAACCACGGGCTTCAGACGCAAGACAACTCGAACTCTTCTACGAATTTCTAGAGCGTATCCTCGTTCGAGCCGGCAAGAGGCGTTCGATTGCCAGTTCGGACACGGTCGCACTTCACGCAACGGACTTCATCCCACCGAGCAAAAAGGAAAGCGGGTCGAATCTGTATGCAATCGCACGAGGTGCGGTTTAAGCAACGGCGCGGCAGACTTCTCGCATCGATTTATCCCACACCGCCTCACCGAATTTCCAAGCCTCGCAAGCCTCGCGCTCCGAGGCTTTTTTGTGTCGTTACGGTCTTGAGGCAATTCCTGTATCCGTCTCTGCACGGCTTGTTGCCCGGCCCACTTATCCCACTGCACGAGGGCCGCAGAAAGCGCTACTCTTAGCGAACCCTGTACCGCCTCGCAGGGTTTCGATTTTTTTCCGGGACCCGACCATGGCCACGACCTTCACCGCTTTCAAGGCTCAGCTCAACATGCTGCTTCGCGATCAGCCGCGCGGCATGACCGCGGACCTGACCGATTTTGCAGTGGCTTATTGGGACGGCCGTCAGGTGGTGGGCGCCTATCTGCGAGACGCAGGCCATGTCGACGAAGTGTTCGACCTTGACGAGAATGCTTTCGAGCAGTGGCGTGACGAGTTTGTTGCGTGGCTAGCCGATCCCCGCTTCACAAGGCGGCCGGACCTGCTTGCATAGATAAAGGGGAACCCGCCGTTCAATGCCGGCGGGGATCAGGATCAATGCGCTGATATCTACCGGGCGCCGATCCAGAATTCGTCATCGAGTGCCTGGAAGAAAAACGCTTCCAGTGCCTCCTCCGACAAATCGTCGAGCGTAATGCCGCGCATGCGGCAAAGCACGTGGAGCGTCTCGTCGGCGGCAATGACGAGATTCCTAAACGCGGCAGCAGTGGGGTTGGTCGTGTCCATGCATCCGCTAACGGCCCCTGCGAACGAAACTTTAGACTCAAATGCGTGATATTTTCGATTGACCACGCCGGGCCGGATCATGACGTGCCACGGTAATAAATCGTAAGCAGTCCACGCCCTGGCGCTCCGCGAAAAAACATCCTGGCGCCCATTTCAAACGCCGTCACATCGGTCCCAATACGATCCTTAAGGTCGACCGCCAAGATAAGCAGCCCCACCGAGTTCGTCTTCAAGTGCATTAAAAAAGAACTCGCCCAATTCGGCGTCCGACAAACTGTCGAGCGGAATCTGCCGCAAGCGGCAAAACAATTCCAACGCTTCATCGGCCGCATTCAATGCGCTACGGGTATCGGTATAAGCAAGTTTGTCGAGGTTCATGAGCGGAATAATGGCGCACGTCTATCGGACTTTGATGTCTCGCTGAAGTTTGAAAAACCGTTGATCCCAATCACCAGGGGCCGACGATGCTATCGCCGAGCGCATGGGAAAAGAATTCGCCTAACTCGTCGTCGGAGAGTTCTTCGATATTGACCCCACGCAGGCGGCACATCAGTTCGAGGGTTTCACCCGCAGCCCGGATGAGGGCGCGGGAGGCTTCGGGGGTGGGTTCTTTGGTGTCCATGCCAACACTAACGGCGTCGACGCAAGGAACTTTAAGCCCGTATCAGCCGCTCCCTGATCTGCAGCGCCGGGCAGCGTTCATGAGCGACGTCGAGCCAATAAACCGGTCACTCCGGTTCCACCGGAAAACGCCGGTTCAACTCACGCTTCGCCCAATGCAACGCTTCGTTTTCCGCGACATTGCTGGTCGGCGCCATCTCGCCCGCATTCGTCTTGAGCGGCAAGCTGCCCGCCTGCACGGACCAGTCCCAGCGGGTGCCGCGTTGTTCGACGAACACGTCGATGACATGTTCATTGTGCATATAACGCATGACTTCTCCCGTTGGCAGGACGCGATCCTAGCATGGTGGTGCGTTCGGACTCGCCATCAAGCGCCGTGCGCCTCGCACCAGTCGAGCGCCCACGCCCGCGCGCATGTAATGGCGTCGCCGTCGTTATCGAATGCGTCGATGTCGCCCGACTCATGTTTCTCCGGATGCCCCTCGCCCGTTGTCGGCATACGGATCAGGCGAGCCTGCGCGTAATACATGCCATCCTGATCGTGTCTGGAGCGGCAGTCGATGTGAAAACCCTTGTAATCGAAACGCATCGGCGTATTCCTCGCGAAAAATGTAAACGTCTGAGAGGTTTCAGCAGGTTTGCGCAAGACGCATTCCGCATGGACGCGTAATCACGTGCATTATTGGTTGGCACACGGTTATCGCATTGGCCCCATCGGTCCCCATAGCTCGTTAAAATACGCCGACTCTGCCGGGATGAACGGATAAGCGAGGGCTATTTATTAATACCCCGCACTGTCGCGACCGATCGAGAAAATACTTCGTATCGGGTTAGACACCGTTTGCCCCTGCCCAATCTCGCCAGCCACGGATTCCGCTATGAAATTGCTTGCCGCTGTCGCCTTCAGCCTGTGTTTGTCGACTGCACACGCATCGCAGGAAACCGATGCCTGCGATGCCCATCGCCAGGCACTCGAAAGGCAAATGGCCACCGCACTGGAACAGGACAACTCGGGCCAACTTGACGCCCTGCAAGCCGAACTCGACAAAACCAATGCCGAATGCACGCCCGACGCCATTGCGCAAAAACGCGCAGATGCACTAAGACGCCACGACAGCGCCATAGCCGAGGCCAGGAATCGCTTGCGTGATTGGGAAGCCGAACTGGAGCGGGCCAGGAAAAAAGGCACGGATCAACTCAACATTGCGGCTTGGGAACGCAAGGTGAAGCGGGCGCGCACGGATCTGGACCGCGCAGTGGCAAGACCCATTCAATAATCCGCCAATTAGGGGTTTGTACTAATCTAAAATTTGCTAAAGTTTTTCCCGCCACTACCGTTAGGCATTGATGGACCCACTCATCGACATGAAACTCCAAGGCACGCCTTCCGCACTGTTGGCGGACCAGGAACTGACGCACCTCGAATTGGTGCTGCGGCGTTCATTGGTCGACGACGCCCTGAGCCCCATCATGCCGCCGAACTACTGGCGCGAGCGGCTTGCGGTGGTCGCGCGGAGTTCGCATCTTACGCACACGCAATTACAGACGATTCACCGGCTGTATTTGCAGATCGATGCCCACGAAGCGGATCACCGGACGCGCGACACCGCGCCCGAACTCACCCCCGATTCCACGTCGCCAATGCTTCCCGTGCCACGTATGGTTCTGCAACGGGGCCCGGCACATCCCTCCGGAAACGACGGGTCGTAAGCCGGTTCACACAGGCGCTCAGTGCCGGTGCCGAAGCCACCAGTCGCGTAACGTGCCGTAGCTGCCATGACTGCGGCGGCCCAGCATGCGTTTGCGGAATCCACCACTCCAGTCGTGCGCCAGCACCGCGATCGCGAGCACGGCAAGAGCCGCAAGCCCAACGAGGATATTCGCCAAACCCTCCATGGCGCCCTCCCTATCGGTCGACTGCCATGATTCAAGCATAGGTCAAGCGCCCGCAATCGGGGCGCAGACCGCGGACATGATCCGCTCGTCGCGTGTCATCGAATATTCTGCTTGCCGGCGCTGGACTCAGCGCTGCATGAACCGCATGACGGCGTCGACAACCATCTCGCGATGCCGGGCCCGCGATTTCGCTCCGGATGGATCACGCCCGAAAGCGACGGCGAATGTATGCCGGTTCGAGACACGATGAAAACACAGCGCGCTGATAAACAGATGCAGGTCCACGGGATCCACGTCGCTGCGAAATTGCCGCGCCGCGACGCCACGAGCGATCAGGTCCGCGATGGTTTTCACCACGCTTGCGTTACGCGTCCTGAACGTCTTCAACTGGCTCACATGCTTCGCGCCATGGATGTTTTCGATCGTCACGAGGCGGACGAAATCGCGCTCTTTATCGTGGAAGTCGAACGTGAGTTCGACAAGCTCGCGCAAGCCCTCGCGCGGGTCCATGGCGTCCAGATGCAACGACTGTTCAAGCGCGCGGATCCTGCCATACGCCTCCTCGATCACCGCTTCGTACAGCCCTTCCTTGCTGCCGAAGTAGTAATACAACATGCGCTTCGTTGTATTGGTGCGCTCCGCGATAGCGTCGACCCGTGCACCGCTCAAACCCATTGCCGCGAACTCCTCCGTGGCAATCTCAATGATGTTGCGTTTGGTTTGTTCCGGGTCGTACTTTCGCTTGATGTCCGGTGCCTTGCCCCGTACCTTGCTCGCACGAACCGGCGCTGCCACTTTGCTTGCTTTTTTCATCGTTTATTGTGCAGAGCGCCCCAGGGTAGAGAAGATTTTAGCATGGGGATTTGGGCGTTAATCGCAGGGGAAGTCCTCACGCAAACCCTTGTTTCAAGGGGTTTCGCCGGGGTTTCGCTATACTTCCGCAGAATTTTGCAGACCTCGGCTGCACGCCCCCACAAGGACCCGAATGACTCACAAGCAAGCCCTGCCGCGCATTGCGTCGGCCTTTAACTTGATGCTCAAGCCAACCCTGATTACATGTCTGATCGCAGGGAGCGTGTGCGCCCTGTCATTGAACGCCAACGCACAAAACGCGCCTGCCCAGCAGCCGTTTCCCGCTCAGGCGCTGCCGCCGGGTCATCCCGGAATGCAGCAGCCGACACCGCAAAGTCTCGCTGCCGAAGGCGTGCGGACGAGCGCCAACATTGCGCGCGGGGCAGCGGATATCTGCAACATCGACCGCAAGAAAATCGACCGGTTCAAGGTGCTGACGCGCAAGAATTTTCCCGCCGCGCCCGATTTCGACGGCGAGTGGAATCTCGGCTACAAGGAAGCGCAGTCGACCGTCGATCGCTTCACGGCGATGAAAACCAATAACCCCACCGAGTATGCAAAAGAGATCGGCGAGGCGTGCCCGGCGCTGACCCAGGGTATCGACGACCTGACGAAGTAACGAAGTGACGCCGCGGGGGCTCAGTCGGATGCGCCGTAATGAGCGCGCTTTTCGGCATACATGACGGCGTCGGCGCGCTGCAGCATGACTTCCAGCCGCTCGCCGTCCTGCGCGGTGGCTGCCCCCATCGCAAAACTCAAGGGCATACCCGAGTAGAACTGGTTATTGACCTCCAGCAGTTGCCGGATGCTTTCGATCACCGCCACGCCACCGCGCTCGTCCACGCCGGGCAGGAGCAGCACGAACTCGTCGCCGCCAATGCGCGCGGCGTGACTCGGCTTCTCCACCGCCTTGCCGAGTACTTCGCCTGCGCGCCGCAACAACGCGTCGCCGGCTGCGTGGCCGAGTTGATCGTTGACGGCCTTCAGACCATTCACATCAACGGCTACCGCGGTCACCGGGAACGGCCCCTTGCGCTCGAGCCGGTTCATTTCATCGATGTAGAACGAACGGTTCTTGAGCTTCGTCAGCGCGTCGTGCTTGCCGAGAAACTCCAGGTACGCCTCCGCCTTCTTGCGCGCGGTAATGTCGGTGAGCGCGACAAGAACGAGATCCCAGTCGGCTTCGTGACCCGGAAACACCGAGAATTGCAGATGCACATGCAACTGCTGCCCTTCCAGCGAATAGTTGACCACCTCGCGCTGATGGAAAAGCCGGTTCTCCCATAGATCGATGAGCTGCTCCTGGAAATGGCCCACCATCTCGTCGCGGAAGACGTCGCCGAGGCGAGAGAGCAAAGCGGCTTTATCCGGTGCGCCGAACATGGTCAGCGTGTGCTGGTTCACGTCGAGCACATGAATTTCCTGCATGCAGCGCTCGATGAATTCCGGATGAACATTCGTGAAGGTCCGGAAGTCGACAATCCCGCGTTCACGTATATCGTCGAGCAGCGCCTTCACGGTGCTGAAGTTTTCAACCCACAGGGAAACGGGCGAATGCTCGAACAGGCCGCGCGCATAAAGCTCGCTCAGCGCGGCCTTGCGGCGCACATTCTCCAGTTCGGTAATGTCCTCCACCGTCACGAGCACGCGGTCCCAGGTTGCTTCGTGGCCCGGCAGGATCACCGCTTTCAGCAACACGTCGAGCCGCTTGCCGTCGAGCGTGTAGTTCACCGTCTTGCTGGTGAAGGCCGACAGACCCGACCACAATTGTTCGAGTTCATCGACGTGAGTCAGCAGCATGTCGTCGCGGAAGACGGTGCCGAGATTGCTGACAAGATGGTCGACATCCTTCGCGCCGAACAGCGTGAGCGTGCGCTGGTTGACCTTGATCAGCCGGATACTCGACGAGCATTCGGCCACCCGCGCCAGGTCCTCAAGCAGAAAAGCGCGTAGATCGGCAATGCCTTGCGCGCGCCAGCCTTCGAATATCTCGCGCACGGCGCTGAAATCCTCAAGCCACAGCGAGACGGGCGCGAGGTCGAACATATCGGCATCGTCCGCCGGTGCGCTCGATGCCGTTGTCGATGCCGTCCCCACGTTCTGCAAGACGCGCCCCTGGTTGTTCGGCATGTCCATCCTTTTCCTATGATCCAGCTTGATATGGTCCGGTTCCGCCATTTTATGCGCAGACGTGGCGGAAAAAAGCTGAACGAAATACCGCGGGCGACGCGCTCGCGGCAGCGTTGAGCAACAATGGATGCACTTCAGGCATGTTTGCTGCACGAAGGCGCTGAACGGCCGCAGGCCATGCGGCCTCCACACGCCCGCGCGAACGGACTGAACGCGGCCAGGCGCCGGGGTTTCAAACCCCGTCAAACCCTGTTAAACCCCGTCAAAGGAGACACCCTTCCATGGCTGACTTCCACATCTGGTCCGATGAATTCGCGGCCAACGGACATCTCACGAAGAATCACGAGTTCGATCAGCAAGCATTCGGCGCAGACGGCAAAAACGTCTCGCCCGCGCTGCAATGGGACGGCGTGCCGCCCGAGGCCAAGAGCCTCGCCCTCACCGTCTACGACCCCGACGCGCCCACCGGCAGCGGCTTCTGGCACTGGATCGTGGTGAACATTCCGGTGGACACGCGCTCGCTGCCGCAAAACGCCGGCAAGGCCGACGGCAGCCTGCTGCCGGCCGGCGCGCTCCAAATGCGCAACGACTACGGCACCGTCGGCTTCGGTGGCGCCGCGCCGCCGCGCGGCGACAAACCGCACCGGTATATTTTCCGGATCCATGCGCTAAAGGCAGATCACTTGTCGCTCGATGCCTCCGCGACCAATGCAGTCGCGCGTTTCATGGTGCATCTGAACGAAATTGATTCGGCTACCTATACCGGCCTGTACCAGTTGAAATAAGCGCCGGATCACGGGGACGCGCGTTGGCTTGCCTGGCCGCGCGCGGCCCTGCGTGTGTTGCAGTAACCCGTCTGAAAGGCGCGAGCCTTACACTTCGCCGCTCCCCTCCTCTTCCCTACCGATGGACGCAGAACACGGTCTTCCTCTTCCCCAGCGCTATTGGGCCATTCTGGTCGTGGCGCTCGGCATCACGCTCGCAGTACTCGACGGAGCCATCGCCAACGTCGCGCTTCCGACCATCGCCCGCAATCTGAACGCCAGTCCCGCCGACTCCATCTGGGTCGTCAACGCGTATCAGCTCGCCATCACCGTCTCGCTGCTGCCGCTCGCCTCGCTCGGCGACCGGATCGGCTACCGGCGGGTGTATATGTCCGGACTCGCGCTGTTCACCATCGCGTCGTTCGGATGTGCGCTCTCGGGCTCGCTCACGTCGCTCGCCATTGCACGGGTGATACAAGGCTTCGGCGCGGCGGGCATCATGAGCGTCAACACGGCGCTGGTGCGCATGATCTATCCCTCCGAGCATCTGGGCCGCGGCGTGAGCATCAACGCCTCCGTGGTCGCGATCTCGTCGGTCATAGGGCCCACGGTCGCGTCCGGCGTCCTCGCGGTTGCACCGTGGCCGTGGCTCTTCGCGATCAACGTGCCGATCGGCGTTGCCGCATGCGCCGTTGGCTGGCGAGCGTTGCCGCGCACGCCGGGACACCGGCAACCCTACGACTATCTGAGCGCGGTAATGAACGCGGCGGTGTTCGGCCTCGCAATCACTGCTGTCGATGGGCTCGGCCACGGCGAGCATCGTCTGTATGTGTTCGCCGAGTTCCTGGTGGCCGGCGCGATCGGATACTTTTTCGTGCGGCGCCAACTGACCCAGGCCGCGCCGCTCCTGCCTATCGATCTGCTGCGAATCCCGGTGTTCGCCCTGTCGATCATCACCTCTTTTTGCTCGTTCACCGCGCAGATGCTGACGTTCGTCTCGCTGCCGTTCCTGCTGCAGGACACCTTCGGCATGAGCCAGGTGCAGACAGGATTCCTGATGACGCCGTGGCCGCTGGTGATCGTATTCATCGCGCCACTCGCCGGCATGCTGTCCGACCGGTATTCGGCGGGCATGCTCGGCGGCATCGGGCTGGCCATCATGTCGGTCGGCTTGCTGCTGCTCGCGACAACCGGTGCGCATCCTGCCCCCTTCGATATCGCGTGGCGCATGGCGTTGTGCGGCCTCGGCTTCGGTTTGTTCCAGTCGCCGAACAATCGCCAGATGCTGTCGGCGGCGCCGCGTCATCGCAGCGGCGGCGCAAGCGGCATGCTCGGCACTGCGCGGCTCTCCGGACAGACGCTGGGTGCGGCGCTCGTCGCGCTGATCTTCGGCATTGCACCGCAGCACGGCACGACCATTACGCTGGTTGTCGCGGCGGGCTTTGCTGCCGCGGCGGCAATGGTCAGCCTGATGCGCATTTCGCGCAGCGAGACGCGCGCGACAGCCTGAAGCTATCGCACATCCGCTCCTGTCATCCAGACCCGCATTACAGCTTTGTAGGCACACCCTTTGCTGAATTGAACGAACATGGCCCCGCTTGCGGGGGGCCGCTTTGTTCAATGCATCAGGGAGCTTATTCATGGCTGATTTCCTCGCCAGTTACAGGGTCGCGATCCTCGCTGTCGATGGCTTGGAACAAACCAAACTCGTCGCACCGCAGAAGGCGCTGAAAGCAGCCTGCGGGCAAGTCCACGTGATCTCGCAAAAGCCGGGACAAACTCGGGGTCTCGTGCACGCCCACAACGGCGACATGGTCAAGGTCGACGTCCACGCGCTGCCAGTTATCAAGCATCACTACGCAATGGCGCAGCAACTCGCCAGGCTCAAGGGGTGACGCCATGACGGCCTCCTCCGCTTCGCTCACCCCTGCATCCTTTCCGCAACCCCGGCCGGCCTACGAGGACTCGACCATGCACATCCGGTTTTCCGACGACGCCCCCATCTACGACGGCGACGATCTGGCGCTTCATTTCACTGCGCTGATCGACGCCCAACCGGTCGTGTGTTCCATCACGGCTGAAGCGCTCGAGGATCATTTCGGCGCCGCTTCGGCGCGGGAAGACGATCTGCTCCCGGCGTTCGAACACGGCCGCGCGAGAATCCGCGCGGTGTGTGCGGAAGCGCTTGACAGCAATGGCGGAGAGAGCGTCGTATTACGTAGCGGATTGTTCCGCGTGGCGGGCATGGAACCGGAGTGAGCGCGCGCTTCGTCCGTCATGGTTCATCGACGCGTTTCATTGAAACAAACGCTTCCTGGAGGTCCTCATGTCCCTCATCATTGCAGGACGGTTTCAAACCTTTCCCAAAGCAGAAGCCGCAGCCCAGCGCCTGTTCGCGGGCGGGTTTGTCGAAGAAGACGTCACGCTCTTTTATGTCGCCCCGAGCGGCCAGCACGCACGGATCGAGACGGGCGGCGACCACCACGCCGACGCCGGCGCCAAGGACGCGTCGAAGGGAGCAGGCAAAGGCGTCACGATTGGCGCGGTGATCGGCGCGATTGTCGGCGCAGGGGTTTTCGTATTGTCCAAGGCGCCCTGGCTCGCCGCAGTGCTTGCTGCCGGAGCAGGCGCTTATGTCGGGTCGCTGATCGGCGCCATGTCGCATGCGCGGTCCGGCAAACGCGACCCCGCCCAATGGACTACCGCAGAGAATCACGGGTCGGCCAATGCCCTTGACGCGAGGCATTCCGGGGTTGTCGTAGCCGTGCATGTCGGACCGGAATTGCAGGCGCAAGCAGCAGCCATTCTTCGCGACGCGGGCGGCATAGAAGTCGAACGTGCAACGGGTCAATGGCGCAATGGCCGCTGGGCCGACTTTGATCCGGTCAAGCCGCCGGAACCGGTTCGCGAGTTCGCCGAACCGCGTGCGTAAGGTTGTACATTGTGCGTGGGCCAGGAGATTCTGGCCGCTTTCCGGGCGGCCTGCATCACCTTTCGCGCAAAGCACGTGCTACATATTGGCTCTCTCCTTCAAGACGATGCGTAACCGCGAAGCGCGGCTTGTTTGTACGGATTTGCGACATCGAACAGGGTCAATCAGGTGGTATCGGGCACGGCCGTTGCGACTCTCCTGTGGACCGCGATGCAGGGATTCAGAAGATCGCGGGCCATCTTCGATCACTCACAGGAGGTTCATATGAGCACAAACGTCGTATCGGTATTGAACGATCTGGTTGAAACGTCGAAGGACGGCGAAAAGGGCTTCCGGAAGGCCGCGGAAGACACCAAGAACACGACCCTGAAGCAACTTTTCGCAGACCGCGCTGAGGACTGTGCGCGGGGTGCACACGAGTTGCAGGATGTGGTCGCGCGATTGGGCGGAAAGCCGCAGACCGGTGGCACGGTAGGTGGAGCGTTGCACCGTGGCTGGGTGGACATCAAGTCGGCGGTGACGCATCGGACCGATCACGCAATCCTTGAGGAATGCGAGCGCGGTGAAGACGTCGCGAAGAAGAACTATCGTGAAGCTCTGGACAAGGAACTACCGGCGGACGTGCGCGCTATCGTCGAGCGTCAATACCAGGGCGTAATCGAAAATCACGACCGTATTCGCAATCTGCGAGACCAATACGCCGTAGCGAAACCGTAGTTATTGACCGTATGCCGCCATCAAGCCGCTGCGTTGAAATTCGCAGCGGCTTTTTTGTTGGAGCGCGTTTTCATATATCGATTCGTTATACGTAATAAATTCTCGTATACCCAACCCGCTTGGCAATGCAAGCACGTGCCTGGCCAACATGCCAGCGCGTAAAAAACCCGCCGGTTGTCACAGCGGCGGGTCCTGTCATACCAACACCTGCATGCATAACCAAATCACTGCGGCGAGCCCTTGTCGTTGGTGCCCATTGCCGATGCTGCCGCGGCCGCCGACGCACCCCTGGCATGCATCGCCTTGTTCTGCTTGTGCAGGGTCGTCCCATGCGTGCCCTTCTTGCTCATGCCCATGCTCCCGGAAGCCGCCATCCCGCCTTCGGTGGGCGCCGCCGTTGCGCCAACGTGCCCACCTACTTCACTCGCGCCCGCGCCGGCCGTGGGCCCACCAGAAGAGCCGCCCGCGGATTGCGCCAACACCGGGCCTGAGAGTGCGAGAGACAGTGCACCGAGCACAGCCATATTTTTCTGTCGAGTCATGGAAATCTCCTTTTCCTGAGGATCTGGTTAGTCGATATTGACTCGAAACCAGAGCAGTTATGAGTGGTGGACTAGATCGGCATCAATGCAATTCGTACTTCTTATTAATTACTTCCTGAAACAGCCCCACTGGCAACCGGGTAAAAACAAAACGGGCAGCAAGCACGCTGCCCGCTTTTCTACAACACTTACTCTACGATCTTCAGGTGATTGCGCACCGACGCCACGCCGTCCACCTTCGACACCACGTCTTCCGCGCCGCTCTTGTCTTCAGCCGACGGCACCGTACCGGTCAGCGACACCACGCCTGCACGCGTCTTCACATGGATATGCGTCGACTTTACGTTCTTCGCGCCCAGCAATTCCGCCTTGACCTTGGTCGTGATCGCCGTGTCATCGACCTTTGTGCCAATCGACGTGGAGGCGCCTGTCGACGTCGTGGCGGTTTGTGCACTGACGTTGAGTGCAAACACGACACACGCGATACTGCCGGCTGCCTTCAGGATTTGGGTCGATTTCATCGTTGCTCTCCTTCTAGAGTGATTTAAAAAACTGCGGCGTTACCGCTGTCTTATTTGAGCGCAGGCCGCCTCGTACGGCCGCAGCATCTTTGCTGCAAGCCCTGCTCGTTTTCATACCGGCAGCGCCAGGCGCTACGAGTAGTGATAGGTCATACGCAATCAGCGTGCCGCATCGTCCGCTGCAATCGGCAAATGTAACCCGAAAGCGCGTTGAGACCATGCGCGGCAACGCTTACCCGCTTTTTTATCGATGCACTGTTTATTCACGGAGGAGGACCCGGACTGACCCTCCATACCCGCAGTGCTTTTGCCTGTGCGCGTGTAAAAAGTGCGCGCATTTGGCCGCCGATCGAACGCCTGGGCATACCGCCGGCGAACGAAAATCGTATTGAAATCCAGTGCTCACGCGCTCTGCAGCGTGCATGGCATGACTGTTGCTCTTAAAGGACCCACGAAAGTCCCAACATTGAGGAAAAACACGCAATGCCGCCTTCCCTCGAACTACGCACCAAGCAAAGTCTTGCGCTCACGCCGCGCCTTCAGCAATCGGTCCGTCTGCTGCAACTTTCATCGCTCGAGTTTCAGCAGGAATTGCGCAACGCGCTTGATACGAACCCCTTCCTCGAATACGACGAGACGCAAGCGGAAGACAACGCGCTCTCCACCGACAACGGCAACTCCATGGGCGACACGCCTGTGGCCAGCGATCAGACCGCGCCTGTCGATGCCCCCATGAGCGCCGAGAGCAACACCGACACATCGGACAGCAGCGAGTCGTCGTCGCACGAGGATTCGATGAACGAGTTCTCGTCGGACCCGTTCGGCCGGACCTCGACGCGCAACAACGGCGATGGCGAAGGCTCGGACCCGGCTGACTGGGTCCGCATCGAACCCTCGCTGCATGAAACGCTGCACGATACGCTGCGGCTCTATCCCATCAATGATCGCGACCGGGCGGTGGCGCAGCTCATCATCGAAGCACTCGATGACGACGGCTATCTGCGTCAGGATCTGCAGGAACTGTCGGAGCTGGTGGATATCGAGCCGGCGCTGTCAGAAGAAGAGTTGAGTATTGCGTTGAAGCTCGTGCAATCGCTCGACAAGCCCGGCGTGGGGGCGCGCAACCTGTCCGAATGTTTGTCGCTGCAACTCGACGCGCTGGACCCGGAAACGCCCGGACGCGAAGTCGCACTCGAGATCGTCACGCATCATCTCGAGCGGCTTGCGCGACGCGAGCAAGCCGAGTTGCAAAAGAAGATCGGCTGCAGCGCGGAAGAACTGCGCATTGCCTGCGCGCTCGTGCGCAAGCTCGACCCGAAGCCGGGCGCGAACTACGGCGTGGCCGAAGACAACTATGTGGTCCCCGACGTGATCGTGCGCCAGGTCAAGAAGAACTGGGTCGTGACGATCAACCCGGCCGTGCTGCCTCGCGCCCGTATTCATCGCATGTACGCCGAGTTGTTCGCGCAGTCGGCGGGCACAAGCCGCTCGCCGCTTGCTCAGCAACTGCAGGAAGCGCGCTGGCTGATCCGCAACGCGCAGCAACGCTTTACGACGATCCAGCGCGTGGCCGAATGCATCGTCTCGCATCAGAAGGCGTTTTTCGACTACGGTGAAATCGCGTTGAAGCCGCTGGTTCTGCGCGATGTCGCCGACGAACTCGAGCTCCACGAGTCGACCATTTCCCGCGCGACGGGCAACAAGTACATGTCCACGCCGCGAGGCATCTTCGAGTTCAAGCACTTTTTCCCGCGCGAACTCAGCACCGAAAGCGGTGGCACGTGCTCGGCCGCTGCCGTGCGCGCCCTGCTGAAGGAAATGATCGCGAAGGAGAGCAGCACGGACCCGCTGTCCGACGTGAGCCTCGCGAAGATGCTTGCGGATCAGGGCGTGATTGTGGCGCGCCGGACCGTGGCGAAGTATCGCCATTTGATGAAGGTGCCGCCGGCGGAACTGCGTCGCGGTTGAAGTAAAAACGTCCCGCTTCGTTGCCTGTAAAAAACGCCCCCGGAAGACTTCCGAGGGCGTTTTTTATCGCCAGCCGGAGACTCTTTGCGTGCGTCTGCGCGCGATCATTGCCGATACCTCCGCGCCCAGCAGGAAGACCGCCGCCGAGTAGTACAGCCACATCAGGATGATCGCAAGCGACCCTGCCGCACCGAAGGTATTCGCCGTGCCCGCGTGCTGCAGATAGAACGCAAAGAGCCGCTTTCCCCCCTCGAACAGCACCTCCGCGGTCAAGGCGCCGAGCGCGGCATCACGCCATTGCATGCGTGCGCTGGGCAGGAATTTAAGCAGCACCGCGAAAGCCAGCACCATCATCAGCAGGGAAATGGCGCGCTGCGCTACCGCCGCGATCAGAAAGGACGGGCCGCTCGTGCCCAGCACCCATTGACCGACCAGGACCACGAGGGCGTCGAGCACGAGCAACGCGACAATCAGCAAGGCCGCGCCCAGGACAAACGCGAAGGAGATCGCCCGGACTCGCAGAATCGCGATGATGCTGGCGCGAGTGCCGGTGATGGGCGCGGGCCAGATGACGTTGAGCGCGGTGTAAAGCGATGAAAAGGTCGCCGACGCCCCGACCAGCACGCCCACGCCCGACAAGATTGCAGTGCGCGTGGCTATATCAGCATGCCAGGCGTTGGCGACGATCGCTTCCAGGCCGTGCGCGGCGTCGGCGCCTACTATCCCGGCAATTTCACCGAACAGCCGCCCCTGGACCGCATCGGCGCCGAAGAAGATGCTCGCCACCGCGATGATGATCACCAGCGTCGGCGCCAGGGAGAAAGCCGCAAAAAATGCGATTGCCGCCGAAAACATCGCGCCGTGATCCTGCGACCATTGGACGATCGGGTCCTGTATCCAGGACCAGAAGGACTTTAGTCTTTGGTCTTTTGCTGCTGTGTTCAAGGCTTGGCGCTCCGCAAATATCGCTTCCGCGATGGTAGCGCGAATTTTAAGTTTGGCCGCGGCCGTCGGATTGGCGGGAATTCCGGCCAGTTTATTTAGTATTTCTGATTATTTTCCGCAAACAAAAAGCCCCGCGCCGTTTTATCGGTGCGGGGCTGGATTCGTCTTACGTTTTTATGTCTGCGTTCAGCTCGACGCGCGCGCCGGGCGTTTCGCCTCGGTCACTTGCCGCACCGCTTTCTTCGTGACCGACGCAGCCGTCGCCACGCTGCGCAAATCGCTCAGGAACGAGTCGCGCCACACCGACAGATTGTTCTCGCGCAGCGGCGCCATCATGTCCGTATGACGCGCCTGCCGTTCGGCGAGAGGCATGGACAACGCGCGCTCCAATGCCTCGGACATCTGCGACAGGTCGAACGGATTGACGACCAGCGCGCCCGGCAGCTGATCCGCCGCGCCGGCGAACTGCGATAGCACCAGCGCCCCCGGATCGGCCGGATCCTGGGACGCCACATATTCCTTCGCCACGAGGTTCATCCCGTCGCGCAACGGCGTCACGTACCCAACCTGCGACAACCGGAACAAGGCCATCAGCAAACTGCGATCGTACTTGCGGTTGAGATACTGGATCGGCGTCCAGTCGAGCTGGGCAAAACGGCCGTTGATGCGTCCGGCCTCCCCTTCCAGGTTCTGCCGGATGCGCTGGTACGTCTGCACGTCGGAACGCGTTGGCGGTGCGATCTGCACCATCGACACGCGCCCGTGCCACCCCGGCGCGTGCAGCAGCAACCGTTCGAATGCCTGGAAACGCTCGGCAAGCCCCTTCGAATAATCGAGCCGGTCCACGCTCATGATCAGCTTGCGGCCGCGCAAACTGTCGCGCAGGCTCTTCACCGGCTTGCGATTCGAAAATTGCTCGGCGGCCTTTGCAATGGCGTCCGGATAAATGCCGATCGGATAGGCCCCGACCTTCAACATGCGCCCGTGGGCCTGCAGCATCCCGTCTTCGCTGAGATGCCCCAACTGCCCGCGCTCGATGTAGTCGACAAACGACTGCTTGTCCGCCTCGGTCTGGAAACCGACGATGTCGTAACTGCACATCGCCTTGATCAGCTCTTCGTGCGGCGGCACGGTACGCAGGATCTCAGGCACCGGAAACGGGATATGCAGGAAAAAACCGATGGGATTCGTGATGCCCGCCGCCCGGCATTCCTGCGCGAACGGAAGCAAGTGATAGTCGTGCACCCAGATGATGTCGTCGGGTTCGAGCAACGGCTTGAGCTGTTTGGCCAGCGCCTCGTTGACCCGTGCGTAGCCTGCATATTCCTCACGATCGAACCGCGACAGATCGTTGCGATAGTGAAATGTCGGCCACAACGTCGCATTGGAAAAGCCGCGGTAGTACTGGTCGTAATCGCGCCGGGTGAGCCCGACGGTCGCATACGTCACGTTGCCGCGCTTCTCGATGACCGGCGCCGAGGCCTCGCCCACAATCTCGCCGCTCCAGCCGAACCACACCCCGCCTGTCTCCTTCAACGCGTCCAGAACTCCGATCGCCAAACCGCCTGCGGCAGGTTTGCCTTCCTGGATCGGCGCGACGCGATTCGATACCACGATCAATCTGCTCATTACTGCTTCACCTCATCAGTTGTCGTTGCTCGTTCGAATTGACCGACATAGCAACGCAAGACACGTGCCTTTTTTACAATTTGGAAAATAAAAATTGTGTATAAATGTGACAGACGAACGAAAACACGCGACGATAACGCGCCACGCAGAAGATTTTCATGGTGACGCGCATCGCACGATCTGGCTGCTTCAGGCCCGGTTCAGGCGTCTTGCTCGGACCCGAGATCCCGCTGGTAGTCGATTCCTTCCTTCCGGATGCCGCCCTGGTTATGGTCGCCGTCCGGCGGCACGCCCGGCGCCGGGCGGTTCTGCCCGGCTGGATCATGCAACGGCGGCACGGCGCCTGGATCGGCCGGATCGGTTGGAACAGCAGCGTCGGCTGGGATCATTTTGGCTGGATCGGGCCGCGGCTCACGCTTCGACGAATGGCGTGCTGAACGACGGAGTGCGGGGTGCCTCATGGGTGCCTCCAGGAAAGAAGGCCGTCGGAGAAGTGGTCGGCGGCAGATTACCAACAAAATCCTGCAGAAACGACCGGACTCAATGCTTAAACCCGGTCATTCTTGCCTAATGCGTTGTAATGCCTACAGCGGCGATGAAATATGTTCACAGCCTCTGCTAGCGAGCGGTTTCAATGCAGCGTGCCCGGAACCTGCGGCGAAACATGCGGCGTTTCGTTCGGCCCCGGAGGCGGATCGCCGATCGGTTGACTCGGCGGTGACGGCGGCTCGCGCGTCGGGTCGGGAATCGTGTCCGGGGGTTCTTGCGGCGACGGCGGCGGCGGCGTATCGGGATTGAATGGCGGGTCGGGCGGCTGCGGTGTCTGAGCGCGGACTGGCGTGAAGTACGCCGGCCACACAATACGCGACACATGCAGTACGTTCCGGGATTGGCGTTGATGCGAGACGAGATCGGTCATGGCGGGCCCCCTGGATCTTATGATGATGACACTCGTTCGGATCGGGCGCAGCGGCCAATCCGGCCAAGGACTCTCGAGCCGGGCTCCATGCCGGCGCGGTAGCGCACCGCCGGCGAGCCAGGCCATTGCGTCACAGCAAAGGCCATGCCCCAGGTTCAGGTCCCTCTCATTCAACCCATGGGCCTTGAAACATTATCGGCGCTGCATTCGCGCGCACCAACGAAAATCGCCCGTCCAAAGCGGACATCTTTCGAAGTCCCAATGACACGGGCGTCTCACGCATTCACTGCACGTCGCCGGCGACTACGCCAGCGATTACATCGACAACAAACCCTGACCCTCAGGGGCCACCCGCGTCGGCATCGCCTACTTCGCTGGCTTCGCTTAGCGCCGCCTTGTTCGCTGCGTCCTCGCCGTACTCAACCAGCCGGTTGTACAGCGTCTTCAGGCTGATCCCGAGAATCTCCGCGGCACGTGTCTTCACGCCGCCGCACTGTTCAAGCGTGGCGAGGATCAACTGGCGATCCGCTTCGGCGAGCGACGTGCCGAACGCGATGGTGACAGCCGTTCCCGCCGATGGCTTCGCCAGCGAGATCTGCAGCGGCACGGTCGCGGTACTGTCCGACTCCGCGCCCGACATGATGTACGCGCGCTGCACGTAGTTCTTCAGCTCGCGCACGTTACCCGGCCACGGATACGACGCAAGCATGTCGCGCACCGAAGCCGGAAACGTCTTCTTGGTGTTGTAGCGGGAATTGAGCTCGTCGAGGAACGCCTGGCCCAGCAACTCGACGTCCGTGCCGCGATCGCGCAAAGGCGGCAGGTTGATCGGGAAGACGTTGAGCCGGTGATAGAGGTCGAGCCGCAACTTGCCTTCGAGCACCGCCTGCTCCGGGTCGCGATTGGTCGCGGCGATCAGGCGTACATCCGTCTCGAGTTCTTTCGTTGTACCCACCCGCATGAACATGCCGGTCTCGAGCACGCGCAGGAGTTTCACCTGCAGTTCGATCGGCATCTCGGTGATTTCATCGAGGAACAGCGTCCCTCCGTTCGCGCGTTCGAAGTAGCCCTTGTGCTGACGATCCGCGCCGGTGAACGAACCGCGCTCATGCCCGAACATCTCGGACTCGATCAGGTTCGGCGAGATTGCTCCGCAGTTCACCGCAATAAACGAATGCTTGCGACGCAGGCTCAACTCATGAAGCGTCTGCGCCGCGACTTCCTTGCCCGTACCCGACTCACCGATCAGCAGGACCGACGCCGCCGTGGGCGCTACCCGGCCGATCTGGTCGTAGACCGTTTGCATCGCTGGCGAATTGCCGAGCATGAGGCCAAAGCGGCCCATGCGGCGCAATTCGCCACGCAACGTGCCGATCTCCGCCTTTAGGTCGCCGGGACGCGGCAGACGGCTCAGGATCGCCTTCACGCGTTGCATGTTGATGGGTTTGACGAGGTAATCCGTCGCACCCATCTTGAGCGCGCTGACCGCGGACTCCACCGTGGCATGTCCGGTGATGACGATGATTTCCACGCCGGATCGGGGATCGAGATCCTCGAACAGGTCCACGCCCAAACCATCGGGCAACTTGAGGTCGGTGAATACGACGTCCGGCGTCTGGCGCACAAGCTGAATCCGCGCTTCGCGCAGATCGCCCGCCGTAGCTGTCGTCAGTCCGTCTTCGCCGATGATCGCGGCTAGTGCCTCGCGGGTACTGGGATCGTCATCGACAATCAATACGTGTGGCATGCGTCTCGAATTTATCCAAAGCGTTGAGGGTCACACGGCGCAGAAAGCGTCGTGGAGGTCTCTGGGACGGTGCTTATAAGAGCAGTACGCCGCCAGGCCGAATGCGCACTGAGAGAAACTCAAGTACGCCGAAAGATGAAAGTCTTTCCGGTTTCGCGAATGGCGCCTGACTGCATCGCGCAATTATTGCCATATAGCGAACTTATTACTATGAGTTAGTCGATTATAAGGCTTTATCAAGATGAAACGCACGCCGGGGCGTGCGTTTCGAATAACCCATTCATCTCGTCGATCCGGGCTCGGCTGAGTGCCGAAGGGCAGATGCGTGCCTGTATCAGCTATGCGGAAAATGCCATGCTTCCGGCGTGCTGCCGAGTGCGCCGTTGCCCAGGCCGTTCGACGGCTTGACCGGCGCCGCAGGCGTAGCACTTGAAGCGCTGGCAGGCGTGACGACCTTGCCGCCCTCGCCTTCCCAGCGATGTAGTTCACGTGCTCCGCGTTTTGCAGCGTCGCGCTGCGCTTGCGCCCATCGCCAGGCAAGGACGCTGCCTATGGCGAACAACGCACCGAACAGGCCGAGTTTGGGTCGTGCCATTGTGTTTCCTCCGTTTATCGCGGTTGGAGTGGTTGGAGCGGTTAAAGCAGTTGGAGCGCTTACGACGCTCAGGCGGTTATCGCGAAACCAGGATGCCGGCCAGAAAGCCGATGCCCGCAGCAATGCCCAGCGCCTGCCACGGGTTGTCGCGCGTGTATTGCACCGTGCCGTCCAGGCTCGCGCGATACCGCTCCTGCGCACTGGATTGCGCTGTTTCAAGCGCGATGCGCGCCGCATCGACGTGATCCCGGAGGCGCGTGCGCAGCGCGTCAACCCCTTCGGCGGGTAACAACGCACTGAGCCGGACGAGCTCTTCCGAATCGTTCAGCAAGACCTTGATGTCTTCGATGACCTTTTGCTTGCCCAGCGACATCTGGGCTGTGGTTTGACTCATGTTATGAAACCCCTTGCCATTAACGTGATCGACGTCGTCAGCTTTAGTCACCTCACCGACGTCGAATACCTATGATGAATGTGCCGTCGCGTGCGCTCGCGTCATGATGCCCGGGTATCCAGCGGCGCCTGATGTTCCGCACGCCGCAGCCGCATCGCTCGCAGCATGGCGCCTAGTGCAAGCACGCCACCGAGCGCCGCGAACACCGCACTCGTGACGCTCGCTGCTCGCGTCAGCGTCGGTGTGCCGGCAGCGCACGCCATCACCGTGCACATCAGCGCGGTCACGAGCGCGACGGCGGCCCAGTGATAAAGATTGATCGGTTCGGCCGCCACGAGTTCCGGACGTCCTGCCGAGCGCTGCGGCACTCGAGCCCGGCGAACGGGACGCACGCGCTGCTGCACGGGAATGTCGAAATGAAGGGAATCTTCCATGGCTTGGTGCCGGAAACCGGCCTTTCAATTGCAGATGCCACCCATAGACGCAGGTTTCGTTCCATCCCGGTCCAAGCGCATACGGTGGTGACAATGGCCCTCCGCCCGTGTGCAAGCGGACCTTCTGGACAACACGTCTGACGCGTAACAATTACGTCTGCCGTCAGTAATTTTCAGACGATATCGGTGAAGCTTTCCGGCTTGTCACCCACGTTTTTCAATTCGTATGCAGATTCATGGATGCAATTGCGCGACAAAGGACAAAGAAGGGCAAAGCCCACGCAAAGCACATTGCCGCTGGGTCGTTACGGATGGTTAAATACGGTTTATGAGATAAGCCGCATGCACGCACCGGCCCCAAAAATAACGGACCAGGTGCCCGTCGAACGATGCTCCCCCACTCGAGCGGCAGTCAAACCGGCCTGCCATCTGACTGGCGGTGACCGCCTCGACCTTGCGGCGCCGCCTTGTCTTCCGTCAGCGGCAAAGCTGTCGCTCGAACCACATTTGCAGGACAAAAGACTCATGGCGTCAACCGATCTGGACTCGCCGGCCGTCGCCTCCGGCGACACGCCATCGCAAAAAAAACGCAACGCGGGTGAAATTGCCGGGCTGAAATCGTATGGACTTCTGTACGGCTCATCGCCCGTGATGATGGAGCTGTATTCACAAATCGAACGCGTAGCCGCAACCGATGCCACCGCGTTGATCATCGGTGAATCGGGAACGGGCAAGGAACTGATTGCCCGCACGATCCACGACCAGAGCGCCCGTCGCGATGCCCCGTTCGTTGCCGTGAATTGCGGCGCGATCCCCGATAACCTCATCGAACCCGAACTCTTCGGCCACGAGAAAGGCAGCTTCACGGGCGCCGTGCAGGGACGCCTCGGGTACTTCGAGCATGCGAACGGTGGCACGCTGTTCCTCGACGAGGTGACCGAGATGTCGCCGGTTCGACAGGTCAAGCTGCTGCGTGCGCTGGAAACAGGAACGTTCTTCCGCGTGGGCGGCAATGACCTGATTCACTCCGATGTCCGCGTGATTGCAGCGACCAATCGTGATCCTATCGTGGCGGTCAAGGAGAACGGCTTGCGAGAGGACTTGATGTATCGGCTCGCGGTGTTTCCGCTGCGCGCACCGCCTCTTCGTGAACGCGATACCGACCGCGAATTTCTCGCGCAGCATTTCCTCTCGGAGATGAATGCGCAGGAAGGCACGAACAAGTCGTTCAGCAAACGCGCGCTCGACATGCTGCGCACGTACTCATGGCCGGGCAATGTGCGCGAGTTGAAGAACACCGTGTACCGCGCGTTCATCCTGGCTGAGAAGACGGTGGAGATCGCGCATCCTCACCTGGCGTCGCGGGTTAAAAAGCCGGTCACGCAAGGCGATGCGATGAACGTATGGGTCGGCACGCCACTCGCCGATGCGCAGAAACAGATCATCCTCGGCACGCTCAAGCATTGCGGAGGAGACAAACGCCGCGCCGCCAAGGCGCTCGGCGTGAGTCTCAAGACGCTGTACAACCGTCTCGGCATGTACGAAAACGAAGGCGGCGACGCGGATTCATCGACGTCGGCAGGCACGGAAAGCTAAGTCTCAAACAAGCCGGTGAGTCCTGGTTCGACTCATCGGCTTATCCCCCAGCGACTCGCTCATCAGCGATGATTGTCACGATAGTTTTTCATTTTCCGCACTACGTTCCCCGCATTTGCAATTTCTTGCAAATTTCTTTGCCCCTCATCTCTCTGCGTCCTTCAAAATGCGCGGGCGCTCCTATTGCTTAGTGTTCCTTCAGTGCAGGCACAGGCAAGCCGGTTGTCGTTTATCGAAAGAATAAGGAAAGGCGAGGAAGGTACAGCACTATGCAGAAAATGATTCACCGGCGTCCCCCCCACGCCGTTGCACTGACAACGCTCCTGATTGGAGCAATTGCATGCGCCACCCTCTCGGGGTGCAGCTCCTTATATACCGAGTCTGCCGTGGCTGGCGCCGGTGTAGGTGGCGCCGCTATCGCCAGCAGCGTGACCCGCAATGCCGCGGTGGCGACCGGCATCGGTCTTGGCGCCGTTGCTGCAGCGAAAGCCGGCGTTCAGTACAGCGAGCGCGTGATGCACACCTATACCCAGGACCGGATCGCCGGCGCAGCCGGGCCGCTTGCCGTAGGGGCGGTAGCGCCGTGGGCCGCGGTGCATACCGTGCCTATCGAACCGGACGAGAAAGGCCGCGTGACGGTCAGCCGTGTCATCAGTACCGGTACGCTCGATTGCAAGGAGATCGTCTTCTCCGTCGATACCGACGCCACCAAGGATCATCCCGCCGACAGCGGCTTCTACGTAGCGTCCATCTGCCGTGACGGCCAGACCTGGAAGTGGGCGTCGGCGGAACCCGCCACGCCGCGCTGGGGTGCGTTGCAATGAGGCCCGGCCTCAGCCTGATGCTCGCGGCCGGCGTGGCGGCGAGCTGCGTTCTGGTGAGCGGCTGCTCGTCTATTGGCGCCGCGGCCGGCGCGGTCGCGGGTGTATCCACCGGTGCGGTCACCAGCAATCCGGCGATTGGTTTCGGCGTGGGTATCGCGGTCCAGGCCGCCACCGACGAAGCCGTCAATCGCCTGATGAAGCGCCTGCACAGCGACCAGCAGATCGCCATTGCGACGACTGCAGGGGATCTGCCGATCGGCGAAACGAAACCCTGGAGCGTGAAACATACGCTGCCGGTAGAGAACGGTCATGGCGACGTGCGGGTGCTGCGCGAATTCAGCAGCGCACTGGCTACGTGCCGTGAGTTCGCGTTCTCGGTGGCTGACGGCGACAAGCCGGACGCGCATGAGGACTGGTTCCTCGCCCAGGCGTGCAAGGGCAATGACGAAAGTGGCGGCTGGAAGTGGGCATCGGCGGAACCGGCCGTGGAGCGCTGGGGCAACCTGCAGTAGCAGCTAGCCGTCGCCGATGCAAAAGGCGCGTCGCTTACGTTGTTGCGCCGTGCACGCGCGCGCTCCGGTTCACGACCACGTCCGATGAAGCCCGTTCTCGGCAGGCACAAAAAAACGCGGCGTCCGTTTCCGGATCAGCCGCGTTTTCTCGCGCCAACTGGCGCCCTTCAATTTCCCCGCATCAGGACTCGACGTCTTCGAGGCTGAAAATTTCGGTCTGGTCGTTGTACGAGAAGATCTCGCCGTAACGGCCCCAGTTGATCACCGCGTCCAGCGTTTCCTCGGCGGCGCTATCGGAGAGGAAATCTTCCAGCTCCTGCTCGAAACGCACGCGCGGTGCGCGATGCCCCGGCCGTTCGTTCAGCACCTTCTTGATCCGTGCGGCGAGCGGCACGTGCCGCAGCAGATGCTCCGCGAACATCATCTTGCGTTCCTGCGTGCCGAACTCGGCGAACACGCGCGCCGGCGGGGTCAGGAAGATGTCGCCTTCCCGCACATCGGCGAAACCCAGGTGCTGCAGCACTTCGGCCACCGGGAACAGATCGTCCACTTCCAGATGCAGCGACCGCGCGATCTCCGGCATGTCGGCGCGGCCGTGGTACGGCTCGGCGGCAAGCGTTTCGATCAGACCGGCCATCAGGTTGGTCGACACCTGCGGCAGCCAGCTGCTCAGCTCCAGGCCCTTCTTCTTCCCTTCGTCAAGTTGACGCGCGGTCATCTTGGCGTAGATGTCATCGACCAGGCGGCGGAATGCCGGGTCCAGCCGGTTGCGCGGATGCGCGAACGGCACCTTGATCTCTGCGATCACCCGCCCCGGATTGGACGACAGCACCAGGATCCGGTCGCACATGAACACCGCTTCCTCAATGTTGTGCGTCACGATCAGCACCGACTTGATCGGCATCTTGCCCTGCGTCCAGAGATCGAGCAGGTCGGTACGCAAGTTCTCGGCGGTCAGCACGTCGAGCGCGGAGAACGGCTCGTCCATCAGCAAGAGCGTGGGGTCGACTACCAGCGCACGCGCAAACCCCACGCGCTGGCGCATGCCGCCCGATAACTCGCGCGGATACGCGTTCTCGAAACCGTCGAGACCGATCAGGTCGATTGCCGCCAGCGCCCGTTCGCGCCGCACCTTAGCCTGCACGCCCTGCGCCTCCAGCCCCGCTTCCACGTTCTGCAGCACGGTCAACCACGGAAACAGCGCGAAGGTCTGGAAGACCATGGCCACGCCCTTCGCCGGGCCATGCAACGGCTCGTTCAGATAGGTGACCTCGCCGCCTGTCGGCTCGATCAGGCCGGCGATGATCCGCAGCAGCGTTGACTTGCCGGAACCCGAACGACCCAGCAACCCGACAATCTCGCCTTCGTTAAGCGTCAGGTTGACGTCTTCGAGCACGAGCAGTTCGCCCTGCGTCTTGTTGAAGCCCCGGCTGACGTCGTGGACCCGCAGGATTTCCTGGCCGCGGCGCGGCGGTGTCGGCGGCGTTTGGGTGGTCGTATTCGTCTGCGTTGACATAGGCGCTCGCGTGTTGCTGATTACGGAAATTTCACGATGGGGCCGCTGGCGGCGGGCATTCAGTCAGTTACCGGTTCGCGCCGGATAAACGGCCGGATAGCGGTCGGATGAGTGGCGTCCGACTCAGTCCAGCCTCAGACGCGATTCCGCATAAGCGAACATCGGCCGCCACAAGAGCCGGTTAAAGAGTGTTACGAACAGCGACATCACGGCAATGCCGAGAATGATTTTCGGATAATCGCCGTCGGCCGTGCTTTGCGCGATATACGCGCCGAGCCCGTGCGCCACGATCTTGGTATTGCCCCATGACACCGCTTCGGCAACGATACTGGCGTTCCACGCTCCACCCGACGCGGTGATCGCACCGGTCACGTAGTACGGGAAGATGCCCGGCAAGATGGCCTGGCGCCACCACTGCCAGCCCTTGATCTGGAAATTGGTGGCCGCTTCGCGGTAATCGTTCGGATACGACGTCGCTCCGGCAATCACGTTGAAAAGGATATACCACTGCGTGCCGAGCACAATCAGCGGCGAGAGCCAGATATCCGGATTCAGGTCGAACTTCACGATCACCACGACAAACACCGGAAACAGCAGGTTTGCCGGGAATGCGGCCAGGAACTGCGCAATCGGCTGGATCTTCGCGGCCAACGCGGGCCGCAGGCCGATCAGCACGCCCACCGGTACCCAGATCACCGAAGCCAGCAGAATCAGCACCATCACGCGAAACAACGTGATCAATCCCAGCCAGATGACGTGCCAGACTTCCCCCCACGTGACGCCGGTACTCACAAAAACCGTCACCTTCCACACCACGAACACCGTCAGCGCGAGCACGACAGTGGCCCACGCAATGTCGCCGGCACGGGACGGATTGCCAGACTTGCCGCGCGCCCCAGGGGGTGAGCCTACAAGGGCGCGAGCTATCGGGAGCTTCGGCAGGCGGCCTTGCAGCGAGGGCAGCTTCAGCGGCACCCGCGCCATCTTGCCGATCATCCAGCCCGCCGGTACCAGCAACCGGTGAATCAAACGCGTGCGGCGAATCAGGTCGAGCAGCCACGACTCCGGCACGTTGCCCGAGCTCGTGTTTTCCATGCGGAATTTATCGGCCCAGGCCACCAGCGGACGGAACATGAGTTGATCGTAGGCCAGGATCACAATGGTCATTGCCAGGATCACCCAGCCGATTGCGCCGAGATTGCGCTCGCCAATCGCCGTCGCCAGATAAGCGCCAATGCCCGGCAGCACGATGGTGCGGTTGCCGACCACAATTGCTTCGGAGGCGACCACGAAGAACCAGCCGCCGGACATCGACATCATCATGTTCCAGATGAGGCCGGGCATCGAAAACGGCACGTCCAGTTTCCAGAACCGCTGCCAGTTGGTCAGGTGAAAACCGCGCGAGACTTCATCGAGATCGCGCGGCACGGTGCGCAGCGACTGATAGAAGCTGAACGTCATGTTCCACGCCTGGCTCGTGAAGATCGCGAAGATCGCCGCCAGTTCCGCGCCGAACACGCGCCCGGGAAACAGGGCGAGGAAGAACGTGACGGTGAACGAGATATAACCGAGCACTGGCACCGACTGGAGAATATCCAGGATCGGCACGAGCACCATGGACGCCCGCCGGCTCTTTGCCGCGAGCGTGCCGTAAATCAGTGTGAAGACCAGCGACGCCACCATGGCTGCCAGCATGCGCAAGGTGGTGCGCAACGCGTATTCGGGAAGGTTGGCCGGGTCGAGCGAGATGGCCTGGGTCTGTAGCGTCGAGATGGGCGCCAGCGTCTCGTGGAAGCCGACTACGGTCAGCGCGAGCACGCAGATAATCAGTGGGAACGCGACGAAGTCCCAGCGATTGGGCAATAGACGCCACGCTGAAGCGTTCGCCGTTCGAGTCAGGTTAAAGCCAAAATCCATTCCACGCCCTTCCCGTTGAGGCTCGTTGCAGCAGGCTACCGTTGCGTGAGGCGATGGTAGCCGCTTATGTTCTTGTTTTTAAGCGAATACTCCGCTTTTCTTTCATCCGCCGCGCCCGGCTCGGGTACGAAGAGTACAAATACGCTCGCCTACCCTCGCCTACTCTTTACGCCGGAGGGGTTCCGTGCGGCCCGGGACTGCATATAGCTTGATCATTTCAGAAACGCACGACAGTACACCAACCTTCATTTCAGGCACAACCTCTTCCCAGGGGATTGAAGCGTGTTCATATTGCTGCGTCCCACCTCGGCACTTCCCTGGCTAAACGCCTAACCCGCTGCAGACGTGGACACGCCGTTCAGAAAAGCGCGCTCACGCCGATAACAGCTTGATGGCCGGGAGAAAACGTCGTCCAATCGAGGCGTAGAGGCGTGCCCCGGGCAGGTGAACCGGAGCGAACCCGGGCAGATCGGACTGCGTGAGATCACAACGGGTCTGGACAGGTCACCACGGGTCACACCAGGGCACAAGCGCAGCGAACAAGGCATGAGTTGCAGCTGAAGCCGGTTCCGGCCTTCAGCAACGGCGTTTGGCGAACTACCGGCATATGCGCGGCGCTTGCCCGGTAAGATGCTCACATGCAGGTAAAACACTCATAACATGCTCGTTGCGCCAGGTTGCGCCACAGTGAGACAGGCCAGAGGATAGATGAACAAGACAACCTTCCACCGCGCCATCGCGACGCTCGCCTTCGCGTTGCTCGCATGCGTGTGCTGGGTTGCCGCCGGAATGGTGTCGGACCGAATGGTACAGCAAGAACTGGCCACGTCGGTACGGGTCGAGCAGCAAATGGCCGCATCGATTGTCGACAACACCGCGCAGATCATTGCCAGCGACCTCGCCATGTCCCGGGCGATTCCGGCCACCATCGCCGAAATGGACATGATCCAGCTCGCGCTCGCCCAATCCCATGGTTCCACTGAAGAAAGCACACTGACCGAGCCCGAGCGGCGGGCCAGGTGGCTCGCCGTGCCGGCGCTCGCCAAACTCGACAATTTCCTGCGCAACGCCCGCGGTTTTACGGGTCTCGACTACGTGTGGGTCGTCAATAGCGAGGGTTTTTGCGTGGCGTCGAGCAATGGCCTCGACTCGAACAGCTTCGTCGGCACCGACATGCGCATGCGCAGCTATATCCAGAAAGCGCTGCTCGGCGCGTTCAACGAAACCTACGGCGTGGGCAGGATGAGCGGCGACCCCGGCATTTTCATCGCCACGCCGGTGTATCGCGACGGTTTCCTGGTGGGCGCGGTGATCGCGAAAGTGAGTGTCGACCGGTTGCGCCACTGGGTGGCGCGCGCGGGCACGTTCGTCACCGACAACAACGGCGTGATCGTCATGGCTCACGAAAGCCGGCTCGAAAACCAGGTACTGCCCGATTCGCCCGTGCTACGGATGTCGCGGGCGCAGCGGATGGATGCATATAGACGGGTCGACTTTCGTACCCTGCCGATCACGAACATCGGGGACCGGGTGCGCGCGGATGCGCCCTGGCTGCCGCCTGCGATCGCGAGCACATTTTTCAGCACTGGCAACAGCATCGCGCCGTCTCTCTACGACGAACGTACCGGCCTGAACTCGGGGCTGGCCGCGCATATTGTCCATCCGCTGCCGAACTGGGCGGAAATCGTGAGCAATCAACGGCGCGACCGGCTGCTGGTGTTCCTGACGGCACTCGGCGTGAGCCTGCTGGCCATTGTGATCACCGTGTCGTACCTGCGCGAACGGCGGTTGCATCGGGCCACGCGTCATCTGGCCAACCAGTTGCAGTCGGCCAATGCGCTGCTGTCCGCCGAAGCTCGCCACGACGCGCTGACCGGGGCGCTGTCACGGCGCTATTTCCTCGATACCTTGCGCCGCGAAGTCGATCTGGCGCGCTCGGCGGGCGTGCCGATGTCGGTTGCAATTGCGGATCTGGATCACTTCAAGCAGGTGAACGACCGCTTCGGCCATGCCACCGGCGACCGCGCGCTCGAACATTTCGTACGGATGTGCGAGGAGCAGCTGCGCGCAAGCGACGGTGTCGGGCGATTGGGCGGTGAAGAGTTTGGGCTGCTGCTGCCACAGACAACTCTCGCCGATGCCCACATGGTTCTCGAACGCCTTCGCAAGCGCTTCAACCAGGAGCATTGCGCCTATCTCCCCGATGACACCACGCTCAGCGTGAGCATCGGCATCACTGAACTGAGCGACGGAGACACCGCCGAAAACCTGCTCAAGCGCGCGGATCTGGCCTTGTATGCGGCAAAATCGGGCGGGCGCGACCGCAGCGAAGTGCGTCCGGCCGACACCCGGCCACCCATGCCGCGACATCCCGAAACCGCCTGACCCGAAGTCAAAACGGCATTTGGCGGAACATTGGCTGAAAGGCGGACTGCGGCAGCGGCACGACAGCAGGTATTATCGATCTTCGAGTTCGATATCTGCCGTTATCAGGAGGGGTGCATGAAGGGAAATCTGGTCATTGTCTGCCGCGATCAGGACGCTGAAGCATTCGATCACTTGCTGGCCGAGTATGGTGCGTTCCAGACGCGGCTCTCTTCTACCGCCTGGTATTTGCGTCTTGATGTCGCCCCCGAAGTGATCCAGGAGGAAATTCTGGCGCGGTTCGGTAAATACACCACGCATTATATTTTCGAGGCCGCGACGGTGACGTACAACACGGTCGACAGCGAAGCGGCTTCCGCGCTCAATACCTTGTTCGACTAAAGGTTCGCTCGCGCGGCGGGGTTCCGGCGGTGGCGCCGAACCCCGGCAGAAGGATCACACTGCGGATCACATCACGCGCGCTTCATGCAGCACGTCGCCGTGCAACATCTCGGCCGAGCGTGCCACTACGTCAAAAGGAAAGGTCATCACGACTTGCAGGCCGCCTTCGGCGCGATTGCCAATTTCGCACTCGCCGCCGGCCCGCCGCACCAGCCGCTCCACAATCGCCAGTCCAAGCCCGCTGTGGCCGCTGCCGCCACGCGCCGGATCGAGCCTCACGAACGGACGGGTGGCCTTGACCAGATCCTGCGCCGCGATCCCTTTGCCGTTGTCCATGACGCGCAACACCCAGCCGTTCGAGCCGCGCAGCGTTTCGATCACCACGGGTGGCGCGCCGTAGGCATGGGCGTTATCGAGCAGGTTCGACAGCAAGCGGTCAAGCGTGGCTGCGGGCAACGCAAAATCCCGCCCGGCCGTAAGCCGGGTCTGTACGGACGGCGCGCCCACCGTGACCGCGCGATAACTGCGCGCAATCCGCTCGCAATGCTGATCCACCTCGGCGGGCTCGCTGCGATCCGCGCCGTCATGCGCGAACACGAGGAACTGGTCGACGATATGCGCCATGGAATCCACGTCGCGCACCACGCCGTCCCGCAGTTTCGCCTCGTCCATCATTTCAGCCCGCAGGCGCAAGCGCGCAAGCGGCGTCTTCAGGTCGTGGGCGACGCCCGCCAGCATGACCGCGCGATCGCTTTCCGTCTGCTCCACTTCGCGCACCATCTGGTTGAAACCGTGGGTCAACTGCCGCAGTTCGCGGGGACCCCGCTCAGGCACCGGCGGAGTGGGTTCGCCCCGGCCGAAACGGCCGACAGCCTGTGCCAGCGAACGCAACGGCGTCTGTAATTGCCACGCAGCAAACAGCGCGGCCATCACGGCGGTGGAGAAAATAATCGCGAGCCAGAGCAGCATCCGGTCGCGCGAACGCGGCGGACGCAGAGGCTGGACCGGAACGACGATCCAGTTGGCGTCCTTCGCGCCTCGCACCCACAGGCGCGGCGGACCGCCCGGCTCGCCGATGCGAACGTCGGTGCCGTCAGGCAAACGATCCCGCAAGTCGTCGATAAACCGCCCGAACTGCGGCGGCACGCGGCTGGTATCGGCGTCGGTGATAGGTTTGGGAACGTCAGGACTGTTGGGCTCAACCACGCGAACGCTCGACGGCAGTGGCTGATCCGGTGCATTCGCGATGTGCTGGCGCACCGCGTCGACCAGGAACGCGGCCTCTTCTACCGCGTAGCGCGTTTGCGTCTGATCCCGCTCGAGCCGGATAACCGTGAACCATGCGACATGCGACAACACCAACACGCCGATGACCAGGACAACCAGCCGGCCGAACAGTGAATCAATGGGCCGACGCATTTTGCTCGCCGTCCGGCACGAACACATAACCGCGCCCGCGCACCGTCTGGATGAAGCGCGGCGTGGACGGATCGGTTTCGAGGATCCGGCGCAGACGCCACACCTGCACGTCGATACCCCGGTCCGTGCCGTCGTATTCGGGACCATGCAGCAATTCGAGCAGACGCTCCCGCGTCAGCGTGCGCATGGGGTGATTGACGAAAATCTTCAGCAATGCGAACTCGCTGCCCGACAGCGTGAGCGGGGTTTCGTCCTGATGAAGCGTGCGCGACTGGAAGTCGAGCCGGAACCGCCCGAACGAAAACGGTTCGCGCTGCTCGGGCGCCGCCGACGGAATCGTCCGGCGCCGGCGCAGCACCGCCTGCACGCGGGCCAGCAATTCGCGCGGATTGAACGGCTTGCCGAGGTAGTCGTCGGCGCCAAGCTCCAATCCGACAATGCGGTCCACGTCGTCCGCGCGCGCCGTCAGCATGATCACCGGGATGTCGTCGCCCGATGCCCGGAGCTTGCGCAGCGCGGTCAGTCCGTCCACACCCGGCATCATGAGGTCGAGCACGATCAGATCCGGGCGCTCGCGTTCGAGGCGCCGTTCGAGCGTACCCGCGTCATGCAGCACCGATACCTCGATGCCTTGCCGGACCAGATAGTCGCGCAAGAGGTCGCGCAGTTCAGCGTCGTCGTCGACGACAAGTATTTGAGTAGCCATGCGACGCAGTTTAACGCCTGCGCGCCGCCTCTACGTTGCAAATGCTTCGGAAACGTTTACTAGGTGTTACCGCGAAAGGCGAGAGTAAACCGGCGTAATAACGTGGTCCCCGCTCGTAACACGCGCTTTGCGGCGACTGTCTACGCTGTGTCTTACCGAAGGCGCGACCACCGAAACGGCGCCGCCAGATCGGCTCTGGAAATTAAAAAGGAGTAGACCATGTTGAAGCAGTCCCGATTCCTCGCCATTACCGCCGCTGCGCTCGCCCTCTCGATCGGCGCGGTCAACGCCGCGAGCGCCGCCGCGCCCGACGTGCCGCCGCCGGGAGGCCCGGGCATGATGGGCGGCCCCGGGGGCCCGGGCGGGCATCGTGGGGGAATGCAGATGAAGAAGGCGCTGGACAAGTTGCACAGCCAGCTGAACCTCAATGCAGACCAGGAAAAATCGTGGCAGGCAGCGCTTAACACCATGAAGCAGAATCACGAAGCCATGCGTGAGAGCCACAAGCAGATGCACGCCCAAATGGAATCAATGAAGCAGCAGCCCATTCTCGACCTGAACGCCATGTACGCGGCGCACCAGAAGATCGAGCAGCAGAATGCCCAGTTGCGCGACCAGACCAGCGCCGCGTGGCTGAACTTCTATAACACGCTGAACGACCAACAGAAGACCACGGTCAGCACGGCACTCAAGCAGCGCTTTGCAAGAATGGAAGCGCGCCGGGAAAAGATGCATGAACGCTGGGGTCAGCACGGCGGCATGCACGGTGCGCCGGCCGGGGCATCCGCCACCAATCCGTGAGCATGGTTTGAGGTTGGAGTCCGGGGCTGGTGATTGAGGCGGGGTAGCCCGCCGGTTCAATCGCCTCGCGCCGGACAGGCCGCTCCGATCAACCCTGGAGCGGCCTTTTTTTTGCATCGGCTTGGCGGTATTGCTTTTAGCGTGGAAGTCATGAGTGACACATATTGAGCAGACGGCGCAATAGGCGCGATACGCGACGATTTGTCCGGACACACCCGGGGCAATCGAAGCGCACCAGCCAACGCAAAAGGCCGCGGGATTACTTCCGCGGCCTTTTGTCGTTTTGTCGTCCTCCCCGGCCGAAGCCGGCAAAAAATCAGCCAGTGGCGTAGCGGTAACGCAGTAACCGCAGTAACCGAAATAACGCTTACGCCAAGTCGAACAGGATCACTTCAGCGCCGGTGCCCCGCTCCAGCGTGACCTTCGACACCCCTTCCAGCTTCGCGGCATCGCCGGCCACCAGCGCTTCGCCGTTCACCGAAATCGCGCCGCGCGCCACGTGTACATACACCCTGCGCCCGGTCGGCACGTCGAATTCCGCGCGTTCATCGCCGTCGAAAAGACCTGCGTAGACTTCGGCATCGGCACCCAGCTTCACCGCGCCGTCCCGTCCCTCCGGTGACGCGATTACCCGCAGCCGGCCACGCTTTTCGGCGTCGTCGAAACGCTTTTCCTCATAGCCCGGCGCATTGCCCGCGGCGTCCGGGATGATCCAGATCTGCAGGAAATGCGCGGTTTCAGTGGCCGAGCCATTGAACTCGCTGTGCCGCACACCCGTGCCGGCGCTCATGCGCTGGACATCGCCGGGACGGATGGTCGAGCCGTTACCCATGCTGTCCTTGTGCGACAGCGCGCCTTCGAGCACGTAACTGATGATTTCCATGTCGCGATGGCCGTGCGTCCCAAAACCCTGGCCACCCGCGACGCGATCCTCGTTGATCACGCGAAGCGCACCGAAATGCACATGCTTCGGGTCGTCATAGCCGGCGAAAGAAAAGCTGTGATACGAATCAAGCCAGCCGTGGTTAGCGTGGCCGCGTTCATTGGCGCGTCGAATTTCAAACATATCGAACTCCCGGTGATATTGCGATGGAGAGAATGTAAGGGCGCGCACCCCGCTCGACAACCGCCCGCGCGGGCACCACACCGTCCTGAAAATGCATGCAATCGCACCACTGCCCGCACACGACCGGGAGAATCGGGACAACAAGAGGCCGGGACCGGGACCCGGGCAAACGTCCTGGCGCATAGGTGGGCTTCGGGTAGAATACCGGCCTTTTCGAGGGTCAACGGGTGCCGAAGGTCCTAACGCCCCGCCGGAAAGCCACACGGGGAAAGCCGCATGGTGCGCCGCTGCAGGCTTCAGCCGATGTCGCGTTTTTTCGGATCCAAGGTCCTTGTCGACAAATCGCACCAATTTTGGACACCTAGAATAAGCACCGCCGAAGACGGTCGGCTGGAAGCAGTGCTCCCGGACGCGGTCGAGACGGCAGCGCCCGGAAGGGTCCGGTGGTGCGTGGAAAGACAGCAACAGGAATAGCGGCGGACAAAAGCAGCACGGCGGGGGAGGTACAACCTGGTACAAGCAGATACGACCAGGTACAAGCAGCAACAAGCGAGGCGAGAGGCCCGGGCTCACCGAACACCCGAAGCAGGCTGCCAGACGGCGGTTATGCGAATTCAGGCAAAAAAAGCGCGGCTGAACAGGCAACAGCAAAAACAGCGAAGGCCACGGCACACGCGCACGTCATCAAGGAATCACCATGTTTCTGCAAGGCTACGGGCCGCTTATCCTCTCGGGCACATGGCAAACCGTCAAGCTGGCGGTCTTGTCGCTCGTGTTCGCATTCGTGATCGGGCTCCTCGGCGCGGCGGCGAAACTGTCGAGAAACCGCATTTCGTCGGGCGTCGGCACGATCTACACCACCCTTGTGCGCGGCGTTCCCGACCTCGTGCTGATGCTGCTGCTGTTCTACAGCATCCAGATCTGGCTGAATCACCTGACCGATTTCCTGGGCTGGGATCAGATCGATATCGATCCGTTCGTCGCCGGTGTCATCGTGCTCGGTTTTATCTACGGCGCGTATTTCACCGAAACCTTCCGCGGCGCATTCCTCTCCGTGCCGCGCGGCCAGCTCGAGGCGGGCGCGGCTTACGGCATGACTCCGTGGCAAACCTTCTCGCGCATCATGTTCCCGCAGATGATGCGTTTCGCGCTGCCGGGCATTGGCAACAACTGGCAGGTGATGGTGAAAGCAACCGCGCTGGTGTCGATCATCGGTCTGGCGGACGTGGTCAAGGCCGCCCAGGACGCCGGCAAGGGCACCCTGCGGTTCTTCTTTTTCACCCTGCTCGCGGGCGCGGTCTATCTCGTGATCACCACGGTATCGAATCTCGTGCTGATGTGGCTTGAAAAGCGCTACTCGTCGGGCGTGCGCAAGGCCGACCTGTAGCCATGAAAAGCCACCTGCGGCCGAAAGCAGCCATAGCCGGCACGCGGCGCATCTGTTCCTGCGCCCGCCACGCCCTCGCCTGAAGAAGAACACAGCGAACCCAGACACCACCCAAGCAACTCCCACGCGGCGGAATCCATGCTCGAAATCATCCAGGAATACTGGCGCAACTATTTGTTCACCGACGGTTATCGCATCACCGGTCTTGCCATCACCATGTGGCTGCTGGTTGTATCGATCGTGCTCGGATTCTGCCTGTCGATCCCGTTGTCGGTCGCGCGGGTATCGAAGAACAAACTCCTGTCGCGCGGCGTCTGGATCTATACGTATATCTTCCGCGGCACGCCGCTCTACGTACAACTGCTGCTCTGCTACACGGGCCTCTACAGCCTGCAAGTGGTTCGCGACCACGTGCTGCTCAACCAGTTTTTCCGCGATGGCATGCACTGCACGCTGCTCGCGTTCACGCTGAATACCTGCGCGTACACCACCGAAATCTTCGCCGGAGCGATACGGGCGACGCCCTATGGCGAGATCGAAGCGGCACGCGCGTACGGGATGTCCTCGTTCACGCTCTACCGCCGCGTGATCCTGCCGTCGGCACTGCGCCGGGCGCTCCCCTACTACAGCAATGAAGTGATCCTGATGCTGCATGCGACCACCGTCGCGTTCACCGCCACCGTGCCGGACATCCTCAAGATTGCCCGCGACGTGAATTCCGCTACGTATCAATCATTCCAGGCGTTCGGCATTGCCGCCCTGCTTTATCTTTGCATCTCGTTCGCGCTCGTGTGGCTGTTTCGCCGTGCTGAGTACCGCTGGCTCGCTTACTTGCGGCCGCAGGGTAAATAAGCCTCAAGGATCGGCACATCATGAACACAGTGGCATCCAAGCTTTTCGTCGATGACCTGCATAAGCAGTACGGCGACAACGAAGTCCTGAAGGGCGTCTCGCTAAGGGCGAAAGCCGGCGATGTAATCAGCGTCATCGGCTCGTCCGGGTCGGGCAAGAGCACGATGCTTCGCTGCATCAACTTCCTGGAGCAGCCGAACCAGGGCCGGATTTTTGTCGATGGCGAGGAAATCCGCACGCTCAAGGACAAGTACGGCGCGCTGAAAGCGGCTGAACCCAAACAGTTGCAGCGCATGCGCACGCGTCTGTCCATGGTGTTCCAGCACTTCAACCTGTGGTCGCACCTGAGCGTGCTGGAAAACGTGATGGAGGCGCCATTGAAGGTGCTGGGATTGTCCAGGCAGGAAGCGCTCGACCGCGCGCGCACCTATCTTGAGAAAGTGGGCCTCGCACCGCGACTGGAACAACAGTACCCGTCGCACTTGTCGGGCGGCCAGCAGCAGCGTGTGGCTATCGCACGAGCGCTGGCAATGCACCCGGACGTCATGCTCTTCGATGAACCTACCTCCGCACTTGATCCCGAACTGGTGGGCGAGGTGCTGAAGGTAATGCAGACGCTTGCCGAGGAAGGCCGCACGATGATCGTGGTGACGCACGAAATGGCGTTCGCCCGCAACGTGTCGAATCACGTGGTGTTCCTGCATCAGGGACGCATAGAAGAAGAAGGACATCCCGACGCAGTTTTCGGCCACGCCCGCAGCGAGCGGCTCAGGCAATTCCTGTCGGGTAGCCTGAAGTAAAACTACAGAGCAGCCACTTTGCAAAACCGAAAGCGCCCAGACGGGCGCTTTTTTAGTTTGTATATCTAAACACGCAAACGTTTTTAAGCCGCCGGTGTATAAACCTCGCGCGCATCGTCCGTCAATAGAGGCAATCCATAGCGTAGAGAGTAAAAATCCATCACATCCTTATTCCGTAAGGGTTTGCGGAATTTTTCACCTACCTCGTGCAAACCCGCAACACACCAACCATTGCATTTTCGAGACAGAAAATGGGTTGACAACAATTTTCTTGGCGGCACAAAGGTATTTTGCTAAATTAGTAATCAAAGTACGGAAACGAAGTTCATTAAAAGTAGTTTTACTTCAAAAAGAACTGAGGAGACACCAATCCCAAGGGTTGGTTGTGATATTGGGGGGCAGTCAATGTCCCGCCTGATGTCATGGACACCATCCCTTTGCGTGTCATCTCTCTAAATAGTTTCCGGTTCGGTGCGCTGGCGCCGAACCAATACCGCCGCACTTGGGCTTCTATTTTTTGACAGGGTTGGAGGAGATGATGAAGAAAGCTTTGCTCGCGGCTTCGCTGCTGACGGTCGGCGTTGCAGCACACGCTCAAAGTAGCGTGACGCTCTACGGCCGGCTCGACGCCGGTATCGAATACATGTCGGGCGCGCCTACAAGTAATAACGCTGCTGGCGTTACTACTGGCAGCTCCAATCGTTTCCGTGCGGAAAGCGGCGACTGGGGTACCAGCCTGTGGGGCTTGAAGGGCGTCGAAGACCTGGGTGGCGGCAACAAGGCTGTGTTCCAGTTGGAAGGCAGCTTCAACACCATGACTGGCGCTGGCCCGGGCAACAACGGTCTCTTCAATCGTTGGGCGACAGTTGGTATCGCCAACGACCAGTTCGGTACCTTCTTGCTGGGTCGTGAACTGTTCATCTCGAACGGCGTGTGGGACTTCGATCCGTTCGGTCAGTCGAACTGGTCGTCGGCGTCGCTGGTGCGTGGCCGCAACTGGCCGCAATCGAGCAACAACGTGTCGTGGCAATCGCCGAAGATCGCTGGCTTTGACGTCTACGGTCAGTACGCTTTCTCGAACGCTACGAGCTTCAACGGTAACGGCACGACCACGCAAGGCCGCGAAGCTGGCCTGCAGGTCACCTACACCACGTCGCTGTTCCAGTTGCGCGGTTTGTACGACGAAATTCGCGATGCAGCCAACGGCCAGCTGGACAACCCGTTCACGGCTTCACGTGAGTACTTCGCCGGTGTCAACGTCTTCCTTGGTCAGTTCAAGCTCCAGGCCGTTTATCAGGCTTCGCGTACGTCGGGCATGACGAACACGCCGTCGGGCACGCCGACGACGACCGATCAGGAATGGGGTGGCGTGACGTGGCAAGCTACGCCGGCTGCAGCTTTGATCGCAGCGGTCTATCACGTCAATGCGAACAACGGTGGCGGCAACGGCAACATCTACACGATCGGTGGTTCGTACAACCTGTCGAAGCGCACGCTGCTCGACATCCAGATCGCAACGGTACGCAACAGCAAGTCGGCTAATTTCGGCCTGAACGCGAACAGCGCGGGTGACACGGTTTCGACCGACAACCCGTTGCCGGGTCATAGCCAGTCGGGCGTGTACGCAGGCATCCAGCACTCGTTCTAAGCCGAACGAATCAGCCGGAGCAAGTACGACAGAGAGAGAGTCATAAGGTTTTCACGCTGCTGCGAGAGGCGCGTATCGGTGCGGTGTCCGAAAGGGCATCGCACCGTTTTTTATTGTTTTTCGGCACCCGTTGCACCACGCTCCCTCCAATGCAAAAAGCCGCCGATGCGAACCTCGCATCGGCGGCTTTTAACTACGGCTTTTAACTACGGCTTTTAACTACGGCTTTTAACTACGGCTTTTAACTACATCAACTACAGCGCCAAATCCCGCGCGTCACGCCACAAGCAACTTTAATCGCGCGCTATGCCCGCCGCGCCATGGCTCAGCCAGTCAAGCACCGCGCCCGTCTCGTCGTCGCCCGCTTCCCTGACCTTCGTCATCGCTTCACTCACGTCGGCACCCGCGTCCGGCACCGCGCGGCGAATGGCCACGCCGACCGCAAGAATGTCGATCATCACGAGATGCAAAATGCGTGAAATCATCGACATCTGCGATTCACGAATCTCGATGTGATCCGTCTCCAGCGCCACCGTTGCCCGCTTGGCCAACGGCGTATTGCTCGACGTAATCGCAACCACGGTCGCGCCCTGCTGCATCGCAATCTCAAGCACACGCAACAATTCAGGCGCACGCCCCGACTTCGACACCGCTACGATCACATCGCCCTTGCCCAACAACGCCGCCGACGCCGCCTGCA
The DNA here is from genome assembly GCF_044909315.1 of Caballeronia udeis. GTDB lineage: Bacteria > Pseudomonadota > Gammaproteobacteria > Burkholderiales > Burkholderiaceae > Caballeronia > Caballeronia udeis_A. Next base: position 152,212 of record NZ_JBIYEB010000007.1, read on the forward strand.
TGTACAGGTCGCCATAGGCGATAGTCGGGATACCGAAACGGAAGAACTTGTAGTGCGCGTCCTGCGCCACGATATTCGAATTGCCTAGCCCGTAGAACTCGATCCGCCGCGCACCGTTGAGAATGTCAATGGCGCGTTCGACATGGTCGAAGTTCAAATGCTCACGCAATTGCAGGATTGCCGACACGGTGTTGTCCAGCACCTTCGCGCCGAAATCCGTGGCGGTGTCGCCCAGATGAACCTGGCTGTGACTCACCGGAATCGTACCGGTCAACCCCGTCGCCAGCTTCAGCTTGAAATCGGACAACCCCTGGCAACCCAGCGACCGGCAGAAACGAATCACCGTCGGCTGGCTCACGTCAGCCTTGCGCGCAATGTCGATGATCGGATCATTGATGATCGAACGCGGATGGTTCAGCGCAAGATCAGCCACGCGGCGCTCGGCAGGCGTCAATGCATCGCGCATCTGGCGAATCCGCTCGAACACCGCGGACGACCCGCCATTCGCGCGATTCGACAACTGCTCCGACAAAATGGCCGATACCCCGAGAAACGCCGGATATTCCGCAGTGATGATGAACGTGGGCACGCTCGACAAATACTGCTGAAAGCGCCCTTTCGCTTCGAACCGCTCGCGAAACGGCGACTTCGTGAACAGCTCGCCCAACTTCAGCACCACCCCGCCGCCGATAAAAATCCCGCCCAGCGCGCCCAGCGTCACCGCAATATTCCCGGCAAACGTGCCAAGAATGCCGCAGAAGCAGTTCACGGCCTCAAGCGCAAGCGCCTCGCCATCGTGTGCGCGCTGCGTAATGCTGGCCGACTCGAGATCGTCCGGCACGCTCACACCATCACGTTCGGCAAGCGCCTGATAAATCAGCAACAAACCCGGTCCCGCTGCCACACGTTCGAACGACACATGCGAGAATTTTGTGCGCGCAAAACGCATGACCAGATCTTCACGTTCGTTCGACGGCGCGAAACTCGCATGGCCGCCTTCGCTGCCGAGCGCAATCCAGCGGTCGTCCGCCGGAATCAGGCCGGACACGCCCAGGCCCGTACCCGGCCCGAGCAAGCCAATCACGCTGTTCTGCCGGCGCGAACCACCGCCCACCTGCACTCGCTGGGCGTCGGTCAGGCCGGGCAACGCCATTGCAAGTGCGGTGAAGTCATTCACGACCAGAAGCGTGTCGAAGCCGAGCGCACGGCGCGTGGCCTCGATCGAAAAGCTCCAGTCGTGGTTCGTCATGGAGACGTGATCGCCGTCCACCGGATTCGCAATCGCCACCGCCGCGTGGTTGACGCGGCTCACCTTGATGTCCTTCAGATACTGCTGCATTGCCTCGGCAATGCCCGGATAGTCACGGCCCGGATACACGCGTATTTCGCCAATCACGCCCGGCGCCGTCTCGAGCGCAAATCGCGCGTTCGTGCCGCCAACATCGGCCAAAAGCCTGGGTCCGTCGGCGTGCTGACTTCCGGCCGCTACCGTTACGGCCTTACTTTGCACACCAGTAGACATCGAGCCTGACTCCCTGAGCATTAGCCAACGTCGAGATGGCGTTTTTTTGCGGTGCGGCAAGCGCAGCATTGAGTACGTCCAGCTTCTTCTGCCCGCTAATGAACAGATAGAGCTGCTTGACACCCTTGAGCGCTGACATGGACAACGAAACACGCGCGTGCGGCGCGCTGCCCGGATGAACCGAGATAAACCGGTCAGCCGTCGATATGGCAAACGCCCACTCGGGGGCATCGGCGAAAATGGACGCCGTATGGCCGTCCTCGCCCATGCCGAGCACGGCAACATCGGGTACCCGGCGCTGTGGATCGGCGTTCAGGTCCGCAATATGTGCGTCCAGCGGCCGCGCGATGTCCACCAGCGGCAGGAAATACGCGCCGCTCGCCGCATTCTGCAACAGCGTCTCACGCGCCAGGCGCGCATTGCTTGCGCCGTCCGTCTCCGCCACCCAGCGGTCATCGACCAGGGTGACGTCGATATGCGCCCAGTCAAGCGCACGGGTCGACAGGGTTTGCAAGAACGGCTTCGGGCTCGTGCCGCCGGATACCGCAAGCGTTGCGTGTTGGGTGGGATTTCCAGCCACAGCGGCATCAGCCGACGCCGCTCCGCGAGCCGCGAGCGTTGCGGTAAGCGCGTCGCCTACCGCTTCTGCCAATGCGTCGGATTGGGCGCCTGGCTCATCAAAAGTATGAAGCTCGATCACTGCTCCTCCATGCTGCCTTGTTTTGGTTTCATTTCGCCCGTTGCGACAACGCTCGAACCACACTGCTTGAACTCGTTCTCGCGTCGCACAACAGGATTTGTCTCGGCTTTAATTGCAACATGTCTACAGCACGTACGTCCTGAACACGTCCCACCGACCCATTACAACGGTCTCAATACCAGTTTCAATTCTCTTCTTCCAGCCAGCACGTTCCGTGCTGCGCCAGCATCGCGCTTGCAGCCGCCGGTCCCCAGGTGCCCGAAGCATAAGGCTTGGGCGGCTTCGGCGACGCCGCCCATTCGTCCAGGATCGGTTCCACATAACGCCACGCCGCTTCCTGCTCGTCACGCCGTACGAACAACGCCAGACGTCCGTTGATCACGTCGAGCAGCAGGCGCTGATACGCCTCCATCTGCCCTTCCTTGAAAAACTTGTCGAACGCGAGATCCAGGTGGACGCTCGCGAGATTCATGCCCTCGCCGGGTTGTTTCGCAAGGCAATACAACCGGATGGTTTCGTTCGGCTGCAGGCGGATCACCAACCGGTTCGCGCCCGCGCGCAACGCGTTCGCACCGAGCGCCGAATGCGGCACGGGGCGGAAGTTCACGACGATCTCCGCCGTCCGGTCCGCCAGCCGCTTGCCTGTGCGCAGGAAAAACGGCACGCCGGCCCAGCGCCAGTTTTCGATTTCCACCTTCAACGCAACGAACGTCTCTGTATGACTATCCGGGCGAACGCCCTTTTCGGTCGCGTACGCCGGCACCGACGTTCCCTTGATCACACCCGCATGATATTGCCCACGCACCGCGACCTTGCTGATGTCGCGCGGATCGACGGGCTTGAGCGCGCGCAGCACCCGCAGCTTTTCGTCGCGCACGGAATCGGAATCCATGGAATGCGGCGGTTCCATCGTCACGATGGAAAGCAGTTGCAGCAAGTGGTTCTGCACCATGTCGCGCAAGGCGCCGGTGTTGTCGTAGAAATCGCCGCGCGCTTCCACGCCCAGTTCTTCCGCAATCGTGATCTGGATGCTCTCCACCCATTCGCGGCGCCACAGCGGTTCGAACAACGCATTGCCGAAGCGCAGCGCGAGCAGGTTCTGCACCGGCTCCTTACCCAGATAGTGGTCGATCCGGTAGATCTGCTCTTCCGCGAAGATTTCGCCCACCGCGTCATTAATGGCCTGCGACGACTTCAGGTCGTAGCCCAGCGGCTTTTCCAGCACGATCCGCGCATTTTCGTTCAGGCCGACATCGGCGAGCGCACGGCAGATCGGGACGAACAGCGACGGGCCGGTAGCCAGGTAAAACACGCGCGTGCCGCCGTGCTCGTTGACCGCATCGCGCAGCAGCTTGAAATCTTCCGGCTTGCCGAGGTCGAGGCGAACGTAGACGAAACGCGCCAGGAAACCCTTCCACACGCTTTCGTCGACGCCATTCTTCGACACGTGCGGCTTGACGTGTTCATCGACCCATTTCAAATACGCCTCGCGATCTTCGGCGGCGCGCGCCACCGCGACGATCTTGCCGCCTTCGGCGAGCATTCCGCCACGGTGCGCTTCGAACAGCGCCGGCAGGATCTTGCGCATCGAAAGATCGCCTGTTCCGCCGAACAGAACAAAGGTGAAATTCGAGTCGTTTTGCATGTGTCTCCGCTGGGGTTCAGTAGGACCGTAGTCCAATAAAATTTTTTTTGACACTGAATTGTAGTTTAACTACAATTCAAATCAAGGGGTAACGTGATCCCGGAAAAAAACACTTAGTCAACCAGAACATGCGTGTTTTCCCGGAGATTGACGTCTAGTTGCATGGTAATTGACCTGAGCCGAAGACGCTTTTGCCAGATAGGCAACGGCGCGGCAAGGGAAAAAAGCTGCGTTGATGCAAAACCCCGGACGCACGCCGCGCTGGCCGACGCCAGTGTGAACGGGCAAAAATCAAAAGAGGAGACACAAGTTGCGATTCGACACACTCATCTCTTGAGAGCCGTGCGGCCGTGGTTCGGTCTGCCGGCCAAGCTGGCGTGCCCAGGGTTTCTTGCCCTGGATAACGCCAGCCTTATCTCGCCGACACCGCCGATACCGGCCACTTCTGTTTGTTCATGTTCCAGCCATCGCTTCCTGGCGGCATCAGGGGCCAATCGTTTTTTGTTCAGGTGTTCGGAGGAGATAAACAATGAAATTTCGCAAGCTCATCGGCGCGCTCGGCGCCGCAGGTCTGTTGTGCGGTGTGTCGGCGCAAGCGGTTCAGGCTGCTGAATCCCTGTCAGTACTGCACTGGTGGACTTCCGGTGGTGAGTCGAAGGCCGTTGGCGTGTTGAAAGACGACATGACCAAGCAGGGCTACACCTGGAAGGACTTCGCAGTTGCAGGCGGTGCGGGTGCTGCGGCCATGACGGCGCTCAAGACCCAGGTCATCTCGGGCAACGCCCCGTCGGCCGCACAGATCAAGGGTCCGCTGATCCAGGAATGGGCTGAACAAGGCGTACTCGTGCCGATCGATTCGGTTGCCGGCGACTGGAAGAAGAACCTGCCGCCCGAAATCGACAAGATCATGCACGCCGATGGCCACTACGTTGCGGCACCGTTCTCGGTGCACCGCGTGAACTGGCTGTGGATCAACAAGGCAGCACTGGACAAGGCCGGCGGCAAGGTTCCGACCACGTGGCCGGAATTCTTCGACCTGGCTGACAAGATGAAGGCCCAGGGCATCATTCCGGTGGCAGCGGGCGGCCAGCCGTGGCAAGACCTGACCTTGTGGGAAGACGTCGTGCTGTCGCAAGGTGCGGACTTCTACAAGAAGGCGATTGTCGACCTGGATCAGAAGACGCTGACGTCGGACCAGATGGTTGGCGTGTTCGACACGGTGCGCAAGATCGAGACGTACTTCGATAACGGCCGCACCGGCCGCGACTGGAACCTGGCTACAGCCATGGTCATCAACGGCAAGGCCGGCATGCAGTTCATGGGCGACTGGGCCAAGGGCGAGTTCGCAGGCGCGAACAAGACCGCCGGTACGGACTATGTCTGCGCACCGGTGCCGGGCACCGCCAAGCAGTACACGTTCAACGTCGACTCGTTCGTGTTCTTCCAGCAGAAGGGCTCGAAGGAAGCGTCGCCGGGACAACTGGCGCTCGCCAAGACCATCATGTCGCCTGCGTTCCAGGAACAGTTCAGCCTGTACAAGGGCTCGATCCCGGTTCGCCTGGGTGTGTCGATGGCCAAGTTCGACGCGTGCGGCAAGCAGTCGTACGCTGATGAACAGACCGCCATCAAGGCAGGCGGTTATGTGCCGTCGCTGGCTCACGGCATGGCGCAAGGCGACGCAACGGCAGGCGCAATTACCGACGTCGTGACGAAGTTCATGAACTCGACGCAGGATTCGAAGAGCGCAGTGCAAGCGCTCGCGAATGCCGCCAAGACGAAATGAGCGAAGTGAGCGAAATAAACGCGAAGTAAGCGTTTGATTCGGCAACACCGGGCGCGCGGTTTTTTCAACCGGCCGCGCGCCCGGGCAAATCCCAAGCATGAGTTGGCGTAAAAACTGCTGTATACCTGTTCCGGCCTGAGACTCTTGCCGGCAAATTTTCAGGAGTCGAGAAGTGGCTGCCTCCCCTAGCGGTATCGCGAGCAAGACGTCGCGCACCCCGCCCCGCCGCACGTCGCCTCTGGCGGCGCTTGCCGATACATACATTCCGAAGCTCGTACTCGCACCAAGCGTGCTGATTGCACTGGTGTTCGTGTACGGCTTTATCCTGATCACCGGCTGGCTTTCGCTGACGAATTCGCGATTGATGCCGCGCTATGAATTCACCGGCTTCCAGCGCTACACCGAGCTGTTCTCAAACGACGTCTGGTGGACGTCCGCGGCGAACCTTGGCTGGTTCGGCATTCCGTTCATCGCGATCTGCGTTGGACTCGGGCTGTTCCTCGCCATCCTGCTCGATCAAAAGATCCGCAACGAAGGCGCATTGCGTGCGATTTTCCTGTATCCGATGGCGCTGTCGTTCATCGTAACGGGTACCGCGTGGCAATGGATCCTGAATCCGGGCCTCGGGCTGGAAAAGATCTTCCACGACTGGGGCTGGACAAGCTTTTCGTTCGACTGGCTCGGTAACCCGGACAAGGCAATCTTCTGCGTCGTGATCGCGGCCGTATGGCAATCCACGGGTTTCGTGATGGCCTTGTTCCTCGCCGGTTTGCGCGGCGTGGACGCGGAAATCTTCAAGGCCGCGCAGATGGACGGCGCATCCTTGCCGAGGATCTATCGCAGTATCGTGATCCCGAGCATGCGGCCGGTGTTCTTCTCCGTGCTGTTGATCCTCTGCCACATCACCATCAAGACGTTCGACCTCGTGGTTGCGTTGACCGCGGGCGGTCCGGGCACGTCGTCGTCGCTGCCGGCCATGTTCATGTACACGTTTTCGTTCAATCGCGGGCAACTGGGCCTGGGCGCCGCTTCGTCGATGATGATGCTCGCCACCGTCGTCGCCGTGCTGGTGCCGCTCATGTACCTGGAATCGAGGAGCACGCGCAATGGAATCTAAGATGACGATCAGCCGCGCCGTCATCTATGCGGCACTGATCCTGTTTGCCCTGTATTTCCTGTTCCCGATCTACGTGATGCTCTCGACGTCCTTCAAGGACCTCGACCAGTTGCGCACCGGCAACTTGCTCACTCCTCCGACGCACTTCACGTTCGCGCCCTGGGTCAAGGCGTGGTCGCAGTCGTGTACCGGCGTGCGCTGCGACGGCATGGAACCGTTCTTCATGAACTCCGTGCGCATGGTGATCCCGGCCGTGCTGCTCTCGTCGATCATCGGCGCATTCAACGGCTATGTGCTCACGCACTGGCGCTTCCGCGGCGCCGACGCCGTGTTCACCATGCTGCTGGTCGGCTGCTTCATCCCGTTCCAGGCCATCCTTTTGCCGATGGCGCGTTTGCAAGGCATGCTGGGACTCGCCAACACCACGACCGGTCTTGTGCTTGTGCACGTGGTCTACGGTATTGCGTTCACCACCATGTTCTTCCGCAACTTCTACGTGAGCATTCCGGCGGAACTCGTGAAGGCGGCGCGGATTGACGGTGCGGGTTTCTTCACCATCTTCACGAAGATCCTGCTGCCGGTATCGTTGCCCATTTTCATGGTGTGCTTGATCTGGCAATTCACGCAGATCTGGAACGACTTCCTGTTCGGTATCGTGTTCTCCGGCGTCGATTCAATGCCGATCACCGTCGCCCTGAACAACCTGGTCAACACATCGACGGGCGTGAAGGAATACAACGTCGACATGGCTGCCGCAATCATTGCCGCCCTGCCCACCCTCCTCGTCTACATGGTCGCCGGCCGGTTCTTCGTGCGCGGCCTGACTGCAGGCGCGGTGAAGGGCTGAATTCGGGGGCTGAATTCCCGCGCGGCGCCTTCAGTTGCTGAACGGCGCTCGCGGTAGAAGATCAACTGATGTGCGCGATGACATTCCGCGCAGAGACATTAAAGGATTCATAGCATGGCAAGCCTTTCAATCCGTGACGTGTACAAGACTTATGCGAACGGCGTTCCCGTTCTGAAGGGCGTGAACATCGACATCGAGGACGGTCAGTTCCTGATCCTCGTGGGCGGTTCGGGCTGCGGCAAGTCGACGCTGCTCAATATGATCGCCGGGCTGGAAACGGTCACCAAGGGCGACATCATGATCGACGGCAAGACGGTGAACAACCTCTCGCCGAAGGATCGCGACATTGCGATGGTGTTCCAGTCGTACGCGCTGTATCCGTCCATGACCGTGCGCGAAAACATCTCGTTCGGCCTGAACATCCGCAAGGTGCCGAAGGACGAACAGCAGGCAATCGTCACGCGCGTGTCGGACACATTGCAGATCCAGCATTTGCTCGACCGCAAGCCGGGCCAGTTGTCGGGCGGTCAGCGTCAGCGCGTGGCCATGGGCCGTGCGCTTGCTCGCGACCCGGTGATGTTCCTGTTCGACGAGCCGTTGTCGAACCTGGACGCGAAGCTGCGGATCGAAATGCGCTCGGAAATCAAGCTGCTGCATCAGCGCCTGGGCACGACGATTGTGTATGTGACGCACGATCAGATTGAAGCCATGACGCTGGGCGACCGGATCGCGGTGATGAAGGACGGCGTGGTGCAGCAGTTCGGCGCGCCGCAGGATATCTATGACTCGCCGGCGAACTTGTTCGTGGCGGGATTTATTGGCGCGCCGCCAATGAATTTCATCGATGGAAAGCTGGTCGAGGCCGGCTCGGGTATCGGGCTCGAGATTGACACGGGCGTGTCGCGTACCGTGTTGAACCTGCCGTTCGATGCCGCTTCAGTGCGCGGCAAGATTGGTCAGAACGTGATTCTTGGACTTCGTCCGGAGCGGATCACCGATGCGCGCAGTGCGCATAACGTGGAAGACGCACGGTTGCAGCCGATCGAAGTGAAGATCGATGTGATCGAACCTACGGGTCCGGATACGCTCGTGTTCACGCAGGTGAACGGCAAGCGCGTGGTGAGCCGCGTACACCCGGCGAGCAACCCGCAGCCGCTGACGAACATGACGCTGTTGTTCGATGTATCGAAGGCCGTATTGTTCGATTCGAAGACGGAAGAACGGCTGGCTTAACAGGTCTCGGCCGGCTGAACGAAGGGCTGCGAAAACGCAGCCCTTTCGTTTTATGCGGTTCGACACCTGCGGTTGTCCGCGCTGCCCGATCCTTGCAACGTCAGCACATTGTTTGTGCCGGTACTGGCGACACTGCCGTTGAGCGCTGATCCTGTTCCAAGTACCAGCGTGTTACCGCTGCCTGTGAGAGAAACCGCTGTGCCGCCCGTACCGGTGATGGTGCCGGTGTTGGTCAGGGTAACGCCGTTGCTTGCGAGCACGGCGCCCGTACCCGCGCTGAACGTGCCGCTGTTGCTGAAAGTGCCCGTTGCAGCACCCCGGGCCCAGAATGCATACGTGGCCGATGCGCCATAAACCATGCCGGCGTTGGTACCGGCGACACCACCGGTATTGAAGACAACTCCGTAGCCGGTGCCCCCATTCGTGCCGACCGTGCCAGCTGCGCTTTGTGTAAAGCTGCCGCCGGCAGCGAAGTACACCCCGGCGGAAGAGTTGCTGCCCGTTGTAACAAAGCCATCATTGCTGACTGAAGATCCGGCGCCAATAACCGAAACGGCATCCAGTGCGCCAGCAATGGTGGCGCCCGCATGATTGGTCAGTTGACCGCCATTCGTCAGCAGGACACCCTGCGCGGTTTTGCATTGAATGGAGGAAAAATTGTCCAAGGTGAGGCCGTTGAGCGTAGCCGACGACAACGAGATACCCAAAGACGCGCCGGTTATCGAACCGTGGTTGGTGAAAACCCAGTTCTGCGCGTTGTTGCCGTCGACACCATCGCCCGTCGATGCGTTGATCATCGTGCCCACCGACGCATCGAAAGTGGTCGAACCCGGACTCAGGGATTGCAGGGTAACCGTGCTGGTAGCGCTGGGGAGTGCAATGGTTTGCGCGTGTGCCTGACTCATGATCGCGGCAATGCTGATCAATAGAATGCCGGCGCTAATGGGTGTCAGGCAGCTGCAAGGACCGCCGCTCACGGTTCGTCGGTTTCTATAACCGAAATGCAATTGGGCAAACACTGCAGCCATTTGCACGGAATCAAGCGCCCAGTCCGGCGCGGCATGACGAATTCGGCTCATTTACCGCCTCGCTATGGATTCTGTTTCGTTATGCGCGACACCGTTCAACTCACGATCACCCCATTTCATCAAGCGGCCTCAATGGCATTTGGCATTTACGATCCCTCATAACGTCGATACCGGCATTCAACGAAACTCAACGTTACCCCGGATTGAATTGCATACGCACGAACGATTGTTATTACGGAGATCACGGGGGCTCACGGCATTGGTTCGCTTTTCGCGGATATCACGTCACGGCAATGAAACAACGCATTGACAAGGGAAGAGCGGCTACGAGCAGCCGTTTGAATCAAGCGCGATGCCGGAGATCGCACTGCTGTATAGATCAACTCCCCGTGCAATTGATAAGCAGCCCGCCATCTCTAACAAAATGGCTTGCAGATATAAAATATCTTCGCATTCCGAATAAAAGCATTTCTCTCAAAATCATCTTATCTCAAAGAAGTGATTTTGTTTGCTTTGCGTGTAGTTGGACTCGCTTTGCGTACCACGCGTTTTATTGGCATACCGATTCGAGTTCAATTCACGCATTGCAAGTCCATGAACTGCAACGGCCACGTGGTCAGCCCGTATTTTTTATTCAGAAACTCTCAATGAAGTGCGCGTCCGAATTGAATCTTGTAATCTGATTCTTGCAGGCGGGATCGATCAGATGTCCTGGAATCGGGAACCTCCGTATCGTCGTGCCTCTTTTGCGGCTATCGAATAAGAATTGCTTGCCCCGCGCGATTGCGCGCGCAAGAACTGGCACGCAGCGAACCTGAAAATTGATGTGATCGAAGTTGCCGAAATCGCGTTAAGGCCCCGGGTCCCCGGCATTAATGCACGTCCTGCGCGTCGAACAGGCACAATCCCTGTTCACCGACAATATCGGCGGCGGCGCCTTGCGGCGTTTGCCGCTGTGCACACTCTCCCGACATGACCCAAAGCTTCCTCGCCAAACACCCCGACCTTGCGTGGACATCCGCGCCGCAAAAGTCCAGCCCCGAGGATGCGTTTATTGAACTGGAAGCGCTCGACGACGCCCGTGTCGACGACTGGGTCGACGCGCAAAACGCCCGGACAACGACGGCTTTCGGTAAAACGCCGCAAACCGATGCGCTGACCGCGCGCCTGAAAACCGCATACACCTCGCAGGAACGGATCGTCTCGTGCTCTCGCTACAACGACTGGGGCTACAACACGTGGCAAGACGAAACGCATCCGCTTGGAATCGTCAGACGCACTCCGTGGTCATCGTGGCTCGCCGGCACGCCCGAATGGCAAACCATCCTGGATGTCGACCAGATCGACTTGAACACGCGCGCCGCCAAAGACGGTATCCGCTGGGCGCTGCATGACTTCGACATGCTCTACCCGACCTGGGACCGGGCGTTGGTGAGCTTGTCGCCGGGCGGCTCGGACGCATGCATGGTCCGCGAGTTCGACATCGAATCGCAGCGCTTTGTGGAAGACGGCTTCACGCTTCCCGATGTGGGCAAGCACGGCATTTCGTGGATCGATCGCGACACGGTGTATGTGGGCTGGGACGACAGCGCGCACAGCAAGAAGCCCGCGCTGACCACATCCGGTTTTCCGCGTCAGGCGCGCAAATGGAAGCGCGGCACGAAGCTGGCCGACGCCCCCGTGGTCTTCGAAGGCAAGCGCCGCGATGTCTCGGCGGGCGTGGACTACGATCAGCTCGAAAAGCTGCATCTTGCGTCACGCGCGACCTCGTTCTTCGACACGCTGCAATACTGGCTGGATGAAGCCACCGGCGAATGGCAGCAATACGATGTGCCGCTGCACGCGGAACTGGAGCATTGGAACGGCTGGCTGTTTGTCACGCCGCGGGAATCCTACGACGCCGGCGATGCAACCTACGCGAGCGGTGCGCTGCTCGTCATCCGTCGCGACGCCTTCCTGAAAGGCGCGCGCAATTTCACCGTGCTGTTCACGCCGTCAGGGCGAACCGTTCTCGCCGATATCGACTTCACGAAGCACTGGCTGGTTGTATCGCAGATGGACGATGGTTCGCCGCGCGTGGAACTGCTCGCCCCGCCGGCCGGCTTCGAAGGCGAATGGACCCGCCGTCAGTTCGCGCTGCCGGCTGCCAGCCAGTCGTATGTGGATTCCATCGACAGCGAACGTGACGATACCGTGCTCGTTCACGTCGAGCATTTCCTCACGCCGCCGTCGCTGTACTACGCCGATTTCGCGCAACCGGAAAACGAATGGCAACTGCTCGCCCGCCTTCCGGCTCAATTCGACGCCACCGGCCTCATTGCCGAGCGTCGTCACGCGATATCAACCGATGGCGTCGCCATCCCCTACTGGCTGATCGGCCGTGAAGCGAACGTCAAGGGTCATGAAACCGCGCCCTGCCTGCTCTACGGTTATGGCGGTTTCGAAGTCGCGCTCGACCCGCATTACGACGCAACAACGGGAATCGCGTGGCTCGAAAGCGGTGGATTGTACGCAGTCGCGAACATTCGTGGCGGTGGCGAATTCGGACCGGAGTGGCATCAGGCGGCGCAGCGCGAGAAACGCCAGGTCGCCTTCGATGACTTCATCGCGGTTGCGGAAGCGCTGGTGGCGTCGGGCGTGACGACATCGAAACAACTCGCCATTCGTGGCGGCAGCAATGGCGGCTTGCTGACCGGCGTGATGCTGGTCCAGCGCCCGGCGTTGTTCTGCGCGGTGCTGTCCGAAGTGCCATTGCTCGACATGGCGCGTTTTCACTTGCTGCTGCAAGGCGCGTCGTGGATCGATGAATACGGCGACCCCGCCGATGCCCAGGACCTGCGCTTCCTGATGACATACTCGCCGTATCAGAACGTCAAGGCCGATGCGGCTTATCCGCCGGCGCTGTTCACGTCGTCGGCGACCGATGACCGCGTGCATCCCGGCCACGCTCGCAAGATGGCCGCGAGGATGCAGGCGCAGGGGCACGAACGCGTATGGTATCTGGAGAACCGCGACGGCGGGCACGGGGCCGGCGTGGAGGCAGAAAGCATCGCCCGCGTGGAAGCGACCGCGTTCACGTTCTTGCAGCAGATGGTGGGAGACAAGTGACACGCGGCTGAGAAGGCGGCAACGCGCCCGGTTCCCGTGAACGAACCGTGTTCACGGGAACCGGGCGCCGATCCATCACCCCACCCTGCTCGCCCGCACCGGCGTGCCGTGCCAGCGCAGCACCAGCGTGCGGCCAACGAAAGTCAGCACGCCCGTCACCCCGATCACGATCCCCATCCCTTGCGGCGTGCCGTCGTGGAACATCCCGACCGCGACACTCGCCAGCGCGCCGAGCGCCAGCTGCACCGCGCCGAACACAGCGGCGGCGGCGCCTGCGTTGTGCGGGTATCGATGCATCAGGTCGGTCGTGCAATTCGCCGATAACAAACCGACTACGCCGACCACGAAGAACAGACAGCCGACGATCGACCACAAGCCCCCAAAACCGGTGATACACACGAACGCTGTTGCGAGCGCTGCGATCACGCTGACAAACGACGCGATCGAAATCAGTTTCAGCGATCCCAGCTGCCCGACCAGCCGCGTGTTGACGACGTTCCAGCCGATGATCCCGATAATGTTCAGCCCGAAGAAAAACCCGTAATGCTGCGGCTTCACATGAAAGTAGTCGATATACACAAACGGCGTCGCGGTGATGTACGCGAACATGGACGCGAACGCCATGCCGCCGCAAAGCGTGTGGCCCCACGTGACGGGATCGGTGAGCAGACGTCCGTACGCGGCGAACGATCGGCCAAGCGCTGACGTCGCCCGTTTTTCACGCGGCCAGGTCTCCGGCACCCGCAGATAAGTGGTCACCGCGCAGATCGTGCCGAACACCGTCAACGTGACGAACACCGCGCGCCAGCCCCCAAGCAGCAGCAACTGCCCGCCTATCAACGGCGCGAGCAACGGTCCGATCGACGTGACAATGGCAAGCATCGAGAGCACGCGGGCCGCGTCCGATGGTGCGTGGGCGTCGCGTGCAATCGCCCTCGCCAGCACCGACGCCGAGCCCGCGCCGAGCGCCTGCAGGAAGCGCAGGATAACCAGCGAATCGATAGAAAACGACAGCGCGCAGCCCACGCTCGCGAGCGTGTACAGCACAATGCCGCCGAGCAGCACTGGCCGGCGGCCGTAGGCGTCGGAGAGCGGACCGTACACCAGCATGCCGAGCGAAAAGCCCAGCATGAAACTGGTCAGCGTGATCTGCGCGGCGGCGGCGGTCGTGCCGAACGACACGGCGAGCGCCGGAAGGCTCGGCAGATACATGTCGATGGAAAGCGGGCCGCACGCCGCCAGCGCGCCGAGCAACAGGATCAGTCGGCGGTCGGCACGGCGCTTGATGATTTCGGGCATGAGAGGCGAAAGGAAGCTTGAGGAAAAGGCGCGGTTTCCGGGACTGGCGGCCGATGGCGGCCAAGCGACGGGTAGCGAAACGAACCCGCATACGAATGCGAAAAACCTCGCAACGGCCACGTCCGGCGTGCAGGCGAACGGCTTAAACAAAGCCTTAAAACAGTGTGCATTGTACGCGCCCCGCTTTCACAAGCCTCGCGGCTGTCCTTTCGTACGCGGCGCCGGGACGGAGCGTCGCGGGCCGAAGCCAGGCGACTCCGGTACAATTTCACCTTGATTTCCTGCAGCCGCGGGCGGCCTCCGGACCCCGCCGGATCCCGCCGGATCCCGCCGAATCCAATCCCGGCGCCGATCCAGGCTTGATCGTTGCCAGCGGCCGCAGCCCTCTCCAGCCGAACCCGTCATTCAGCGCAGGCCCCGTCATGTCCAGAAATGAAGCTCTCTTCGAACGCGCCCAGAAAACCATTCCCGGCGGCGTGAACTCGCCGGTGCGCGCGTTTCGCTCGGTCGGCGGCACGCCGCGGTTCATCGAACGTGCGCAAGGTCCGTATTTCTGGGACGCCGACGGCAAGCAGTACATCGACTACATCGGTTCCTGGGGGCCAATGATCCTCGGTCACGTTCATCCCGAAGTGCTCGAAGCCGTGCAGCGTGTGCTCGCGAACGGGTTTTCGTTTGGCGCGCCGACGGAATCCGAGATCGAGATCGCGGAGGAAATCTGCAAGCTGGTGCCGTCGATAGAACAGGTTCGCATGGTGTCCAGCGGCACGGAAGCGACCATGAGCGCGCTGCGCCTCGCGCGCGGCTTCACGAAGCGGGACCGGATCATAAAGTTCGAGGGTTGCTATCACGGTCACGCCGACAGCCTGCTGGTGAAGGCGGGTTCCGGTCTGCTGACGTTCGGCAACCCCACGTCGGCAGGCGTTCCCGTCGATATCGCCAAGCACACCACCGTGCTCGAATACAACAACGTCGAGCAGCTTGACGAAGCGTTTGCCGCGTTCGGTGCGGAAATCGCGTCGGTGATCGTGGAGCCTGTGGCCGGCAACATGAACCTCGTGAAGGCCACGCCCGAATTCCTGCAAGCGCTCCGTGCACGTTGCGACGAGTACGGCTCGGTACTGATTTTCGATGAAGTGATGTGCGGCTTTCGCGTGGCGCTGGGCGGCGCGCAGCAGGTCTATGGCATCAAGCCGGACCTGACGTGCCTGGGCAAGGTGATCGGCGGCGGCATGCCGGCGGCGGCGTTCGGCGGACGCCGGGACATCATGGCGCATCTCGCGCCGCTTGGCGGCGTGTACCAGGCGGGCACGTTGTCGGGTAATCCGATCGCGGTCGCGGCCGGGTTGAAAACGCTGCAACTGATCCAGGCGCCGGGTTTCTACGAAACACTCACCAAGCAAACGCGCCGTCTCGCCGACGGCCTCGCGGCCGTTGCCAAAGAAGCCAGGGTGCCGTTCTCGGCGGACACTATCGGCGGCATGTTCGGCTTGTATTTCGCCGCGAATGTGCCGGGAAGCTTCGCCGAAGTCACGCAGGGCGACACGAAGCGCTTCAACGCGTTTTTCCACGAAATGCTCGATGCCGGCGTGTACTTCGCGCCATCAGCGTATGAGGCGGGGTTTGTATCGATGGCCCATGACGACGCCGTCATCAACGCGACGCTCGACGCCGCCCGCGGCGCGTTCGCCCGCGTTGCCGCCTAGAGCCGCCGCCATGTTCTCGCAGACCGATTTCTCGCACATGGAGCGCGCGCTGGCGCTGGCCGCCCGCGGCATGTACACGACGACGCCGAATCCGCGCGTCGGCTGCGTGCTGGTGAAAGACGGCGATGTGATCGGCGAAGGTTTTACACAGCCGGCCGGTCAGGACCACGCCGAGATTCGCGCGTTGAAAGACGCGCGGGCGCGCGGCCACGATCCGCGGGGTGCCACCGCCTACGTCACGCTGGAGCCGTGCAGCCATTTCGGCCGCACGCCGCCGTGCGTGCATGCGCTGATCGACGCGCGCGTCGCCAAGGTGATCGCAGCAATGGAAGATCCGAATCCGGCGGTGTCCGGGCGCGGACTGTCGATTCTCCGCGATGCGGGTATTGATGTGCGCTGCGGCCTGCTGGCCAATGAAGCGTACGAGATGAACATCGGCTTCGTGTCGCGCATGACGCGCCGCCGTCCGTGGGTACGCATGAAAGTCGCGGCCACGCTGGACGGCCGCACCGGGTTACCGAGCGGCGAAAGCCAGTGGATCACCGGCGAAGCGGCGCGAGCCGACGGTCACGCATGGCGTGCGCGCGCATGCGCGATCCTGACGGGCATTGGCACGGTGCGGGAGGACGATCCGCAACTCACCGTGCGCGCAGTGGAGACGCCGCGTCAGCCGCAACGCGTGCTGATCGATAGCCGCCTGGACGTGCCGCTCACCGCCCGGATTTTGGAAGGCGCGCCGCCGTGGGTGTTTTGCGGCGCTGAGCCCGACCTTGCAAAGGCCGATGCGCTGCGAGAACGCGGTATCGAGTTCACGTCGTTGACGAACGAGCACGGCAAGGTCGATCTGCCTGCCATGCTGGGTATCCTCGCCGATCGCGGTATCAACGAATTGCACGTGGAAGCGGGCCACAAGCTCAATGGTTCGCTGCTGCGCGAGGGGTGTGTCGACGAACTGCTGGTCTATCTCGCGCCGAGTTTGCTGGGCAGCGCGCCGGGCATGTTCGACTTCACGCCGCCCGATACACTCGATGCCCGGCCGCATCTGCGGTTTCACCGCATTGACCGGCTGGGCGATGACCTGCGCATCCTGGCGCGCTTTGCGGTGGTGAAGACCGATGTGCCCACGGACGCTAAACCGGTCATCTGACGCACAACACAACACGCACAACCTAAGGAAGCTCCACGATGTTCACAGGAATTGTCGCGGCGGTCGGCCGCATTGAAGCCGTTACGCCGCTGGGTTCAGCCAACGATACTGACACCGGTGTTCGTCTCACGGTGGCGTCCGGCGGGCTCGATCTCGCGGACGTGGAGCTTGGCGACAGCATCTCCATCCAGGGTGCGTGCATGACGGTGATCGAGAAGTCCGCCGGCTCTTTTGCCGTCGATGTATCGCGTGAAAGCCTTAGCAAGACGGCAGGCTTGTCCGAACCCAGCGATGTGAACCTGGAAAAGGCCTTGCGTGCGCATGACCGGCTGGGCGGGCATCTGGTGTCGGGACACGTTGATGGTCTTGGTGAAGTGACGCATTTCGCCCCGGTCGGCGAGTCGCATGAACTGCGGATCCTCGCGTCGCGCGATATCGGCAAGTACCTGGCTTATAAGGGTTCCGTGACGGTGAACGGTGTGAGCCTGACGGTGAATACCGTGAACGACCGGCCCGATGGCTGCGAGTTTTCGATCAACCTGATTCCGCATACGGTGGAAGTGACGACGTTGCGGCATTTGAAGGCCGGCGCGAAGGTCAATCTGGAGATCGATTTGATTGCGCGGTATGTGGAGAGGATTTTGTCGTCGTCCACGGACGCTCACAAGCCGCTGCAATAGTTGGCTTTTCCGGCGGCGGCGACAGTCAACTTCTGCGCCCCCGCCAAGCGCCTGCGAATGACGGCAAACAGGATGAGCGCCGCTGTTTCGCAGGCAGCGGCTCAATCGCTCAAGACGGGTTGTGCGCACGCGCCGGCACATCCCCCTTCTCGCTGCCGCTCAACGGTGTGTAAGTCCCGGTCAGCGATTTCAGGAATGCGACGAGCGCATCGACATCCGCATCGGGCAACTCCTTGCCGACCTGATACTTCAGCATGGTACGAACCGCCTGATGGAGATCGGCAGTACCGCCATCGTGGAAATACGGTGCGGTCAGTTCGGCATTGCGCAGGGTCGGCACCTTGAATCGATAACGGTCATGCTCGTCTTTCGTGACGTTCGCGCGACCATGGTCCGCTGCGGTCACACTGTCACCGCGGTCTCCAAAATAATGGCCCTTCAATTCCATCGCTCAAACGACTGACCGCCGAGATTCTGACCGACGTGACAGGTAAAGCAGCGGTTTGCCTTGAACAGCTTGTAACCATGCAGTTCCTCGATGGTCAATGCTGTTTTGTTTCCCCTCCGATAAGCATCGAAGCGGCTCGGAGTCAGCAGGGTTTTTTCGAATTCGGCAATTGAATCGGTAATGTTGGCACCCGAGTAACCCTCTGGATACACCTTGCTGAAGGCTTCGGTGAAGGAGGAGTCCTTTTGCAGCTTGCCGATGATTTACTCCCAGGACGTAGACGCCATCTCACCCGGGTTAAGCGGCGGACCGCCGGCCTGATCCTGCAACGTGGCAGCGCGGCCGTCCCAAAACTGCGTGTCATTCAGCGCTGCATTGAAAACGGTCGGCGCGTTGATTGGCCCCACCTTCCCGCCCACGCCGAGCGACGTTTTACGGCCATCGCCCCCCGCCGACAACGAATGACAGCTTGCGCAGGACACGGTGTTGTCCGAGGACAGCCTGGGATCATGGAACAGCTGCATGCCCAACTCCACTTTGCGGGAATCGACTGGAATCGACGTTGGCAGCGGCTGCACGGGCTCGTTCTGGAACTCGGCTGCAACACCGGGAGTGGCGTAGTACATGTCGCGTTCCTTCGCAATCCAGTCCTGCAGCACTTGCCGGTCAGCGTCGGAGAGGCTCGCGCTCCAGTGCACCGAGCGGAAGAGTCTGGGTGGCATGGTGCCTTCTTTCGCGACCGCTTCGAGCTTCGCGAGATCCGCTTCAGGCACGGGCGTCCCGTCCCGAAGCGCCGCGAATACGGGATCGATCCGGAAATTCTTCTGCCCGGTGCGGACGTCGTAACTGGACAACTGCTTCATGCCTGGCAAACGTGAGTAACCCGGCAGCGTGGCCTGGGTAGAGTGGCAGTAGTAACAGGCTTTCTCATCCAGCAACACGCGAATCCGACCGCTCTCCACCGAATGGGCTGCCAGGGACGCGGACTGCCTGGCATAGTTCCTGTCGTGGAAATTCGCATAGGCAGCGAGGACTAAATACCCGAGGACCACGCAACTGCCGCCGGCAATGAGCAACTTCCTGATCATTTCACGTCACCTTTCATTCACTTCTTCGGGCTTGATAGCCACGGGATCATCATGCAGACGGCTAACCGCAGCGCGCAAGTGTCATCTGCATCGCAACGAAAGACCCCCAACGAAGCAAGCGAAGAATCCGACAGGCGCGAGACCGGTGCCATCGTCATTCACTCGGAGAGTGTGCGCTTCATTCGCAATGCAGATGATTACTTTAAGACTGCGTAATATCATGCAAGCCCCCGATTACGCATTTGACAATTATCAAATTGCTACACACTATTCGCGGCGATCAGGTGAAAGGGTTCACGTCGGCAAATAGGTTCGTACGATATTTTTATGTATCAGACAGGATCGAATTTTGGGGCTCCAACGCCCGAACACGCGCGAGCGCAGCGTGGTTCATCTGCGTGCCGCCAGGACGCTCGCCCGGGTGCCCACCGGGTCCATGTGCCGCAATGGCGAGATCAGGCACGTGACCGTCGTGATACGCCATCACCTTATGCGGTTCATCGCGTCGAGCGAGAACCTGGTGGCGATGATCGCCGCAGGCATCGCCAGAATTTTCGCGAAATCACTAAACACCATACCCCGTCGATGTGCTATCGGTTGCGCCGCCGCTAGCGTTCTCATTCCAATGGTCACTGACAGCGCTCACGCCTATACTGCCCAACAGCCGATTGCAGTCGCCATGGAGCGTGTAGAACAAGTCGGGCGTCGCAAGTCGGACTCAAAACTGGAGGAAGACAAAATGAAGCGATTCGTTTCCCGCTGTATGGTTGCCGTCTCAACAATCATCGTTTTTTCGCTATCAGGACCCGCACGGGCGGATGCTGCCCATCCGGTGGTTGCACTCCTGCCCGGTGTGGTTGATCCGTTCTACTTCACCATGCATCGCGGCGCGGAACGGGCCGCCAAGGAAGAGAACGTCGAGTTGCTGTTCCAGGTTCCCAAAGCGTGGAACACCAGTGAGCAAGTGCCGATCCTCAAGGCGTTTATCGCCAAGCATCCTGACGTATTGCTGATTTCGCCAGTCGACAAGCAACAGCTGATTGGACCGCTGAAGGAAGCCGCCGACGCCGGCATCAAGGTCATTACCGTCGACACCTATATCGGCGATGGACATTATCAGACGGGCAAGGGCGATGCGGATTTCCCGCTTTCGTATATTGCTTCGGACAATCTCGAAGGCGGCCGGGTCGCAGCACGCGCGCTTGCCAAAGCTATCGGCGACAAGGGCACGGTCTATTGCGAGAACAACAAGCCGGGTATATCGAGCACGGACGCGCGGGCTGAAGGTTTCGCGGAGGAGATGAAGAAGCACCCGAACATCACCGTGCTGCAAACGCTGTACAACGAGGACGACGCCAACCAGGCCGCTGCTCACGTAGCGGCGGTCTTGGCGCGCAATCCAGATCTCGCCGGCGTGTTCGGCGCGAACACCTTCTCCGGCAGCGGCGCGGCCCAAGGCGTCAAGGCGGCGGGCAAGCAGGGCATCGTCAAGGTCGTTGTATTCGATGCCGTGCCTGGTATCGACAAGCAAATCAAGAGCGGCCTGGTCGATATCGCGATTGCGCAGCGCCCGGACGAAATCGGCTACTACGGCGTCAAGTTCGCCGCCGACGTCATTCACGGCAAGAAAATTCCCACCCTCAAGAGCACGGGTTTCGAGGTTCTCGATAAAACCAATATCGACAAGCCCGACATGCAGCAATACATCTATTCGAACTAGCTAAAGCAGGCCGGCTGAAGTGATGGACCGGCACCACCGCGTGCGCGGCCGCGCACGCGGGTCCTGCTCATGACAACGCGGATAACTCCATGGATAACTCGCGTCTCGACAAGATCGCGCTGATTACCAAGCTATGGCCGTGGCTGTTCCTGGCCGCCCTGCTCGCCTTTTTCGAGGTGTATGCGCAGATCTCGGCTCATCGGTCGTTTCTTTTTAACGCCTACAACCTGCAATCGATTGGTCTTGCCGCCGCCGCTCCGCTGCTGCTGGCCATCGGCCAGACCTTCGTGATCATCACGGCCGGCATCGACTTGTCCGCGGGCTTCGTGATGGGACTGGCGGCCGTCTGCGTCGCGCAGTTCACGCTGTTCGGCAGCGGCTCGCCGTGGATCCTGATCGTGTCCATTCCGCTCACGGTTGTGGTTTGCCTGATTCCCGGGCTGGTCAACGGCGTGCTGATCGCGTGGCTTGGCGTGCCGGCTTTTATCGGCACGCTCGGCATGTATGGCGTGGCGCGCGGTGCAGGCTTTCTCGCGGCCGGCAGCGGCATGACCGTCTCGGTGGACAACGCGGGTCTTGCGTGGCTCGGCGCTGGCTGGACGCCGGTGGTGCTGACCGGAGTGTTGCTGGTGATCATGCATCTGCTGCTCTCGAAGACGCGTTTCGGCCAGTACACCTATGCGATCGGCGGAAATCCGCAGTCCGCGGTGCGGGCCGGCATCAACGTCAAACGCCACTTGCTGGTGGTCTATCTGATCGCCGCCGCGTTCGCCGCGGTCGGCGGGATCATCTATACCGCGCGTTTTGCCGCAGGCGCCGCCAACGCCGGTGAGCCCATGTTGCTCGATTCGATCGCCGCCGTGGTGATCGGTGGCGCGAGCCTGTTCGGTGGGACCGGCAACGTGATCGGGACGCTGATCGGCGCGCTGATCATCGCTGTGATCCAGTTCGGACTGGTGTTCGTCGACGTCAACGCGTTCTGGCAATTCATCGTAGTGGGCATCGTCATCATCCTGTCGGTACTGATCGATCAATACAAGGACCGTCTCGGAGGCGCCCAATGAGCACGCCCATCCTTGAGGTACGCGACGTCTCGATCCGCTTTGGCGGCGTGGAGGCGCTCAAGCACGTTTCATTGCAGTTGCTGCCGGGCGAAGTGCTGGCGCTGGCCGGCGACAACGGTGCGGGCAAGTCGACGTTGATCAAGATCATTTCAGGCGTCTACCGGGCCGACCAGGGCGAACTGCTGTTCGACGGCGCGCCACTGCAATTGCGCGATCCGCAGGACGCTCGAGCCCGCGGGATCGAGACGATCTACCAGGACCTTGCGCTGGCCGACAACCTGGACGTCGGCAGCAATATCTTCCTGGGACGCGAACCGCTACGCCGGCAACTGGGCTTCCAGGTCATCGACCGGCCGCGCATGGCGCAGGTCGCGCGCGAGGTGCTGGAGCGCCTCGACATCGTGATTCCCGAGCGCAAGCTCGGCGGTCCGGTGAAGATGCTCTCCGGCGGACAGCGACAGGCCATTGCGATTGGCCGGGCCATTTACTGGAACGCCCGGGTTCTCATCATGGATGAGCCCACCGCCGCGCTGGGCGTGCCCGAGCAGCGCAAGGTCATGGAGTTGATCACGGCGTTGAAGGCCCAGGGTGTCTCCGTGCTGCTGATCTCGCACAATCTGCACGACATCTTTGCAATCGCCGATCGCATTGTCGTGCTGCGGCGCGGCGAGGTGGCCGGCGAGCGGCAGGTCCAGCAAACGAACGGCGATGAAATCGTGCACCTGATGGTCGGCGATACCTATGTGAGCCCCGGTTAGCAGAAGCTACCGGTGCCCGCGAGCACGCGCTCAAAGCAGGCTTTTCACGATAGCTTCCGCAGCATGGCGCCCGCTTTGGGCCGCTCCGTTCATGAACCCCTGGAACTCCCGGCTGCAATGCTCACCGGCAAAAAACAGGTTGCCGACGCGGCGGCCCACGGCATCGGCAATCGTAGTCCATTGCCCGGGGCGCAAACAGGTATATGAACCGAGACTAAAGGGTTCTGTCGGCCAGTGAATACGGGTCGCATTGCCTGTACTGCTCGCCTTGAATCCAGGGAACACCGGGTCGAGCTGCCGCGCCCCGGAAGCAGCCAGAGACTCCACGCTTTCTCTGCCGACCGACTCGCCCTCATGGCCACCCAGGAAAAACGTGAAGACCCCGGTCGTTCCGCTGCGCAACCGGCTGGCGTCCCAGCCCGTCTGAAACGGGAAGTCGCCATAGAGATCTCCATCCCTTCCCTGGTCGCGCCACAACCTCGTGCGAGTTTCAAGCAACAGCTTGGCATTGGTTCCCATGCCGATGTTCCTGATGGCATCGTGTTTGGACGGCGGCATTATGTCTCCCACATCGACGAGACGAAGCAGGGTGAAAGGTAGCGTCAGGACCACGATGTCGGCGTCCACCACGTCGGTGCGCCCTGGCGCGTCGAAAACAAGCCGATAACCCCCTCCACGTGTGCGAATTTGTACAAGCCTGCGTTCAAGATGGACGGGTCTTGAAATCCTCTCGGACAAGCGTTGTGCGATCAGCTCGTTGCCGCCAGCCACCTTGAATCTCTGGTCGCTTGCACCGAAAATCTCGAAACCGGGAGAGACATCGCTATTGAAAAGGGACAGGAAATTTAAACTGGACTGTTCGGATACATCGAGGCCGTACTCGGTCGCATAAGCGACCTCCAGCAGACTCCTCAACCAGCCCGAGATGCCGATTTCATCAAGGTATTCCGACAGCGGCAGGCAATCGAACCGGCGATCGATCTCCGAATGGCGCCTTGAGCCCATCTGTTTCGACAAGCTTGCAACGTCGGCCGCGATTCGCGGCAACACGTCTCGAACGCCGAGGATGATTTCGGCCTCGGTGCGATGCTGGCCACCGAAGTAGTAGCCTGGTGCAAGCGACGCTTCCGAAGCCGAAACCATGTCGATCAGGGGCAGGCTCAACTCCCTGGTCAGGGCGAGCATGTCCTTGTGCGTACTGTCGATAAATTCCCCGCCTGACTCGGTGACGACATCAGAACCGAAAGTACGCGCATCTGATCGAACTCTGCCGCCCACGCGCTCTGACGCCTCATATACGGTAGAAGCCAAGCCACGCTTGCCAAGTTGATAGGCCGCGTTCAAGCCAGCCAGACCCGCACCGACGATAGCAATACCAGGAGCGTTCTTTGGACCTGGAAGCGCAGCCAATCCTTGTGAGGCTGAGGTATCGGTCTGGCCACGGATCGACGATGCGTTCGGTGAAGACAGATCAACGCGCCGGGCGATGAGGATACCGGGGGAAGAAGCACAAGGCCCCGTGACCAGTCCGCGCGCAACCAGCGCCCAGAGCCGGGTCTTGTAAGGACGCTGGTTGAAGAGCGGTCCGCAACAGTTCATTCACGGCTCCGGTTGATTACATAGGACGTGACCCGCGTTATCTCTCGAAGTGGAAGTTCGCCGCCGCGAGGTAGTCCCTGACAGTCTTTGCGTATTTGATTTTTGCTTCGGAGTCGCCCAGGTTCTCCATCGAAAAAATTGGGGCAAACAGGCAGGCCGAAAGATTGTCCGGATTGGCGGAATCCAACGCCGCGCGAACTTCTCCGCCATCGCTTTCACGCTGCCAGCGTGCCCGAAGCGCGCCGGCTATTGTCAAAGCCGATGCAGGGTCAATGGCATATAAACGCAGAAGGCTGTTGCTGCATCGTTTTATGATCATCGGATAGAACTGAACCGTGTATCCGTCCGGATCGTTTTCGGTCGTTGCATCTGAGAATGCCTGAAATGCGTAGGCATTGGCCACTGAACGGTTGAACTTCTCGATGGCGGTGCCCAGGTCATTTCTGCTCACCGCAATATCCGCCTGCAGCCGGAGCAACTGCGATTGTATTTCCAGGTCGCCTTGCTCCTGCCCCTGCTTGTAAGCGTCGAGGGTGATTAGTTCAGCATCGTCCATGCGTCCCGCTTCGTACAGGCAATCGGCCAGGTGATAGCGAACCCAGGGTCTGTTCCACGACACCTGGCTCGCGCCAGCCGTTGGTTCAAACATCAGAACCGCATCTCTGTAAAACTCTTCCGCAGCTTGGAAATTGTCTTCCCCATAGCGATAAGTTTCCGCCAGAAAGATGCTCATCAAGCCGCGCAGTTCTCGCTGTTCACTGTTGAAATCCGAAACGTCGCCGCCAAGCTGACGCGCGAGACCAATGCGCTCCAGGCTTCTCCTGACCGCATGCCAGCGTGGACTCTTGCCCACGCGCCTTTCGCCGGTTTCCTTAGGATAACTGGAAAGTATTTGTATCAGCTCGTGCTGGTCCTTTTCGGCGTCGTAGTTGGCGAAGCCCTCTGTAGGCCAGTCCCTCACGAGTTCATCGCAAAACTGGAAGTTGTCGAAGCAGCCCCACCACCAGAAAGCGCAGAACCACGAGTGAGTAAATTTGAAGGCAGCGGTTTTATAGTCACCTTGGATCATCAGATAGAACCGCCAGTTGTCCATTGCATCCTGCCACGCTGCACTCTCATAACGATATGAACTTTTAAAATCCGTACCCTCTTCCTGGAATTTCTTTTCAATGGTTGTCAGCCGCTCAGCAAAGTATTCAGCAGCGCTTTGATAGATAGATTGTTTCTCAGCCGGACTCAGATACAGCGCGACACAATCCGAGATCGTTCGATGGATCGTGTAAAGCTCCTTTTCCGACACATCCGCATCGTGACGGTTGAGGTCCGACTGCGCATCGTACGAAGAGAAGCCGACAAGTCCGGAGTCGGTCAGCTGATCCAGTATCGGCTTTTGGTCCGGCGCCTCGCTTTCCTGCAAATCCCTGATGACCTGCGCCGCCAGCTCCGGCGAAAATGATTCGGGATCGGGCCGTAAAACCGTCAACCGGCAAAGCGCCCTTTGCAGGGTCGCGCCGTTTGCACGGCGTTCGTTCAGCGCCTGGTAGCTCGCATTGATCACTGCCGCAAGGGTAATTTCCTTTAAAGTCGAGCCGGGCGAAGGAATTCTTTTGGCCAACCGCTCAGTAGCCCGATCGAATAGATTCAAGGCCTGTTCGATGTGGCGAGCAGGATTTGCATTTTGACTCTCTATTTTAAGCGTCGAACCGATCAGGACCAAAGCCAGGGGTAATCCATCGACCTTCTGGACAACCGACTTGATATGGTCGAACACCCTCTCCCCGGAGTTTCCGGCGAAAAAAGCACCGGGCGCGATTTCTCTCAGTAAAGCGAGACTTTGTTTTTCCGTCAGCTTGGGCATCGGTATGACGAGATTGCCGAGATCGTTGGCCACGCGCCTTTGACGCGTCGTGAACAAATACCCGCAGTCCTTTCCCCCTACCATCAGGGCACGCCCAATGCCTTCATCCCAGACGTCGTCAATGACGAGAAGCATTTTTCTTCCCGCAAGCTCCCTCGAAATGATCTCCTGCCATTGCCGCAGCTGAACTTCGGTATCCTTGATCCTCTCCATGTCGGCAATATCAGCCGGCGGAATATCGAGTTTGTCCTTTCGAGCCCACTCCTCAAGACTCAAGATGACCTGCCGGTCCGTGGCATCTTTCCCGACCCGGCAAAAGAGGACACCGTCCGGATAAAACTCGAAAATACGGTCATCGCTTGCAATATGCTCGACCAGCGTCGACTTCCCCATTCCCGGAATACCCCAAATGGAAATCGACAGGTTTTCCCCGCCTTTCTCTATTTCCCTGGATAACCATGAAAATATCTCACTACCCAGGCGCTTGATTTCCTCCCAGCTCACCGGGTACCGGCCGGGCGTCGGCGCATAGCGAGGGATCGGCTTACCCGAACGCGTACGAGGGACGCCGGGAATCATCCCGATCTCGCGCATCAGGTTCTGCGTCTTGGCTTCGTCTTCGATCATGCAGTTGTACTGGCGCAGATGCACCACATGCAGAGAACATAGTCCCTGGAGCGAAGCGGGAAGAAGCGGCGCCTTGATAGCGTTTTCCGGACGGCCGACAATAACCGGAATGATCCTGATATTTGCCTCAAGGGCCGTGCGTAACTCTTCAAGAACAAAGTCGACCTGATGTTTCGCGGCTCTTCCCGCCAACGCCTCTTCCCAATGCGGACCAATGATCGCGATAACTACCTTCGCATCTTGTATCGCCTGCTTCAGCCCATCGGGAAAATGATCGCCGGGCCGAAACGCCATCTGATCAATGAACACATGTTCAGCGCCGAAGCTCTCCCGCAAGCGAATAGCCAACCCTGATATGTTCGCTTCATTCGTTCTTCTATAACTGACGAAAATTGGCTTATTCACATTTGTCCCGAATGTTCCGAATGTCACTCACTTTTCTTGCAGCGCTTAACGTTCGCGGTTCCCCTGGCGCTCGCGCGCCCGGCCAGTTCAGCTACCCGTTGCGACATCGATTGGCTTGCTACGGTGAAGCGCGTGCCAGGCAGCTTGATCGCGAATGAAATACCTGCACACGTGCAGAATCGCAGCACGCGCATCTACCCGGCATTGCTCTTCTGCGACCTTCAACTTGTGCTGAACCAGAAGGCCCCGGTGAATCTCCTGTTCGAAGCCGAACGTCTCATTGACTTTGCGCATGCCGCCCCACCCAGCCAACGCGAGAATCTGGACCACGACCAACAGATGGTGCGCCATGGGGCTGAGGAATCCCTGTAGTTCGGACCCTGGCTGAAGCCGTCTGGAAAGTCCGGACGCATGCTGCACGAGCAGATCCGCCGCGAGAACAAGTATGGCGAGCAGGAAAATCCTTGATGCGAATTGCCCCCAGCCCTCAAGCGTATGGAAAGCCTTCTTTCGCCGGGCAATCAGGTTCGTTCGGTGATATCCGAGCTGATCTTGGACAAAGGCTTCGAGTGCCCATTCCTCGGCCCGGGCATTCCTCGCTTGATCACCCACGCCCTGGGCGAAAAATATGGACCGCAGGGAAAGCCTCACCCAGCTCGACTCGGCATGATCCATTAAAGGAAGGTAGTCTGCGACGCACCGGTCTTCGCCCAACGCGGCCATCACATATTGCGCACGGAGACACTCCGCGAGGAGCCGCAGGTCGAAGTGCCGTTCTTGCCATTTGCCGCTTCTCGCTGTCGCAAAGCGTATCCACCCAAGGACAAGTACGGCTGAGTAAAAGCCAAAAAATATCGGACCTGCCAGATACGACCATGCACCGGCATGGCAACCGAGCAACGAGAAGGGATCGCCCTCCGCACAGCCGCTGGACAACTCCGTGAAGGCGACAAGGAAAAGTGCGGCCAATAAACCGCATGCCGTCAGACTCGGCCGGCAGAGTAATCGAACAAAGGCCAATATGCGTCTGCCGTAAGCAGCCGCAACGTTCACCGGCCGCATCGCAAACGGGGCCTTTCGATGGCTCCGCGCGTGAACCTCCGATCTGGATCCCGCCTCGCCTATTTCCCTTGCCGTACCCAGAACCAGTCGCTGCCAGAGCGTCTGATATTGGCTTGCCTTCCGGTCTGCGATGATTCCGACTTCCAGAATTCGCGCTGAACCAGGCGGAGACAGATCACCCGGGCAAGGCTCGAGAAATCCGGAATTCGTCGTTTGACCATGCGCCAGAACGAGTGATTTATTGAACTGGTCGATCGCAGCGAGTTGGTCAGCGATGATGTAAATGTCGTCTTCCTGCTCGGTGATTTCACGCGCGCGGCCGAATAAACGCTTGATAGCCTGCCGGGTATATGCCCACCACGTTTCACTGTGCAGTGCCTGCTCCAGCAATGCCCGCAGGCTACCCCGCCCGTTTTCTGGCAAAAGCTGCGCCAAATAGATTTCCAACGTCGGGGTTATCTTCTCCCCTTGCACCGGTGCTTCTCTTACAACCTTGAACCAGACTCTCGGTTCATTCATCTCCTGGTCCGCACTGGTTTCAAGCACGACCAGCTCGGTATGCTTTATGAGTGACTTCAAATCCCTCAGTGACGACTCGGCTGATAATCGTTCGGTATCCGTAAGATTGCGCGAGATCTCGACATAGACGGGAACGGTTTCGAGCTGGTAAGTCGTGAGAAAGATATCGTGGCGCACAATGGCGGCGTCTTCCGGTCCATACCAGACGCACCATGCCCCGGGCTCCCCGTGCAATAGGCCGCGCCCTCCCGTCAATGTCACTTCAAGCGGTTCCTTCAGGCGGACGGCATGAACGCGTCGATGGCGTTTCTTGTAGCGCATTGGCGCGCCGGCAGCCCCTGCTTCGAGCGCGTGATACGTTTCATCGAATCGCTCCTTTGAAACCGGCCATCGTTCGCCGGCTGCCCCTGTGATTATGGCGTCGCCGGGATTGCAGACGACCGGACCCTCAAGAGTCTGAATAACGGAAGTCTCTGTTGAGAATTCGACTGTCACGACTACATGGAGGGTTTCGTACAGGGCCGCCGAGTCTTTCAGCCGGGACAGCATGTGTGCCTCAGGCGCGGTATCGGACGGTATGGCGAGCATGAGGGAGCCTCACGGATATTTTTATATGTCAGGGCCGAACTTGGGCTGATTCCTCACAGCAAAGAGCACACATCCTTGCGCACTTATGCCGCCTCATCAGGCGGGCGCATGAATTGTCAAACCAGCCATAGATTGCATGGTGCGCCGGTCAAGCGAATGTTGGTGACCCCACATCAGCAAATAGTTTTGCCGAAAATTGGCGAAGCGATATAACAAATTACCGACTTTATAATTTCATTTACATTCAAACCAACTCCGTACTCCTTACATTGAAGTAATCAACAGTGGCGTCAAGCGAATACCCAGTGCCACTGCTTTTCAGGCGTCCGTCACGGCGCATCCGTTTTCTCACGAATGATCAATCAGTCTTGTCCGGATCGTGCCCTCGATGCTTGGGGCGCTCAAGGTTCCGCCGGGGGCAATCGATCTCCATCGAAGTGGAACGCGCCGCTACGTTGTCAGCAACCAGGCGATAACCGGGATCGTGCCCGGCCGGCATCGAACGCAAGGAGATTCCGGCTGGAAGGCATTGCTCGCAGATTCTCTTTCCACCCGACCCGGGCGCGCCCAAGCGCCCGTCGATCCGGCGAATACCCGGCCGGATGGCCAACGCCAGCCCAAAACCGGCAAATCCCGGGCGTTGCCATCGGCGGTGGCGTAAAATACGCCCTTTCTCGCACCGGACGACTACCGCAATGACGCTCGCCTCCACTCCAGAGATCATCGCCGAGCTGAAGGCTGGCCGGATGGTGATCCTCGTTGACGAAGAAGACCGCGAAAACGAAGGCGATCTCGTCATCGCCGCCGATTTCGTGACGCCGGAAGCGATCAATTTCATGGCGCGCTACGGCCGTGGACTGATCTGCCTGACACTTACGCAGGACCGCTGCCGTCAGCTGAACCTGCCGCTGATGACACAGCGAAACGGCACCCAGTACGGGACGGCGTTCACGGTGAGTATCGAGGCGGCCGAAGGCGTGACTACCGGCATCTCCGCGGCGGACCGTGCGCGCACCATCCAGGCAGCGGTGGCGCACGACGCGAAAGCCGAGCATATCGTTCAGCCGGGGCACGTGTTTCCGATCATGGCGCAACCGGGCGGCGTGCTGGTCCGCGCGGGGCATACGGAAGCGGGCTGCGACCTGACGGCAATGGCAGGCCTGACGCCGGCATCGGTGATCTGCGAAGTGATCCGCGACGACGGTGAAATGGCCCGGCTGCCCGACCTGATCGAATTCGCCGAACTGCATGGCATTCGTGTTGGCACGATCGCCGACCTGATTCACTACCGCTCGCGCACGGAATCAATTGTGGAGCGCGTGGCCGAACGCACCATGCAGACAGCGCATGGCGCGTTTCGCGCGGTGCTGTATCGCGACCAGCCCAGCGGCTCGCCGCATATCGCGCTGGTGCGCGGCCGGCCGTCGCCGGACCGGGAAACGCCGGTGCGCGTGCATGAACCGCTGTCGGTGCTGGATCTGCTCGAAGTGGACTTGTCCACGCACTCCTGGACTCTCGACGCCGCGATGAAGGAAATCGCCGCGCGCGACCTGGGCGCTATCGTGCTGCTCAATTGCGGCGACACGAAAGAACATCTTGTCGATGTATTCCAGGCGTTCGAGCGTGAGGACAAGGCAGCCGAACTCAAACGCCGCCCGGTCGATTTCAAGACTTACGGCATCGGCGCACAGATTTTGCGCGAACTGGGCGTGGGCAAGATGCAAGTGCTGTCGAACCCCCGCAAGCTCGGCAGCATGTCGGGTTACGGCTTGGAGGTGACCGGCTTCATCCCCATGCCGGGCTGCCCCGCCACGAGTTCTGCGGAATCGGCTGATCCCGCTTCCATCGCTCATTTGCGCTCGGTCTGACCGGCGCCAACCACCACACCGCATCACACTGAAAACGGACAAATAATGGAAATCGGACAATATCAACCGAACCTCGACGGCGACGGACTGCGTATCGGCATCGTGCAATCGCGCTTCAACGAGCCCGTCTGCAACGGCCTCGTGGACGCCTGCACGGAAGAACTCGAACGACTCGGCGTGATCGGTGAAGACGTGCTGCTCGTCACCGTGCCGGGCGCACTCGAAATTCCGCTGGCGCTGCAAAAGCTGGCTGAATCGGGTCAATTCGATGCATTGATCGCTCTCGGCGCGGTGATCCGCGGCGAAACGTACCATTTCGAGCTGGTATCGAATGAAAGCGGCGCGGGCATTTCCCGTATCGCGCTCGACTTCGGCACGCCGGTCGCAAACGCAGTCCTGACGACCGAAAACGACGAGCAGGCCGTGGCCCGCATGACGGAAAAAGGCCGCGACGCTGCCCGCGTGGCGGTGGAAATGGCGAATTTGTCGGTCGCGCTGGAACAACTCGGCGGTGACGACGAAGACGAAGACGACGAGGACCGTGCATGAAAAGCGCTCGACGACGCTCGCGCGAACTCGCGACACAAGGGCTTTACCAATGGTTGCTGTCGGGCTCGCCCGGCGGCGAGATTGACGCGCAGTTGCGCGGCGCGCAAGGCTTCGATAAAGCCGATCAGGAGCATCTGGACGCCATCCTGCATGGCGTGATCAAGGAAGCGGACACCATTTCCGCCGAATTGCAGCCGTGCCTCGACCGTCCGCTCGAACAGCTTTCGCCAGTCGAACGCGCGGTGCTGATGGTCGCCGCGTTCGAGTTCAAGCATCACCTGGACATTCCGTATCGCGTGGTGATCAACGAAGCAGTTGAACTGACGAAG
Source organism: Caballeronia udeis (assembly GCF_044909315.1). Lineage (GTDB taxonomy): Bacteria > Pseudomonadota > Gammaproteobacteria > Burkholderiales > Burkholderiaceae > Caballeronia > Caballeronia udeis_A. Next base: position 184,509 of record NZ_JBIYEB010000007.1, read on the forward strand.
ACGTTCGGCGGCTCCGACGGCTACAAATACGTAAACGGCGTGCTGGACAAACTCGCCGTTCAGTTGCGGCCGACAGAAGCGCAAGGCCGCGGGCAGCGCAGCTGAGCGGACGCTCTTTTCCATTTATGAACTTCGCAAAAGAACCGTTGAACGGCGCTATCCGATACGCCGCCCGCGTCGACGCCATCGAGCCGTTCTATGTAATGGAACTGGCGAAAGAAGCGCAGGCGCTCGAACGTGCGGGCCGCAACATCATTCACATGGGTATCGGCGAACCGGATTTCACGGCGCCGGAACCGGTGATCGCTGCCGCCACCGAAGCCTTGCGTCGCGGCGTCACGCAATACACGAATGCGCTCGGACTGGCTTCGTTGCGCGAGGCAATTTCCGGTCATTATCGCGACACGTTCGGGCTTGATATCGATCCGGCGCGCATTGTGGTGACAGCGGGTGCGTCTGCCGCATTGCTGCTGGCGTGCACCGCGCTGGTCGATCGCGACGACGAAGTTCTGATGCCCGACCCGTGCTACCCGTGCAATCGTCATTTCGTGGCTGCCGCCGAAGGCCGTCCGGTCCTGATTCCAAGCGGTCCGGCCGAACGGTTCCAGTTGACGGCCGCTCAGGTCGAAGCGCATTGGACGCCCGCTACGCGCGGCGTGCTGCTCGCTTCACCGTCGAATCCAACAGGCACGTCCATTGAACCGGACGAACTGGCGAAAATTGTTGACGTCGTGCGCGCGCACGGCGGCTTTACGATCGTCGATGAGATTTATCAGGGCCTGAGCTACGAGGCGAAACCCGTCTCAGCACTTTCGCTCGGCGACGACGTAGTCACGGTGAACAGCTTTTCGAAGTACTTCAACATGACCGGCTGGCGCCTCGGGTGGCTGGTCGCGCCGCCGGCGATGGTCCCCACGCTGGAAAAGCTCTCGCAGAACCTGTTCATCTGCGCGTCGGCGATCGCGCAGCATGCGGCGCTGGCGTGTTTTGAGCCGGCAACGCTGGCCATTTACGAATCGCGACGCCTGGAATTCGGGCGCAGGCGGGATTTCATCGTGCCGGCATTGCGTTCGCTCGGTTTTGAAGTGCCTGTCGTACCGGACGGCGCGTTCTACGTTTATGCCGATACGAGGCACGTCGCGCATCCCGCTGCCGGCGACAGCAACGCATTGACGCGTGCCATGCTGCACGACGCGGGTGTCGTGCTGGTGCCGGGTACCGATTTCGGCTTCCATGCACCGCAGGACTATATCCGGCTGTCTTATGCGACCGCCTACTCACAGCTTGAAGAGGCCGTGCAACGGCTGGGAACGCTGTTTCGGGTTTGAACCACGCGTTCGGGGCAGCCCCCTGCACTTCAGGAAAGCAGAAGCAAAAAAGCCGTTCCAACGCGAGTTGGAACGGCTTTTTTGTTTTGCCCGGCGGTGATCAACAACCCGAGCCGCCCTGCTTTTACTTCTAACCCAACGCCTTTAAGCGCCGAACTCCGCCGAAGCCACGTGCTTCGTTTGCGTGTCTGCGTCATCGGTCTCGTTGTGATTACTGACTTGCGGAGCGGACGACTTGGCCGGCGCCGTGATTGCCGGAGCACCGTCAAGCGTCACGTGCACGCGCTTTTCGCCTGTTCCCGAGGTTGACGGCGAAACCGACGCCACGACCTGCTTCGGCGCGGGCTGCGCCGGCGCTTGCGGCGTGTTGATCGGCACATTGCGGCCACGCGCTACATCACGCAGGCGTGCACGTTCGGCCAGCACCTTCGCGCCATAACCACCGTCGTCCTGTGCCGTCGATCCCACGTAGAAGCGCAATCCACCCGCCACCGAACCACCGCGCGCGATGCAATCCTTCAGAACCAGCGCCCCGACCTTGATGTTCGCGAGCGGTTCGAGCGCTGCGTGCGAACCACCGAAGTACTGGAATTTGTCCGAGTGGACCTTCGACATCACCTGCATCAACCCTTGCGCGCCAACACCACTTTCAGCATACGGATTGAAACCCGATTCGATCGCCATGACGGACAGCAGCAACAGCGGATCGAGGCCCACTTCACGGCCGGTATCGAAGGCCGCTTTCACAAGCTCGCTGACCGGTTCCTGCGCCACGTGGTAACGCCGCGCAATGAAGTTGGCCACCAGGTTCTGCTCACGATCCGACACGAGCACACGGTCGTCGCGGGCATCGGCTACCACCCGCTGCGATGAAATCGCGCTGGCGAGCGTCGAAACGGTCGGCAACGTGCGGGGATCGAGTCCATTTGGCGACACGGCGAGACTCAGGCCGCCGGTGAGCTTACGGGTGCTGTCGTCGTCACTGGCTGCGGAGCCAAGCGATATTGGCTCGGCGTTGCGCAGGTCCTCTTCGCGCTGATGACCGATCGCGAAGGGCGGGAAAGGTTGTCCGGAGAGCAACCGGGCCGGGCCGGCTTGTACCGCGGCCGAGACGAGGGGCATGAGTTTGGCGGCGAAAGAGCCACGCCAGGCTGGAAGCAGCCAAAGTGCCAGTGCGGTCACGACAGCAGCACAACCGACCAGACTGAAAACTGTAAGACTCATGTGTTTGGCGCGACGCAGCGTGGCGCGTAGATGAAGCGCCAGGCGAGCGTCGGGACGCCACGACAACCAAGCATTCATTGGATGGATCTCCCAAATTGCATGATTTCTGCAGATGAAAAACCTAAAAACAGGCCCACCACGCAGAAATCGACACCGCCAGCCCTGGGTTAGCCACAAGCGGTATCGGGAAAACGGCACAGACCGTTGGGGAAACCTGACCGGAACATTTCGTTTCCGGGTGCGCGCAGCACGAAGGACATGCCGGGGCGCGCACACAGGTCACCACGCGAAAAACCGGCGAAGAAGAGCGCCGGCAAGAAAACCAAAGCCTCGATTCACCGGACTATTCCGGCGCAGGTGACGCGTCGCGTCGTTTCAAAAGACCTGGGGCACTGGTAAAAAGTTTCAATTGGTGTTGTCAATGCCAAAGGATTCTAGCAGGCTCAAATGATCCGTCAATGCTGGTAAATGTAAAAGCTATTACTTTCAGTAATGATGAACACCGTTCAGAGTGGCTAGAACGGCCTGCCAAGCCACTTTCCAGCGGAATCGCCCTAGTTCCACCATTGTGTGCTCTGACGTACCGACATCAACACAGGTAAAATCGACAATCGCCCGCGCGCGAAAGTTCCCCATCAGGTGCTTGAGCCGCTGCTTGAGCCACTTGCCTGGCCACTACATCAGCCTCTGCCGATCCCTCGCGCAGACCGTCTTTCCCGCAGGCCCCCTTCTCTTTAGCCGATGAAATACAAAGACCTGCGCGACTTCACCGCCCGCCTCGAAACACTGGGCGAGTTGCGCCGCATCAGCCAGCCAGTTTCACCCGTTCTTGAAATGACCGAGCTCTCGGACCGCGTTCTGCGCGCGGGCGGACCGGCCTTGCTGTTCCAGGCGCCGACGGGACACTCCATGCCCGTGCTGGCCAACCTGTTCGGTACACCGAGGCGTGTGGCGCTCGGCATGGGTATCGAAACGGAAGCTCAAGCGGCGGCCGACCCCAGTCTTCTGAGCGATAAAGCCGCGCTCGAGTCGCTGCGCGACGTCGGCCGGTTGTTGTCGGCGCTCAAGGAGCCAGAGCCGCCCAAGGGCCTGAAGGACGCGGGCAAATTGCTGTCGCTGGCGAAAGCCGTCTGGGACATGGCGCCGAAAACCGTCAGTTCACCGCCTTGCCAGGAAATCGTGTGGGAAGGACAGGATGTCGATCTGGCGCGCCTGCCCATTCAGACATGCTGGCCCGGCGACGCCGGTCCGCTCATCACCTGGGGACTCACGGTCACCCGCGGCCCGAACAAGACGCGGCAAAACCTGGGGATCTATCGGCAGCAACTGATCGGACGCAACAAATTGATCATGCGCTGGCTCGCGCACCGGGGCGGCGCGCTGGATTTCCGGGAGTTCGCGCTCGCCAATCCGGGCAAGCCGTATCCGGTGGCGGTCGTGCTTGGCGCCGATCCGGCCACCATTCTCGGCGCTGTCACGCCGGTGCCGGACTCGCTTTCCGAATATCAATTTGCCGGGTTGTTGCGCGGTGCAAGGACCGAGTTGGCGAAATGTCTGACGCCGGGCGTCGATACATTGCAGGTTCCGGCGCGTGCGGAGATCGTGCTCGAAGGCTTCATTTATCCGCAGGACGGCCCTGTTGCGCCACTGCCCGCCGGAGCGCCGCCGCGGCCATCGGCTAGTGCGTCGTCGAAATACGAACACGCGCTCGAAGGCCCGTACGGCGACCACACCGGCTATTACAACGAACAAGAGTGGTTCCCGGTCTTCACCGTAGAGAAGATCACCCTGCGCAGCGACGCGCTCTATCACTCCACGTATACAGGCAAACCGCCCGACGAACCGGCCGTGCTCGGCGTCGCGCTCAACGAAGTGTTCGTGCCACTGCTGCAAAAGCAGTTCACGGAGATCACCGACTTCTATCTGCCGCCCGAAGGCTGCAGTTATCGAATGGCGATCGTGCAGATCAAGAAGAGCTATCCGGGCCATGCGAAGCGCGTGATGTTCGGCGTCTGGAGCTTCCTGCGTCAGTTCATGTATACGAAGTTCATCGTGGTGGTGGACGACGACGTGAACATCCGCGACTGGAAGGAAGTGATCTGGGCGATCACCACGCGCATCGATCCATCCCGCGATACGGTGCTGGTCGATAACACCCCGATCGACTATCTCGATTTCGCGTCGCCGAAAGCGGGGTTGGGATCGAAGATGGGGCTCGACGCCACCAACAAGTGGCCTGGCGAGACCGACCGCGAATGGGGCCGGCCAATTACGATGGACGATGCGGTGAAACGGCGCGTCGACGCGTTGTGGGACGAAATCGGTTTTTCGGGAGGGAAACGTTCATGAAGGTTGCAGCGACCGTTTATCGAGGGGATCTGGTTGAAAACACCCATGCCGCGCACGTGGCGGTTGTCGACGCCGAAGGCCGGTTGATCTACGCGTTCGGCGATCCGTCACGCATGACGCTTGCGCGTTCGGCGGCGAAACCGGCGCAAGCGCTCGCGGTGCTGGAAACGGGCGCACTGGAACGTTTCGGTTTCGACGATGCCGATCTCGCGTTGATATGCGCATCGCATAGCGGCGAGCCGCGCCACATCGAGCGCACGCGCGCCATGCTGGCCAAGGCGCAGGTCACAGAAGCCGAGCTTCGATGCGGCGGCCACGCGCCTTTGTCGGACGCGGTCTGGAAAGAGTGGATCAGGCGCGACTTCACGCCAACCGGCGTATGCAGCAATTGCTCGGGCAAACATGCGGGCATGCTGGCGGGCGCGCAGGCGCTGGGCGCGGCCGTTGCCGACTATCACCTGCCTGAGCATCCGCTGCAGGTTCGGGTGAAACGGACCGTTGCCGAGCTCTGCGATCTGCCGGAAAACGGCGTGCAATGGGCTACTGATGGCTGCAATCTGCCTACTCCGGCGTTCCCGCTGGATCGGCTCGCCCGGCTGTTCATGAAGATGGCGAATGCGGATACCCAGACGACTGACACTGCGCCGCGTTCGCTGGCCCTTGCCCGGATCTATCGCGCGATGACAGCGTATCCCGAACTCGTCGCCGGCGACGGCCGGTTCTGTACCACCTTGATGCAAGCCTTCGACGGCGATCTGGTCGGCAAAGTAGGCGCCGACGCGAGTTACGCGATCGGTGTACGTGCTACCGGCACGCGCGGGCCGCTGGGCATCGCCGTCAAGGTGGAAGACGGCAATACAACCGTGCTTTACGCCATCGTGTCCAATGTGCTCGGGCAACTCGACATCGGCCGCGAAACGCAGCGCGCAAAACTCGCCGCTTATGGAAACCCGCCAATGCGCAACACGATGGGTATCGAGACGGGACGGCTGGCGGTGACCGTACCGCTCGAACGCATTTAGCACGCTAGCGTTGGACCTGCTGCTACCGCGCGCGCCAGCAGCAGGTCCAAAACGAGAAGCCGGGCTCCCCGCTTCGCTCAATACAAAAAGATTAAAAAGGAAAGTCGGGATGCACGTGTTGCCATTGCTGTCTGATGGATTTTTTCTGTCGCTGTCGCTGTGCCTGGATATTGGTATCGCAAACGTCGCGATCATCTCGCTAACGCTTTCCCACGGCTTCAAGCCTGGCATGATGCTCGGCCTGGGCACCTGTTTCGGCGATCTCGTCTACGCGGCGCTCGCGCTCGCAGGCATGGCCGCACTGCTCCAGTTCGATGCCGTGCGCTGGGTCGTCTGGATAGGCGGCGCGATCGTGCTGCTGTTCCTGACCTTCAAAATGGCGCGTGAAGCGCTGTTTCCGGCGTCCGCCCCGCCAGTGGAGGGCGAGCCCGACCTCGTCGCCACGGCACAGCCCTCTCACCTGCGCAGCTTCATGCGCGGCACCCTGCTCGCTGTGTCTTCACCAAGCGCGATCCTCTGGTTTGCCGCCGTGGGCGGCGCACTGATCGCGAAGGCCGGCGCAACGGGCCCGGCGAGCGCTTCAGTGTTTCTGATCGGCTTCTTTTGCGGCGGGCTCGGCTGGACGCTCTTCATCTGCTCGCTCGCCGGCCACGGCCGCAAACGCGCCGGGACGGCATTGCTGCGCGCTTGCCACGTTTTATCGGCGGTGCTGTTCGCGTATTTCGCGTACAGCGTGATCGTCAATGGTTATCACGACCTGATCCTGAACGGCGCGCAGAAGCCATGACGTCATGACGCCACGCGATCAGGCGAGGAATTGAGCTAGCCGCGCCAGGTCGACGTTGCCGCCGCTGACGATTATGCCCACGCGCTTGTCCTTCACCGGCACCACGTTCTGCAACACCGCGGCCGCAGCCAGACAACCCGTGGGCTCGACCACCATCTTCATGCGCTGCGCAAAGAACTTCATGGTCTGCACGAGCTGGTCGTCGCTGACGGTGACGACCCGGTCCACATAGCGCTTCAGGATCGGGAAGTTGTATTCGCCCACATGCGTGGACGCGGCGCCGTCGGCGATTGTGCGCGGCACCTCTATATGAACGATCTCGCCGCGTTCGAGGGATTGCTGGGCGTCGTTACCTGCCTCCGGCTCCACGCCGATCACGGTACATGACGGGCTCAGCTCGGCGGCCGCCAGCGCACACCCGGCGAGCAAGCCTCCGCCGCCGAGGCACACGAACAGATAATCCAGCGGCCCGGTGTCTTCGATGAGTTCCTTCGCCGACGTCCCCTGCCCCGCGATCACATGCGGATGGTCGTAGGGCGGAATCAGCGTCATGCCGCGCTCTTGCGCGAGCCTGGCGGCAATCTCCTCGCGATTTTCGCTGTACCGGTCGTAGGTGATCACTTCGCCGCCATAACCCCGCGTGGCGTCCATCTTCGCGGCCGGTGCATCCTCCGGCATGATGATCGTCGCCTTGATACCGGCGATGCGTGCCGACAGCGCAATTGCCTGCGCGTGATTACCCGATGAAAACGTCAGGACGCCGGCCTGGCGCTGGGACTCGGAGAAATGCGAGATCGCGTTGAACGCACCCCGAAACTTGAATGCGCCCATGCGCTGGAAGTTCTCGCACTTGAAGAACAGACTCGCGCCGGTAAGCTCGTCGGTAGTACGGGAGGTCAACACAGGCGTGCGATGCGCAGCGCAGGCAATATGTTCCGCGGCGTCAGCAACGTCGGCGTAGGTGGGTGCGGGGAGAATTGACATCGGAACTCAAGGGCGGCAGTTGAGAAACCGCTATTGTCCGCGCATCGTGGAGCGTTTGGAAACCTGGCCAAATGGCCAGGTGGCTGAAAAGCGCGGCCGTATCGAGCCCCCGCGTAAACAACCCGCGCAAAACAAGACAGCGCAACCCGGCTCGACGCCGACGTTGCGCTGTTCGCGTTCTCAGGATCGGGTAGCCATCACGCTACCGTGAACTCCCGGACTTTAATGACGCCAACCACCGTAGCCGCCGCGGTATCCGTACCCGCCGTGACGATAACCGTACCCGCCACGGTAATAACCGCCGCGGTAATAAGGATGACCGTAATACCCGCCAACCACAACGGCCGGCGGCCCGTAATAAACGGGCGGCGGCGCATACACAACCGGGCCCGGCGCGTAATAAACGGGCGGCGGCGGTGCCGCGTAGACGGGATAAGCAGGCGCGATCGGCACCCCAATGCCGATACCCACCGAAACGTGCGCTTGGGCGGCGCTCACAAAGCCTACGCCAAGTGCAGCTGCAGCCAGAATCTGGATGATCTTTTTCACTTTTGTTCTCCGCGCCGCGGTCCTGTACACACGACCGGTTACCGCAACGACATGCAATCAATGTAGCTAAAAACCCTGAATCCCACCTTAAGCATTTGTTGCAAATTGCAATATCCACGGCCCTAAAAGTGGGTTTTGTCTGCCGAATTTCAAGCAGCCGGACAGCCGCGCGGGGCTTGGCACAAAGGATTAACGAGACGGATTAAGGGTTTGTTGAGAAAGGTGCCGCCCGCTGCCGTGGCCCGCGACCTTATTCCGAATGTCACCAAAGTAATGATTCATTACACTTTGCTTTAGGCGCCACGAAAATGGAAAACCCCGCAGACCGGGAAGCGTCGAGCGGGGCATCGTCAAACGGTGCTGCTTTTTCAGTCAAACAGCGCTCAGCCGACCTTCACATACGCGAACTCGCGGGTAACGCTGGGTGGCACATAAGCCCCGCTGATCCTGACCCGCGGCGTGAGCCGTTTGCGCTGATCCCACCACTGGCGCCGATGCGTCTGGCTGAGAAAACGCAGGTGTTTCCGATACGCAAAAATACTCATGGCGACCCCCAAACGTTGCAAAACAAGCACTGGCGTACATCGGCCAAAGGACCAACTCCGACTGTTCAGGCCCGAAACGCAAGTTTGCTCGAGCCTCGCAAAACCGTTGGCGGCGGCGCTGCGCGCCGTTTTTATGGCGCCCACGCCGTTGCGCGATACTTCATCTTGCGCCGCAAACGCGAAACCGCGCAGCGCAACATATCCTGTGGAGCAACAACCATGCCTTTTTCAACGACGCCTCGTTTGGGCTTCGTCGGCGCGGGCCGTCTCGCGCGTTGTCTGGCGGCCATCTGGTCCCGCGCGGGCTATCCGGTCACTGCAATAGCGAGCCGATCGGCGGCATCGGCGCGCGAATTTGCGGGCGAATTGCCGGGCTGCCAGATCGCCGACGACGGCAGCGCCGTTGCGCGACATGCCGATATCGTATTTTTAACCGTTCCCGACGACGCCATTGGTGCGACGGCGAACGCTTTGCAACTGGATCAGGCTCGCGCCAGCTCACAGGCGGTGGTGCATTGCAGCGGCGCCACGCCCGTCGATGTCCTCGCCCCGGCTCAGGCGCAGGGTGCGGAGATCGGCGGATTCCATCCGTTGTTCCTGTTTGGCGGCCTGGCGAGTGACCAGACGCGTATTGCGGGCTGCTCGGTCACGATCGAAGCCCGCGGCCCGTTGCACGACACATTGACGGCGCTGGTCCGGGCACTCGGCTGCCATCCGCTATCCATCCCTCCGGGCGGCCGACTGCTGTACCACGCCGCCGCGCACTACGCGGCCAGCTTCGCACTGTGCTCCCTGTCGGAGACGGTGACGCTCTGGAAGGAACTCGGTTTCGACGAAGACGACGCACTGCGCGCGGTCCTGCCGATGCTCGCCGGCACCATCGAAACGGCGCGTGAAAAGGGTTTGCCGGGCGCGCTTGCCGGCCCGGTATCGCGCGGCGATGCGAGCATTGTCGTAAAGCAACTGGCGCTGCTGCAAAACCTGGGCGGCGATCACGCCACGCTTTACGCGCTGCTGTCGCGGCGTGCTGTCGCGCTGGCGAAACGGCGCGCATCGCCACCGCCCGCGCAAGCGCTCGACGCGATGTCGCATGCCATCGAACTCGTGCTGAACGGGACCGCGCCGCGCGACGATTGATTGCCCGATCCGACACCTGTGGCAGGCCGTATGGGGGCACCCGTGTGCCCGCGTACGCCAAGCGGCACAAGGCGCCATCAAGCCATGCTATCGTGATGCCCGGCGCGCCAGTGTGGCAAAGCCGCCGAGGGGTTCGGCCAGCGCGCCGGACGCTGGCAGGAAACTAGAGAACAAGTGTGCAACAAGCGCTCCGAACCACGGTTTGGAGCCTGGTTCAGAACCTGGGCCCGTGCGTTGAACCCAGCGAAGTTGCGGCTTTAGCCGCCACCCTCGACGCCAACCCATTCCAGCTACGAGAACGAACAATGATCAAGGTGAGCTTTTTTTATCCGTATCGCGAGAATGCGCCCTTCGACATCGACTACTACTGCACGAGTCATATGCCCTGGGTGGCCGGCTTGCTCGGCAGCGCATTGAAGGGCTGGTCGGCAGACGCAGGCCTCGCGGGCGGCGCGCCAGGTTCTTCGCCCACGTACATTGCGGCGGGCCACCTGCTGTTCGATTCCGTCGATGCCTTCACGGCCGCGGTCTCGCCACACGCAAAAGCCTTCTCCGCGGACGTAGTTCACTACTACCCTGACGGTGTTCCGCCGGTCGTACAAATCAGCGACGTTCGCGCCAGTAGCTGACCGGCAGTAACGAATTGACGAAGCTGACGAAGCCGGGCGGTTTGCCGTTGCAGCTTTACTTGCCCTCGTGTCACTCCGCGCGGCCATGAGCGCCGCGCTTTTGCCTTGAAAAGGATTTGAGATGTTCGGCGAGATCGCCCGTTTTCTACTCAACACAATCTTCACGCTGTTCGGCGCCGCGCTGCTGCTGCGCGCCTGGATGCAGGTCGTCCGCATGCCCCCGTACAACCCCGTGTCCAACGCGGTGATGCAAGCCACGAACTGGCTCGTCCTGCCGCTGCGCAAGATCCTGCCGACGGCGAAGACCATCGACTGGGCGAGCATTGTCGCGGCGTTCCTTGCGGCGCTGGTGTTCGTGGTCCTGCTGGTTCTGCTCGCGGGTGTCGATCCCGCCGGGCTCGCGGTCATGCTGCCCACGCTGCTGGCGGTCGCGGTGATCACCGTGATCAAGTGGGCGCTGAACCTCATCATCTGGATGACGATCTTGATGGCGTTGCTGTCGTGGCTGAATCCGCAATCCCCGGCCATGCCGTTGCTGTTTCAGCTCACGGCGCCATTCCTGGAACCGCTGCGGCGCGTGTTGCCGCGCATGGGCGGTATCGACTTGTCGCCTATTCTGCTGTTCGTGATCGTTCAGGTACTGCTGATGGTCGTGACGCGGCTGGCCGTGACCATGACCATGTTCGGGGTGTGATTTTCGTGTTCCCATACCCGTCGATCCGGGTAAAGTTGCGGTAGACAGGGTATTCCGCGTAAAATCGCGGTCTCTGCGGGCGTCGTATAATGGTAATACCCTAGCTTCCCAAGCTAGAGCCGTGGGTTCGATTCCCATCGCCCGCTCCAGTTTTAGCTTCCATGGAACTCCGCCGAGTTCCGTAGGCTGTTGTCCACAAAGGGGGTTTCCCCTCGACACTCATCCGGCAAGATCCACCGAAATTCGCCCACCGCCCTTACGCAAACCACAGGGCGATTGCGAGCGCGTTATAAAAACTCGTGGCCGTAAAGCCTGAAAATGTAAGTCAATTGATAGACCACGCTCGCTACGACAAAAACCTCGTGGTAACGCCTGCTTCTGGTTCTGATCGCCACCGCGGATCCCACGATGAAGAGTGCGGCCCGCAGCGCATATTCGGGACCGAGGTGTAAGTAGTATTGCCGCCCCTTCAGGAACGTGTCTTCCAGGTCCAGCGTGAAAATCATGATGAGAAGCCCGAAAAACCAGCGGCGCCGTGAATAGAAATAGTCCTCGTAACCGGTGTAGTCGGCAATTGATTCAGGATACAAAATCGAGCACATCAGATAAATCAGCACTGCATATAAAATCGTAAATAGATAGACCGCGAAGTTCCAGTCCTTGAGTTCGCGCAGCCAGAACTCCCACCACCAGAAATGCAGCACGTACAGGAACATGAACGCGACCCAGCCAAGATGAACCCAGTAGATCTGCTCCTTCTTCGGGTGTTGGATGAGATAAGCAGAACCACGCAGGAGATGGGTCAGTCCCAGACTGATTACCACCCCCACAATAATCCGAACATGCGTATAGACGTCCATATCGTCGATCAGGAATTGCTACCGGCCATCAGCGGGCCACATCCGCATCTTGCTTGCGCCATGTCCTGCGCTGGCGGAACAGCCTACCGACCGCGATCCGGGCCGCCTTCCACCACGCAAAAGGTCGTGGATCCGCAAGCATGCTCAGTGCGCGCGCGTAGTCGAGCGTCAGACCGGGTGTCCACGCCATCGTAACGGCGCGCTTCCTGATCTGGGCCGCGACCCACAATTCCGGCGTGACAAGCACACGCAAAAGACTGCCCCAGCCGGCACGGCTTCCACGCAACCGGCCGACTGCGCCCTCAATGGCTGCCTCGAGCGCATTTGACACAGTGCTTGAGCAATTCCGATGCGTCAGGTTGTACGTGGTATCCCGGCGGAAGCTCTCCCAGAACGCCTGCAGCTTGGCGGGGTCATAGTTCCGGATTCGCACGCGAACTGTTGACGGGCACCACGCCTTCGATTCAGTCGCGTAGTCAGGTTGGAACACGCCAGGAACATCGTTGTCGCTGGTCGCGCGAAGGATGCGTCCAAACTCGTCCGGCGAGCGGTCGATCTCGACGCCCGGATAAAGACTTATATAGACGCCCTCAGGCGATTCAAGCGCTGCGTGCCCGGTGGAAATCGTGCCGTTGACATCGACCGCGGCTATATAACGGTCGACAACCGGATGATGCTGCGCGGGCGCCTTCGATGAACCGGTCGGTGTCCACACGTGTACCGTCAATGCTTGCTCGCTGTCGGCCGGAGGACCATCCCATTCCGTCCGATCAAATTTGCGTTCGTCGCCAGGACCATCGACGTCAGGCAACAATGCAGATCGCCGCGAGCTGCGTAGTGCCGGGTTACTCGCGAGGTGCCGGACACGCGTGGCAAGCGAAATCAGGTTAAGGCCGCCGAAGAGCAGGAACAGGCCGAGGCAATAGGGCAGCGTGCCAACATAGTGTGTCGGATAAGGCTGGTAAAAGAACACTGCTATGAGAATCTCAACGATACCCCACGAGATAGTGACCTTCCATCGGCGGTAACGAACGAGCCAGGCCGAAACGCATTGAAGAAGTCCATCCACCAGGAAGAGCGTGCCGAAAATCATCGACAGAATGAAATTACCGTGGTGATGCCCGGCGAAAATCAAAATGGCGGCGCCCACCACCGCGAAGCCCTTGATGTAACGCAACACACGCTGGCCACCAACGCCGGTCCACGCGACTGCAAGCGTGGCAAGACCTTCCGCCAGGAAGAGCCAGGCAAAGACGGTGATGGGGAAGTAAGACGCCCCGTCCAGGCCATCAACGAAAACGACGAGGCCTGCCACCAGCCAGACCACTCCGATCCAGAAAATGGCGCGCGCTCGCGTACGCAGGTAATCAATGCCCAGCAGGAGCAATACCAGTCGAACCATAGCTTTCCCCGCAATTCCGATGAATCAATAGATATCCGACCTGATGAAGCACAATCTCACCCGCAGAAATGCGCTGTCCTGCAGGAGTGCCGCCGGCATGCCTGTTTGCGCGGAAGATTGATTCGGAGAACCTGCCGGACTCCGTCTCACACCTTTGCAAGATTAAGCGGAGCACGGATTTCCTCCGAAAAAAAATGCCCGATGGACGCGTAAAGCGGTCGTCGGATCGAGCTTCGCTCCTTCAGTGTTTCGAAGGGAAGCGTACGATCAAGCAAACCGAGCTCATAGCCATACCGATCCGCATATCCGCTCAGTAATACCCTCCAGCTATATTGGACATCGGGCGCCACGGCGCGCACGTGACGGAGAATGTTCGTCGTGCAATTGTTGAACAGCGTGTGATAAAACTCCGGCTCTCCATTGAGTGCCTGAACCCGGCGCAAGTAGTCGGCGAACAGCGCCTGGGCAGTCTCCGGCTTGATGTCGGCACGAAAAAGATGAACCCGCTCTTTCCGGACATCGGTTCGCACTCCAAGCAGGTCGCGCTCATCTGCAACCACATACACGAGATCATAAAGAGGCAGGAAGCCTGCATACGGCGAATACCTTTGCCCCTCACGCCGACGCGTCTCGATTGATATAGCCAGATACCGGCCATCCTGAAAACCAAAGCTCAGGAAAACATGGGCAATGGCTTCCGCCGCCCATCTTGATACAACGAGATCAACAGAGCGGACCGAATCAAGTTCGTACGCTGCGTCGTAATAGCCCGGCTCGCAGTCGTCGCGTGTGCGGTACGCAAAATTCCGCACGTTCCTGATTATGGCGCGGGAACTGTGCCATTCAACGCTTGCAGTTTGCGCATACTCTGTAACCCAGACACAGCGACCACGCGCAGAACGGATCATTGACGATAGCAACCTCATGCATCTTTCCGTAGTATCCGAGTACGCCGCCGTCCCTGCAGCGGAAAGGGAGATTCAGCCCTCGTTACAAACATTCCGCAACAAGCGGGGAAAATCCGATCTTTCCCTTATCCGGACTGATCCTCGCTCTACGTAGATCTTAAGATCGCGAACCGGAGAACGACAAGCGAATCGCTTCTCGGTGGACCAAATATTCTAAATCCAAAGAAAGGTGGGATTTTCAAAAATTTACGGCAAATAAAATGAAATTTGAGTCATTAGGCGTCGGGGAGACCTTCTGGAGTGGCCCATCGGAATTATTTCTTATCAGGATTCCAGGCAGGGCTTCAAAATCCCCTCAAACCATTCGATGAATACATTCAGCCTGCGTGAACGCTGCCGCCGGTGCGTATAGAGCACGGAGATTTCCATCGAAGAGGCGCGGAAGGTCGGCATGACTTCGACCAGCTCGCCCATGTCCAACAGATGCTGCACATCAAAACGCGGGATCTGGATAAGCCCCAGTCCCGCCCGGCAGCAGGCAATGTAGCTTTCGGCGTTGTTGACGATGACCCGGCTGGATACTGCCATCTGCTGCTCGCCATTCGCGTCCGGATATTCCCACGCCAGTTCCCGTCCTGTCGTTGCGGACGCGTAGCCGACAGCCCAGTGCCCCTCGGCAAGATCGCCCGGCTGCTCTGGAATACCGAACTCGCGCAGGTACGCGGGACTGGCGCAATTGATCAACGCGATGCGTCCCAGAGGACGCGCCACCAGGCTGCTATCCCGCTGGCTGCCTACCCGCACGACGCAGTCCACAGCCTCGTGCACCAGGTCGATCGCACGGTCGGTCGAACCCAATGCCAATTGGAGGCGGGGATAGCGGCGCAACAAGCCTGGTAGTGCGGGAGCGATCAGCCGGCGGGCAATGCGGCTAGGCACGTCCACACTGAGACGCCCCGAAATCTTGCGCTGGTTGGCATGAAATAGTTGGTCGATGTCCTCCGCGTCGGCGAGAAGCGAACGCACACGCTCCAGCAACTGGACGCCATCCGCAGTCAATCGCACCTGGCGTGTCGTCCGATGCAGCAAGCGCGTACCCATGTTCGATTCGAGCTGCTGGATGGCGGCGGACACTGATGCGCGCGGCAACGCCAACGCATGGGCGGCTTTGATGAAACTGCCCATCTCCGCAACTTGCGTGAACACGCGGTACTGATCGAGTTTGTCCATTCGTCCTTCTGACACGAACCGCGCGCAAGTTGGCTACCCCGCCCGGGCGATGCGGAAAGCGGCCGAGTGGGCTTACTTGGTGGTATAGCCGCCGTTGATCAGGATCGTCTGACCGGTGATCCACCAGCCATCGCTGACAAGGTGGCGAATGAACGGCACCACGTCCTCGATGTCGGTCAGGCCAGTCTTGCTGAATGGCGAGAGCGCCGCGGCCGTCTTATGGTACGCCACCGCATCGGCACCTTCAGCCGGGTAGAAGAAGGGGGTGTCCATCGGGCCTGGACCGACTGCGGTTACTGAAATACCGCGTGCTCCGAATTCCTTCGATGCAGCCCGCGTGAAATGCTCCACGGGTGCCTTGGTGCCGGCATAGGCGGCGTAGAACGGGGTGTATGCACCCAGCAGCGACGTCACCAGGGTGCAGATCTTGCCGTTGTCATTGACGTGCTTGCCCGCTTCCTTCAGGAAGAAGAAGGCGGTTTTCGAATTGACCGCCGTCATCTCGTCGTACTCAGCCTCGGTGATTTCAGTGAACGGCTTCTTCAGCACTTTGCCGACCGTGTTGATCGCAATGTCCGGACGGCCAATAGCCGCAACCGCGTCGGTGAACAGCTTCTCGAGCGCGCCGGCCGTCGTCAGATCAGCCTGGATGGCGACGGCCTTCGCCCCGGCAGCCTCGATGGCCGCAACCGTGGCATCAGCGTCGGCCTTGCTGCCTGCGCTGTTGTAATGGACTGCCACCGCCCGGGCGCCGTGTCCGGCGAGGTCGCGAGCGATCAACCCGCCCAGATTCTTTGCGCCGCCCGCGATAAGGACGGTTTTGCCTTTGATTGAATGGTCTGCCATGTCAGATCTCCTGGACTGTTCGCGGAAATTGGAGTCTAACCGGACCCGGGAGACAGATAAGCCCGCGCCGTCTGGATAGATAGTCCAGAAAAACAAACCAATGGGATCGTGTTCGGCGATTCGGGAGGGTCGCTCCGGTTAGACGCGTCGGTAATCCGGCATTTAAATATTTTATCCAGAAAGTCCCGAAGGATTACTTACAGCCAATCGCTATAATTTTATTAAGCTCCCGAATTTCAGGAGCGCGATCCAAAATAATCAGAGTCATGACGCGTCAATTGAAGACCATAAAACGATGTATTACCGAAAAATCGGATAAGTACGCATAGGCCCCACCGATCACGAGAAACGGACGTATCTGTTTCCTCACATTTTTACTTACGTCCTTGTTGTCCACGTCAACAATAGCAAATCATTCAACATGACAAATGAGCCGGACGGAAACACGTCCCCTACCGTGAGGTGTCACCGAAGCTCCCGCACACGGGATGCAGTGAATATACGGTTTCGATTTTCACTTCAAATGGGACGCATGGTGGAAGAAAGAAGACGTATACATTGGATGGTGGTCATTCATATAACATATTCTGGAACAGTCGTTACCGGGATATCGGTGGAGACGTGGATTAATCTGATTAGTTACTATTTATTGAAAAGATTCCAAGCTGATTATTGCGCAGGACCGTATAGTGGACGGATCATTTTGGGTTGTGCTACCCTACCGCACTCGCTCACAAAAAGCCGCCTTCGAAGGCGGCTTTTTGATTTACAGCAGCGCCAGATAGCTGTCGCGTTTGCCCCAAGTTCCGCTCAACCCAGAACCGCCCTTTCCGATGATCCACCATTCCCCCTCCGACCAAGACGACAAAGCCGAAAGCGACGAAACCGGCGAAGCCAAAGACAGCGGCACGCTTCGTCATCGGCGGATTCGCAGCTTTGTCACGCGTGCGGGGCGGGTATCAACAGGACAGCGTCGTGCGCTCGATGAATTCGGACCACGCTTTGTCGTGCCATTCACGCCGCAACCGCTCGACTGGGACGCTGCATTCGGCCGCACGGCACCGCGTGTGCTGGAGATCGGCTTCGGCATGGGTGCGACAACGGCGGAAATCGCGTCGGCACGCCCCGCTGACGACTTTCTCGGCATCGAAGTGCATGAACCGGGCGTGGGCGCGTTGCTGAAGCTGATCGGCGAACAGGAACTGACGAACATCCGCGTCGTTCAGCACGACGCCGTGGAAGTGCTGGAACACATGATTGCGCCGGACAGCCTCGACGGAGTCCACATCTATTTCCCCGATCCGTGGCACAAGGCGCGTCACCATAAGCGCCGGCTCATCCAGCCGAAGTTCGTTGCGCTGCTTGTTTCGCGGCTCAAGCCGGATGGCTATATCCATCTCGCCACCGACTGGCAGAACTATGCCGAACAGATGCTTGAGGTCTTATCGGCGGAACCTGCGCTGGAAAACACGGCCGGCTCGGACTACGCGCCACGTCCCGATTACCGTCCCGTCACCAAATTCGAGCGCCGCGGATTGAAACTCGGCCACGGTGTGTGGGATCTGGTGTTCAAGCGCCGTTGAACCGCGGCTAAATAGTCCGCCCTGAACAATCGCTGACGCCTTTATTGACGAGCGTTTAAGGGCGAAACCGCATTGCCGGAATTGCAGGATTCGTTCAAATTAGCACTTGAAACCTGCAAATTCTGACGAGGTCCGAATGGGTCCGAAAGCGCGTGTGACAGAGCAAGATTTCTTCCGCCAGCCACTGCTTGAACAGATCAATTTGAAGCATCCTCTGGTGCGTTTGGCCAGTCTGATTGATTGGGCACAGCTGGGCGCAGCGATGAGCGAGAGCTTCGTGTCGCGTGCCGGACGACCGGCGACTTCACCCCGCCTGATCGCAGGGCTGCTTTATTTGCAACACGCGTTCGACCTGTCCGACGAGGAAGTCGTATGGCAGTGGGTCGAGAACCCTTACTGGCAGGTCTTCACCGGCGAGACGTTTCTGCAAACCGAGCCGCCGATCGATCCGTCGAGTCTGACCCGCTGGCGCAAGCGCCTCGGTGAAGCGGGTGTTGAAGAACTGTTGGCGGCGACGATCGAAGCGGCCAAACGTGCCGGCGTGATCAAAGCGTCGAGCGTGAAGCGCGTGATCGTCGACACGACAGTGATGCCAAAGGCAATCGCCCATCCAACTGATTCGCGCTTGCTGGAGCGGTGTCGTGAGCATTTGGTCAAAGCCGCCGCGCGCCACGGGCTCAAGCTCAGACAGAACTACAATCGCGAGGCGCCGCGCCTGGCAGTGCAGATTGGTCGCTATGCGCACGCCAAGCAGTACAAGCGCATGAGGAAGACGTTGCGCACGCTGCGCTCGCGTGTGGGCCGGGTGATGCGCGATGTCGAACGGCAGATCGACCAAGCGTCGGACGCAGGCCGTTCTGCGCTGCTGGAGTTGATTGCCCGTACGAAGCGGATTCTGTCGCAGAAACCCAAGGATAAGAACAAGCTCTACGCGCTGCACGCACCGGAAGTCGAATGTTTGGCCAAAGGAAAGATTCGCACGCCGTATGAATTTGGTGTGAAGGTGTCGATCACGACGACTCACAAGGAAGGGCTGGTAGTCGGAGCGCGCTCGATGCCGGGCAATCCGTACGATGGGCACACGCTGGCTGAGGCTTTGGAGCAGGCGGCAATTCTGAGCGATGTCAGCCCCGAAGTGGCGATCGTGGATCGCGGCTACAAGGGCGTTGCGATCGATGGCGTGAAGATCTACCACCCTGGCTTGAGGCGTGGCATCACGCGTGGACTACGGGCGATGATCCGACGACGCAGCGCGATCGAGCCGGCCATCGGTCACATGAAGACGGATGGCAAACTCGATCGAAACTGGCTCAAGGGCGCACTGGGCGATGCGATGCACGCGGTACTGTGCGGCGCCGGCTACAACCTGCGGATGATCCTCAGGAAGCTGCGGTTTTTTTACGCCCTTTTTTACACTCTTATGCCGGCCTTGTTCTCGAACCCGCCCGCTCACGTGTGACTCTAGCGATTAGACCTGCAGCCGACAAAACCGATTGTTCAGGGCGGACTAAATAATCCGCCGACCCAACACGAAAACAGGCCATTCCAACGCGGGTTGGAATGGCCTGTTTCGTATGCATTTGCGGACTTTTACAGCCGCGCTGAAATATCAGTCCGTCCAACTCAACCCGCCGCTGTACCCGACGATCAGGATCAGCAGCCCAAAACCGATCCGATACCACGCAAACGCCGTGAAATCGTGCGTGGCGACGTAACGCAAGAGCCATCGAATACACACGAAAGCGCTGAGAAACGCAGCCACCAACCCAACCATAAACAAGCCCAGCGAATCGACAGACAGCGTGCGCCACTCTTTCGCGAGCTCGTAAAGCGTAGCGCCGAAAATGATGGGAATGGCCAGGAAGAATGAAAACTCGGTGGCGACTTTACGCTCCAGCCCGAACAACATCCCGCCAATAATGGTCGACCCCGAGCGCGATGTGCCCGGAATCAGCGCGAAACATTGGGCGAGCCCGACTTTGAGGGCATCGGAAAAAGAAAGATCGTCCACCGACGTCACTCTCGGCGCGACATTGCGCTCGCGGTGCCGCGCTTCCGCCCACAAGATCACGACCCCTCCCACGATCAGCGCCACGGAGACCGGCACCGGCGCGAACAACACGGCCTTGATGTGCTTTTCGAACAGCAGGCCGAGCACGACAGCCGGAATGGTCGCAATGATCACGTTCAACGCAAACCGGCGGGCTTTAGGCTGCGTGGGCAACCCGGCCACCACGGAGCCAATCTTGCGCCGGTATTCCCAGACAATCGCCAGGATCGCGCCAAATTGAATCACGACGTCAAAGGTCTTTGCCTGGGCATTTGTGAAATTCAGCAGGCTGCCGGCAACAATCAGGTGTCCCGTGCTCGATACCGGCAAAAACTCGGTCAAACCCTCCACCACACCCAGAATCAGCGCTTTGCAAAACAGAATCCAGTCCATCACTCCGTCCTTTTGGCACAGTTTGGCTGTCGCCAGCCAATTGTTCAGGCGCGCGCGTACTGGACTTCATCGGGAAAATTTACTTCTCGACGATCTGCACGCGTATGCCGTTTGTAAGGACGGTGATTGTACCGGGTTCGTAGTTAACACCGGCAAACTGTAATTGTTCTGGCTTGAATGTGTAGATGGGGTAACGGTCCAGGAACTGCGTCGCCATGACCGCGCCGACCGCGTTGATCTGCTGGTTGTATTGCGCAGCCTCGCCGGAGACCTGGGCATCGTCGACAGTCGGCGACATCAGAACGACCGAGTGGCTGGGTGCGTCGTAAGTAAGTTGACTGGAAAGCGTAAATATTCCGGTGACCGGATTCGGCATGAACGGCGTGGCCAGCCGTGCGTCCAGCCGCACGGTGATCCGGTTGCGGTCGGGCGCGAGGCCCACCAGCGGATTGCTCAGCGTGACATCGAAGATCTGCGAGGCCCGACGCTCCAGCGGAAACTTGCGCTGCACTGCGTCCTGGACTTGCGCCTGGCTGAACGTGTAGTGATCGGGGATGAACGGAAATATCGAAGCGGCGCATCCCTGGGTTCCCAGCGCCACCGCGCCTGCGCCGCCAACGGCAGCGAGCAGGAACCGGCGCCGCTTCGGCGCAACGGCTTGAGTCATGCGAAATTCTCCAGTGACTTGAACTTGAATTTGAAACAGAGCGGTGAGCGTTCGACCGGCTAGACGCGCTCAGGTTGCGTATCGATCTCGAGTTGCGTGAGCCAGGCCAGCGCGTAAGTCCGCGTGTCGCCGCACATGGACTCCGATGGCTGCAAACCCGAGCAGCAGGCCGGCCTGCGCGGATCGCCGAAAATCGCACAGCGCAGATCCGCCCCTAGCTGGACGCAACGCACGCCAGCCGGTTTGCCGTCGGGCATGCCGGGAATCGCGCTCGAAATGGACGGCGCGATACAGCATGCGCCGCAGCTTTCGCGGCACGCGTGGGCAGAGTTCGGATCGTGGACAGTGGACATCGGTTCGGGCTGTTCGGGCACATTTGACGCGAGAGGCAACCCGACATTGTGCCACTGCGCGGCTGCGGCGTTATCACGCAAGAACCGGGGAAACGTGTCGGCTAGACTCGGACCACCCTCTTCAAGTCTGTCCACAATGTCCCTCTTCCGCCCCGATCTGCTCACTAAATACGACGCGGCCGGTCCGCGCTACACGTCGTACCCAACCGCCGTTCAATTCACGGACACCTTCGATCCTGCCCATTACCATCGGGCGGCGGCAGACCCGGGTGCGGCATCGGCGGATCTTTCGCTCTACTTCCATATCCCATTCTGCGACACCGTCTGCTTCTATTGCGGCTGTAACAAGATCGCTACGAAAAACCGTTCGCACGCACGCCCGTATCTTGACCGGCTGAAACGGGAGATCATCCTGCAAGCGGCTTGTTTCGATACCGCCCGGCCCGTCTCGCAATTGCATTGGGGCGGCGGTACACCCACGTTTTTGTCGCACGATGAGATGGCCGAGTTGATGGCCGCGACCGCCAGGTCGTTTCGTTTGCTGCCCGACGCTCAGGCGGAATATTCAATCGAAGTCGATCCGCGCGAGGCATCGGCGGAAACCATCGGCGTATTGCGCGAGCTGGGTTTCAACCGGCTGAGCTTCGGCGTGCAGGACTTTGATCTGCGCGTGCAGCAAGCGATCAACCGCGTGCAACCGCTCGAGATGACGCAAACGGTGATGTCGGCGGCACGAACCGAAGGGTTCAAGTCGGTCAGCGTCGACCTGATCTATGGCTTGCCGCATCAGAGCGTGGAGAGTTTCAGCCGAACACTCGACACCATTATCACGCTCGCGCCCGACCGGCTTTCGGTGTTCGGCTATGCGCATATGCCGGGCGTTTTCAAGATGCAGCGGCAGATCGACGAAACCACGTTGCCCTCGCCGGGCGTGCGTCTGGCGATCCTCGAACGGGTTATCGAGAAACTGACCGAGGCAGGTTACGTGTACATCGGGATGGATCATTTCGCTCTGCCCCACGATGAACTCGCCGTTGCGCAGCGAGCCGGGACGCTTCATCGCAACTTTCAGGGCTACAGCACGCAGGCGGATTGCGATCTGATCGGGTTGGGGGTTTCTTCTATCGGCAAAGTCGGCGATGTCTACGCGCAGAACGCCAAGGACATGACCGGTTATGCCGCTGCGGTCGATCGTGGCGAGCTGGCTATTGCGCGCGGGGTCCGGCTGAGCGCCGACGATCGGCTGCGACGCGACATCATCACCGGAATCATGTGTCAGTTTTCACTGCGCTTCGACGCCATGGAAGCGGCTTATGGGATTCGTTTCCGCGAGGCTTTCGCGGGTGAGCTGGAGCGGTTGAAACCGCTTGAATCCGATGGGCTGGTTCACGTGACGCACGATGGGATCGAGGTGCTTCCCGCCGGGCGCCTGCTCGTGCGCAACGTGGCGATGATCTTCGATCAGTATCTGGCCGGTACCCTCGCCGGTAACACCCAGCAGCGGTTTTCGCGGACGATTTGATCGCATGCGTCAAGCTTGGGGCGGCCCTCTATACGGCCTCCCGCAACTTTGACGCCCGCCAGCCGTAAATGCGCTATCGTGCGGCGTGCTTTCAGATCCGCTCACTCGCAATGCATTCATCAAGAAAACGAAACATCCTCATCGCAGTAATCATTGTGGTCATCGTGCTGGCGCTCAGCATCGCACACACACTCAGGAAACGGACAAGCGTCACCGTCCCGGCATCAGCATCAGCGTCGACTCCGTCCTCAGCGGACGAGTCCGTCATTGAATTCACGCCCGGCGACCTTTCCAGCCTCACGCGCCACACACTGTCTGAAACGCTGCCGCTCACTGGATCACTTCGCGCCGTCACACAGGCCGCTGTCAAAGCGAAAGTAGCCGGCTCGGCGCTCGACGTGCGGGCGCGTGAAGGCGATACCGTCAAAGCCGGACAAATACTCGCGACCATCGACGCTCGCGACTACACCGCGCGCGCCGAGCAATCACGCGGACAAATGGCCGCGATGGCCGGCCAGTTAGATATCGCGAAACAAACGCTCGAGAACAACCGCGTGCTGGTCGAAAAAGGCTTCATCTCGAAAAATGCCTTCGATACCGCCCAAAGCCAGTACGCCATCGCCGCCGCCAATCTTGCCGCGGCCCGGGCGGCGCTGGCGTCGTCGAATCTGTCGGTGGCGGACACCGTCGTGCGTGCACCGTTCGGCGGCCAGATCGCATCGCGCAGCATTGAACCCGGCGAACGGGTGGCCGTCGACAGCAAATTGTTCGACGTCGTCGACCTGACCCAGCTCGAACTCGAAGCCCCGGTGCCGGTCGGGGAAATCGGCCGCGTACGGATCGGCCAGACCGTTTCCATTCGCTTCGACGGCATCGATGCGCCCATCGCCGCCACGGTCACGCGCATCAATCCGGCAGCGCAACCAGGCTCGCGCTCGATCATGATTTATATCCAGGTGCCCAATCCGGCCACGACACTGCGGATCGGCATGTTCGGCACGGGCAGCCTGACCGTAGGCAGTACGCCGAATGCGCTGGTGGTGCCGGCATCGTCAGTGCGCACGGACGGCCCAAGCCACAGCGTCTACGCAATCTCCGGCGGCAAGCTCGTCGAAGTACCCGTCACCACGGCCGCAACGGGCGAAGCCGACGGCGCGAGCTGGACCCAGCTCGTCGATCCCCCGCTCAAGGAAGGCCAGCAGGTCGTGAAAAATAACCTCGGAGCGCTGCGTGTAGGCAGCGTCGTGCGCATGACAGGACAAGCCGCCGCGGCTCCGGCGGCTGGGTCTGCAGCGACGGCTGCGGCCACTACTCAATAGCGGAGCCGCAAGCCATGTGGTTCACGCGCGTCAGCATCAATAACCCCGTATTCGCCGCCATGATGATGGCGGCGTTTCTCGTGATCGGACTGTTCTCGTACGAGCGCCTGAAGGTCGATCAGTTTCCGGATATCGCCTTTCCCGTGGTCGTTGTCCAGACGGCGTATCCGGGGGCATCGCCGGAATCGGTCGAATCCGACGTCACTCGCAAGATCGAGGAAGCGGTCAACACGATCAGCGGTATCGACGAAATTTCATCGCACTCCTACGACGCGTTGTCGGTCGTGATCGTCCAGTTCGATCTCTCGACGAACGTCATGCAGGCCGCGCAGGACGTCCGCGACAAGGTCGCGCTGATCCGGCCCGATCTGCGCGACGGCGTGAAGGAACCGCGCGTGCTGCGTTATGACCCGGCCGACATGCCGATCGTCACGGTTGCCGTGTCCAACGCGCCGGGCGCAGCCCTGAGCACGCGCGACCTCACGACTGCCGCCGACCAGATCGTACGCAAGCGCCTGGAAACGGTGCGCGGCGTGGGCTCGGTCAGCATTGTGGGCGGCGTGAAGCGGCAGGTCCGGATCGATGTCAGCCCGGACAAGCTGCAGGCGCTTTCGGTTGGCGTGGATCAGGTGATCCGTGCCGTGCAGAACGAAAATCAGGAGATTCCGGCGGGGCCGCTGACGTCGGCCGGCGTTGAACAGACGGTGCAGGTCAAGGGCCGTTTCCAGACACCCGATGACTTCAAACGCATCATTGTCGCGCGCCGCGGCACGTCCAATGCCGCGCATCCCGTCACGCTGGATCAAGTGGCGCAAGTAGTCGACGGGCAGGAAGAGCCCGACAGCATGGCACTACTGAACGGCAACCGCGCACTGTTTTTATCGGTGGTCAAGGCGCAGGGGGAAAACACGGTCGACGTGGCGCATGGCATCCGGGCGGAGGTCGAGGCGCTGCGAAAAGCGCTGCCGCCAGGCGTCAAGCTCGACATCACCGACGACTCGTCGCTCGATACCGAAAACAGCGTGAACGAAGTCAAGGGCACGCTGCTCGAGGGCGCGCTGCTGACCATCGCGATCGTGTTCCTGTTCCTCGGCTCGTGGCGCAGCACCGTGATCACCGGACTCACGCTGCCGATCGCGTTGATCGGCACGTTCGCGTTCATGTACGCGGCCGGGTTCACGATCAACGTCATCACGCTGATGGCGTTGTCGCTGTGCGTGGGTTTGCTGATCGACGACGCGATCGTGGTGCGCGAAAACATCGTCCGGCATGTTCAGCTTGGTTCGGACCACCGCACCGCTGCCCTCGATGGCACGAAGGAAATCGCTCTGGCCGTGCTCGCCACGACGTTTTCGATCGTTGCCGTATTCCTGCCGGTGGGGTTCATGAGCGGGATCATTGGCCGGTTCTTTCACCAGTTCGGCGTGACGGTCGCGGCCGCGGTGCTGATCTCGATGTTCGTGTCGTTCACGCTGGACCCCATGCTCTCGTCGATCTGGCCCGATCCCACGCTGCACGTTCGCGGCACAAGCCATCTCACACGTTTGCTGGCCTTCTTCGAACGCGGCGTAGAACGGCTCGCGCGGTTCTACCAGCGGCTGCTCGGCTGGTCGCTCAGGCATCGCATCATCACCCTCTCGGTCGCGTTCTCGACCTTTGTGGGCAGCCTGTTCCTCGTACCGCTGATCGGCACTGAATTCATACCGAATGCCGACTTCTCCACCACGCAAATTGGCTTGAACACGCCGGTTGGAACCTCACTGGAAGCGACCGCCGACAAAGTCCGGCAGGTTGAAGCGGCGCTCGCGCAATTCCCCGAAGTCCGCTACAGCTACGCAACGATCAACTCCGGCAACGCGCAAGGGAAAAACAAGGCGCAGATCACCGTGCGCCTGAAAGAACGCCGCGAACGCACCCGCGGCGTGCAGGAGCTGAATCAGGTATTCCGCACGCGCCTGCAGAGCATTGCCGGGATCGTGGTGACTGAAATCGGCATGTCAGACGGGGCCGGGTCAAGCAAGGCCGTGCAGTTCAGCCTGCAAGGCGACAACCTGGGCGAACTCAGGCGTCTCTCTGCAGAGGCGCAGCAGCGCTTGCGGAAGATTCCCGGCCTGGTTGACCTGGACGCGAGCCTGAAGGACGACAAACCCATTGTCGCCATCGACGTCCGGCGCGAACTCGCGTCAGACCTCGGTGTGGGCGTAGCCGAAGTCGGCCAGGCACTGCGCCCGCTGCTGTCAGGTGACGCCATCAGCACATGGCGTGCGCCCGACGATCAGGATTACGACGTGAGCGTGCGTTTGCCCTCGGAGCAGCGCCGCAACGTAGACGACCTGTCAAAGCTGATGATCACCACCAGCCGTACCGACGCCAACGGCGCGCCGCTGCTCGTGCCCCTGCGCCAGGTTGCCGCCATTACCGAAACCACCGGACCGGACGTGATCGGGCGACGGGATTTGTCGCGGGAAGTCGAGATTTCGGCGAACGTCATGGACCGCTCGTCAGGCGAAGTGGCCGCCGACGTGAAGAAGACGCTCGACGAGATGCGCCTACCCGCTGGGTACCGCTACAGCTTCGGCGGCTCGACCAAGAGCATGAACGAGTCGTTCATCTACGCGGTCGAGGCGCTCGCGCTCGCCGTGATCTTCATCTACATGATCCTCGCGTCGCAATTCGGCAGCTTCCTGCAGCCGCTCGCGATCATGACGGCCTTACCGCTGACGCTGGTGGGCGTGTTGCTCGCGTTGCTGCTGTTCGGCAGCACGGTCAACATGTTTTCGATCATCGGCTTCATCATGCTGATGGGCCTTGTCACGAAGAACGCAATCCTGCTGGTCGACTTCGCGAATCAGGCGCGGCGCGGCACCCTGCTCGACGCGTCGGGCAAAGGCCACCCGATGACCCGTACCGACGCGTTGCTGGAAGCAGCACGCGTCAGGCTGCGGCCAATCCTGATGACCACGCTCGCGATGATCTTCGGCATGCTGCCGCTTGCGCTGGGCCTGGGCGAAGGCGGCGAACAACGCGGCCCGCTGGGCCAGACGGTGATTGGCGGCGTGATCACCTCGTCTTTATTGACGCTGGTGGTCGTGCCGGTGGCGTACACGGTCCTGGATGATTTCGGCGCGTGGGTAACCAGGAAATGGCGGCGCGGTGCAAAGGAAAAGATGCCCATTGCGCCCCCCGAACATTCTCGCAGTGTTCCCGCCGAGGTGGACCGCGTGCCTTGATGCGATTACGGCGCCGGCCGCGCAAGCGCGCTTGACCGAACCCCGGCTATTTCTTCGTAAGCACGGCACCTTCGTTACGCTCCACGTTTTCCGCCGTGACCTTGCGCGGCCGGCCGCCGCGCGCGCCGTTCGCGCGCGCCGCGGCAGCTTTGGATTCGCTGCGGCTGGCCCCCCCCTCCTTGCCCAGTCGCCTGGCCATGAACGAGCGCGACCCCAGCACGCCGGCAAGCAACGGCGCCACGAGAATGTCGACGTCGACGGCAGGAAAATACAGACCCGATCCCGATGCGGTGATTTCGATGGTTCCCAGGTCGGTGTCCGAAGCATTTTCCAAACCCTGGATAATCCGCGCGGGAATCGCAAACAGCGCGCCATTGGATAATTCGATAGCCACCCGGCCATCAGCGGGATTGAACAAAGCTGACAGAGCGACCGGATTGCCGGCGAGGTGCTTGCTCATCCGCTCTTCGGCTTCGAGCATCTGGTGCTCGGTGATCTCAACAAAAGCAGTCATGAAGTGTTTTCCATTCAGTGCACAGCGAGCCGACTACGTTTTGCATGCGGCGGGCAAAGGTGTTTGCATCAACGTGTGAAAAGCCGTGATTCCTTTGCAGGGTCGGCGGTCCCGCCGGACAGTGCAGGTCGAATATGGCATGTTGCTTGCCATCAAGAACATGCACGTGGGCAGGATGATGGTCGTTCAAATAAATCACAACGCGGGCAGCGCCGATGCGGAAAATCGTTGGCATGCAGTCACTCTATCTGTTGGTAGCGCGCAAGTAAACCTAAACGCTTGGGTTTTTATAAGGCTGTTGTTTTCCGCCGTAAAAGACGCCTGCAGGACCTGACCAAGCTTAGGGAGGAAGCCGCTGCCGCGCTATCAGCCGAATGGCCGAGGAGCCCGGTTAATCAAGCGCCGCGCGCGTCGCGTCGAGTATTTCCTACTCGACTGGCTTAGAATGACAGCCACTTTTGGGCAAGTTATCCCAAGCGTTTCATGGTGGGCGTCAGCGCAGCAAAGCCGCGGCGCCATGGCGTGAACGGATCACTTCCCGCGCGTCCCAGCCCGTTTTGCAACGTCGTTTTGCAGCGCTGTTTCTAGCCCGTCAAGCCACCGGTTTCTCTCGACATCATGCCCACCACTTCGCCTCAGTTCGCGCCTCTCGCACAACTCGCCGCCTCGCTACGCGACGGTAAAACCACCAGCCGCGAGTTGGTGGAGCAGGCGCTCGAGCGCATTGCAGACCCTTCGGGACAAGGAGCGGTCACCTTCCTGCACGTCGATGCAGAGCGTGCCCGCGCTGCCGCCGACGCCCACGACGCACTGCGCCGCGCCGGCACGGTGCTTTCGCCGCTCGCAGGCATTCCCGTGTCAATCAAGGACCTCTTCGACATCGAAGGCCAGGCGACACGCGCGGGCTCGCGTGTACTGGCTGACGCGCTGCCGGCCAAAACCGACGCCATCGCCGTGGCGCGGCTGCGGCGTGCGGGCGGCGTGATCGTCGGGCGTACCAACATGAGCGAATTCGCGTTCTCCGGACTCGGGCTGAACCCGCATTACGGAACGCCGCGCTCGCCGTATCGAAGGGATGTGCCGGGTGACGAGCGGATTGCCGGCGGCTCGTCGTCCGGGGCTGCGGCGTCGGTGGCGGACGGCATGGCCGCCATCGCACTCGGCACCGACACCGGCGGTTCCATCCGCATCCCTGCCGCGCTTTGCGGACTCACCGGTTTCAAACCGACCGCTGCCCGTGTGCCCACCCAAGGCGCCATCCCGCTCTCCACTACACTCGACTCGTTCGGACCGATAGGCTTGTCGGTTGCGTGCTGCGCACTCGTCGACCGTATCCTGGCCGGGCGCGACTCCGGTGTGCCCGCCACGCGGCCACTGGATGGCGTGCGTCTTGGCGTGCTGACCAACTACGTCATGGACGGCGTTGACGAAACGGTCGCCAACGCATACTCCGCTGCAATCGGACATCTGTCGGCAGCTGGCGCCCTGGTGGAAGACGTGCGTTTCGCACCGCTCGAGCGGCTCGCCGAGATCAACCGCTTCAGCTTCGCGTCTGTCGAGGCTTATGCATGGCACCGGCCGCTACTGCAGGCCCATGCCGATCAATACGATCCGCGCGTGCACGTACGGATCATGAAAGGCCAGCCCGCCAGCGCAGCCGATTACATAGACCTGTTGCAAGCGCGCGCGGCGATGATCGAGCAGGCGCGCGCGCTGTGGCAGCGGTTCGACGCCATCGTGTGTCCGACCGTGCCGGTCGTGCCGCCGCGCGTGGCCGGTCTCGAACACGACGACGAAGCGTTTGCCACGACCAACGCGCTGATCCTGCGCAACCCCTCCGTTTTCAATTTCCTCGATAGTTGCGCGTTGTCGCTGCCGTGCCATCCTCGGGGAGAAGCGCCGGTCGGCCTCATGCTGGCCGGGGCGCCGTTTGGTGACGACGCCCTGCTCTCCATCGGCCGTGCCGTGGAAGCCGTACTCGAAACCACGCGCTGAGCGACTCATGCCGCGCCTGAAACCGCCTCACTTACAGCGATCGCGATAGAATTCCGTCGCCAGATGTGCTCTTTCAGGTGCTTTTTTCTCGAACAATTCGGAAAATATGAACAACTCCTTGAATCATTTCACCATGCACCAGGACGAGCGCGGGATTCGCCGCGAACGCCGGTTGTTGGTTTTGCTCGCTGTGATTTGTCTGGGGCTCGTTGGCGGAGCACTCTATCTTCAGTTCGTCAAAGGCGAAGATCCCTGTCCGCTGTGCATTATTCAACGATACTTTTTCGTGCTGATCGCAGTCTTTGCGCTGCTCGGCGCTTCCTTCAATGGGTGGCGCGGGATTGCATTGCTCGAGACGCTGGTCGCGCTTTCCGCCCTCGGGGGCGTGGTGGCAGCCGGACGGCATGTCTATGTGCAGGCACATCCCGGATTCAGCTGCGGGTTCGACGCACTTCAACCCGTCGTGGATGCTCTTCCCCCCGCGCAATGGCTGCCTCAGGTATTCAAGGTCGCGGGACTTTGCGAAACGCCCTATCCGCCCATTCTGGGGCTCTCGCTTCCGCAATGGGGCCTTATCGCATTTGGGGTGATCTTCCTGGCTGTCGCCGGCAGCTTGTGGGGTAAGCGCAGATTGCGGGCGGGTTGAAGACAATTGCCGGGCGGTTCGGATCCTCGCCGAACCGTTCTTTTCGCTTGATGCAAGCCAGAGGTCACCGTGCGCGGCAGGCTCCTGGCTGACCAAAACCACCTCGTACCTTTCTTGCGCCGCCGCCCCCCGCCATCCGGGTGCGTCCGGTTTGAACACCGGCCAGGCCCTCGCCCATTCGGCTCGCCGCAGTCTCCCTCATTCCCTCAATATCCCTCTGTATGGGGTTTTGGCGCTTTTTTCGCCGACCCTCATTCGGCTGTTCGCATAGTCTTGATACGTTCACCGGAATCTATTTGAGATATTGCGGTGATATCGTTATTTCTGGATGGCGATCCACGTGCGCTCTTTCGGCCAGGTTTCTTTTAAGTCCTGAAGCCGATTTCGCGTAACGCGCGCCCGATCCGCAATGTCTCGGACTTCTATATGACAACGCAAACCATCCGGTTTTTTCAGCACAACGCCATCCGCGAAGTGCGCGACGTACCCGCCTCCCGCACGGTGCTCCAGCATTTGCGCGAGCATGACCAATGCACCGGCACCAAAGAGGGCTGCGCCGAAGGCGACTGCGGCGCCTGTACAGTCGTTATTGGCGAACTCGATGCAGACGGCCAACCCGTCCTCAAAGCGGTCAACGCCTGCATCCAGTTCATGCCGACACTTGATGGCCGGGCACTCTTTACTGTAGAGGACCTGCGCGCCAAGGACGGCACGTTGCATCCGGTCCAGCAGGCCATGGTCGATTGCCACGGCTCGCAATGCGGCTTCTGCACGCCGGGTTTCGTGATGTCGATGTGGGCGCTGTATCAGAACCAGCCCGCCGACGCAGGCCTCCCCACCCGCGACGAAATCAACGCCGCCCTCTCCGGCAACCTCTGCCGCTGCACGGGTTATCGGCCGATCGTGGATGCATCGCAGAAGATGTTCGAGTACCCTCGCGCAGCCCTCGATCACGACCATCTCAAACGCCAGCTCGAAAGCATCCAGCGCAAGGAAACGTTCGAATACGCCGCGCCCGACGCACGCGGCGCCGCATTCGGCCACCCGACGTTCTTCGCGCCCGTCTCGCTCGCCGAGTTCGCCCGCCTGCGCGCCGAGCACCCGGATGCGCGCATCCTGGCCGGCAGCACCGACGTCGGCCTGTGGGTCACCAAGCAATTCCGCAATCTCGGCGACATCCTGTATATCGGCAATGTGACCGAGCTCAAGTCGATCACCCGCGACGGCCAGTGGCTGACCATAGGCGCTGCGGCGTCGCTGGAAGATTCGTATGGCGCGCTCTCGTCGGTTTATCCGGAACTGGCGGAATTGTGGACGCGCTTCGCATCAAGGCCGATCCGCAACGCCGGCACGCTCGGCGGCAATGTGGCGAACGGTTCGCCCATCGGTGACTCCATGCCCGCGCTGATCGCGCTCGATGCGGAAATCGTGCTGCAGAAAGCCACCAAAGTCCACACGATGCCGCTCGACGCCTTTTATCTCGGCTATCAAAAATCCGCGCTGGAACCCGGCGAATTCGTTGCCGGGGTTCGGGTGCCGCTGCCGTCGGCGAAATTGCGCTTCCGGACCTACAAGATCTCCAAGCGCTACGACCAGGACATCTCGGCTGTGTGCGCCGCGTTCGCCGTGACGCTCGACGGCACCCGCGTAAGCGCCGCGCGTTTCGCGTTTGGCGGCATGGCCGCCACGCCCAAACGGGCATCGAATGCGGAAGCCGTGCTGGTGAACGAAGAGTGGAACGAGGCCAATGTGGAAGCGGCCATGCGCGCGCTGGACGTCGACTTCCAGCCGCTCACCGACATGCGGGCGTCGAGCGCATACCGCAGCAAGGTGGCGCGCAACGTGCTGTGGCGTTTTTTCCTCGAGACCCGTGAGGATTCGCCGCTCGCACTCCACGATGTCAACGCGTTCGTATTCGACGTGCAATGAGCGGCCTGACGTCACATCCGTCACGCCACGCCATACCAAGCTTTAAGGACCACGCGATGAACAAGCGTACCGATCCACACCACATCGACCGTGCTGCCGACAACGCACTCGCATTGCAAGCCGGCGCGGCAAAACCGCAGCGCGCGGCGATCGGCGTCGGCTTGCCGCACGAATCGGCGAACCTGCATGTCAGCGGCGAAGCGACTTACGTTGATGACATCGGCGAAGTGCGCGGCACGCTGCACGCGGCGCTCGGCCTGTCGCGGCATGCGCATGCGCGCATTGTCTCGATCAATCTCGACCTCGTGCTGGCCGCGCCGGGCGTGATCGCCGTGTTCACCGCCGACGACATCCCCGGCGAGAACAATTGCGGTCCCGTGCTCCACGACGACCCGATCCTCGCGAAAGACGAAGTGCTGTACCTCGGACAGCCGGTGTTCGTCGTGATCGCGGAAACGCACGATCTCGCGCGCCGTGCGGCAGCGCTGGCGAAGAGCGAAGAAGTGGTCCGGTACGAACCGCTCGAAGCCATCCTGACGCCACGCGACGCGAAAGCGAAACAGCAGTTCGTGCTGCCGCCGCTGCATCTCAAACGCGGGGATCCGGACGGAAAAATCGCATCGGCGGCGCATCGGCTGCAAGGTGAATTCGAAGTCGGCGGGCAGGAGCAGTTCTATCTCGAAGGGCAGATTGCCTATGCCATTCCGAAGGAACTCGACGGCTTGCTCGTCTACAGTTCCACGCAGCATCCGAGCGAGATGCAGCATCTGGTCGCGCACATGCTCGACTGGCCGACGCATAACGTCATCTGCGAATGCCGCCGGATGGGCGGCGGTTTTGGCGGCAAGGAATCGCAGTCGGGGATCTTTGCGTGCATCGCTTCGCTGGCGGCGCATTTGCTGCATCGGCCGGTGAAATTGCGCGCGGATCGCGACGACGACTTCATGATCACCGGCAAACGCCACGACGCCATCTACACCTACGAAGCCGGTTTCGACGACGACGGCCGCCTGCAAGGCGCGCGTGTGGAAATCGCGTTGCGCGCGGGTTATTCGGCGGATTTGTCGGGCGCGGTGGCCACGCGCGCCGTCTGTCACTTCGACAACGCGTATTACCTGCAGGACGTCGATATCACCGCGCTCTGCTGCCGCACCAACACGCAGTCGAACACGGCGTTCCGCGGTTTCGGCGGTCCGCAAGGCGCGCTGGTGATGGAAATCATGATGGATGAAATCGCCCACCGGCTGAAGCGCGATCCCGTCGATGTCCGCCGCGTGAACTACTACGGCATCACCGAGCGCAACGTCACGCCGTACGGCCAGACCGTGGAAGACAACGTGATCGCGCCGCTGACCGACGAACTGGTGGCATCGAGTGCGTATCTGCAGCGGCGCAAGGCCATTGCCACGTTCAATCAAACGAGTCCCGTGCTCAAGCGGGGCATCGCTTTCACACCGGTCAAGTTCGGCATTTCGTTTAACGTACCGTTCCTGAACCAGGCCGGTGCGCTCGTACATGTCTATAAAGACGGCTCCGCGCTCGTGAATCACGGCGGCACGGAGATGGGCCAGGGCCTGAACACGAAGGTCGCGCAAGTCGTGGCGAACGCGCTGGGCGTGCCGTTGTCGCGCGTGCGCGTGACCGCCACCGATACCTCGAAGATCGCGAATACGTCAGCCACCGCCGCGTCCACCGGTAGCGACCTGAACGGCAAGGCGGCCGAAGCCGCCGCGCTCACCATTCGCGGACGGCTCGCGGAACTCGCCGCGAAACAGCTCGGCGGACGCGCGGAAGACGTGCGTTTTCACGACGGCGTGGTCGAGTCGAACGGCGGCCAGATGCCGTTCGACCAGCTCGTCGGGGCGGCCTATCTGGCACGCGTGCAGTTGTGGTCGGATGGCTTTTACGCCACGCCCAAGGTCAACTGGGATTCGAAAACGCTGACCGGCCAGCCCTTCTACTACTTCGCGTATGGCGCGGCGATCTCGGAAGTGGTCGTCGATACGCTCACCGGCGAATGGCGCCTGTTACGCGCGGACATCCTCCACGACGCGGGGCAGTCGATCAATCCATCGCTTGATATCGGCCAGGTGGAAGGGGGGTTTGTCCAGGGCATGGGCTGGCTCACAACAGAAGAACTCTGGTGGAATCGCGACGGCCGCCTGATGACGCATGCGCCGTCCACGTACAAGATTCCGTCGGTGAGCGATATCCCGGCTGCAATGAACGTCGCGCTCTACGAGAACCAGAACGTCGAGCCGACCGTGTTCCGCTCGAAAGCCGTGGGCGAACCGCCGTTGCTGCTCGGCTTCTCGGTGTTGCTGGCCATCCGCGCCGCGGTGGCGTCGGTCGCGCCGGACTCGGTCGACGCGCCCGCCCTGCGCGCCCCCGCCACGCCCGAGTCGATCCTGAATGCGCTTGACGCGCAGGCATCGAAAGCGCTCGCCGCGACGGCTCCGGACCTCGCCCAGCCCGTGCCGGTCAACTAACGAACCCGGAGCCTATTCGATGCAAGCCTGGCTGCACGATCTGCAACACCTCCTCGCACACGGCGACGCCGTCGTGCTGGTGACGGTCGCGCGCGTGGAAGGCTCGGCGCCGCGCGAAGCGGGCACGAAGATGATCGTCACACGCGACGACGCACGCCACACCATTGGCGGCGGGCATCTGGAGTGGAAGGCTATCGAAACGGCGCGGCAGGTCCTGAAAGACGGCGCGCGCAGTCTGCACATGCGCCGGCTCGAGCGTTTCGCGCTTGGTCCGAGCCTCGGCCAGTGCTGCGGCGGCGCGGTCGTGCTGGCGTTCGAACGGCTGGATATAAGCGATCTTGGCTGGGTTACGTCGTTGAACAAACGCATGGCGCAAAGACTAGCCACCGTCCGCAGCGTCGGCTTTGGCCCGACTCCGGACGGAGTGATGATCTCTGACCCGGAACCGGGCGTGACCGGTCCGGATTGCTTGCTCTGGGACGGTGCGGGTTTCGATGAAAGCGGCGCATTGCTCACGGAAATCATCACGCTGCGCGAGTTTCCAGTCGTGCTGTTCGGTGCCGGCCACGTGGGCGCGGCGCTGGTCAGGGTGCTCGCGAATTTGCCCTGCCACGTAGTGTGGGTGGACGAGCGCGATGAAACCTTCCCGCCCATGGACCGGCTCCCCCCGAATGTCACGATTGACGCCAGTGGAATCCCGGAAGCCGCCGTGGACGAGGCGCCGGCCAATAGCTACTTTTTGGTGATGACCCACAACCACGCGCTCGATCTCGCGCTCGCCGAACGTATCCTCCGGCGCGGCGATTTCGCCTACTTCGGCATGATCGGTTCGCATACGAAGAAGGTGCAGTTCGAACGGCGGCTGGCGGCGCGGGGCATCGACAACATGCGAATCGGGCGCATGACGTGTCCCATCGGCGTGCCCGGCATAGCCGACAAAGCGCCGGAGATGATTGCCATATCAGTCGCAGCGCAGTTGCTGCAGAAGGTCGAGGAACGCGCGGCGCACAGCTACAATTCCGCGCAGCATCCGCAAATCGCGTGATCCAGACCTTTTAAAGCACAAGACAAGCATGAATCCCACTCTCGCTGACAAGATCGCCCGCGCGCCCAAGGCCGAACTCCATATTCACATTGAAGGTTCGCTCGAACCCGAACTGATCTTCGAACTCGCAAGACGCAATGGCGTGACGCTGGCGTACGACTCTATCGACACATTGCGCGCGGCCTATGCGTTCACCGACCTGCAGTCGTTCCTCGATATCTACTACGCGGGCGCGAGCGTGTTGCTGCACGAGCGCGATTTCCACGACATGACGATGGCGTACGTTGAACGCGCGCTCGCCGACCATGTCACGCACACCGAAATTTTCTTCGACCCGCAGACGCACACCGAACGCGGTGTATCGATCGCCACAGCGGTCGCGGGTATCGAAAGCGCGCTGGCCGAAGGCGAGCGGCGCGGTTTGACGAGCAAGCTGATCCTCTGTTTCCTGCGTCATTTGCCGGAAGAAGATGCGCTCAAGACATTCGATGAAGCGTTGCCCTTGTTCGACCAATACAAGCATCGGCTGATTGGTGTAGGGCTGGATTCCTCCGAACGCGGCCATCCGCCTTCGAAGTTCGAACGCGTGTTCGCGAAGGCACGTGAGAAGGGCTTGAAACTCGTGGCGCACGCGGGCGAAGAGGGGCCGCCTGCGTATGTGTACGAAGCGCTTGATCTGTTGAAAGTGGATCGTGTGGATCACGGCGTGCGCAGCATGGAAGACCCGGCGCTGGTCGCCCGTCTGGCCGGTGCGCGCATTGCATTGACCGTCTGCCCGCTGTCGAACCTGAAGCTGCGCGTGTTCGACGACATGACGAAACACACGCTCAAGGCGCTGCTGGACCAGGGCGTGGCCGTGATGATCAACTCCGACGACCCCGCGTATTTCGGCGGCTACGTGAACGCCAACTACTTCGCGATCACTGAAGCCTTGAAACTCACCGATGCCGAGGTTTACACGCTGCTGAAAAACAGCCTGCAAGCGTCGTTCGTGACAGATGCCGAACGCCTTGCAATGGTCGCGAAACTCGATGCCTACTGGCACGCGGCGTGAGCGAGAACGCCATGGCTACGATTACCAACGACACCACCACGCTCGAACGTTTCTTCGGCATCCGCGCGGCGGGTTCGCGCACGAAGACCGAGATTGTTGCGGGCATCACGACCTTTCTCACGGCGATGTACATCATCGTCGTCAACCCCGGGATCCTGTCGCAGGCCGGCGTGCCCTTTCCGGCCGCGCTGACAGCCACGGTGATCGTCAGTTTCCTCGGCAGTTGCGCGATGGGCCTCTACGCGCGCAACCCGGTGCTCGTCGCGCCCGGCATGGGCATGAACGCGCTGTTCGCGTTCGTGATGGTTCACGCCGGCAAGATGCCCTGGCAGACGGCGCTCGGCTGCGTGTTCTGGTCCGGCGTGATCTTCGCGGTGCTTGCGGCGTTCAACGCTCGCAAGCTGGTTGTCGATGCGATTCCGGCGAACCTGCGTCATGCGGTGTCCTGCGGAATCGGATTGTTTATCAGCCTGATCGGGCTGGTCAACGCGAAGTTTGTTGTCAGCGATCCGGTGACGATCGTGCATTCCGCGTCGCTGAATCCGGTGGTGATCACGTTCCTGATCGGTCTCGCGGTGACCACCATCCTGGTCGCGCGGCGCGTGACCGGCGCACTGATGCTCGGGATCATCTTCACGACCGTGATAGCCATTCCAATCGGCCGCTTCTGGGGCGACGGCACCGCTTACTGGCCAGCCGCCATTGCCACCAAAACGCTGGTGAACTGGAACGGTTTGTTCTCGGCGCCGGACTTTTCGGCGGTCGGCCAACTGGATCTGCTCGGCTCGCTGAAACTGATCTACTGGCCGTTTATTTTCGTGATGCTGTTCACGTCTTTCTTCGACGCCCTCTCCACCTTCATGGCGATCTCGGAAGCCGGCAAGCTCTACGATAAAGACGGCAACCCGCGCAACATCCGCCAGTCGATGATGGTCGATTCATTCGCTGCGCTGGTCTCCGCACCGCTCGGCACGAGCCCGGCGAATGCGTACATCGAATCGGCGGCGGGCATTTCCGCGGGCGGCCGCACGGGGCTGGTCGCGGTGGTCGCAGGCTTGTGTTTCCTGCCCTTCCTGTTCCTCTCGCCGCTGCTCTCGCTGGTGCCTGCCATTGCAACTGCGCCCGCGCTGGTGCTCGTCGGTGTGTTCATGATGGAGTCGATCACGCAGATTGAATGGAGCCGTTTCGACGAAGCCATTCCCGCCTTCCTGGCGATGATCCTGATCCCGCTGACGTATTCGATCACCGACGGCATTGCGTACGGTTTCCTCGCATTTGTCGTGATCAAGTCGTGCGCCGGCCGCAGAAAAGAAATCAAGCCGGCGATGTGGATTGTCGCCGCGCTGTCGTTGCTGTTGTTGACACAGCTATAAGGGCGTTGACCCGCTTTACTGGAGATGTTTCACCCATGACTCAGACCGCTTACCGCGCACAGCTACTCACTTTCCGCGACGACCCTGCTTTTTCCGACGACAACGCCGTGTACGAAACCGACGGCATGCTGCTGGTGGAAGATGGCCGCGTGGTGGCGGCCGGCGCGTATGCGGCGTTGCGTGCCGCCATTGCGCCCGACGCAATCCTGAAGGACCTGCGGGACAAACTGATCGTGCCGGGTTTCATCGACTCGCACATTCATTATCCGCAGACCGACATGATCGCTTCTCCTGCGCCAGGTCTGTTGCCATGGTTGAACACCTACACGTTTCCGACCGAGCGCAAGTTCGAAGATCCGGCGTACGCACGCGAGACGGCGGGCTTTTTCATCGATGAACTGCTGGCTTGCGGCACGACCACAGCGCTTGTGTATTGCACGGTCCACAAGCAATCCGCCGATGCCTTCTTTAGCGAAAGCGAGTCGCGCAACTTGCGCATGATCGCAGGCAAGGTGCTGATGGATCGCAATTGCCCGGAGTATTTGCGGGACACAGCGCAATCGGGTTACGACGACAGCGCCGAACTTATCGCGCGCTGGCACGGCCGGGGACGCCAGGAATACGCGCTGACGCCGCGTTTTGCTCCGACCTCGACGGAGGCGCAACTCGAAGCATGCGCCGTGCTCGCGCGGAAGCATCAGGACGTGTATATCCAGAGCCACGTTGCAGAAAACACCGATGAAATCAAATGGGTCGAAAGCCTGTTTCCGGGCCATCGGAGCTATCTGGATATCTACGATCACTACGACTTGCTGCGTGAGCGCGCGGTGTACGGCCATTGCATCCATCTCGACGATACGGACCGCCAGCGCATGGCTGAAACCGGTGCGGTGGCGTCGCATTGCCCGACATCGAACCTCTTCCTCGGCAGCGGTCTGTTCGACATGGAAAAGGCCGGCGCCGCGAAGATGCCGGTGGCGCTTGCAACCGACGTAGGCGGCGGCACGACGTTTTCGATGCTGCAAACCATGGGCGAAGCGCACAAGATCGCGCGCCTGACGGGTCATCATCTGAGCGCGGCGCGGATGTTCTGGCTCGCGACCACGGGCGCGGCTCAAGTGCTCGACATGTCGGACCGCGTCGGAACACTAAAGCCCGGCAGCGAGGCCGATTTCGTCGTGCTGGACCCCGCCGGCACACCCCTGCTTGCGCGCCGGACCACGCGGGCGGAATCGCTGGAAGAACTGCTGTTCGCGTTCGCGATGCTCGGCGACGACCGCGCCGTGTTCGAGACGTATGCAGCGGGAAAATGCGTGCATCGGAGAGAAACGCGGCGCGGGACGGTGCCCGAGTTGGCAGCGGCTTGAGGGACTGCGGTTCGCTTGTCCTTCGCTGTTCCGGTTGATCGGAGCAGGTTAGCCCGAACCTGAGCGCACCGTGGTGCTCCAGGCGTTCCATACGAACAATTCGAGCGCGCCGGATAAATTCGGCGCGCTCGCTGCCTTCACCGCTGAAGCCTGCATACGCGCCTTGATTTCGCTTAATCATCCTTATTGACGGGGCGGGTTCAACTGCCTCTCAAACTCGTTCCCACAGTTCACCTTAATTCCGCTGAGGATTATTCATCGGCGAATTTCACTGTGAACGGAGCAGAACGCACTTCCCGCAGCGCCCCGCCAGACGGGCTCTAAGCTCTTGTTTAAGCACACTTTCCAACTTCCGGCTAAAGTTTAGGTTTTTGGCGACGCCGTGTGCGTACTCACGTCGCGTCCTTTACAGGCGCGTGGATTGAAATAAATAAGCAAACAATCAAATAAGCATGAAGTCACTTGTACAAGCCGTCCGCATCGGCTTAT
Source organism: Caballeronia udeis (assembly GCF_044909315.1). Taxonomy (GTDB): domain Bacteria; phylum Pseudomonadota; class Gammaproteobacteria; order Burkholderiales; family Burkholderiaceae; genus Caballeronia; species Caballeronia udeis_A. The sequence goes on from NZ_JBIYEB010000007.1 coordinate 225,021, forward strand.
TCATATTTATTGGAGCATTGTCGACACAGGCTTCGGCCTATGCACTGGACTCCCAGCTCGATTGCAAATCGACCGCGCATGCGTTCATCGCGCCGCTTCAGGAAAACCACACGATAGAAACTACGCCCATGCGCGTGGAATCGAATTCGATCAACGCTTTTAAACCAACCAACGGCAGTCATCTCACGGCGTTTGATTTCGGCGTGTTCGCGGTAGTTGGGTATCAGAAGAATGACGCGATTTTCAAGCAGGGCAGCGGCGAGCCGATCGCTGATTCGGCCTACGGCGCCGTCGTGATCGGCGGGGAAGACTCGGTCAAGGAAAAAGTCCGCGCGGCCGGCAGCGACGCGGTTATTCGCCACGTCGCGCCCTTCATCACCGCGATTTTCTGCAACAACGATTGATCTGCCTCGGTTAGTTGGCGTCACAAAGTCAAAGGCCGCGCCAACATCGGTTGGCGCGGCCTTTGGGTGAGCCAGCAAACGCTTGAAGCAGGATCAGCGCGCGCCTAGCGTCCAATATGGGTTTGCAACCGGCGACGCACGTCTTCCGGCGTGATCGACGGGCGCGGCAAATCGTCCGGCGTGCCCGTATTGATCGACAGCCGCGCGAAACGCACCCCGTCGATGTCCTTCGCGTCGAACAACCGGTCGATGACCGCGAGCTCATCGCCATCCAGCGCCAGCGCGTACCCGCACGCCGAAGCGATCCGCGCGAACTCGACACCTTGCGACACCGTCGCCTGACCGCCGGTCGACTCATGCGCGCCGTTGTCCAGCAGCAAGTGCGTGAGATTGGCCGGGCCATAAGCGCCGAGCGTGGCGAACACGCCCATGCGCATCAGCGCGGCGCCGTCGCCATCGAGCGCCACCACGTTCAGGTCAGGGCGCGACAACGCCAGGCCGAGCGCCATGGGCGTCACGCATCCCATTGATCCAACCAGGTACAGCTGGTTCTCGCGGTCATCGATAGCGTAAAGCTCCCGACCGCAAAATCCCGTCGATGCCAGCACGACCGTCGACTCTTTCGGTGTATGCGCAATCACGCGCTGCAACGCGTCGTGACGCGACACGCGTTCGCCTGTGCCCGCGAACGACTGAACCTCGGCGCGCTCGTTCAACGCGCGTTGACGCACACCGCTCAAGCCCTTCCTGGTCAACTTGTACGGCGCGACACTGCCCTTCTGCATCACCAGCGCGTAAGGGCGCCCGGTGCTGTCCATATGCGCGGTTGCACGATCGAGCGCGGGGCCGATTGCATCGGCTTCGGTCGGGAACAGCTCCCACGCAATCTCCATGGTGTCGAGCATGGCCGGCGTGACCGGTCCCATCAGCGCGTGCTGAGGCTCATCGGCGACACCCGGCTGACCGCGCCACGTGACGATCAGCAATTGCGGCAGCCTGAACGTCCACGTGAGCGAGGTCAGCGGGCTCACCGCGTTGCCGAGCCCGGAGTTCTGCATCATCGCAATACCGCGACGCGCCTTGAACGCACCCGACGCGCCAAGCGCCACGCCCGCGATCAACGCAACAGCGTCACCCTCATTCGCCGCCGACACGTAATGCAGCGACTCGTCCTGCAGCACGTAATTGATGAACGGCGTCAGGTACGAGCACGGCACGCCCGCGTACCAGTCGAACCCCCGCTCGCGCGCGGCTTCGACAAATTGTGCAGCTTCAATCACGCGCCAGCCTCCGAGGAGCCCGCGCCGTTCGATCCGTACGGCGCTTGTCCGTGGGCGAAATCGCCGGCCTGACGCAACTCGTCGAGGTCGTTCACGCCGCGCCAGTGACCATGCACGTACTGCACTTCGATCTTCTCGTCCGCAGCCACCAGCGCGTTGAGCAGTGCGGCCATGTCGAGCTTGTCGAAGTCATCGCGTTCCTGCAGTTTTTCGAGCATGGCCACAAGGCGTTCACGGCCCTCGCCGCGTACGTTGAGCAGGCCCATCCAGCGGCCGTGCGGTGTCTTCGGATTTGCCGGACCGGCCGAACTGGTTACGCTTTCCAGCCAGACCTTTTGTCCGAACAACGCACGATCGTCAGCGGTCGAGCAGTACGCGAAGTCCGTCGACGCCCCGCCGGCTGCCGGCGTCTGCGACGAATCAACGACCACGCAGAAATCGCTGTCCGATTCCACCAGATCGCGAAGAATGTAGCTGCGGAACAAGAGGTCGCCATAGGAGATCACGGTGTCGGCGGTGAACGACTTCGCCGCACATGCCAGCGACGCCAGTTCGCCCGTTTGCTCGTGCTTCTCGTTCACGACCAGCCGGATCCCCGATGTATCGATGGCGTCGGCGCGATAACCGCCTACCACCGTAATGTCGTTGATACCTTCTTTCTTGAACGCTTCGACCAGACGGCGCAAGAGCGGCTTGCCCGCGATCGGCAGCATGACCTTGGGTTTATCGGCGGTAACGGCTTCCAGCCCGGCGCCTCGGCTGGCCGCGAGCACGACGGCATTGCGCGATGCGCTCGCCGACGACAGATACACGCTCTCAGCGGTCGAATATTCCTCGGCATCCTGGAGACGGAAGATTTCGTTCACCGTCGCCACGCGATCTTCCACGTTCACGAGCGTCTCGCTGCTGTGGATTTCCTTCGCGATCGCCTGCATGGTCGACGCTGCGCCGCGCAGCAAATGGTTCGCCCAGATCACCGTGCTGATGCCGGCCTGGCGAAACACATCGGTCGGCGTGCTGTAGTACTTGGTCGGCACGATCACGAGCGGGCCGCGGCCGGCCCATTCGCGCGCGAACGTGAGGATTTCGTCCGGCTTGGAGAGCTTGCTGTGAATCAGGATGGCGTCCGCACCGGCCTGGCGATAAGCCTCTGCGCGCTTCAACGCTTCTTCCATGCCCCAACCCGCGATCAACGCCTCCACGCGCGCCACGATGGAGAAATTCGGATCGCTCTGGGAGTCCTTGCCGGCCTTGATCTTGCCGCAGAATTCGTCCATCTCGGCAAGCGGCTGACGCTCGCCGTTGAGAAAACTATTGGTCTTCGGAAACTGCTTGTCTTCGATACATACGCCGGCAATGCCGCGTTGCTCCAGCTTTTTCACCAGCCGGCGCACGTTGTTGAAGTTGCCGTAGCCGGTGTCGCCATCCAGCAAGATAGGCAGATCGCTCGCGTCCGCCATGAACTCGAGCGTGTCGACCACCTGGGTCCAGCTCGCTTCGTTGTTGTCACGTACGCCGAACTGCGCTGAGATCGTGAGACCCGATCCCCAGATTGCCTTGAAACCGGCTTCCTTCACAATGCGCGCGGACAGGCCGTTATGCGCCTCCATCAGGAATTCGAGCTGATTGCTCTGCAGCATCTCGCGCAGGCGAAGGCTGCGGGCATAGGCAGCGGGTAGTTGATACGGTGCGTTCATCGTAGAGCTCCTGCAAGCTGACGCAGTTGCGGCAAGACTTCGTCGGCCGCGCGTTTAACGTCGTTCTGAAAATCGATTTCTATCCATGGCGCGCCGGTTACGTCGGCCACGTCGAATACCTGGCTGCGTTCCAGCAGCAAATCACGCACGGCTTCCTCGTGCGGCAAGTTGGCACGGCCTGTCGCGACATAACCCGCGACGAGTTCGGCCAGACGCCGCGCCGCGATTTCGTCGAAGCGGAAAAAGCCGACTGATTCGCCGATCACATCGAACTGCAAGTCCGCCAGCACCTGCTTGCGCAACTCCACCGGCACGCCGTTCGCGACACAAAGCTTCACGGGCTCATCGCCGGCTTCGAAATCACGGTCGATCAACAACCGGTTCACCGGTCCCGCGCCCGCCACCAGCGGGTCGAGAATGCGTTCGTCGTAGAGCACGTCGGCGTCCATCAGCAGCACGTCGCCGCCGCGGGTCAGCGCTTCGGCCGCCGTGTGCACGGACAGCACGCTGCCGAGCGAAAACTCGCGGTTCACGACCACTTCCGTATGCGGTTTCCAGTCGATCGCGGCGAGTTCCGCTTCCACCTGTTCATGCTTGAAGCCGAGCACAAAGACGATTTCGTCAACGCCGGCCGTCTTCAGCAGTTGGAGATGGCGTTCGAGCAGCGACGACTCGCCGAAACGCAGCAGGCACTTCGGCTTTTGCTGCCCTTCCGGCTGAACCAGGCGCAAACCCATCCCGGCGGCAAGAATAATTGCGCGCATGTTGATCCTATCGGTGATGCTTTATTCGATTTCCGGCACGCGCGCGAGACGACGGCGCTGCCAGCCCTTTTCAGCGAAATGCAGATAAACGATACCCGGCAGGCCGAGCAGCAGCTCCCGCGCGCGCTTGGCTAACGAAAGCGCGAGCGCGGCCTCCGGCGGCAGACCGATCAGGCGCGCGAGCAGCAAATAGCCGCCCTCTTGCACGCCCAACGAACCGGGAATGGCGAACGCCGCGCCTCGAATAGCCTGGCCGAGACTTTCCAACATCAGCGCTTCGCCCCAGCCAACCGGCGAGCCCAGTAAACGCAAGGCAAACCACACCTCGCCGGTACCCACGATCCAGCCCAGCAAACTCAACGCGAAACTCGCCGCGACCGGCCCTGGTTTTTTGTAGAGATCGACCACGGCGGTGTCCACCGCTTCGGCGCGCGACACCAGCGACGACCAATCGCGCTTCTTTGAAAAGCGGGCGGCAAATTGCGAAGCGAAACGCGTCGCGCGAGCGAACAAACCCTTGCGCTGCGCGAAGAAAAACCCGACCACCATCAGGGAGCACACCACGATCACGATCAGCACCGGCAGCAGCATGCCCACACCCGAGGCGTAGCTGCTCAGCAACGCGAGGCCGATCATGGCGAAGATCATTTGCCCGACGGATTGCATCGTCGTGCTGACGGTGATGACCGCCGCGGCGTCGCGCGCCCGCATTCCGCGCTGTGACAGGTAACGCACCATCAGCATGGGCCCGCCGATTTGCCCCGCCGGCATGAGGCTGTTCACCGACTCGCCGGTCCAGCGCGCAAGCAGCGCGTCACGGAAGCTCACATCGCGTTCATGGCGGGGGAAAAGCGTTTCAATAGCCAGTGCGTCGATCACGACAGGCAGCAGGTGGAACGCCGCCACCGCGAGCAGGCCCCAGCCTGCGGCCGCGAGCGCGGTCGCGACGGAACCGAAGCCCTGCCAGCTCAGCAACGCGATGAACAACACCACGCCGAGCGACAGGAGGACTGTTCCGGCGCGGCTCATGCGGCGCCGTTCTTCCCGCCTTTGCGGCGGAAAACCTGCCCGAAGCCGAAGTACGCGATCGAGTCCTTCATGTTCGAGATGAAACGCTGCCACGGCCGCATGTTCGGATTCGTGACGTACTCGAATGTCAGCGACACGCGGAATTCATTCGCGCGAGCCGGCGTGATGCGATGACGCAGCTTGTCGCCATCGAAGAAAACGAGGCCGCCCGGCGGGATCTGCACCGAACCCGGCTGGTCGGGAATCTCCGGCGTACGGGTATGCAGTTCGTACTCGAGACGGCACGACGAGTCGTCCATCACGCCGAGCAGCAGCGTGTAGCGGCGGCCTTCGTAGTACGACGTATCGTAGTGCCAGCCGATATGGTCACCCGCCTTCGTATAGAAATACAGCGCGTACGCATGCGGGTCGTCGGCGGGCGACTCCTGGAGCGTGTCGCCGCTGATTTTCGCAAGCCAGCTGATCAGCGCCGGCGACCGGTACAACTCGGCAATGAACGGCGCGAGTTCGTCGATCGCGTGGCGGCTCACGCTGCCACCCTGCTTGTGTCCCGGCAGGTAATTGCGGTTGATGGCGGGCGTGACGGCGTGGACAGCGGCGACCAGCTTCTCGGTGAATTCGCGCGGCAGGAAGTCGTCCAGGTACAGGAAAGCACCTTGGGTTTCGAACGTTTCGTGCAGCTTCGCCGTCTGGCGCTCAGGGGACAGGCGCTGGAGATGCGCGGCCAGGGTTTCATCGAGAGCGTGAAGGCTCTTGCGCTCAGCGGACTTGCCGCCAACCGCACGGGGGGATAAGGAATCGACCGATGAATTCATTGAACAGCCTGCAAATCTTGACCGTCGGCGTCTTTGGCCCGCGCCGTGGCCTGGGCGAAACGCCGGAGCGCGCGCTGATAGTCCACGACGACCCACACGGCAAACAACGGAGCGCCAATGGAGGCGGCCACCAGGAACGGCGTCATGCCGTTGAGCAGCGTCACCACTGGCAGCAGATACAACACGTCTTCGGTCTCGAAACCCGCCATGGAGGCCTGCTTCGTGCCGCTCTTGCCCGCCATTGACTCAATCCGCATCCGCAGGAAGAAGATCAGCGCGACGGCGACACCCGCAATCCCGCCAAGCCACTCAGCCGGCACGATCATGGACGGATGATGCGCGCTCACATAGAACCCGAGACCGACGAACAGCAGCACGGTCACCACGGAATCGCATGCGAGATCGTAAAAATGACCGATTTTGCTCGATTGCCCGCTGATCCGCGCGAGCTCGCCGTCGGTGTGATCGACGAAATTGGAGAGCGCGATCAGCAAAGCACCCAAACTGCACAACCAGAAGCTGCCGGCCGACAGGTAATAAGCGCCGGCAATGCCAATCAGCAAGCGCAAACTGGTCAGGTGATTCGGTGTAATCGGGGTGCCGACGAGCGGCGTAACGAGCCGCCGGGCGAGCCGCGCATCCCAGGTTGGGGGCTCAGGAAGCGTATGGGGTTGGGCGTTGCGGGGTTTGTTCATCCTCGAAATATATCTCGTTTCGAATTTAATTGCATATAAGGGCGCTGTGCCACACGCCTGTAAGAATGCTGTTTTTTGTCCGGAATTCGAGTGCTTCTCGAACCTTTCGCCAACCTCTTCGCTGCCGCCTCACAGAGCGCTCGCAGACTATTTCGCAAACCACAACGGAGGCAGCGGCCGAATCAATTTGCAGGCCTTCGCAACGGTAAATATTTCTCGACTTGAGCGGCAGGCCGAGTCAGCGCGCCGCCTACTGCACGGGTACCGGTGCCGGACCAGGCGCTGGGGCGGCAGCCTTCTCGTTCGCCCCCACGGCAACCGGCGCTTCATTCCCGACACCGCCCGTCTTGTCGAGCGGAATCTTCACTGTGCGCACCGTTCCGTTGCCGAGCGGAAAATCCGCGAGCGCGCTGCGGATCAGATAAGGCATGGCCCGGACCAGCGACGATTCGCCGCCTGAATTGCTCGCGGTCACTTTGTACACTTCGCGCCCGCTCTCACGTTCGGTCATGCGGATCTGCAGCGAGTGGACGAAGATTGGATAGCTTTGGTCGACATACCCCGTCGGCCCCATATCCCAACCTCCCCACGGCCCCCACCCTCCGTATCCGCCCCAGCCGTAGGGCCGGCCGTACCAGCCGCCGTACATTGGCCACGGATCGTAGTAGACGGGCTGCCGCACGGTGACCATGTCGCCGCGAATCGAATAGGACAATTCCACGCGATAGTTCGCGCTGGCGTCGGGAACCTGCTTGAACGAATGGGTGGCAAGTTCGTTCGCGGCGAGCGCTTCGTACGTCTTTTGTTCAATGCTGTTTTGCTGCTGTGCCGAGCGCTCGAACGCGTAGGTCCGCGTGGCGTCTGTCCCGGACCAGTCAGAGAACGCGGCCACCTGCGTCTGAACGTAGGTCGTGCACCCTCCGAGCAGCGCGAAACCCGTTATCAGCGCCACACGCACGGCACCCTTCAACTCCCCGTACAACCGTCCCAACGTCATGGCCGACCTCATTTGTCTTGTTGATTTTCATTGCGATGTTGTTTGTAAAACAGCAACCGTGAAGTGTCGCATGCACCGCACGAAAACTGCCTGATTCCACCTGTCTAGAGACCGTCGCAGGCAGTTGAAGTTCGGGAAACAGGCCATTCGGCCGACCCCGAATCGAGCACACGATCCCGCGAGCCTTTGTACAATGGTCCGACACCAGGCCGCCTGGAAAGCAAAGGCACCCGCTCAACTCAATCAGAACCGCCATGTCCAACTCGACCGCACCCGCCGTAATCCGCCGCGCCGACTACACGCCGCCCGCATTCCTGATTGACACCGTCGCGCTCGAATTCGACCTCGTCCCCGAACGCACGGTGGTTCGCAACACCATGCGGCTGCGCCGCAATCCGGACGCCGCGCCTGCGGCTACGCTGGAACTGATGGGCGAGCATATGGAGTTCATCGGCGCAACGCTGGACGGGCGCCCGCATGCGGATGTCCGCGTTACCGAGAACGGTTTGTCGGTGAGCAATATTCCCGACGCGTTTGAGCTGACGCTGGAAAGCGCGTGCAATCCGGGGGAGAACACAAGCTTGTCGGGCCTGTATGTATCCGGCGGCAATTTCTTTACGCAATGCGAGGCCGAAGGCTTCCGGCGCATCACGTATTTCCTTGACCGCCCCGATGTCATGGCCACTTACACGGTCACGCTGTGGGCGGACCGGGCAGAGTACCCGGTGCTGTTGTCGAACGGCAACCTGATCGAAGAAGGCGATCTGGAAGACGGCCGGCACTTCGCACGCTGGGAAGATCCGTTCAAGAAACCCAGCTACCTGTTCGCGCTGGTGGCGGGAAAGCTGGTCAAGCTCGAGCAGCGCATGAAGACGGGTTCGGGCAAGGAAAAACTGCTGCAGGTCTGGGTGGAACCTCACGATCTCGACAAGACCCGGCACGCCATGGATTCGCTGGTTCATTCCATCGAATGGGACGAACGCCGCTTTGGGCTTGAGCTCGATCTGGACCGCTTCATGATTGTCGCCGTGAGCGACTTCAACATGGGCGCGATGGAAAACAAGGGCTTGAACATCTTCAACACGAAGTACGTGCTCGCGAATCCTGAAACGGCTACGGACGTGGATTTCAGCAACATTGAAGCCGTGGTCGGCCATGAGTACTTCCACAACTGGACGGGCAACCGCGTCACCTGCCGCGACTGGTTCCAGTTGAGCCTGAAGGAAGGCCTGACGGTGTTCCGCGACCAGGAGTTTTCCGCCGACATGGCTGCCGGGCTCGAACCGGGCGCGGCCAGCGACGCAGCGCGCGCGACCAAACGGATCGACGACGTCCGTGTGCTGCGCCAGATGCAGTTCGCCGAGGACGCAGGTCCGATGGCGCACCCGGTGCGTCCGGAAAGCTACGTGGAGATCAACAATTTCTACACGATGACCGTCTATGAAAAAGGCTCGGAAGTCGTGCGCATGTATCAGACGCTGCTTGGCCGCGACGGCTTCCGGCGCGGCATGGACCTGTATTTCCAGCGCCACGATGGCCAGGCCGTCACTTGCGACGACTTCCGCCACGCAATGGCGGACGCGAACGGGCGCGACCTGGCGCAATTCGAGCGTTGGTACAGTCAGGCCGGCACGCCCCGGATCACGGTAAGCACGCGCTACGACGCCGCCACGAAGCGTTATGCGGTGACGCTCACGCAAGGCTATGGCGAGGCATCGGAGGCGGCACGCGCGACCCAGAAGGGGCCGCTGCTGATTCCCTTCTCGGTTGGCCTGATCGGCAAGAGCGGCGCCGACTTGCCGCTGAAACTTGAAGGCGAGAAAGAGGCGCAAGGCACCACGCGCGTTCTGGAATTCACGGAACAGGAACAAACCTTTACGTTCGCCGACGTCGCTGAAGAGCCGTTGCCTTCGTTGTTGCGCAACTTCTCGGCGCCGGTCGTGGTGGACTACGACTACACCAATGAAGAACTGGCCTTCCTGCTTGCTCACGACAGCGATCCGTTCAACCGGTGGGAAGCCGGGCAGCGCCTTGCCACGCGCGAACTGCTTGCGCTGGCGGATCGGGCGTTGAAGGGTGAGGAACTGACGCTCGACGACCAGGTGGTGTCCGCGTTTGCCCAGGTACTCGACGACAGCACGCTTACCCCGGCATTCCAGGAGCTGGCGCTAATGTTGCCGTCCGAGGGATATCTCGCAGAGCAGATGGCGGTGTCGGACCCCGCCGCCGTCCACGCGGCTCGCGTGTTCGTCAGCCGCCGTCTCGCGACGGGTTTGCGCGACCGGTGGCACGCCGTATATGAAGCGAACCGCACGCCGGGCGAATATCGCGCGACGCCGGACGACGCCGGCAAGCGCGGCCTGAAGAATCTCGCCCTCGCCTACCTGAGCCAGCTCGACGATCCCACCCGCGCCATCGAACTGGCGAGCGCCCAGTATGACGCCGCGAACAACATGACCGACCGGTCGGCTGCGTTGTCCGCGTTGCTGACGGCGGGCGCGTCAGGTTCCGTCGATACCACCCTTGCCGACGCCGCGCTCAGCGACTTCTACCAACGCTTCGAGAAAGAACCGCTTGTCATCGACAAATGGTTCGCGCTGCAGGCCACGCAACGCGGCGGCCCGAAGCGCAATGTGCTCGACATCGTGCGCAAGCTGATGGAACACCCGGCGTTCACGTTGAAAAATCCGAATCGCGCCCGCTCGCTGATTTTCAGCTTCTGTGGCGCGAACCCGGCGCAGTTCCACGCCGCCGACGGTTCCGGGTACGCGTTCTGGGCCGAACAGGTTGTTGCGCTCGACGCAATGAATCCTCAGGTGGCAGCTCGCCTCGCGCGCACGCTCGAGCAATGGCGCCGGTACACGCCGGCCTTGAGCGAGAAAGCGCACGCGGCGCTGGAACAGGTGGCGTCAAAAGTTAAATCGCGCGATGTGCGCGAGATCGTGGAAAAAGCGCTGGGTTGAGGGTTTAATCGTTTGTCTCGGTTGACGGAAACCGGCGCTGCGGCGCCGGTTTTTTTATGCAAGGACGTGTCGAAAACCCGCCGGTACCCGCTTCGCAGAAATCCGTTAAACGTGCGCCGCATTCCCGTGACATCGGGAGACACATTCCGAGCGGGTAGAATCTGAGGCATTCGTCTAACGCTCCTGGAGCCAACGCAATGTCGACCCCCTCATCCATTTCCCGCCGCACCACGCTGACCAAGTATCTGATCGAGCAGCAGCGGGAACATCAAAACCTACCCGCCGACTTGCGGCTGTTGATCGAAGTGATCGCACGCGCATGCAAACAGATCGGCTACCAAGTGAGCAAGGGCGCGTTGGGTGAAGCGCTGGGCACCGCCGGCAGCGAGAACGTTCAAGGCGAAGTGCAGAAGAAACTCGACATCCTGTCGAACGAAATCCTGCTCGAAGCCAACGAATGGGGCGGCAACCTGGCCGCGATGGCGTCGGAGGAAATGGAAAAAATCTTCCCGATTCCGAACCGCTATCCGAAGGGCAATTATTTGCTCACGTTCGATCCGCTCGACGGCTCGTCGAACATTGACGTGAACGTGTCTATCGGCACGATCTTTTCAGTGCTCCGATGCCCGGATGGCATGGAGCCGAGCGAGCAGGCATTCATGCAGCCGGGCTCGGCGCAGGTTGCGGCCGGTTATGCAGTCTATGGTCCGCAAACTGTGTTCGTGCTGACCACCGGCTACGGCGTGAACTGTTTCACGCTCGACCGCGAACTCGGTTCGTGGGTGCTCACGCATAGCAACATGCAGATCCCCGCCGACACCCGCGAATACGCGATCAACGCATCGAACAGCCGCCATTGGTATGAGCCGGTGCAAAAGTATGTGAACGAACTGAACGAAGGTAAGGACGGCCCGCGCAAGGAAGACTTCAACATGCGCTGGATTGCGTCGATGGTGGCGGATGTGCACCGTATCCTGAACCGCGGCGGCGTGTTCATGTACCCCGCCGACAAACGCACGCCGGATCGTCCTGGCAAACTGCGCCTGCTGTATGAAGCGAACCCGATGGCGTTCATCGTCGAACAGGCGGGCGGTGCCGCGACGGATGGCGAGCAGCGCATCCTCGACATCGTTCCGACCAACCTGCATCAACGCGTGCCGGTGTTCCTCGGATCGAAAAATGAGGTGGAGCGCGTGACGCTTTACCACGCAGAAAAGAATTGATCCGGGGTCTTGCCAAAATCGCCGGAAGGTACTTATAATCTCGTTTCTCTGATGCCGGAATAGCTCAGACGGTAGAGCAGCGCATTCGTAATGCGAAGGTCGGGGGTTCGATTCCTCTTTCCGGCACCAAATAGAATCAAGCAATTTAGCCCAGTCCCCGGATTGGGCTTTTTGTTTTTCGATTCTGAATCTTTTCGATGTTCAAGTAACTGCCATGCAACCGGATTGGCACAATATTCCGGTGCCCCGGGCACAGGCGCCCCTCGCTTCGGCGGCCATGCGCCTTGTTCATGCGATCGATGCTGAACAGCTTCCCCAATCGACTTACCCTTTCTAGCTCCTGCGGAAGAACGTTGCTCGCCCGCAACCGAATCGCAGTCGCGGGTTCAGGCTCGGTTAAAAGAATGTCATGCTGGAATCCTCATGTAAATCAACGCCGGGAGCCACGAAAATGGCTAAGTCCAGCGACACTCACGAGCTCACGCCGGAACAGACAACGCGATGCAAGCGGCAGATCGGTTTGGCGACCGCAGCGGCCGTCATAGTTGCCGCATTGTTATGGATCGTCGCTGTACGACTCGGCCTCACCAGCTTGTGATCAGCGGATGCATGGCAGACAGAAATTGCTCGTGCTAGCATTTTCGCTGTCCGATCTGCCCCGTTTGACATGTTTAAATCCGCTTGTGTGATCGTGTTGTGCGCCGCCGCGCGAACTGCGTTGGCCGGCGATTTCACTGTGCCAGTCGCAATGACCAGCGAGACGCAGCTGGGCGAGGCCGCTGAACTCCTATTTGATCCCGGGACCGCCAAGGTCGGGAAACTGTTAATCCTCGGAAACACCACGGCGGGTGCGCAGACTGAACGGAAGTTCACCTATGACGTCTCGGGCGGCGACCGGAAAACCGCACGTGGGGCAACCGTTGTTGTCAGCTTTGACGACAAACAGTCCCTCCAAATCTCTTGTGATCCGATGGCCGATAACTGCATCTCGTCTGGATTTGTCACGGAAAACGGTTCAACGTTTTCAATTTCGTGGACGATTACGAATCACTGATCACGCGATCTACGCTGTTTATGTTCATATCAGGACGCACGCTCCTGCTAAATGAAACAAGAATTAAGGGTTTACCCCTAAAAACCGCAAAAACCAATTGCGCGTGCAGATCTTAATCTTAAGAGACCTCTTACCTACACTTGGATCACCGGCTTCGAACAACGGTTCGCAGCCAAACCAAGAGTGGAGGTTCATCATGAAATCGCTTATTCAAGCTGTTGTGGTTGCCGCAGTGCTCGCCGTACCCGCCGTTTCTTTCGCTCAATCGAATGCGCCACAGCAGAACGCTACTGCGTCCGGCTACGGTGGTGCCGCCGACGGTACATCGGCGTCAAGTTCACACCGTGCGCTTCGTTCGTTCGATCGAGTGGTGCATCGCGTGGATAACACAATCCGGTCGTCGATTCGTCCGGACGCCAATAACGGCATGAAACCCGTGTATTTCGGTTCCTGAATTCCACGAGAGTGTCAAAGTCGCCACCGCATACAGTGGCGACTAATTCGGGCGGCCGCACACGCGGTGAACCCGGAGAAAGCGGCGAGACGCCAACGTGTTTGTCGCATTACTTGATTCGACAGATCTATTCAAGTTCCCAAAACCCTCCGCGACACAGCGCGTTAATCTGGCCGACCAGTATTCAGACACACGGGCCACAATCATTAACCATTTCGATTTTGTGCACGAGTCAGCGCAAAAGGTAATAAAAGTTATCCGGCGGCGGAAAACGTCGAAATGAATGGGCTGCGCTGGTAAAGTCCCCGTGATTTTTCTGGCTTTCCTATGGTCTTCATTGACTTCGCCCCACCTCACCGCGCCGCAATGCCGTTCAAGCCAAATCAAAGAAGCGCCTGCGACGGGATTGCGTACCGCACGCGGCATCTTCCGACCGTTGCGTCGCTGACCCTGTCCTTGCAGGGATGCACGCTGCGTGGCGCACCGTCTTATGAAATCTTCGGCGCGTATTTTCCGCTCTGGCTGCTAAGTGCCGTGCTTGGACTCGTCGGCGCGCTCCTCACCCATCGAATATTCGTTTCCACTGGATGGGCGCAGATCGTCCCGTTTCAGCTCTTTGTCTGCATGGCCATCGGCTTGATGGTTTCCGTGATTTTTTGGCTTTCGGTAACCGGATCGCTCCTATGAAAATAGCCGGCTTGCGCAAAGGCGCTCTTAAAGGCCGCATGGTCGCGTGCGCGATCGTCGCGCTTGGTATTGCCGCGCTGTATTACGCCTCTGACCGGTCAAGCCGATATCCGTCAACGGATGACGCGACAATCGATGCCGACGTCGTGCATATTGCATCGCCGGTGAGTGGCCGGATCATCAGGCTCGCTGTGACAGACAACCAGCGGGTCGCGAAAGGCGATGTGCTGTTCGAGGTCGACCCGGTTCCGCATCAGCTCCTCGTGGCGCAGACCCAGGCCGACCTCGATCTGGCCCGTGCCACGTTGGACACCCGCCGCAGGACCCTGGTCGGCGAGCGCGCGAACGCGGTCATCGCAGGCGACCAGACCGGCAAGGCCGCGCACAACTATGAGCTGAGTTCGCGCAGCGTTCAGCGGCTCACGCCACTCGCGGCAAAAGGATATGTCCCGATCCAGCAACTGGACCAGGCGCAAGTCGCGCAACGCGATGCCGAGCTATCGCTTAAGCAGGCACGAGAGCAAAAGCGGGCGGCCGCGCAGACCATAGGTGATGAGTCAGACGCCGTCGCTGTGGTGCGCGCACGCGAGGCAGCGCTCGCCCTCGCGCAGCACAGCCTTGACTCAACGGTTGTACGCGCGCCGCACAACGGTTTTGTCACAGGCCTCTCGGTGCTGGCGGGCGAGACGGTCGCACCGAATTAGTCGATCTTCACACTTATCCACGCGGACGAATGGTTCGCCGTCGCGAACTTCCCGGAAACGGCGCTTGGCGCAATCCAGCCGGGTGATTGTGCGACCGTCTATTCAATGATCGACCGAAGCCAGGCGATCCACGGCAAAGTGGTCGGCATTGGCGCGGGCGCCGCCGATGCCGATGCCGATGCCGATGCCGATGCCGATGCCGATGCCGACCGGATCAATTTGCCGCACGCGTTGCCCATCGTGCAACAGTCCGTGAACTGGGTGCGGGTTGCACAGCGCTTCCCCGTGCGTGTGCGTCTGGATGAGCCGGCCGCCCGGCTCGTCCGGGTCGGTGCAAGCGCGATAGTCGAGGTCCGGCATGGCGCGGCCTGCCGGTGATCTCGCCCGGCCAGGCGCGGCCGATTTCCTGAGACTGCTTGCGCCCTATCCGGGGCGAGCGGAAATGGCGTGCCGCGTCGCATTGATCTGCGCGCTGACGGTCTGGGTGACGAGCGCCTACGGCACGCCGGAAGCGGCGATCTCGGCCTACGTCGTGTTCTTCCTGAACCAGCCGGACCGGGTATTGAGCGTGGTGCAGGGCCTGGCAATGCTGGTGCTGGTCACGCTGGTCGTCGCGCTGATCACGGTCGTGGCCTTATTCGTCCTCGATGACCCCGTCTGGCGGGTTGCTTGCATCGCGGGGCTCTCGCTCGCCCTGCTGTTCGTCACGTCGGCGAACAAGCTGCGGCCAGTCGGTGCGATCGTCGCGATGATCGTCGGATTCACGCTCGACGAACTCGGCAGCGTGCCGTTCGGCGAAGCGGCAACACGCGCCCTGCTTTACGCTTGGGTGATAGTCGCGATTCCGATCGGGGTATCGATCTGTGTCAACCTGACGCTTGCACCGTCGCCACGGCGGCTCGCCGGCCGCGAGTTGGCGAAGCGCCTGCGGCTCGCGGCTCGCTGCCTCGCTGAACCCGACGCAACGCACGACGCACTCGGCGCCTGCTTGCTCGAAGGGGACGCGCAGATAAGCTCGTGGCTGGCGCTTTCGGCAGTCGACGGATCGTCGGCACGTGCCGATATTGCCCCCCCTGCGGCAAGCCGTGTCATCGACGCTTGCGATCCTCGTCGCAGCGGATCTGGCGGCCCGCGAACCGTCGAGCCGGCTGCCAGCATCGTTCGTCATGCCGATCATCGACACGCTGGAGAATATGGCCGGCATGCTCGAGGCGGGCGGCTACCCGGTGCATATCGAACTCAATCTGCCCGGCGTGGCAGAACTGACCCCGCTCGCGCGCATCGTGGCTGAAGAACTGCAGCACGCAATCACCCGCTTCGCCGTGGCCGAAACCGATGTCACCGTCGATCTGAAAACCAGTGCCGAAAGCGCCCCGCCTGCGGACAAGCGTGGCGGGTTCTTCCTGCCCGACGCGTTCACGAATCCGGAGCACATCCGCTACGCATTGAAGACCACCGCAGCGGCAGTGTTTTGCTATCTGCTTTATTCGCAGCTCAACTGGCCCGGCATCCACACCTGCTTCATCACGGTCTACATGGTGTCGCTCGGCACCACCGCCGAAACCGTCGAGAAAATGACGCTGCGCATTGCGGGGTGCCTCGCGGGCGCGCTCCTCGGTACCGCGGCGGTCGTGTTCGTGATACCCGCGATGACCTCCGTCGTGGGATTGATGGGGTCGTGCTCCTCGGTGCGTTGCTGTCGGCATGGATTGCCTTCGGTTCACCGCGCATCTCTTATGCAGGATTTCAGATCGCATTGGTTTTTTTCATGTGCGTGATCCAGGGCGCCGCGCCCGGCTTCGATCTGACGGTCGCGCGAGATCGCACGATCGGGATACTAATCGGCAACGTGGTCGTGTATCTGATCTTCACTCGCGTGTGGCCCGTCAGTGTGGCCGCGCGCGTCGACACCACGCTCACCTCGTTGCAGCACCAGTGGGAGCGGCTCTCGGCGCTGGCGAATTCCGCCACGCGCCGCGCGCAGGCCGCGAGTGCAATGGCTCAGCGCGGTGCGCTGGAACAGGACCTGGCGCTGATGCATTACGAGCCGTCGTGGGTTCATCCGGAACCGCAATGGATCGCCGAACGTCGTGGCGTGCTGGCAAAGCTCGCCGCGCTCGAGGCGCCAATATTCCTGTTTGCCGAACGGAGACCGGGCGATGCCGCGATCGGCGGCTGGCTCAGACGGATCATGGGCAATCCGCCGCAACACCTGGCTGAAACCAGCGCGACAACCGCGTTGCAGCCATTGGCGGACGCAAATGCGCCAATCGACGACACCCGTGCAGCATTGCTGCATCTGGCGATGCACGCCTCGCTCAACTCGAACACGCCGCGCCGAACAGCGCCGCGAAGGACTTCACGACCCATGCTCCGGCTTGATCCTTCATTCGCGCTGGCGATCCTCGCCGTGGCGAGTTTGGCCGGCTGCGCCACGTCGTCCGTAGACATGGCTCCTGACAGCCCCGACCGTCCCTGGCAACCTCTGACGGACACGGACGGCGCCATCGTGCCCGGGCCGGCGGAGTCGACCCGATCGACAGCAATGGGAGGTGGCTACACACTTGGCTACACGTTACCCGCGAATCCCGCACTCGCCACCGTGCCTCCTCCGCCGACGCTTGACCCGGCGCATGCGTACGAGGTGCCCGAACTGATCGACCTTGCTGAATCGGCGAACCCGCTGCCTCGTATCGCATGGAACGATGCGCAACATGGCGCTCGCGGCCGGCATCGCGAAGAGCGCGTATCTTCCCCAACTGTCGGCTGCGGCGATGGGGCAGTACGCGGGCGCCCGGAATTCGAGCTCGTCCATACCCGGTGCTTCGTCAACCGGCGGAACGGGACATGGCACGACCTCGGCGCTGTCGCTGCAATGGCTGCTCTTCGATTTCGGCGGACGCGCTGCGCGCGTCGAGGCGGCATCGCAGGCATCGGTGGTAGCGAACATCGGCTTCACCGCTGTCCACCAGCAGGTGATCTTCGATGTCAGCGTCGCGTTCTACGGGTACCAGGCCGCACGCGCCCGCGTCGCCACGGCCGGCCAAGCTCTCGGCGACGCCGCAGCAATCCTGGCGGCAGCGCAGTCGCGCTACGGGCATGGCATCGGCACCGTGATCGAAGTGGCGCAGGCCAACCAGAATCGCGCGCAGGCGAAGCTCGCGCTGATTCAGGCCCAGGGAGCCGAAAGCAACAGCTATCTGGCGCTGATCTCCGCAATGGGTATCTCGCCGCTCTTGAAACCCATGATCGCGGAGATGCCCGCCCATACGCTGCCGGCGCCGACAAGCGACTCGATCGAGCAGATCGTGTCTTCCGCCATCGCCCGGCGCCCGGATGTGTTGAGCGCCTATGCTGCCGAACGCATCAATCTGGCGAAGGTGAAGGCGGCCGAATCGGAATTCATGCCGAAGATATTTCTCTCGGCTAACGGCGCGTACAAACCCGGCAGTTCATCGATTTCGGCCATCCCATCCATCGGTCAGCAATTACCGACGGTGAACCTGAGCGGTGGCCGGTATGGCGGCAGCGTGATCGTTGGCGTGACAATTCCGCTGTATGACGGCGGTTTGCGCCAGGCGGTACTTGGACAGGCACGCAACGATGCAGACAGCGCATCGACCCGCCTCGCCCGAAGCCGCGAAGAAGCAGTCCGGCAGATCGTGGTCTCCCAAAACACGCTGCAGACCAGCCTGAGCGCGCACGGCGCCGCCAAAGAGTTGCTGGCCGCCGCGCAGACGACCTACGACGCCGCATTCGATGCGTATAGCCAAGGGATCGGCTCGGTCACCGACTCGCTGCTTGCACAAAATCAGTTGTTGGCGGCGAAGAACGCCGAGGCCGATAGCTACAGCAGCGCGCTTTCGGCCGCGGCCGCGTTTGCGCTGGCCACCGGCTCAGTCGAGTCGATACCCGCGCAAACCGACTGGCGCTGACCGTTTCGAGTATCGAGTTCAGCGGTATCCGCTCGCCACATTGCCCCGAGCGGTTAACTTAACGTAACACCTTAGGTTAACAACGATTAAGTGACTGCTCACTCAGCGCAAATCGAACATTTCACGTCGCCTCGCCGATGCTTAGGATTTATCCAATTTGCGAACATGAGCTTGTGTGCATATGTGCGCTTGCGGACACATTGAAGAGAGGAAATTCCCTAAAAGATAATAAACCGGTCAACCGCGCGCATTTACTGCCGTTATCAATATCAGGAGGGGTGCGTTATATGGCGTGAAGTGCGGCTTGCGCCACCTCAGGCAACACCCGAGTCGCATAGGGTTGAGTTTGAAACGTCTTGCGAAATAGTTACCGCAAAGCAGCATATGGCATCGGTAATAGAGTTAACCACGAATAGCCGCTTTGCGCCGGGAAGGAAGGGACGGCAGTGAATTGGGTCATCGGGAAACACAAACGTCGCCATTAACTGTGACGTGCCTGAGTCATCCGACTGGTGTTCCGTTAAAGCAACAGAGCAACCGGTAAAAGTTCCAACAGCGCATTCGGCGCTAGCAGGAAGCCAGAGTCGAGATTGATAATCGACCCATACAAGGAGAGAAAGTGATGGACGCCAAGCCGACCAAAATCCCGACACCCGACAAGGTGCAATGTCCGGATCAAGAACCGGTCGCAGTTGAATTTCTCGCGGAATTGCCCGAACACGTCCGGGCTTTCTTCGACGAACAGCGCAACCTGTGCGATTCGAAGTAATTGCTGGAACTTGCCGGCGTGCGTTCAACGCATGTGAGCGTCATGCGGTCTTTTTGCGGACCTCGGGCAGGCTGCGGTTTTTGCACGCTTGAACAGCGCGGCATCACTTACTGGCGATGCCGCGAAGGCGCGCAAGCATGGCGTTGAGCCACGCCAACTGAATTAACACGAACCAGGATTGCCAATCTTGCGTCGCGCTGCATGATTGCCGCGAACACGATGGGTTAAGCTGCAGATCTTTGCACGCCATCGGTCACTCATGCTTTCCACTCGCTTCTCACGCACTCTGCGGGCCATTGCCTCATTGCTCGCTGTCTCTTCACTTGTCGCCCTAAGCCAGTCGGCCGCTCGCGCTGATGGCGACGACACGCCCTTCACCAATCTCATCGCATTGTCGTCACAACGGCTGGCGCTCGCAGAGCCGGTCGCGCGCTGGAAATGGGCGCACCACGAACCGATCACCGATCAACCCCGTGAAGCCGCGCTGCTGACCGGTATCAATAATCGCGCGAAGTCCGCCGGTATCGACCCGGCATTTGCGCAGCTGTTCTTTCGCGATCAGATAGAAGCGAGCAAGGACGTGCAGAACGCCCTCTTCAATAACTGGCGGAAGTCACATGCCCCCGAAGGGACCCCACCGGATCTTGCCCTCGATACCCGGCCGAAGCTCGATAGCGTGACCAACGCGTTGCTCTCCGCGCTAGCTGGCGTCGAGCCGCTGCGCCATGCCGACGACTGCCCGCTGCGGCTGGCCGACAGCATCGCGCGCTGGAAACATCTTACCCGCTACGATTCCGCCCAGAACGCGCCGCTCGCGCGCGCGTTGGCGCACGTGTGCGCATCGGGCGGCGTGGGCGCGGTCGGCTAGACCGGTTCGCCCGACAAGCACGGCGTGGCCGCGAGCGGCACAATTGTCAGTCCGCGCGACAGCCGTTCGCTGAGGATTCGATACGTCGATAACTCGAAGCCTGCCGCAGGCGCCGCGGCTCGCAGCTGCGCGGCTTCGGCGAGTGACCCGGCCATGCCGAAATAATGCCAGGCGTCGACCACATGCCACACGCGTGCGCAGGTGGCCGCATCTGTTTCCTCTATCGCGATGGCGCCCGGATACGTCCAGGGTGCATGGCTCGGGTCATCGCGGCGCGCTTTGGACAGCCGGTTATGTGCCGGACGCAGCCGCGCGACCGAGCGCCCTTCCGCCAGCATCGCCCCGATCTCGCCGCCGGTCGCGGTCCATTCCACTCGCCGGACGAGTTCCGCGAGCCGCAGATCCTTCGCCGAGCGTTTCGGACCCGACAGATGTGCACGCACCCGCTGGCGCAAGCGCACACTTCGCCCGACATACAGTGGCGCATCGTCCTCGCCATAGAACACATAAATGCCGCAGCCGGCCGGAATCTGTTCGATGGTGTCCTCGTCGATATCGCCGGCAAGCCGGAAACGTCGCGCGACCTGTTCTATATAGCCATGCAGGACATCGGTGGAAAATGCGCGATGCAGATGCTGCCAGAATTGCCAGAGCAGATCGGCGTCGGCCAGCGCGCGGTGGCGGGCAGCAGGAACAAGCGCGTGCCGCTCGATCAGCGCGTCGAGCCCATGCCGGCGCTCCGCCGGATAGATGGCGCGCGACAACTGCACCGTGCACAGCACGTCGGGCTGGAACTTGATGCCGGCACGCTTGAACTCGCTGCGCAGAAAGCCGTGATCAAACCGGGCGTTGTGTGCAATAAACAGCCGCCCATCGAGGCGGGCCAGCAAATCATGCGCGATGGATTCGAACGTTGGCGCGTTGCGCACCATCGAATCGCTGATACCAGTGAGTTGCTGGATGAAGAACGGAATCGGCTGCTCCGGATTGACGAGCGAACTCCACTGCGTCACACCGGCCGGCCCGACCTCGACCACCCCGATTTCAGTAATGCGATTCACGCCGAAGGTACCGCCCGTCGTTTCGAGGTCGACGAAAACCAGCGGTTCTGAACTGACTATATTGGCAACGATTGGGAGCACAGCGCTGACCGCTAAAAGAGGAATGGACGCGATCCGCGCAGTAAGACGGCGTATCGATCGAACATTTTAGCTCACGTCCATTCGAGCGCGGCCGATTGGACGCTCCTGCCCCCAGCCACACCGGCTACGCCGCGTTCAGACGCACGGGCGGCGCGGACCACGAGCGGATCCGTATGAATCTCCATTTACGAGGGTTTAAAAAGAAACAACCGGTCGTAATAATCCGGGATTTAAACCCTCCAGATCCGCCAAAAGGAAATATTTACTTGGTTTGTAACTGCTCTTATCCAATCGTAAGCGTTTACGAGTCTTGTTACCGAAACGAGCTATCGGCATCATAAAAGAGTACCGCAAGCACTTTTAAAGGAGGTCATTGCTGTGACGACCGAACTCAAAAGCATGTTTTCGTGGATCAGGACGTTGGTAGCGCCCCAGGCAGTATTGGAATCGCATTCAGCTCTGGATTTCGATCCGGCATGGCACGGCGATCACTGGCAGAACCTGTTGTCCTCGCCAATGGATGCACGCCGTTATGTAATGGAAGACTGGACAATATCGAGTTCGCCTGCATTCGATAACAACGAGGCTGCGGAATCACCCGCAGTTGAGAATGAAGCCGAAGCTATCCGGGAAGAAGAACTGGAAGCGGTTAACTAGGCAAACAGCGCCTGACGCGGGTTCAGCACCTGAGTCCGTTCAGGCAAAAAAAAGCGCGACTGGGAAGTCGCGCCGACAAGGTTTGGAGATCTTTTCCGTCAACGAAAAAGTCTGCTTTGGAAAGCAGCAATTGAAGTATAACGGCGCAACATCTCGCAATCATCAACAGATCTGGCAATCATCTATTGCGGTTCCGTCAACAATCCCCTTTTAGGATTATTGGCGTTGTATTTTAACGATAGCGCATGTAGCAATTGCGCAACGACGCCCTGTTGACACTCTGCATTAACTCCCGCCATTCCCCCGCGAAGCCTTATCTATAAAGGCTTGGAGCGCGTTTCTTAATCATTGCCGATCGCAGAATACTTTATTGCGGAAATCGGAATGCCACCGCTGTAACACCGTCTTTACACTTCGTCTGGTCCGGAAACGACTGTGTCTTCTGTTGGCACATGAAATCACCTGACAGCGCCTCTCGCAGCGCGTCGGAGTGAAGGTTTCCTTCAAGCCTGGGTTGTCAGACCCAAATTGCTCTCGGAGTTACAAAGATGAAAAAGACTCTCATGGTCGCCGCCCTGTCGGGCGTGTTTGCAACCGCTGCTCACGCTCAAAGCAGCGTGACGCTGTACGGTTTGATCGATGCTGGCCTGACGTACACGAACAACCAAGGCGGCTCACATAACTTCAAGATGACCAGCGGCTCGGTAAATGGCAGCCGTTGGGGCCTGCGCGGTTCTGAAGACCTCGGTGGTGGCCTGAAGGCAATCTTCACGTTGGAAAACGGCTTCAGCATTGCTAACGGCACGCTGGGTCAAAGCGGTCGCGAGTTCGGCCGCCAAGCCTTCGTTGGTCTGTCGAGCACCCAGTACGGCGCAGTCACGTTGGGTCGTCAGTATGACTCCGTGGTCGACTATCTCGGCCCGTTGGCTCTGACCGGCACGCAATACGGTGGCACGCAGTTCGCACACCCGTTCGACAACGACAACCTCGACAACTCGTTCCGTATCAACAACTCGGTCAAGTACCAGAGCGCGAACTACGCCGGCTTCAAGTTCGGCGCGCAGTACGGCTTCTCGAACCAGCAAGCTGGCTTCTCGAACAACCGTGCTTACAGCGTTGGCGCATCGTATAACTACGGTCCGTTGAACATTGCTGCTGCGTACTTGCAACTGAACAACGACATCTCGGGCGGCGCGCTGACCAACACGGCAAACGGCGCTGTGACCGGCGACAACACGTTCGTCGCAGGTCTGCAACGCACGTTCGGTGCTGGCTTGAACTACGCGTTCGGCCCGGCAACGGTTGGTTTCGTGTTCACGCAAACGAAGCTTGAAGACGCAGTCGGCATCTCGGCTGGCGCGATCAGCGCATCGAACGGCGTGAATTTCACGAGCAACTACGCTCGCTTCAACAACTATGAGTTGAATGGCCGTTACGCACTGACCCCGGCCCTGAGCCTGGCTGGCGCGTACACGTACACGGACGCACGCCTCGATGGCCAGAAGCCGTCGTTCCATCAGTTCAGCCTGCAAACAGCTTATTCGCTGTCGAAGCGCACGGACGTGTACCTGCAAGGCGAATACGTTCACACGATCGACCTGAGCAACGGCCTGGGCGCACCGATCACGGGCGTAGGCATGTCGTCGACCCCGAACCAAGTCTCGGCAACGGTTGGCATTCGTCACCGCTTCTAAGTCTTGTTCAAGGTTGTACCGATGTGAAAAAGGCGCCGCTTGCGGCGCCTTTTTTTCGTCCGGAGTTTCCTGGCGTGATTGCTTCGGGTGAAGCGTCTCAGGTTTTGGGCGGATAACGCACATCGAGGATATCGATCTGCTGGATACCGGCCGGCGTATGCAGCGTGACCGTATCGCCAACTTTCGCCTTGAGCAAAGCGCGGGCGATAGGCGAAATCCAGCTTACGTGCCCGACGTCCAGATTCACTTCGTCCACGCCCACGACAGTCACCGTGTGCACTTCCCCGTCGTCACCCGCGTATTCCACCGTGGCGCCGAAAAACACCTGGTCGACATTTTCCTGCCGGCTGCTGTCCACCACTTCCGCCAGGTCAAGCCGCTTCGTCAAAAAGCGAATCCGACGGTCGATTTCCCGCAACCGCCGCTTCCCGTAGATATAGTCGCCGTTTTCCGAGCGGTCGCCGTTGGACGCCGCCCAGGAAAGCAGTTTCACGACATCCGGCCGCTCGACATCCAGCAGATGCAGCAGTTCGTCGCGCAGGCGCTGGTGCCCTGCGGGCGTGATGTAATTCTTGGTGCCGGGAGGGACGCCCGGCGGTTGCTCGAGATCGAGATCGTCGTCGCTCTCGTCCGATTCCTTTACAAATGCTTTGTTCATGGTGCAAACCGCTCAAAATAACGTGATGAGGAGCGAGATAGCTCCTCTGCACGGTAACACGAAGGAGATCGGCATTACAGAAATCGAGGCCTAACCCTTCCTTTTTTGGGAGAGCTTGGCTATACTCTTGGTCTCGCGTGCGGCTGTAGCTCAGATGGATAGAGTACTTGGCTACGAACCAAGGGGTCGTGGGTTCGAATCCTGCCAGCCGCACCACTTCTTCAAAGCGTTTAGTTGTTTTGTTTCAAGCAAGCGTTTCCTGTCTCGGCTTTTTGTATTACCCTGCTTCATGCGCGGCTGTAGCTCAGATGGATAGAGTACTTGGCTACGAACCAAGGGGTCGTGGGTTCGAATCCTGCCAGCCGCACCAGTTTTAGAAGGGCCTTCCTCACGGAAGGCCCTTTTTGTTTGTGGGAGCGGAAAGCGGCGCGCAGGTCGAGCGGGTTTACCGCTGGCGGCAGGGGTACTCCGCCGAGCCTTCAAGAGCGCAGCCAAGGCAGGCTTACTGTCGCGCGGTCGATCCAATATCGCCGATACGACCGTCCGGCAACGGCGCATCTTCAACCGTCGCGGCCGCGCTCGGCTCTTCCAACAGTTCCGCCCGTTCCCCGAGCAGCATTTGCGAACGATGCGGAAACTCGTCGTCCACTGTATCCCCGAACGCATGCAGCAGAAACGCTCGCAGCAACGCGATGCGCAACGACGCCCCGCGCCCTTCCACTTGCGCACCGGTCTTCCCGAATATCGCCGTGCACACAACTTCGCCGCGTCCGTGGTCGTTCATCTCGAGCCGACACGCGCGCTCCAGCACGACAGACGCCGCTTCCCACGACGTCGACGGCAGGAAGCGCCCATCCCATGCCCGGCCACGGTCGTTGCCGCGGATGGCGAGCGTCTGGCCGCCATCGGTAAAATGAATTTCGCGGATGAAGTCATGCAGCCCGCGCGCGACCCAATAGTCGAGCTCGGCGCCTTCCAGTTCTGATGTTTTCATAAGTGCCCCTGTGTACGCAGAATGGGTACAGGCACGCAGGTCGCGTTCCAACGCCAGCGGATCGAGCTCGGACCCAGACTCAGGCCGCGCCGGCCGCTGCGCCAGGGGGCGAACCCCAGGCGTTAATAATCGCCGCGTTCGCGATCGATCCGCATGCCGCCTTCGGTGTTGCGATGATGCGGCTCGTCACTCGGCCGCTCACGCGCGATGCGCATTACGTCCGGGTTCGTGCGCACGCGCCGCATGACGTTCGCCAGATGCACGCGATCGCTGACCTGGATCACGAAACGCAGCACGGTGGATTCCTGCGTCACGTCCTCGTCCATGGCGATATGGACAATGTTGGCATCGGCGGACGTGATATCAGCCGCTACGCGGGCAAACACGCCCTTCGACGTGCTGACGAGCACCTTGATGGAGACGTCGAACAAGCGGCCCGGCTGCGGCGCCCAGGCTACGTCAATCCACCGACCCGGATCGCGCTTGTGAATCCGCTGGGCCACACGGCATTCGGTGGTGTGGATCGCCATACCCAGCCCAATGCCGATGTAGCCCATGATGTCGTCGCCGGGAATCGGGCGGCAGCAGGCGGACAGCTGCACCGACATACCCTCGGTGCCGGTGATCACGACCGGCGGTGCGGTATTCGTGCTGAAGCTCTCGCGCGGGGAATCGTCGTCGTCGCGGCCAGTCATCAGCACTTCGATTCGCTTCGCCATGACGGCAGCCACGCGCCGGCCAAGGCCGATATCCGCGAAAATTTCCTGACGGCTCTTGTTGCCCGTCCATTGCGCCAGCCTTTCCCAGACTTCAGGCGTCACTTCGGACAACGCCAGGCCATAGCCCTTGAGGCTTTGATCGACGAGCCGCTCGCCCAGTTGCACCGACTCGTTCAAGCGCATGGTCTTGAGATAGTGGCGGATGGCCGAACGCGCCTTGCCCGTACGCACGAAGCCAAGCCACGCGGGATTCGGCTTCGAATAAGGCGCCGTGATCACTTCCACAATGTCGCCGCTCTTCAATTCGGTGCGCAGCGGCAGCAACTCGTTATTGATCTTCACCGCGACGCATTGATTGCCGAGGTCGCTGTGAATGGAATAGGCGAAATCCAACGCCGTCGCGCCGCGCGGCAGCGGCATGATCTTCGACTTGGGCGTGAAGACGTAGACCGCATCGGGGAACAGGTCGATCTTGACGTGTTCGAGGAATTCGCTGGAATCCCCGGCTTCGCTCTGGATGTCGAGCAACGACTTGAGCCACTGGTGCGCGCGCTTTTGGACGTCGTTCAGATCTGCGCCACCATTCTTGTAAAGCCAATGCGCGGCCACGCCCGCTTCCGCGATTTCGTGCATCTTGCGCGTGCGGATCTGGAACTCGATTGGCGCACCGAACGGGCCCACCAGCGTGGTGTGCAACGACTGATAGCCGTTCACCTTCGGAATGGCGATGTAATCCTTGAACTTGCCCGGCACCGGTTTGTACAGCGCGTGCAGCGCGCCAATGCACGTATAACATTCGAGCGCGGTATCCACCACCACGCGAAAGCCATAGACGTCGAGCACTTGCGAGAACGACAACTGCTTGTCGCGCATCTTCTTGTAGATGCTGAAGATGGTTTTCTCGCGGCCGGTGACGTCGGCCTTGATTTTCGCGTCCGCAATGGTGCGCTGAACCGCTTCCAGGATCTTGCCCACCACTTCGCGCCGGTTGCCGCGCGCGGCCTTCACGGCGCGCTCGAGCGTGGCATACCGATGCGGATTGAAGTTCGCGAAGCTCAGGTCCTGCAGCTCGCGATACGTGTTGTTCAGACCAAGCCGATGCGCAATAGGCGCATAAATGTCGATGGTTTCGCGCGCCACGCGACGCCGCTTTTCCGGCGGCACCGCACCCAGCGTGCGCATGTTGTGCAGCCGGTCTGCCAGCTTGACGAGAATCACGCGGACGTCGCGCGCCATGGCGAGCAGCATCTTGCGGAAGTTTTCCGCCTGCGCTTCCTCGCGATTGCGGAACTCCATCTTGTCCAGTTTCGACAAGCCATCGACAAGTTCTGCAACCTTCGGCCCGAAACGTTCCGCAATCTCGGTCTTCGTCACGCCCTGATCTTCGATCACGTCATGCAGCAACGCCGCCATGATCGATTGATCGTCGAGTTTCCAGCTGGCGCAGATTTCCGCGACCGCCACCGGATGCGTGATGTACGGCTCACCGCTCTGGCGATATTGCCCGAGATGGGCTTCATCGCTGAAATGGAAAGCCAGCTTGACCTGCTTGATTTCTTCCGGCGAAAGGTACGCGGCCAACTCGGTGGTCAGTTTCGCGATGGAAACTACGTCGTGGCGGCGCGGTTTTTCCGGTGTGGCAGTTGGCCCGAACAGATGGCGAAACGATTGTTCGAGGACTGCGTCGATGTACTTGCGCGCCGCCGAGGGCGAATCGGCATCATGAGCAGTGTCATGATCGTGCGCGTGGTCTTCGGGATGTGACCCGGAATGATGCTCTGTACTGAGGACGTCGTGATGCGGGTCCACAGAGACGGACGATGGAACAGGATTCAAGGTCGCCTCCGTGGTTAGCTGACGCGGTTAGTGACAATGCGCGTAGACGTCCGGACCGGCTATCAGACCGGCACCTTCTTCAACATCTCGACACCGACCTGACCGGCTGCGATTTCGCGCAGCGCAACAACAGTCGGTTTGTCGCGGCTTTCGATCTTCGGCGTATGGCCTTGAGCGAGCTGGCGCGCACGGTACGTTGCTGCGAGCGCGAGCTCGAAGCGATTGGGGATCATTTTCAGACAGTCTTCGACGGTGATGCGGGCCATGGTTGATTCCTTCTTGATATGTTCTTCATTCTACCTTATGTGACCGGAAAGCCCCGTTCACTCGGCGTGCGGCGAGTGTATGCCTAACTCGACAAACAACTGCGTATGACGGGCGTACTGTGAACCGAAACGTAGCCGTGTGGCAGCAACGAGACACTGCAACTCGCCGAGCGCGCGCTCGAAGTTCTCGTTGATCAGCACATATTCGGCTTCCGGCGCATGCGCCATCTCGCTGCCGGCCGCCAGCAAACGGCGCACGATGACGTTCGGAGCGTCCTGGCCGCGCTTCTTCAAGCGTTCTTCGAGCGCATCCAGAGACGGCGGCAGGATAAAGATTTCCACTGCGTTGCGAAAGCGTTTCTTGACCTGTTGCGCGCCTTGCCAGTCGATTTCAAGCAGCACGTCGTGGCCGCTTTTCATCTGCTCTTCAATCCATACGCGCGACGTAGCGTAGTAGTTGCCATGCACTTCCGCGCTTTCGAGGAACTCGCCGGCGGCGTGGCGCGCCATGAAGTCATCGACGGAAGCGAAATGGTATTGAACGCCATCTTGCTCGCCCGGACGCGGTTCGCGCGTCGTGTACGACACAGACAGGCGGATCGCCTGGTCCTGCGCGAGCAGCGCGTTGACCAGCGTCGACTTGCCGGCGCCCGAGGGCGCCACGACCATGAACAGGTTGCCCGGATAAACCCCGGCGTAGGTGTTGCGTTGTGCGTCGTTCATAGCAGCGTTACTCCAGGTTTTGCACTTGCTCGCGCATCTGTTCGATGAGCAATTTGAGCGTCATCGACGAATCCGCCAATTCTTTCGCAGCCGCCTTCGACCCGAGCGTGTTCGCTTCGCGATTCAACTCCTGCATCATGAAATCGAGCCGCTTGCCCACTTTCCCGCCCTTTTGCAGCACGTGACGTGTTTCCGTGAGATGCGCGGAGAGACGCTGCAATTCCTCCGTGATGTCGATACGGATGCCGTACATGGTCACTTCCTGGCGAATCCGTTCCGCAATCTCCTCGCGCGGAATGCTGGTTTGCGTGCCTTCCGGCGATGCAACCCCCAGCGCGTCCTGCAAACGCTCGACAATTTTCTGCTGATGCTTCGTGATCAGTTCCGGCACCAGCGGCGTGACCCGGGCAACGATCGCCTCCATTTCCGTCACGTTCGCGATCAGCACCGCGGCGAGCGCGGCGCCTTCGCGGGCACGGACATCGATGAGTTCGGTAATCGCCTGCTTGCCACACGCGAGCACCGCGTCGCGCAGCGTTTCCGCCGATACCCCGCTCTCCGACAAAATGCCCGGCCAGCGCAGGATTTCGCCGGTGCGCATGCGTTCGGCATCGGGGAAGATATCGAGCACCGAGCGCTCGAGCGCGGCCAGTTGCGACAGCGCATCGCGATTGAGCACGCCCGCAATGGTGGTCTGCTCCGCGCGATTCAGGTTGATCCGGATATCGACCTTGCCGCGCGACAGCTTGTTCATCATCATTTCGCGCAATTGCGGCTCACAGGCGCGCACGTCTTCGGGCATGCGGAAATTCATGTCGAGAAAGCGCGAATTCACCGTGCGCAGTTCCACCGATACCCCGACGCCCGAGCCATTGGCGCCCGCACCGTCCGACGCTACTTCGCGCGTTGCGCTGGCATAGCCTGTCATGCTGTAGATCATTGTCGCGTCCGTGATTGAAGGCCGTGGCGGCTTCGCTGCTTGCTTGCGTGTTACTTGTTGCTTGCTTGGCTGCTTGCGCGGCACGGCCAGTTCGCTTCGAAACGCCCGGCGTGAAGCTGCACGAGAATGGCAGGCAATGTTGGCCGGGCGAGGAAGCTGGCATTATCCCATTTTTGCCGATCCCGCCCGGGGAAACGCAATGCCGCAATGCGGCGGATGAAGATCAATACGGGACGCTGCCCCGGACGCTCGCTCCGATTGCGGATAAAATTCGAACCTTGGCGCGATTTTTACGCTTTTTTTACCGCGCGCCCAAGCTCCTTTCACTGCATTTCTTTCACTTTGCCTCCTCCATGACCGACTCCACGCTGAACCCGTCCGCCCCGTTCAATCGCCCGAGCGGCCGTCGCGCGGACCAATTGCGCGACGTGCGCATCACGCGGCATTACACGAAGCATGCGGAAGGGTCAGTTCTCGTCGAGTTCGGCGATACCAAGGTGATCTGCACCGCGAGCATTTCCGAGCGCGTGCCCGAATTCCTGCGCGGACGGGATCAGGGCTGGCTGACGGCCGAATACGGCATGCTGCCGCGTGCCACCAATACCCGTAACGACCGTGAAGCGGCGCGCGGCAAGCAAACCGGCCGCACGCAGGAAATCCAGCGCCTGATCGGACGCGCACTGCGTTCCGTGTTCGATCTGAACAAACTGGGCGCGCGCACGCTGCATATCGACTGCGATGTGATCCAGGCCGACGGCGGCACGCGCACGGCAAGCATCACGGGCGCGTTTGTCGCGGCCCACGATGCGGTCACCAAGCTGCTGGCCGCCGGCAAAATCGCGGAATCGCCGATCAATCAATTCGTCGCGGCAATCTCGGTGGGCGTGTACAACGGCCAGCCGGTGCTCGATCTCGACTATGACGAAGACTCGCAGTGCGACACCGACATGAACGTCGTGATGACCGGCGCCGGCGGTTTCGTGGAAGTACAGGGGACGGCCGAAGGCGTTCCGTTCACGCGCGCCGAAATGAACGCGCTGATGGATCTGGCGCAAAGCGGTATTGAAACGTTGATCGCGAAGCAGAAGGTCGCGCTGGAGCTGCTCAGTGTCTGATTCTGATTCCCTGAGCGCGCTGGGACGCGTCGTACTCGCGTCCAATAACCCGGGCAAATTGCGCGAGTTTGCAGCGCTGCTGAGCACGGCCGGCATCGATCTCGTGACGCAGGGCGAACTGGGCGTGTCCGAGGCCGAGGAACCACATGTGACGTTCGTCGAGAATGCGCTCGCGAAGGCGCGGCATGCATCGGCGGCAACCGGATTGCCCGCGCTCGCCGACGATTCCGGCCTGTGCGTGCACGTGTTGCGCGGCGCTCCCGGTGTGTATTCGGCGCGTTATGCGCAATTGCTCAACGGCGGCGAGAAAAGCGACGCCGCCAACAACGCGCGGCTCGTGAAGGAACTCGCCAGTGAAACCGATCGCCGGGCGTATTTCTTCTCCGTACTCGTGCTGGTGCGCCATGCCGACGATCCGGAACCGCTGATTGCGGAAGGCCGCTGGCACGGCGAAGTCATCGATACCCCGCGCGGCGCAAACGGCTTCGGTTATGACGCGCATTTCCTGGTGCCGTCGCTCGGACAGACTGCCGCCGAACTCGATCCCGCCGTGAAAAACGACAGCAGCCATCGGGCAATTGCGCTTCGCCATCTGTTGGCCCGGTTGAAGGAAGTATCGTGACGGCCAGCTCCAGTGGTCCTCAGACGATCAACGTGGTCAAGGCGTTCACGTCGCCGGGCAGTATCCGGCTGACGTCGCTGCCTCCGTTGTCGTTGTACGTGCATTTCCCGTGGTGCGTGCGCAAATGTCCGTATTGCGATTTCAACTCGCACGAGTGGAAAGGCGAAACCTTTCCCGAGGATCGTTACCTCGATGCCTTGCGCGCCGATCTCGAGCGCGCATTGCCCATGGTGTGGGGCCGCCAGGTGCACACTATTTTCATTGGCGGCGGCACACCCAGTTTGCTGTCGGCGAAAGGACTGGACCGACTGCTTTCCGATGCCCGCGCGCTGCTGCCGCTCGACGCCGACGCCGAAATCACGCTTGAGGCTAATCCCGGTACGTTCGAAGCCGCGAAGTTCGCGCAATTCCGGGCGAGCGGCGTGAACCGTTTATCGATAGGCATTCAAAGTTTCAACGAGCAGCACCTGAAGGCGCTCGGCCGGATTCACGATGCAAAGCAAGCACGTCAGGCGGTGGAAATCGCGGCAAGGAACTTCGATAACTTCAACCTCGACCTCATGTTCGCGCTGCCCAGGCAGACCCTGGACGAATGCCGGGCGGACATTGAAACAGCGATCAGCTTCGCGCCGCCGCATTTGTCGCTGTATCACCTGACGCTCGAACCGAACACGATGTTCGCCAAGTACCCGCCGCCCGTTCCCGACGACGACGCGTCCGCCGACATGCAGGACTGGATCCACGAGCGCACGGCTTCAGCAGGGTATGAGCGCTATGAGGTGTCGGCCTATGCGAAGCCGCACAGGAAGAGCCAGCACAACCTGAACTACTGGCGCTTTGGCGACTACCTCGGCATTGGGGCAGGCGCGCATACCAAGCTATCGTTTCCGCAGAAGATCGTGCGGCAGGTGCGTTACAAACATCCGGGAACGTACATGGACGAAGCGCTTGCCGGCGCAGCGGTGCAGGAAGAGCACGAGGTCGGGCCGCGCGACCTGCCATTCGAATTCATGCTGAACACGTTGCGGCTCGTGGAGGGGTTTCCGGTGCACTCGTTCAACGAACGAACCGGGCTTGCGATGTCCGCGATCGAGCCTGGACTAGTGGAAGCGGAACGTCGTGGCTTGATCACGCGTGATATTGAACGCATTGCGCCAACGCAGCGCGGGCAGGATTTTCTCAACGACTTGCAGGCGCTCTTTCTCAGGGACACGCCCTCTATAAAGATCAGGGAAGATCGTTAAATTGGACGCGCCCGCCCCCGCCCCGGCCCTGACCGCCAGTTCCGTCATGCGACACCGGCCCTTCGCGCTCTTCTGGAGCGCGCGGGTGATGTCATCGGTTGCGTTCCAGATGATGTCGGTCGCCATTGGTTGGCAGATCTACTCAATTACGCATAGCGCGTTCGCACTCGGACTCGTCGGCCTCTCGCAATTCCTGCCGATGTTCATGCTCACCCTGCTGGTCGGCCATGTGGCGGACCGCTACGACCGCCGCACGATCGCGTTCGTTTGCCAGGCGATCCAGGGCATGGCTGCATTGACGCTGTGCATGGCGGCGTGGCGCGGGATGACCAGTCAGGGGCTGATCTATCTGATCGCGGCAGTCGCTGGGTCGGCACGCGCGTTCGAGTCGCCGTCCATGTCCGCGCTTTTACCCAACCTGATTCCACGCGCCCAGTTGCAGTACGCGACCGCGTGGTCGACGTCGGCGAACCAGACCGCACAGATCCTCGGACCGGCAATGGGCGGTCTGCTCTACGGCCTCGGGGCGCTTACCGTGTACGGAGCGGTGGCGGTGGCATTCATCGGCGCGGCAGTATTGTTGTCATCGATAAAAATTGAACAGGTGGTGAGAACACGCACGCCGCTGACGCTTGAGTCGCTCTTTTCCGGCATCGCTTTCATTCGACGCAAGCCGGTGATCCTGGGGGCGTTATCGCTGGATCTGTTCGCGGTATTGCTTGGCGGCGCGACCGCGTTGCTGCCCGTTTTCGCTCGCGATATCCTGCACGCCGGTCCGTGGGCACTTGGCGTATTGCGTGCGGCGCCCGCGGTGGGCGCCCTGACCGGATCGATTTATCTCGCGCACTTTCCGCTGCGGCGACGGGCCGGGACGGCGCTGTTCGGCGGCGTGATCGCGTTTGGCATCGCAACGATCGTGTTCGGGTTATCGCGGAATTTGTACATTTCGCTGATCGCGCTGGCCGCGCTCGGCGCCTCCGATGTGATCAGCGTCGTCGTACGCATGTCGCTCGTTCAACTGCAAACGCCCGACGATATGCGAGGACGCGTGGGGGCCATCAATTCGCTGTTTATCGGGACGTCGAATCAGTTGGGCGAGTTCGAGTCGGGGATGACGGCTGGGCTGTTCGGCGCGGTGCCGGCAGTATTGATTGGCGGTGTAGGAACGATCGCCGTCGCGTTGCTATGGATGCGGTTGTTTCCGGGTTTGCGGGCGACCAGGTCACTGGAAGGGTGAGGTGGTTTTGCTTGCTGGACGCGGGGGAAAGTTGCGCTACAATACGCGCCTTGCCGGAAAGGTGTGGCGCGGTTTGATTGCACTTTTCCCGGTATTGCTGTGTGTGAAACGTGGAAGCGTGGCCGAGCGGTTTAAGGCACTAGTCTTGAAAACTAGCGACGGGGTGACTCGTCCGTGAGTTCGAATCTCACCGCTTCCGCCACAGAGCCTTATCTCATAAGGCAGACAGCCTCCCATCTGGTTATACCCGCCAAACGTCCCGCCAATCGACAAAGTGTTGTTCCGACGCAAAACTGCGCTCAGTGAACAGTACCGAAATCGGGACTCTTCTATCACCAAAGCCTCCCGAAAACGGTACCGTTGCCTTCACCAAAGGTAGGCATTGGTGTAGACGCATCACCGTCTACCGGCGCGTCTCCGGGGCGGTCCCCCAATCGGGGGACACCTACCCCGTGGAAATCACGGGACAAGTTCGGGGACTTCCGGTGCTAGCACCATGCTCGCACGTGCCTAGCAGATGCTAAGCATTCGCGTTCGAAACGCGGCTTCTGCGATCAAGTCGTAAAACTCCGAACGGATTTCCAATCTGATTGGGCAAAGTAAACCAGATTTGAAATCTGACCCTGGCCGGATGCTCCAAGCATTGCTTCAAGGACTCCATGACGACTCCTTGAGCCCTCCTTGAAGGACGGTTCAAATGTCCTGCTACGGGACATTCTGAACGTGGCGGCGAGTCACATTTAATCGACGTCCTTCGAACTACCGGGAATTCGGTAGTTAAGATGCCGCCAGATCTGGCTTTTGCCGTGTTCGAGCCTAAGCAGGAATTCCGGCTTAGGTCTAATTACGGGAATTCCCGGTAATTGCAAACGTCTCCCCCCACTGGGGGGTTGTTCACTGAGCGCAATACTGCGCCGGCGCAGAGTTAGGCCTGGGTGGAATCGGATTCCACTCGATCGAGCAGCTGCTGACTTCTTAGCAGCCGCTCGCGGATGCTACGGGCGTCCTACAAGCAGCCTTGAATGATCGACCACAAGTCGCGGTTCGAATCGCGGTTCGTTATGCAGCGCGGATCGCCGCGATTGAACTGACGCCGATGGCGGAGGTTCTATGCAACGGCTCGCAACGCACTGCAACGCAAGGCACCGAAGTAACGCTGCGGGCGTTACCAGAGCGTTACTGTCACGTGACGGCTATTGCTCAATGTACTGGCGCCACTCCGGAAATTGCTCGAAAAAGCTTTCGTCAACGTAGACCAGATACCGGATAGGCGAACTCATATTCGTGGTTTTTCCGGGATCAGGGAATGAAGTCAGGCGAGGGTCAATACCACTACTGCTCGTCCAGGCAGTCAGGTCATCTGAAAAGGATGCAACTTCCTCGCGCGGCACGTGCAATATGATCGGGTTCACGGCAGATCCTCACTTGGCATTTGCCAAGTGACCATGTTGGCAAATTGCCTTCTAACTTGGAAGGCATTTTCTGTGGACTGAGACCGTTATGTGTAACGGTGACGCGTCAGTGACGCAGCGTGACGCGTGAACTCACCGTGAAGCCACCGTTATCTCACGGTTGCTCTTTCGGCAACTGGGTTGCTGATTCGGCAACCAAGGGGCATCGATGGGCCTTCGAAGGGGGGATATAAGGGGGGTTACCAAATCGGTAATGGGGGGGTACTGAAACGGTAACCCTTGAATGCCCGTTGCGCGGGTATTTCGAAAACAAAGAGCCCGCTGAGTAACGGGCTCTTGGCCATTCTTTTCGCGATTTTCAGCGGCCAATTTTTTGGCCGAAATTTTTGGCGATTTTGCGCCGCGCGCCCCTTTTACCCTTTTTTTACCCTCTTAACAGAGTAAAACCAGCAAAGGCTTTGCTCCCCGAGATGTTGCCCCCTACCCCAGAGCGGTCTCCGTGGTAGAAGGAATAGGCTTTTGCTCCCCTTTCTGCGGCGTTTTATCAGCGGTCGATCGAGCCCCCGCTTTACCCTTATTGGCCACGCCACTGCCGGCCCACGAGATACGGAATTGCACCGGCCAAACTTCGGCGACGTCTCGAATTACCAGTTTTTTGGGTGGCGGATGGTGCGCTACGTGTTTCTTCGTCTGTCGGCCCATGCAGGCCCAGTGACATTTTCCCGGACGAAAGGATTAAACCGTCCGGTGCGCCAAAAGCAAAAACCCCGAGAATGCTTTGCTGGGGCATGGGCTTGGCGAGCCAGGCAACTGAGATCCCCACATGGTCGACGCAACCAATAGATCCAAGCTGCCATAACAAGCCCCAGCAAAACTCTCTCGGGGTTCGATCGTGCAACGTCTATCTTGTGGATGTCCAGTTGCCATACCGGACCGACTAATAGTATTGAATATTCGTCGTGCACGCAAGAAAGATCGTTCGGAATGCAGATAAAACTATTTGATATAGATTCCCGCGTACGCGTGTGGCGGGATGCATGGCGGGTGTGGCCAAAGGATCGCTCCCAAGCGCCTACAGAGCATTGATTGAGGGCGGACTATTCCTCCGCCTACCCTCAATAAACTTCATCATTCGCTGCCGCTTGGTTCACGAAACGGCGAAGCTGCCAGTCGCGGATGTGCACAAGCGCCTCGGCCCACTCCTGTGGCGAGAGCGTGCGCCAGTCCGGCTCAGGTTTCGGCCAGACGCGCTTAACCCGGAACTCATCGATATCGTTCCACGCCGGTGCCGTCGGATTGGCCGTCGATGCCGGCGTGTACAGCGCGACGAAGGCGGCCAGGTTCGCGAGCTTTGCCAGCTCGTGGATCACGCCCGTAGGCTTCTCCTGGCCGATGTCCATCGCTACCTCAACCAACGCGAGCGGCAGCTTTCCCGAGTGGCCGTATTCGATGAATAACACGCTATCGAGATCGGCCATGGTCAGGGTTCGCGCCTGGCGATGATCGAGAAACCGACTGATCGATTTCTCTCGATGCCAGACGCCGTAGGCCCGATCGCGGATGAGGTAGCGCTCAGGTGTCATCGCATCTCCCGCGACGCCGGCTTATCCAACGCACGCTCAAGGATTGCATCCAGGTCACGCCTTTTCTTCAGGCGCTCTAAGCGCTCGACCTCTCCAGCGCAATTCTTCTTCCGCACCTCCTCTTCTGTGAAGACTCCCTGCGAAACCCCGATGACTCGTATGGCCCTCAAGAGATGCCAATTATGTTCTTCCCTGTCTCGAACCTCATCCGCAGCAAGTTTCAAAAAACCCGCAACCAAGCGCAGATCGTTCTCTAACCGAAGTGCTTTTTCTGCAGCGGTCTCAGGTTTCAGATATTTTTTCCTTTCCAATCGATCTACCACGCTCACTACCTTTGCAAGCGGAACGTTTGGTATCGGCCGCTCGCGGCGCCGGCCGGCTTTGCGCGGAGCGCCGATGATGTGGACATTACTAGACATTGGTTACCTCCGCGGCGATTTGCCTGATACGGTCGACGAGGTCGACGGCCAACCACAAAACCGTGTCCTGATCGCTTGAGCTACGTGAACGGAATGATTCTCCGTTTGGCCCGTAAGTGCCATTCAGCAGCGCCTTTAACTTCAACGCCTTGTCTTCGATTTCGTCGAAGCGTTCGAAATCGTTCGTCTCGTTGATCGGCTTATCCATGACTCGCCTCCATGTTCGCAGGGTACGTGTCGAGATCGCTCGCCATCTCGGTGAGTGCCAAGACCTCATGGGCCAGGTCGTCGAGCATCCAGATGACGTTGCGCTTGTGCGATTTGGCCAAGCTTTCGAACGCGTCGAAACCTTCTCCGTTTATGAGACATATGAGCGCACTGAGTTTGCCGGCCTGAGTCACAGCCCTCGCGCAAGGGGGTTCCATGCAATCGATGCTGGAAACGACGGTGTCGCCGTTGGTGTCGTAGGTGACGCGCACGCCGAAGCGCGCATGATCGGCGACGACAATTGGAGTCGGGGAGCTCTTAGACATGATTCATCTCGGAGAAGAAGGTATCAGCTTGCTGCTCCACGAATTCACCCTGCATGCGCGTGAGATCAATGCCGATTTGAACAAGTGAAACCACACGGGTTTTATCAAGGTTTCCGCCACTTTCGAGTTCACCCCTGATAACGAGAAACAACTGCTCGACGTTTAGAAACGCGTTGCTTGCCAGAAATAAGGCATCAGTAGCGCGGTTGCAAACCGCTTTATGTTCTGTACCCAAAACAGCGGCGGTTTCCTCGGGATTGCTTGTAAGCCGGTTCATGATTCGCCTCCAGATATCGATTGATAGAAGCCGCAAAGCGGCCTTTCTAGACTAGGCCGTCCGCGCGAACAGCGGCCATGCGGCGAGCGGGCGAACCGTTTGTTGCGACGTTTTCACTTCCGTCCGCTTGGCTGCAGCGATCAGTCGACGCGCCTCAGCCATCGACAGCGGCTCCAAACCCTTCACGGTGCCGCGGTGGGGTAGGAAGCGGAAGAACCTCGCGACGCCCTTCTCTTCCAGCACGAACGCATCGGGATCGAGGTCGAGTGAGTCAGTGACTGCAGCTTTCACAACCAGATCCCGACCATCGAGGCTCACGGTGCTACCGACGGTCCAGATCGACTTAACACGCTTGATCGACACGATTGCATCGAACGACATACCCATGGATTCGAGGTTGTCGATTGCCTGCTCTTGCGCGCCGTCCGGCCCGATGCCATCGACGGTCATCTGAAAGCCATCTGCGAAGGTGACGAGGTATTCGTTCATGGTGGTTCTCCGGGTTCGCTTGTTCAGCGCATGGCGGGAATATAGCACCGTGGTTCATTGCGTGCAAGCACCGTGGTGCATTAAAATGGAGACATGTCACGAGACGATCCGCAATTCAATCTTCGCGTTCCAGCTGATCTCAAGGGTCGGCTTGAACGCGCTGCAGCCGCAAGTAAGCGATCAATGACCGCGGAAGTACTCGCACGCCTAGAGGAGAGCTTCGATAACTCGGCAGGTAGCGAGAAGGCAGCGCCCATCGACACCAAGACGATGGATCTCTTCGCCGACGACGTCGCCGGCAGGGTCGTCAAGGCGCTGGATGAGCGGGAAAAGAAGCGAAAGAAGGTCTAGAATCTAAGCACCAGCAGTTTTCTGAGCCCGCCGCGCGCGGGCTTTCGCACATTCAGCTTACGAAACTGAGGTGCAAGATGGCACAAACAGCAAAACGACGTGCGGACCGCGGCCGGCTTCGGCACAATCGGCTTTATTGGTGGGGCCGCAAGCTCTGCGACGGACGTGAACTTGGCGCAGTAATCGACACACCCACGCCCTGCAGCTGCTGGATGTGCGGCAATCCGCGGCGGCATTTGAAAAAGGATAGGCTCTCTATCTGGGAGCAACGCTGGTTCCAAGAGATCGGCGACGAGAATAGCGGGCCAAGCTATGGCAGCCCTAGCAGCCGGCGAGCTGGCGCTCCGGATGGCTGCTAGGTGTTCGCGCTGCGAGGGGGTCAGGATAGCGCAGATATAAAAAAGCCCCGCTCGGAGCAGGGCTTGATTGCGCGATTATTCACTTTTCAGCGTCGTTCTCGTCTTCGTTATCCGCGTTGCTTTGCGCGTCATCTTTTGTTTTCCCTCTCAGATAGCCTGTTATAACCGCTACGAGCAACGTGCCGATAATCACTACCGAGACCCAAGGTTGTTTCATGTACCCAAAGATGAGCGCTGCCGCGATCCCGAAGACAACGAGGCCAGCCGCGAGGTACTGGGCGCGCTGGTCTTTGCTGGAATCGGCCGCGTTGTCTCTGCCTTGTAGCTCTACGACGCGCTCTTGGATGACCATCTGGCGTTCTTCCATACGCCTTTGGTGCTCGGCATTCGCTTGGAATTGGTCGAAGATTATTTTTGCTGCGCCAGGCAGAATTTGATCGTACTGCTGGACGTGCTTGGGATGAGGAGTGGGTCCGCTAAAGGACTCAGACATCATGATGCGCCGAACTTTCTCGGTGAGCCGCTTTTCTTCTTCTGCTACCTCGAACTTACCATCTTCAGTTTTGGAGGCGCTCCCCACGGGTAAAGGGAGCGCCTTTGCGTCAACATCATTATTTTCGCTTTGTTGTGGTTGCAGTGATTCGTCTGTCATGAGCGTCGCGGAACATACTTACAGATTGGTTCAACTGCTTGCCGGTAACAGCCCAGGCATGCGCGGTGGTGGCTTTTGATTTGGTTCCGTGGGACGTAATTTTTTTCGAATTACCGCGACGCGCGACGTCGAAAACCTCGGGGAAAGATTCTAAGATCGACGTGTACGCGTTTGAAAGGTTGCGTTTCATCGCTTCTCTCCGTGCCGCGCCCTTACGGGTAGCGGCGATACTTGCGAACATTTCTAGTGCTTTGACGGCATTGTAGCCCGAAAGTTTAGCGTCGCCTAAAGCCAAATGGAGTCCAGAGGGTGTTTTAAGACACTTTTCGGCTTGCCTTTCTATTTTGGGGCTTTGCAACCGGTTGCAAGATCCATGACAGCCCTGCGCAATTGATTGCGAAACACACGATACGGCCCTTTTTATCTCATTGGCGGAGCCTCTCTCCGCCACACAGCGCCTGTGAGCAAGGCAGAGCGACACGTCTGGGCGCCCTACCCGCCCTAGTCCCGCCAACTACGCTGGCGGCGATCCATAGCCAGCCAGTTCCTTCACAGCATCTAGATACGCTTGGCTTGCATCCTCCGGCGCATCGAAGGTTCCGAGATGCACGACCCTATTTCCGACACTCATCGTAGCCACGACCCGATTCTTCTGATGCGCACGTTTCACGCCCCGCGGCAAGTCGCGTGATGGCGTCCGCAAATCACGATTTACCTTGGCCCTCGTTGTAACGACCAGATTCGGCCGCCGATTGTCCAGACCATCCAAGTTCAAAAACCTCACTACATCCCCAGAGCCCGGCCGCATGATCTCCCTCTGCATCTGAACGCTTTGGAATCGACCGGTGACAGGGTTTTTCAAACTGCGATAGGCATACCAGGCATCGTCGAAAAACAAGCGTTTATCGCGCATCGCATACCACTTGAACTGCGATAGGTGTTCGTAATCCTCATCGTCGACGATCGCGACCTTACCCTGGGTGAGCGGGATCTCTTTCATGATCAATTGCTGATGTAGCAGCCACTAATCGTCAATATATTCCCGGCAGTGATTGCCGAGGTTGCGTCGTAGTAACGAATTGAAATCGTCGCGGTACCCGCGATCGCGAAAGCCTGAAGCATCTTGCCCGTAGATGCTGACTCATACCCCGCCACGACCACGGTTCCACCTGATCCGTTCAACGTTGAAGGAAGCGAGGCAATCACGAGACCACTGGCCGTCCCGACTGTCGTGATGGTTACGTTCAGTTCGAAGAAGACCAGTTTCCCGATGACGTAGTAATGTCCCGTGGCTGAAGTCGTTGTGAATGTACCCGACGATGCAGTAACAGTTGGCGTATAGCTCGTCGTTGCGGTGGGTGTAACGGCAGCGGCTGCTGCATTTGCAAATGTAGTGGTGGCAACTTGAGTGGTGTTTGTACCGGCCGTTGCTGTCGGTGCTGTCGCAGCTCCGAGCGCAGGCGCGTTAAGACTCGTGATATCTGTGTTTGCACCGGATGCCGCCGCGCCCAGATTCGTGCGCGCTGCTGCGGCCGTCGCAGCGTTCGTCCCCCCGTTTGCGACTGGCACCAGCGACGACCCGAGCATCGCTGTAAGCGCGGCTGCTTGCGTCACCTGGCCAGTTCCGCCGTTGGCGAAGGCAACGGTACCGGAGACATTCGATGCCACGACGGACATATTGCACACGAAGCCTGTGCCGGACGTCCATTGCAATGCGCTGGACGAGGTGCTGCAGCTCGGCATTGCGAAAGCGGTGGGACTCGCCGCCGACCCGCTGACGTTCGCGACGACAGTATTCGCTGCTTGCGCCGCCAGTGAGGCGGCTGAAACATTCCCCCACACAGCAGTACTTGTCGGCCCGCTCGATACGACGGCCTGTCCCGCCGTCGATCCTGCAGTATTGAGCGTAGAAACGGGGCTTGGCGTTGTCCCAAAACACACCAACGGAATTAACGCGAGAAGCGAAACAATAATTTTGCGCATGGGAATCAGGTCGCGTAATTGGGGTAGGTAACGCCGGCGAGATTGGTTCCGGCACCAACCGGAGCAACCGTATTGCCGACAAGATAAGGGCTGCCACCGATCGATAGCGTTGATCCGTTGGTAGCCAAAATGCCGTATTGCTGAGCTGTCGACCCGGCGACGTTGCCGGACGTGCCGCCCTGCACGATCATCCGGCCGGCGGCGTTGTAGATTCCGTTCATCTGGCCGGGCATCCCGGCGCCTCCATTGTTGGAACACGCCACACCCGTCAGCACGGTCATCGTCGCGGACGAATTAATCCCGTTCCAGGAGTGCCCGTTGTGATTGCCGCCCGAGATATAGACATCGTCATTGTTCGGGTCGATGTATATCCCGTTGCCCGTGTGCGTAGCAGGAGTTCCGAAGGCGGGCCCTGTCGCCCCAACGCCGCACTGTTCGGTGTAGTTGTTACTGAGGATGTGGCTCGTGCCGTAAGTCGACAGATAGATTTCCTGAGTACCGTCTCCACCGAAGAAGCTGTTGAATATTCTCAGTCCGTAGATTCCGCACGCCGCAGACCCGAATGCACCGAAACCCGCACCGACGTTGCCGTAGGAATTGATATTCACCATCGTCCCGACAGATGTGTTTCCAGACGACGCCTGAGAAATCAACGAATAGCCGTGTCGACCATTCCTCTGTGAGGTCAGGCTGAACCCGTTCCACTGGAGAGCGCCGCCAGTCGTAGGCTGCAGAAACTGGATTCCGTCGACATTGTTCTGCTGTGCAATGCAGCCTTCGATTCGCGAATAGTCAGTGACCGAGAGCACGAACCCGTTATAGCAATACTGCGCGAAGACGTTGCTGATCACGCCCTGGCTATTAGATGCGAGCCATTCGACTCCATTGCCTGTCACGCCTACATAAGTGGGCCGGGTTATGCCGAAGTCCCGAAGCTCCACCCCAGTCAAATATGGGGTTACGCTCACCGCGGCAGCTGCATTGTTTTGCACAAGGAAAAATGAGGCTTGCTTGCCTGCGCCCTGCAAGACAGTGCCAGGAGCGGATATTGTCGCCGGGCTCTCAATAATGCAGTTGCCGGGAGGAAACCAGAGGCTCAGCTCGCCAGAGGCAAATGCTTTATTTACTGCAGTCGTATCGTCGGTCGAGCCATTGATCTGGGCGCCAAAATCCTTCAGGCTCCACGTGTCGCCCATCTTCCCGTTGAGCGCGCGCGACATGCTATTCGGCGCGGTCGGAACGTATAGGATCTTGCTGGCGTTGATGTTTGCGCCTGGCGCGACTTGAAGATCCGTGACCGAAGAATTGGCCGGTGTGCCGATTGAGCGTGCGGGCCAGCCAATCAATACGACCTGCTGAATGCCAACCGGTACCGTCGGATTGAAACCAAGCGTTTGCCCGCTCAGCGTGTCATCGGTTTGAACATTTGCGTCGAACAGAACGAGGACGTTGTTGATGCTGCCGTACGTGCCAGCAAGCGTGATGCTGGTGCTGATTCCGGGAACAAACTGAGTGGCGCTCGCCGCGCCCATGGCTTCACTGGTGACCGTTTGCGATGGGCTGACCGTCCACGACGTACCTGAGCCGGCGGTGATGGTCGTATTGGCGGTAACGCCAGCTCCGTAGACCGTTTGACCGATCGCGATGGTGCCTGTTACGCCGCTGACAGCCAGTGCGGTTCCAGTGATCGATCCCGTGAATGTCGGGCCTGCGGTGAACGTCTCTTTAGCCGCGTTACCAGCGATGCCAGCCGCCAGTTGCGCGGGAGTCGCCGCAACAGATACGCCGTTTTGGCTCATAAAGATGAGGTCAGACGCCGTAACCGCTCCAGCACCCGGAAATTGATATAGCTGCTTCGTCGTCATGCGCGCGCCTCACTCGCAAGACGGCTTACCGCATCGGCAGGCCACAGCAGGCGCTTATTGGGCAGCCTGACTGGCTCCAGGCCCCAGTAGGTGCCCGTGACGGTCAAACGTTTGTAGATCGACTGCGGGCGCGTCTTGAGCAGCGCCGCCAGTTCTTTCGTGCCGATCATTGGCAATTCGGTCGCTGAAGATATCAAATCAGACATTAAGTACACCTAATCCAGCAGTGCGCGGGCTGAGACGTCTTTGC
This sequence comes from Caballeronia udeis, assembly GCF_044909315.1. Lineage (GTDB taxonomy): Bacteria > Pseudomonadota > Gammaproteobacteria > Burkholderiales > Burkholderiaceae > Caballeronia > Caballeronia udeis_A. The sequence goes on from NZ_JBIYEB010000007.1 coordinate 269,379, forward strand.
GCTTACTGCTGGGAAATCGGTATGGACTCAGCTTGATTTAGATACTATTGATCGCCTCTTTGAAAACGAAGGGTGTCCAAGTTTCAAACTCTTCGGCGGGAGAGTTGGCGGGTACGTCCCCCACTTCGGCAGGAGACTGTTTACCTGCTTGGCAGTACAGCGGAATGATCGTCCGCCGATCGCTTATTTCGCAAAAACCGCGCGACAACAGGAACGTTCGTCATCTAGACTCACCGAAAAATTCGATAACAAATCGGGGTAACGAATGGGGCAGAGAGAAGGGTTTGACGCAGATCAATCATCTGCTGGAGACACGGAGCGCAAGCCATTGGCCTGGCGCTACATGCTAGGCGACGGCAAATGGCGCTATCAATGGGAATGGTCCAACGGGGCGGAGATGCACCCGGTTTATGAGCTAACGGACGAGATCAGAGCCGAACTCGACAGATAAGGGGTCACGCGTGAAATGCGACCCCTACACCGCTGACAACCCGGCAACATTGCCTACTTAAAGAGTCAAGCGCTTGACCATTTATCTTGGGAATTTCCCAAGATGTTGGTGTGGTCACGACCGAGGACCGCAGCTTATTCTGTGCCGGCGCAGAGTTAGGCCACTTTCCGTGCGTACTGCGCTGCGTACCAATCGCTGCGCACCGCGCTTTGTGGTCAGATGCGCTGCGTCTTGTCGCTTGCGCCCGATTGGGCTACGCGAGAAGCGACAGTATCTAATCCGGTAACGTTACCGGTTATGCTCGCGCGAACTCGCCACCCAGCGGGAACGGCCGGGCCCGGTACGCCTTGATCAACGTGCCCCATGCATCGCAGAAGATCGGATCGATCCATTCGTCGAGCCAGGATGGATCGTCGGCGGTGTAAGACTGTTTGAACTGGTGCAAATCCATCTCGCGGGCGATCGACTCGACACTCAGGGTTCCTGTAGCACCCCACAGCCAGCAGGCGGCCCCGTAGGCGCCTCCGCTGGCCACTTCCCATGCCTCAGGGTTAGCGACGGCACAGGAAGCCGCTACGGCGCTCATTAACGCATGCATTGCTGGCGGAAGATCGATGACGTCCATCATTCGGCTCCTTCCCTACCTAAACCCGCTTCAGTTGCTCCCTGCACCAACGGAGCAGGCCGTTCAAGCGTTTTTGATCTTCGAGCCATTCTTCCGACCGCAGCCCGTGCTTTGTCGCGTTTGCCGACGACGTCGCTTTCCCTTGTTCCGACTTCGGCCCCGTCGATCGTTCCCACGGCCGCCATTTCCTGATTGCCTCGGCTTGCTTCGCTCGCCGCTCCGGCGTCCAGCCATTCGCCATGCTGATGCTCCAAAAGTTCGTTTGGCGTGCCCGGATTTTCTCCGTGCGCGCACGCGACGGTCGGCGCCACGCCGTTATTCACCTGCTGATGCCCAGCCGCGTTGTTCTGTTGCTTGATGAATGCAACCTGACGCGGGTTTCTAACCTCGCCCAAGACTCGAAGGGTCGACGCCGATTGCTGCTGCGACTTAAGAGCTAGCCGCATGTATGCCTCCAGGCGCGGCAGTGTTTCGCTACGAAGCGCGCGCCGGGCAAATTCGTGGAAGATGAGTTCGCATGTATGAGCTTGAGCTAAGAGCATCGCTTCTACCTTGCTCATATCTCCATCAATCACCGTCTTATCAAACCGCTCCGACAATGACGCCGTGAAATCGCCTACGTTCGGTTCGAGCCCCGCCATCGACGAGCCAATGATCTGGCGCGCGGTTACCGCGGCTCGGAATGTCGCAGTGCCCGCGAGGTCGGCCATGGTCCTTTCATCTGACTTTCCATCGCGCGCATCCACCACCATGTCGACTTGCTTGTCTGGTGCGGCCGCTACCTGCTTTTGTTGTGCCGGATCTGGTTTCATACCTCTAGTTTTCCCTAGTAGTTTCGCTGCTGCAATGTCACGCTTTGTCAGGTTTTCCGAGTGGCGCAAACTGGAGTTTTCTGGAGTAGTTATTGGTGCCGGCCGCGGGGGCACACAGGACGATCCCCCCGCCGGCAGTCGTGGTTATTTTTACCCCTGGACACTCGGCGACTTGTCCAGTACTCCCACCGTTAAACTATTCGGGGCAGCAGGCCGGTGTATAGGATCTGCTGATGAAACTGGGTGCCCGCATGGCGCAACAGGTGCACGCTGTAATCTGCCCCGCTGAACGCGACAGGCATCATCACGCGTTTTGCGCCCTGCTGGGCAAAGTGGTGAACCGTCATTGACTGCGCCTGCGCCGCTCCCTGCGCTTGCTGCCACGCATCTAGCGCCGCCCTGGTTTGCGCAAAAAGGGATTCAACGTGTGCCGCGGCGTCGCCCGCTTTCGCCTGCAGATCCTTGAAGACGATCACCGCATCGTCATGGGCCTTCTGTAACTGCTTCTGCGCCTCTTCACTGGCGATGTTGGCAGCGGCCCGGGCTACCTGGGCGGCAAGCGCCTGTTCCTTGTCGGCGGTCACTTGGGCTGCGTCGAGGGCGTAAATGTCTTTCGTAACGTTCTCGCCAGCAGCAGCACGGCGCAGCAATTGTTCGCGGGTTTCAACGTATGGGGTCATGGTCAGCTCCTTAATAGCGCTTGATGCGGATGCCGTTTTCGCGGGCATGTTTGGCGATCTCTTCGGGCGTCGCGGTGCGAGCATCGAAGTTAGGGTCGATCGACTTTGCTTTGGGAAGCGTGAGGCCGCCGTCTTTCGAGCCCCACTTGATCCGTTGCAGGCCCTCACGAATCTGCTCGGGCGTCATGTCGCGGACGTGCTTGGGTGTTTCATCAGTCATGGTCTTGCTCCTTGCCGCTATGGCATCTGGTTGAAAAATTCCGCTCGAAGGCGGGTAGCATGGCCGGTACAGAATGGAGTCAGACTCCACCCGTTTCACTGCCTAGCCAAGATGCGGAACACGCCTCCGCCATGGTTTGGCTAGTTATCCTCACCACTGACCTCCGAGCCCGTCGAGTTTTTGAAGTACCCTCCGCACGTCATCGTTCCAAACGTGTCCGCGGCTCATGCGTTGGATCGCACCGACCAGGTACAGCAGATAGTCGCGCTGCGTCAGCCGCTTCCATTGCGCCTGATCTCCCGTTGAGGGCCGCACCTTCATGCGAGCCGGCCGCAATTTCTCGGGTTGCAGTCCACCGATCAAAGACATGCGGCACCTCCGCGAAAAGCACGTGTAGATGGCATATCTAGAGGGTCACCGCCAGACGGTGTAGAGAGAAGCTGAAAAACAGCCCTAATTGCACCGTCTCCCGGTGTAGGAGACCGTTTCTCTACACCGCCAGACGGTGCAATTAGGGCGCTCTCTACACCGCCAGACGGTGTAAGGCCTGCGTTTTCAAATAGGCGCTTCGCACGAATCCAGAAGCGGCGCCCTGATCGAACCCGTCCAGCTTGTCCAGGCTTAACCACGTCAGCGCATACCAGCTCGCTTTGTGCGGCCGGTGCCCTTTCACCGTCTCGTGAATGAGTCCGGCGCTCAGCAACTCCTGCTTGGCCCGTTGAATGGTGTCGTACGAATTCCATCCGCGGGGCTTCAGGTGTGCCAACGTGACGATCATTCGACCGTTGTCGTCTCCGTGGAATTGGCGTGCTATCTCCAGCAGCAATGCTTTTGCGGGGTGCGACAGAGCGATGTACGCGGGACTGTCCAGGACCATCCAAGGGATCGGCACAAAACCACCCGCGTCGCGACTGGAGGTGCTGTGTCGCTTTGACTTGGCCATACATCACGCGACCTCCATGTCGAAAAGGTCGCGGGTATCGGGCTCACCGCCGAGCGAATACAGAGCAACGCGCGAATGCCTATAGCCATCGCTATCGATCGCTACAACGGGGTCGCTGTTGATAAGATAACCGTCAATGCAGATCAGCTCACGAACCCGCTGTGCAGGGTGTGAGATGCCGTGAGCACGAAGGCTATAGGTCGTCTGCGGCGAGGCGCGAAGGAACTCAAGAACTCGAAGTCGCTGAGCCTGAGCGCTCATATCTTGCTCTTTGCGCGCCGTCGGCTTAGACTTGTTTCCGGTGGTCGTTTTCAGGGTCGCACTCTTGCCGGAGTCGCGGCCCTTGTTGTTTGTGGTGGTCATGGGCGGGCTCCTCTTAGGCTCTGAAACCAGCCGGGTTTTCGAGGAACCTGTCAATGTCGCCAGCTCTCCAGCCGACAGCCTTCACGCCGATCTTGATCGCCGACGGAAAAGTGCCGTCTTTCATCCTGTCATAGATCGTCGATCGGGCAAGCCCGGTTTCGTTTTCGACTTGTTTGCGTCGCAGAATTGCTAGCGAAGTGCGGAATTGCTCGGTCATGTTTCACCTCAAGTGAATCGTCCCGGAACGCCCCGGAACTCATGACCCAACCATAAATATCAGCAGTTTGAAAATGAATGGTGATAGCGCTTCAAAGAACTCTCTTTCGGTAATCTGACTTTTTTGGCTTCGAAGTCGCCGCCTTTCTCTTAGATCTTTCTTTATTCAGGCGTTCTTTTGCGAGAATGCCGCGCCGGTTGGCGTGAGCCTCGATGCCCTCTGCCCACAACGCCTGATGTGGTTCGCGCTTTTTCTTGGCAGACCAATGATTTATAGCGGTCCGGGAAGAGACGGACATCCTCTTGGCGATTTGTTGTGCGATTTGATTTTCTGATAAATATTCGCCGTCATCTTGCATCGCGAGGTATGCATCGACCCATTGCTGTTCGATGGCCCATCGCCTCTGGGTTTCGCGATTGTCGACTGGAGCACGCCCCTTATCTATTTGAAGTAAGAGGCGAAGCTCGCTCAGTTGGTCCTTGCCCTTCGGTTGATTTCCACAAAAAACCAATAGAGCGCGGAGGATGTCGTCAAGCTCATTTAAGATTTGGAGGCGCAGAAGTTCGACTCTTCGTTCGCCAACCAGATCGAGTGCTAGGCCGTCAAAGCTCGCGAGGATTTCGTGGACCCTTTGTTCGTCCCGGGCCGAAGTTGCGGCTCTGTGCTCGACATAAGCTCTAAAAAGCTCCATCCCTCCAGGGCCGTCTGGCAGCTCCCCGGCAACCTCACTAAGCTTGGTGCTTCTGTACCGCCGCAACGCCGCTTCTCCGGCTTGTTCAAATGGTTTTTTCTGTTCTTCGCTCACTGCTCCCTCACGCAACGCCTTGTTTGGGAACCGCGCCAACAGGGTAAGGGAACCCTGCTTTCGCCCCGTCGGGCTAGGCGCGGTTGTTCGGTCAAGCCTGCTTGTGCAGCGGAATAACGGCACCCTTTGGCATCGGCGCCGCGATGAATCGAGCCCATTCATCCATCATGCGCCGGCGCTTTTCCAAGATGTCGCCGCGCCAGTAGGCCATTTCCGACGAGCCGCCTGGTATGTGGGCGAGCGCCACTTCGGCCAGCTCGCGCGGATAGTTGGTTATCTCTCCGGCCCAGTCGCGAAACGTACTGCGGAAACCATGCGGCACGGCGTCAGCACCCATACGTCGAACGATCATGAGCAACGTCATGTCAGACAGCACCTTGCCGCGCGGGCTCGGAAATATCAGTCCGTCATCTTCGGTCTGCGGCATCTTTTCGATCAAAGCAAATGCGGCTTCCGAAAGCGGCACGCGGTGTTCCTTCTTGGCCTTCATGCGCTCGCCCGGGACGCGCCAAACCTTTGCTTCCCGGTCGATTTCGCTGAAGCGGGCACCGCGGGCCTCTCCAGAGCGGGCTATCGTCAGGATCGCGAACTCCAAGCAACGAGCGCCGACGGCATCAATCTTCCGAAGGTTCTGCATAAACTCGCCCATTTCCGAGAAAGGCAGCGCCGGATGATTACGGACCTTCTGAACCTTTGACGGCTTAGAAAGCAGGTTTTCCAGGTTGCCACGCCAAGCGGCTGGGTTCTCTCCGGAGCGGTAGCCCTTCACCTTGCACCAATTGAGGATAGCCTCGACGCGGCCGCGAAGGCGCGATGCGGTTTCATTCTTGGTGAGCCAGATCGGGTCAAGCACCTGCATGACGTGGTCGCGGCCGATATGGCGCACGTAGAGGCGGCCGATAAACGGGTAGGCGTAGGTTTCCAGGGTGTTGCGCCATTGGTCGCCGTGCTTTGGATTTTTCCATTCAGACGATTTGGCATCCATGAATTTCTTAGCTGCGGCCTCGAAAGTCATCTCCAGATCCTGGCTTGCCTTGAGACGACTAGCAGCTTCACGGCGCTCAAGGATAGGGTCGACGCCCGTTCGGATTTTGTCGCGTTCTATCTGAGCTTTTAAGCGCGCATCAGCGAGAGAGATTGCCGGGAAAGCGCCGAGCCCGATCTCGCGCCGGCGATCGCCCACCTTAACGCGCAAAATCCACGAACGCGATTTAGCGCCGGTTACCTGCAGGTACAGTCCGGCCACCTTGCCGACGGGGTGCATTCCTTCTTGAGTAAGGCGGGACACCGCCAGCGCCCCGAGCTCTTTAGCTACCTTCGGCATTTCGACCGCTCCAGTAAACCCATCATCGTACCCGCCATATAATTCAGGATTTGATCCTACCATCCCGGTACGCAGCGGACAATGTATTTACGGAACCCTTGTCGGGTAAAGGCTTAGCTTAGTTCCGGTATGTTCCGAAGAATTCCTATTATGGCGGACACCGCTTCCGCCAAAAACAGCACCCCTGCTTGTCTGCAACCCTCTGCTTCAAATTCCCCGCCACGCAAATAGTTCACACGGCCAGTTCGTCCGGCGAGTGGGTTTTTAGCCATTCGGCCAGAACCACGTCAATTCGCGTCTGCCATCCCTCGCCCGACGCGCGAAACGCCTCCACGACCTGCGGCGAAAGCCGAAGCGACAGCGGAATCTTCGTCGGTGCTTTCTGAGGACCGCGAACGCCCGTCTTAGCCCGCAACGATGCGGGTAGCGCAGCGGCACCACGCTTGAACGTCTTGATTTCCGCGGCCGTCAGTTCGCGTACTTCGCCGCTCTCGTCAATCATGGCCTTACGTGCTGGCATAGCGATTCACCTCTCTCGGATTGGCCTTGCGAAAACTGATCACGCGAATTCCATCGTGGGTTTCAGTGAAACAGAGAACATGCAAGCGTTCGTCGAGATACCCCAGCACGACGTACCGTACTTCGCTGTAAAAACGCCGATCATCAGAGCCGATCAACGCTGTCTCGAAATTGAATTCTGCAGCCCGTTCGAACGACAAACCCCGTTCAGCTAATGTTGCGGGCGCTTTTATTCACATCGAAAGAGACTTGCATCGATCAGATTGTATATACAAAATTCTGTCTGGGCCAGGCTTTTTGTATATACAAAGATCGAGGAGAGGCGCGTCACACCCGCAATTGCACCCTCACCCCACCTCAGGCTCACCCTCTCCCGGTTTCTTTCCCGGTTTATCGCTTGGGGCCTGCTTGCGGTCGTCGTCGGCGCGCTCGGGCATCTTGCTTGCCTCGTTGTCGCTATGCTCGACGGGCTTCGGTTTCTTCAGGTCGGTGGAATCGTTGCTCATGGTCTTCTCCTTACGCATCAAAATGCAGTGGACATGCAAAAAGGGGCAGCAAGACCCGGACCCGCCGCGTATTGTTAAGCATGAGTGCAACGAATTCGTGGAGCTTCGCCCGCCATGTCCTCCCATCTGAAAATCGCGCGTATCGCGCTGACCTTATCAATCGCGGCAACCATCGCCGCCTGCACGATCACCCCGCCGCCCAGCGCGCTCGAATCAAAACCGGCCGCGGCCGTGAGCGGCGCGACGCTCGATCAATACAAGGTGCGCGTGGCGCAACATATCTTCGACCGCAATCCATCTCTGGTACTCAAAGGCACGCCGCAAGCCATGCTTCGCTCGCTCGTCGTGGTCGCGTTTACCGTGGACCGCAACGGCCGTGTGATCCGGTCGTCGGTTTACCGGACCAATGGCGACGACGAAGCCGAAGCCACCGCCCTCGCGTCGCTGCGACGCGCGTCGCCATTACCCATACCGCCCGCGCGCCTGCTCAACGGGAACGGCCAGCTCGATTTGTTCGAAGACTGGCTCTTCAACGACAACGGCCAGTTCCAGCTACGCAGCGTCCATTCGCCGCAGGCAACGACTATCGATTAAATGGAACCAAGGGGACATTGATCAATACGGTTTCCTTGCCGGCCGCGGCGCACGGTCGTTATAATTTTTGATACCCGGCGCCGGCCATGCCGGCAAAGCCGTCGCCGCAGCCCTCCAGCGCTTGAGCCGGGGCCTGACCGGTCGACTCCGCGACACAATCGCGCAGTCCAACACCGTTCGTTTTCACTGCTGCACACCGCTTCGAGCGCCCGACGTCCGTTGCCCGTTGCACATTCAATACAAAGTGTCCCGACGCGCGTTCCCGGACGCGTTCAAGGGGCGAACCGGAGACACCATGTCATCAGCCTCACCATCGGGCTCACCGTTGGGCTCGTTGCCCGCATCGTCCGCAAGCGACGCGAAAATGAGCAGCTCCCGCGTCATCTTCGCGAGTTTTATCGGCACGGCGATCGAGTTCTACGATTTCTATGTCTATGCCACGGCCGCGGCACTGGTCATCGGCCCGGTCTTTTTCCCGCACAGTTCGCCCGCCGCGCAAGCCCTGTCGGCGTTCGTCACGTTTGGCATCGCGTTCATCGCGCGGCCGATCGGCTCGTTCATCTTCGGCCATTTCGGCGACCGTATCGGGCGGAAATCGACGCTCGTTGCGTCGCTGCTCGTCATGGGCATGTCGACCACGCTGATCGGCTTCGTTCCCGGCTACGCGTCCATCGGCAGCCTCGCGCCGGTGCTGCTGTGCATCCTGCGCTTCGGCCAGGGCATCGGGCTTGGCGGCGAATGGGGCGGTGCAGCGCTCCTCGCGACCGAATACGCGCCGCAAAACAAGCGCGGCTGGTTCGGCATGTTCCCGCAACTCGGGCCGTCGGTGGGGTTCCTGGCATCGAATGGATTGTTCTTCGGGCTGGCGCTCTCGCTCACCGACGAACAATTCCGCAGCTGGGGCTGGCGTGTCCCGTTCATCGTCAGCGCGGTGCTGGTGGCGCTCGGACTTTATGTGCGCCTGAAAATCGCGGAAACGCCGGCGTTTCGCCAGGCCATCGAGAAAAAGGAACGCGTGCGCGTACCTATCGCAACGCTGTTCGGCCAGTACCTGAAACCCACGCTGCTCGGCGCGATCGCGATGATCGTCTGCTACACGCTGTTCTACATCTCGACGGTTTTCTCGCTTTCTTACGGCGTCTCGACGCTGCATTTCACGCGCGAGAAATTCCTCGGCCTGCTGTGCTTCGCGGTGCTTTTCATGGCTATCGCGACACCGATTTCCGCCTTGGCCAGCGATAAATTCGGCCGCCGGCCGGTGCTGATCGTGGGTTGTATCGCGGCTATCCTGTCCGGCTTCACCATGGCCCCGCTGCTCGGCAGCGGCAACACGTACGCGGTCGCGCTGTTTCTCACCATCGAACTGTTCCTGATGGGCGTGACTTTCGCCCCGATGGGCGCGCTGCTGCCCGAGTTGTTCCCGACCAACGTCCGCTATACCGGTGCGGGTGTCGCGTATAACGTGGGCGGCATTCTGGGAGCATCGGTGGCGCCGTACATCGCCCAATTGCTGGCGAATCGCGGCGGCTTGGCGTGGGTCGGCGCGTATGTATCGGTCGCCGCCGCAATCAGCCTGATCGGCGTGCTGTGCATGCGGGAAACGCGGGACATCAAGCTTTCGTAGAACGCGTGGAACGCATTGCGTGCCGGCAAGGCTTCGGGAAATCGCCGGCACGCGTTGTTCATGCGTTGTTCACACTCGCGCTCTCATCTGTCACGCCGGTTGGTTGCATGCGCCGGCACTGCCTGGCGTTTCGGCAGCCGCGCCCGCTGCGCTTCCTTGCGATCGCGCCAGAACGCCGCAAGCCCGATCAGGCTGCCGATCGCGACGGCATCGCCGGTCAGCCCCGCCATCCACTGGTATTGCCCGACCGATATGAGCCGCAAGGCGGTATCGATGACCAGCGACATGCACGCGCCCGCAATGAAACACACCAGCCCCTGCTTGCCGATGTTCACCACGCTCGGCAAGCTCTTCGCCAGCCCCTTGATCCATCCGGCATGCACCGCGTGAGCAAACAGCCACGCGATCACCACAAAACTCACAATGCGCAGGCTGGCCAGGTTCTGCTTCATATATCCGGGCGGCGCCTGCGTCTCCAGGAACAGCTTCGCGAACGCGAAGGTCAGGAACACGACAATCGCCGCACGCGTCATCCAGCGCGCTGTTTTCGAATCGTGGAATTCGGCGGGGATGGGCTGCACGCGCGCCAGGATGCCGAGCACAAACATCAATTGCCAGGCGAACGGGTTGAACGACCATCCTTCGGCGTAAGCCGACGGCAGCCACTGCGCGAGCGACGACGCGAAAAGCCATACGCCCAGACTGCCGAACAACACGACAACCGGCTTACGTTCGGCCAACGGCACCACGAACGGCACGGCGAGCGCGTACATGGCGTACATGGGCAACACCGCCGACAAATACGGCTGATGCCGCAACGTCGCGACATCAAACGTCAGCCCCAGCGGCCGGGCCAGGAATGACGGCCATTCGGTGATCTGCATCATCGGGGTGTCGATTCGCAGCCACATCAGTAGCGCCCCGCCCAGCAGCATCATTACCGCGGTGAAGAGATACGCGCGATAAATCTCCCAGCTGCGCTTCAGGAAGCGCCGGCGCGCGGCCGAGGGACTGCGGTTCGCTGCGAGCGTTGTATAAGCGGCGGCCGATGCATACCCACCCAGGAACACGAAAACCTCTGCGGAATCGCAGAACGCGTAACTGTGGAGTGTAAATCTGGACAAGACGCTTCCCGAAATATGATCAACGGCAATCACCAGCAGCACGACTCCCCGGAAAAAATCCACTTCCAGAGAACGGCGATTCGGGGAATTCATAACTGCGGCTCCGTGGATAAAGCTTGCCCTGCACGGGAAAACACCAATTCGGGTTAGTACGGACAGCGCCCGGAAAATTCCCATCGGATCATTAGATAAATGCAACGACCGGGCCTTCGCGTATTTTTGTGCAACTTGCGTACCGGCACGTGCTGTCTATACTCAACAAACATTCAACACAGACTGAACATTCGTGAGGCCGGCGTCATGCGCATTCATCTCCAAAGTGCTGATGTTGTTGCGATAATCGCCATCGCGCTTTTCACCGCACTCATGCTGGCCGTGCGTTTTCGGACCACCAGCTGGCGCGGAATCGTGCTGCAGGCGCTGCTTGCAAACGTCGGCGCCATTGCCGCCGTGGTTGCTTTCGAAGTAATGACAACCTGATCTTCAGTAAGCGCTTCACGTCCCGACTAATACAGTAATTGATAAAACTTTCAATTCCCCTGGGCCTTTGTTGAAACGTTTGCGCATCATTCAAAAACCTGAATAAGACATTACTTGTCAATTACGTCCTTCTCTCCGCTCTCGCCACCCCGACGAGAGTGTTTTCGGGGCGCCAGCTCATAGCTGCGCCCCGTTTTCTTTTTCAAAGTGCATTACCAGGCACCAATCGGCTCGATTATTGAGACAGATCGGTATAATCACCGCTTTGCCGACAGCCGGTCGCATGGCTCACTGCACATGATTCGCGCGTTACGCTCTCTCCCCCGATTTACTTTTCGACGTGCGCGCAGCCTCTGGTACCGCTACGGCATCTTCTGGGTTGGCGCAATCGCGGTCGGGTTGGTTGCGGTGCTGTACGCAAAGGTAATCGACTGGGGCTATCACGCGTTTCGCGCGGTTCAGCACGAGCATGTCTGGCTGCCGCTGATCCTGACACCGGCGGTGGCCGCGCTATCCGTCTGGCTCACGCGAAAGTTCTTTCGCGGCTCGGAAGGCAGCGGCATTCCACAAGTCATCGCCGTATTGCACAGTCCGCCGGGACTGGGGACGCGGCTGCTGTCGCCCGCCATCCTCATCGCCAAGATGGCGATCTCGTTCATCGCGATCCTCGGCGGTTTCACGATTGGCCGCGAAGGTCCGACCGTGCAGGTCGGCGCGGCACTGATGTACAACCTGCGGCGGCTGTTCCCGCGCTCGAACGCCCGCATTGAACGGCAGCTTGTGCTGGCGGGTGCCGCGGCGGGGTTATCGGCGGCGTTCAACACACCGCTGGCCGGTATCGTGTTCGCGATCGAAGAGCTGACGCGCAGCTTCGAAGCGCGCACGAGCGGCGTGCTGATCACGGCCATCATCCTCGCGGGTATCGTCGCGCTTGGGCTTAACGGCAACTACACCTATTTCGGCACCATCGAGATCAGTGCGCATTTCCCTGACCTGCTGGCGGTCGCGGTGCTGCTCACGGCCATCGTGACGGGTATCGCTGGGGGCGTGTTCTGCTGGTTGCTGCTCAATACATCCAAATGGATTCCGGCACGTTTGCGCGAGATGCACGCGACTCGCCCCGTTGCATTCGCCACGCTCTGCGGATTGATCATCGCCGTGGTCGGGCTCGTGTCGGGCGGCACGACCTTCGGCAGCGGTTATGCAGAAGCGCGCGGCCTGCTCGAAGGCCATGAGCAGCTCTCGCTGTTCTATCCACTGCTCAAGATGGTTTCGATGATCGGCTCGTATCTGCCCGGCATCCCGGGCGGGATCTTCGCGCCGTCGTTATCGATCGGCGCCGGATTCGGCAACGTGCTGCACATGGTCTTCAGCCACATGCAGTTGTCGATGCTGATTGCACTCGGCATGGTCGGTTATCTGGCGGCTGTCACGCAGTCGCCGATCATGTCGTTCGTGATCGTGATGGAAATGATCAACGGCCATGCGCTCGTGATTTCGCTCATGGCAACGGCCCTGATTGCGAGCCGGGTGTCGCGCTTCTTCTCGCCGCCGCTTTACGAAGCGTTGGCTGAGCGCTATATGACGCCACTGCCCTTGCCTGTGCCCCGGGCATCGCCGGAAGTGCCGGAGACGCCTGTCGAGGACAAAGAGCCTGTTGCCAAATAAAGCGCCGGCCAGCCTTAATAAACGTAGACGCGCGGCACCGGATGATAAGCATACGGATGCGCCGGCACGACGATACATCCACCCAGCAAGCTTGCGAGCAAGCCGATAATCAACAGTTTGGTTTTCATGTGGAACTCCGGTAACGGGTTCATCGGTTTCGGGCGGCGCTTAAGCGGCCGCCCGTGAAGCTAACGGGGTGCCGCAACTATCGAGTACGGAAGTGCGGGCGGGTCAGGCGTCAGGCCCAGTGTCCCGGCATCCAGCGCCACGCACCTTCGCGCGCGATCCAGTGCCCCGGTACCCAGTGATACCCCACGCGTTCGACTTCCCAGTGCCCCGGATTCCACATGTATTGACCGTGCTCCCAGCGCCAGTGACCGCGATCCCACACATAACCGACACGAGCCGGCGGAACGGATTCCACGCGCACGGGCGGCGGCGCATTCGGCGCCACGATGATGACTTCAGCCGACGCACCTCCTGCGACAGCCGCGATGCCGGCCACAACAATAGCCGCCTGGGCAATGAACAAACGTATTTTCATGATCGGCCTCTTGAGTTGGTCGCCTCGTATCGGCGATACCCAATCAATGCGCGAGGACACGGATTAGCCGACAGCGCCCGTGTAACGGCGATGGCTAATCTGCAACGGAATATTGATGTAAGTCGTGTATGCGACTTAAGGGTGCAAGCGCACTAGTGAAAAAGCCGGAATCGAATGATTCCGGCTTTTGGATGCTGCGCACCAAGGCAATACCTCAGCGCTGGTTCAAACCGTCATCCACCGTCAAACCGATGGAATTTCGATCTTCACTTCGAGTACTTCGAGATCGTCCTGACGTTCGAGGCTAACCCGGATATCGTCGCTTGAAATCTTCACATACTTGGAAATCACGGCAACGAGTTCTCGTTGCAACGCCGGCAGATAATCGGCGGGCGCATGTCCGCCCGCTCGCTCGTGCGCGATGATCAACTGCAAGCGTTCCTTCGCGACCGAAGCGGACTTCTTTTTCTCGCCCAGCAAAAACGAAAGAATCGACATTGCGTCCCCTTACTTGTTGCCGAAGATGCGTTGCAACAGACCCGGCTTCTGATAGTCGGTGAAGCGCAGGGACTTTTCTTCGCCGAGAAAGCGCGAAACGATGTCCTTGTAGGCTTCAGCCACATCAGTGCCATCGAGGTGCACGGCCGGCAGACCCTGATTGGACGCATGCAGCACGGCTTCCGATTCAGGGATCACGCCAATCAGTTCGATCCGCAGGATCTCCTGGATGTCGGTCAGCGACAGCATCTCGCCTTCGCTCACGCGCTTCGGGTTGTAGCGCGTGATCAGCAGATGTTCCTTGATAGGCTCTTTGCCTTCTATAGCCCGCTTCGTCTTCGACGAAAGAATGCCGAGAATGCGGTCCGAATCGCGCACGGACGACACTTCCGGGTTCGTCACGATCAGCGCTTCGTCGGCGAAATGCATGGCCAGCAACGCGCCCGATTCAATCCCCGCCGGCGAGTCGCAGACGATGTATTCGAAGTCCATCGCGATCAGGTCGTTGATGATCTTTTCAACGCCGTCTTGCGTCAGCGCGTCTTTATCGCGTGTCTGCGAGGCCGGCAGGATGAACAGGTTCTCGCACTTCTTGTCCTTGATCAGCGCCTGGTTGAGGTTCGCTTCACCCTGGATCACGTTGATGAGGTCGTACACCACGCGGCGTTCGCAGCCCATGATGAGATCGAGATTGCGCAGGCCGACATCGAAGTCGATAACAGCCGTTTTATGCCCGCGCAACGCGAGGGCCGATGCGAAGCTCGCGCTGGTGGTCGTCTTGCCGACGCCGCCCTTGCCCGAAGTCACCACAATGATTTTTGCCATTCCTGTACCTTGTGTTCGTCAATTAAATCCGCTTGCGTCCTGTCCGAGAGCGCGCCGTCCCCATCAGGCGCGCCTGGCTGATTCGTCTCAGGCCTCTCAGGTCAGCCGCAGCGGTTCGATCATCAGTTTTTCTTCGTCGAGCCAGATCTGCACCGACTTGCCCAGGACATCGGGGGCGAGCGGTGTTTCCATCGTCCTGTAGATGCCGGCAATAGAGATCAGTTCCGGCTCCAGACACGTGCAGAAAATGCGCGCGTCAAGGTTGCCGTGCACGCCCGCGAGCGCCCGGCCGCGCAACGGCGCATAGATATGAATGTTGCCTTCCGCGATCACTTCCGCGCCGTAGCTCACGAGCCCCAGCACGACGAGATCGCCCTTCGCATAGACCTGCTGGCCGGAACGCAACGGCCGGTCGATGATGGTCGTCTTCGGCACCGGCGCGCTGGGCGCAGGCGTTTGCGCCACGGCCGCTTCGATCACGGCAGCCGCCTCGGTGTTCTCGACGCCCGCATCCACCGACGGCTTTGGCGCACCGCGCCGGTCGCGCGCCTCGAGCAAGGGCAGCGCCCCGCTTTCGGACGCCCATGCCTGGTCCGCCGACGCGACTACACCGATCGGGCGCATGCGTACGCTGTCGAGCAACGCCGCGAGTTCGCTAATCGATATACGCTCGTCGGCAGCCATACGGCGCACGTCGATGGCGACGGTATCGTTCGCGAAAAACTCGGGAGTCGCTTCGAAGCGCCGCGTGAGTTCCGTGCGCAGCGCGTCGAGGTCGGTAGTCTTGACGACAAACAGAAGCGTGTCGACAGAGCCGCTGCGCAATTCGAAAAAGGGCGTTTTTTTGAGCGACATAGGTAAAGCCAAAAATTTTGCGTATTTTACAGGCGTGAGGCAAGCAAACGGAATATTTCAGATTGCCGCCCGAACGCGGGCAGCATGATGTGACACGAGATAGGCGAGACAGGGAACGGCAAGATGAGCCGGGACGGACAAGCCACGCGAGCCGTGGCCAATCCAGCCGCGACGAAAGCTGGCGGATCGGATGCTCAGGTCATACGCTCAGGTCACGTGATCAATCACGCGGCGCACGAGCAGCGTTTCATATTCTTCGGGATGTGCCGGGATCCGGCGGCGTTCGCCGGTCGGGCCGAAACCCAGACGTTCGTAGAAACGCATGGCGTTGCGGTTTTCGTCGGTGACCCAGGCGAAGACGTCGTGCACACGCCGCTCCGCGAGCCATTGCGTGGCGGCATTCACGAGCAGCTCGCCGCCGCGCAGATGCCGCACTGCCGGCGCGACCCACAACGCATAGACGAATGCGCGCGTTGCCGGCGCTTCATCGATAAACGCACCAACCAAGCCCGCCGGATGACCTTCGGTGTAGAGGATAAACGATGCGGTGGTCGCAGAATTCGCGTGGCGGTCGGCCGTTTCGTCGAAGCTCGAGACATCGGCAGACAAGGCCTCCTCCAGCGTCTCACCGAACGCATAAGGCGCCTCGCGCAATGAGGCCGTGCGAAGCTCGCGCAGGACTGCACCTTGATGCGCGGTGATCCTGCGAACAGTTAGTGAAGGACTCATGCGGGTGTTTTTCTCTCAAGCTTTCACAAGCTTCTTAAGCTTTCTTAAGCCGGCTTGGTCTGTTTAATAGCTTCAACCGAACAGGCGAACGAGTCAAATCATTATTTCAGTCGATGCGCGAAGTGCCCTTCCCGTGGGTCTCCCAGCCCACCACCTCGCTTGGGTCTCATGGTGCTTCAGCACCTTTCCATGCAGCTTTATGGTGCCTCGTATTCGCCCGTGCCGTCCGGCCAGGGCGTGAGTAATTCAAAGCCGTTGTCGGTCACCACGACCATATGTTCCCACTGTGCGGACAGTGACCGGTCCTTCGTCGTCACGGTCCAGCCATCACGCGATTGCTGCGTTGCAGCGCGACCCGCATTGACCATGGGTTCGATCGTGAAAACCAACCCGGGCTTCAAACGCAATCCGGCTCCCGGTTGCCCGTAATGCAGCACTTGCGGATCCTCGTGATACACCCGCCCAATGCCATGGCCGCAATACTCGCGCACGATCGAATAGCCTTCACGATTCGCCACGTTCTGGATCGCATAACCGACATCACCCAGCGTCGCGCCCGGACGCACCGCGCGAATGCCGGCGACCATGGCTTCATACGTCGTGTCGCACAGCCGCCGGGCCTCGCGGCTCGGTGTGCCGGCGTAGTACATGCGGCTGGTATCGCCGAAATAACCGTCCTTGATGACCGCGACGTCAATGTTGACGATGTCACCGTCCTTCAGCGCCCGAGGGCTCGGAATGCCATGACAGACCACGTGATTCACCGACGTGCAAATGGTCTTGGTGAAACCCATGTAGCCCACGTTCGCCGGAATCGCCTTCAGCTCTTCGACAATGAAGCGGTTGCAGATCGTGTCCAGCTCTTCCGTGGTGATGCCGGGCTGCACATGCTCGCCGATCATCTCGAGCACTTCTGCGGCCAAACGCCCGGAAATACGCAGTTTTTCGATGTCGGCAGGCGACTTGAGTGTGATGGCCATGGAGCGTAGGTGTGTCGGCGCGCGATGTGGATAGTTCGCTGGCGCATTAATTCAGGATGCCGGCGATGATAGCATCGCGCGCTTTTCTCCTCTTTTTTCGGTCTTTTTTCGATGGCTGGTTCGATTGCCTTGCGGCCATGCGACGTCATGCTTTAGGCTTGATCGATCTTGATTCAGTTTGCACGCGCGGGGCGTTTTGGCCCCTGATTTGCGGCCTGTTTCTGTCCTTTCGTTGCCTGGTTTCTGCTGACTTCCACTGACGCCCATTGCTTATGCTTTCTCGCCGAGTTGTCCCGTTCACCTCCTTGCTTGTGTCCTTGGCCGGGTCCGTACTTGCCCTTGCCGCATGCAGTTCAGCGAGTGTCCCTGAACTTCGCGCTTCGAGTCCTGTGATCTACGTGTCGTCGCACCGCCAACCCCGTGACGTGCTGAATTGCCTTGAGGACAAACTGCCTTCGGTGTCCACGTCGAAGCTGGGCAGCGCCTCGGAATTGCTGGTTGGGCCGAACGCGTGGCTGGTTACGCTCACACCGTCGCAATATGGGTCAACGGTGAAGGTGCAAAAGTCTTCGGAAGATTACGGCGGATTGTCCGAACCCGAAATGCGCTTCGATATAGCGCGTTGCACGACTTGAATGTGATTGGCATCAGCCAAATAAAATCCCCGGAAGATAAATAATCTTCCGGGGATTTTTAAAATTAACTCCGAATTTATAAATCAGAAGTAATAGTGAACACCAACTGTCATGCTGTCATTACGGCGTTTGGTTCCTTCATGGCTGCTTGAATCAGCGGTCCATTCGGCTGCAACGCTGAATTGCTTCAGGAATTTATATTCAACGCCCATACCGCCATGAAGCCGTGCGTCAGGCCAGGTTCCCGTCATGCCTAAACGCGCGTAGGGCATGATCATGTTGAATGGCATGCCGACCTTGAGGGCCACGCCACCGTCCTTGTAGGTGGTCGAACCGTGGTGGAAGTCGGCGAACACTTCTGCGCCGATCATGAACTGCTTTACATCGAACCCGTAGCCCGCAGTCAGGCCGGGGAAAGCCGTTGCGTGGGACTTGACATTGACGGCACCGGACGCGTCAGACCAGTTCTCGCCAACTTTGACGCCAGCGTAGGGGCCTGCGAACTCGCTTGCTTGAGAACACGAAATGCTGGTCAGCGCAATGACCAGTGCGGCAAAAAATTTCTTTAAGTTGGACATGGGGATTGGTACGTAACATTAAATCGAAAAGCAACGTTAATTGCCACAGTCGTGCACATTCATCGTGAATATGATTTCACAAATTCTTTCATTGATCTGAATCTGGCAACGAAGCGAAAGATTAAATTGCAAGGATGCGCAACTCCAATCGGAGCGATTCTAATTACCTTTTTGGCGTTATTATTTATAAGATTTTTCTTCAAAACGGCCCAAAAGTAACAATGCTTCCATAGCTTTGTTATTTATTTTCAACAACGATTAATGGCATGCCGGCATGGTTAATTTTAATAAAATTCAACGAATTAACGATTTGAATCGCACATTGATATAATGGCGAATTGCGAAAGGATCAATAAGTGAAATCGCAATTTCATTTCACGGAACGCTTCGCCTTTGCCTGGACGTTCACGTCGCACCCGCCATCGGGCTCTCGCAACGGAAGTACCCGCCTCTCTCTCAACGTCCGCGGGAGCTTGCTGGCGACAGCCGTGGCCTCTGGATCGCTTTGCTTCATGGCAGAAACGCACGCGGCGGACTCGGCCGTCCCGGCCGCCGACAAACCGGTCTCGCTGTCCGTGGCGCCTGTGCATGTGTATCGGCCGCCCTCTATTGTCGGGACGTCACAGCCGGCGTCCGATCCGAAGCCCGCATCCGGAATCGATGACTGGTCGAGCCGGCAGACACAGAGCATTGAGAAGCCGGACAACGGGGCCTGCCGGGCATCGAATAATCTGGCGCGAAGTTCAGCCGGCAGAAATCCTGACGGCAAGTCGACCTTTGATATAGAGCGTTTGCTGCCGAAGTGCTGAGATGAGAACGCGTGGGGCGCTGCGCATTGGCGTGGCGCCTAAGTCGCACACCTCGCGAGACCTTCTAGCCTGCGCCAAAACGACAAAACCCCCGCTGATCTTCCGATCAGCGGGGGTTTTTGAATTCTGGCGGAAAGGGTGTCCGTCAATACTGAATGCGCCTGGGTTCATTAAGATTCAATTAGTTTCCCTAGAACCCTTTACCCTATTGAGTTCAACGGCAGCGTGCGCGTGTTTGAAGTCACTTGAACGCAAATGAACTTCGGTATAATCAGACTTTAAATTGATAGTTGATTTGATAGTCATGCCGAGAGCCGCTAACAGACTGAGTCCACTGACGGTCACCAAAACTACCAAGCCGGGGTTGTACGCCGACGGTGGTGGTCTGTATCTGCAAATCACTTCCGCCGGAGTCAAATCGTGGTTGTTCCGTTACATGCGTGCGGGCAAGGCTCGCGGCATGGGTCTTGGCCCCACGCATACAATCGGTCTGGCCGACGCCCGTGCACGTGCCCTGAATTGTCGCCGCCTGTTAATAGACGGCACCGACCCAATTGATGCACGCGACGCCGAGCGGGCTGCCCAGCGTTTGGACGAGGCCGCCGGTATGACATTCAAGCAATGCTCAGAGAAGTACATCGAAGCACACCGGGCGGGATGGAAAAACGCGAAGCACGCGGATCAGTGGACGAACACGCTAACGACCTATGCCGACCCTGTCTTTGGCTCAAAAGCCGTCTCAGCTATCGACACCACGCTGGTCATGAAGGTACTTGAACCGATCTGGACGACAAAGACCGAGACGGCATCGCGCCTTCGCGGCCGCATCGAGTCGGTGCTCGACTGGGCCACGGTTCGCGGTTATCGCTCCGGTGAAAACCCCGCGCGACTGAAGGGCCATCTGGACACGCTGCTGCCGAAGCGCTCGCGTGTTCAAAAAGTAAAGCACCATCCGGCCTTACCGTACGCCGATCTACCCAAATTCATGAAAACGTTGCAATCGCAGGAAGGCATCGCCGCTCGTGCGCTTGAATTTCTTATCCTGACCGGAACCCGAACCAATGAAGTGATCGGTGCGACGTGGCAGGAGGTCGATCTCAACGAAGGCGTGTGGACCGTCCCTGCCGAGCGCATGAAGATGGGAAAAGAACACAGAGTGCCGTTGTCCGCCCGAGCCGTCGCGCTTGCCAAGGCACAGGAAGACGTGAAGCGGGGAGACTACGTTTTCCCGGGTGCGCGTGACAAAAAACCGCTATCCAACATGGCGATGCTGCAACTGCTGGAGCGCATGAAGCGCGACGACATAACCGTGCATGGCTTTCGCTCGACGTTCCGCGACTGGGCAGGCGAAACCACGAACTATCCGCGCGAGGTCTGCGAGGCTGCTCTGGCCCACGGGATCAAGGACAAGGCGGAAGCGGCGTACGCACGCGGAGATCTTTTTGAAAAACGACGTGCGCTGATGCAAGACTGGGCAACCTACGCAAACGCATTACTTTAAAGCGTGACGAGGCAATTCCGCGACAGTCGAATTGACAGAGCGCCTCAGTTTGGGTAAAAAGACTGTCCGGGGTTGACTAGCTTTGGCCCCCATCACACGTTGGCGTCTCTCATTGACGCTGACAAGCGTCCGACGCGGTCGCGACGCGCAACTTGCGTATGTCTTAGTTGCGCGAACAAGGTTAATTTACAACATGCCGCCCGGCTTAACGGCCGTCCCTTCGTCCTCTGGACGAAGAGTACTTGCGCGCACTAAATGCGCTCCAGCAAGTCGTTGACGTCCTTCCGCCACCAATCCGCGCCAAACCTTTTGCCATAAATACCTGCCGCCGCATCGGCGCGGCAGTCATTTGGCTACGGACGGAATAAATGGTCTTCGGTCGCACACTTAACCCTAACTCCGCGCCACTCGGCATTGCGGATGCTTCTGCACCTACATTCGACCCTGTTCTTCTTCGGCCCCAAGTGCTTCAGATGGTCGGGGTCGGCCGAACTACGTTATTTAAATTAATAAAAGCGAAGAAATTTCCGGAGCCATTGCGTTTATCAGAGCGAATTCGTGGGTGGCGGCTTTCCACAGTGGAAAAATACCTCGCGTCCTTGGAGGTGCAATCATGAGCGCCAATGATAGCCGCACCGCCGCAATGGCACTGACGTCCCGTCGAAATAACAATAACAGCATCCGGGAAGTTGTCCGCGAGGCCATCATCAAGGTTGGACCGTGCGTAATGGTGTTTTTGGTTCGCGAGTCGCCCCAGATGCTCCACGTTCGGTCCGCAATTCAGCGAATAGCGATCGACGGCGGGAAGGTTGCCGACTTGCCGATGCGCCGAGCCGCGACGCTAAACGCGCTATACGGCGAAGGACAGAGAGATGCGGAGCTTGCCGAAGCGTTTACGCACTCGGACGGGTCTGTACAGATGAACGGTGAGCACTTGACCATTGTCCGGCTCGCGGGCTGCCGGCGCCTCACCGCTCTCTCGAACGAAGGCATCCATGTGGCTCTCGAACATCTCGCTGACAATGGATACGTCACAGCGGAGCAGTCCATCGACGGTACGGCGCGCGAGGACATTATTGATGCACTCGCGCGGCTCGATGCCGGGGCCAAGGAAAAGAACGGGCTTGTCCTTCTTTTTCTGCATTGCCGGGGCGACGACGCTATTTGGATTCGTGAATATTGTAGCGAACTTATCGTGGTCGAGAAATGCGAGCCAGGCCCGGGAGCATCGATTGCATTCTCAATGACGGCCATGTCATTGGAAAGCCAGCATTCTGATGGCATCGGCCGAACGATGTGCGAAGTGTTCCAGCAGAATGGCCGCCTGATGCGACGCTATGCGGTATTCATCGCTGCGACGGCTCAAGATCGGGCTATGTGGTATCTGAAGCGGGAAAAGGAATCGCTCAGCTTCATTGCCGAACTGATGGATATCAACAAGGCGACAGTCATGCGACGCCTTAAATCGTTGCCGTTACCGCCAGATGTCGACGCGAATCTAGACCCGCCCGAAGGCTGGCGCGACGAATGGTTCGATTTTCTCGGACTCGAATTTGAGGAAGAGCCCGACGTAGAAGTCCCGAGCCACACAGTGAAGCGACCCGGCGGCCAGCGGTTTTAGTCGCAGGCGTTGCATCCGTTGCACGAGTCGTAGGGGGCTGATGCTTCCGCAACTCGTGCAACGCCTGCAACGAGAAACGCCGCGAAATCTCGCGAAGCCTGGCGCGGGACGAACTCGTTCTAGCAGAGAGTTCTTCCCGCCCATTTTTCCACTGCAAGCCTCCCAGTCTGTGCCGCCATTCGTCGGCCCAGCGATGACGCTCGGAACAAACTCATGCTGACCACATCCCGCAACAGGCTATCTCGAGAAGTCCGCGAGACACGCGAACAGATTGACCGTTCAGCGACAAAGCTCGACCGACTCTCATTCCGGATCGATCGCCGTAAATCGCAGATGGCGGCCGAACTATCCAAGCGTCCCGTCAACATCGCGAAGCCGCTCAACCGTTTCCTCTGCGTCCTGCTGAAACACGAGCCCACGGTTTCAATGCGCCAGCACTGCATTGGATCGTGTTGGTGTTTCCCCCCCCATTAAAGAGAAGAGTTTCTATGGGGGGGGAAACATCTATCGCAGACGAACGAAATGAGTTTCCCCATGTGCGGAGCAGCGGCGCTGCATCGTACATAAATTAACTCTTGAGCGTTCGTGCGGCGAGCGCATCTGAATGTCCTTGCACCTTAATTCTCGAGTGGGGTCGCTCCGCTCCCACACACATCCCCTTCGAGAATCCCATCGTAGTGCTGGCGCGCGTAAACGGGTCGCTCCTGTTTCAGCTCCGGCTATCGAAAACTCGGATCTCGTTTCACTAATTTTTGAATCGTAAGCACGCTGCATTCGATCCCATTAATCTGACCGCCAAGGAACGCCAGCATGGACTACAAAACCGAGGAAGCAAAAATCGAAAGGGAGTTTATCCGCAACCGGCGCCGGGTGACCGCCGATATCGGTATCGATATGCCTGTCACCGCTAAATCAAGGAACACCTACAACCCCTTTGTGACTGCGCCGCCTCTGGACAATCTGACTGTAGTTCATACGTGCAACGCCTATCCGGGCACCGGGAAAACATATTACGCCCGCCAACGCATGAAAGATGTGCTCTCGTCCGAAAAGCCTCACGACACCATTCTCATCTACGCGGCCCCAACGCTGCTCCTGCTTTACCAGCAGCTTGAGGACATGTTCAACGATCTCAAACACGGCATCGGGGATTTGCTAAAAAAGATTCATATCGTAGTGAACAAGAAGAACGCGAAGCTCAAGGAAAATGCGCCCGCGAAAGGTCCGGCTCAGGCGTACATAAAATCTTTGATCGACTGCATCCCGGAGAATCCTGCTGACATTCGCACCCGAGACCAGTTGGAGAAATTGCTGAGTGGACCCGGTGCGTTGCCCGGCGGCCACGTCATCCTAACGACCCACGAAACCATCGTGAACATTCCACCCGTCGACTGGAAAGCCCGCTGCTCCCTGATCTTCGATGAAGCCCGGTCGTGCCTCATCGAGAACGAGACCATCATGATCCCCCGAGAACTGCAGGAGTACCTTCGCTCTCGATGCGACGTGAAGCCCCATCCCGGAGGCGAATTTCTCAACTGGCGCCGCTTTCATACATCTATAGATGACCCGAAGTGCGGTGAACTGATCAACAAGCATTTGCCGCTCTCAACCCTCAACAGGAACGGTCAACATAGACGGGAAAACGTGCTGCAGTTCATTGCTAGCATCCAAAACGACCTCATCGATGTGTGGACCGACATGGGCACAACTGACGAATTGGGCAACCTGTGGATCAATCTCATGCTGTGCCCGTCCAACGTCTTTTACGGCTGGGGGAAGGTCCTCTGCTTGTCAGCTTTCTTCGAACGCTCACAGATGGGACGGGCATTGAAGCGCCTCGAAGCAGAGACAGAAACGACCGCCCTCGGCAGTGACTGGTACCGCGTCAAGCTCATTGATGTGACCGACACCGTCGTGGAAAGAAATCGCAAGCAGGAAGCACAGAAGCGGGTGCGGCAAGCGACGATTACATACATCCACGAAGACCGCACATTGTCCAAGACGGCCATCGCCTATGGAGCCGTTATCCCCGCATCCACATCCGTGGAAACCATTTCGCACGCCCACAAGCAATGGAACAAAATTTACCGCAGGCTTCGCGACGAAGGCGCTCTCACTCCCAACGTCAAGCTAACACCCTATCGCATTATCAACCCCCCGCCTGATCCTGATGCCAAGCAGACCCTTGCGGAACTCGAGCTCTCAAGTGTGCTGGATGCGCTGCGTCCCAACAAACTTGGCGTTGCGGGTCACATGGCCGTACAGGCTCTGCGCCTTTCAGAAGAGTGGTATCGGCGCGGCGGGGCCGAACCAAAGCCCCTGCTTTACGCCTTCAACGCCAGCGACCTCGTGCAGCGCAAACGGAGCGTGGTAGAGGCGTACAACATTAAGAACATTATCAACAGGGGCAGGAACCACCCGCGTGGCATTTTTCCGCCCAAGCTCACACTGAACGGGATCAACAGATACTCCCGCCTCAGATCAGCCGCGTTTCTAGCCTCTCTCGCGCTCACACCGACCGAGACCGCTCTATTCGAGGTAATCTATCCCGACTACAACTGCGAAATTGACCGCACTGTCGACAATTGCATTCAGTTCCTCTGGCGCATCAATGTTCGTGATGCTTCTTCCAGCGCTCCGTGCTTGTTCATTGTTTCGGACAGGAAAGTGGCTGAGGCGGTCAACGAGCAGTTGGGTGGCATTCTCAAAATCGTGCCCCCGCAATCCATAGTGGCCGACTGGAAACCATGCAAGATCGAAATTTTTGATGCGCCAATCACTCAGGAACGGCAACGCATGAAAGATCGGCGTTACTACGACAAAAACCGGGAGATGCATAAAGCTAAGGTTTCTCTGAATCGCGCCAAGAAAACATTACTTGAAAAACCCGGCGATCCTGTGTGGCTCGCATCCAAAAAACGCTACGAGGACACGATCGCGAGGTTATTGAACCCGTCTCAACGAGAGAGTTACGAAGAGGACTAGGGCAGCTCTATGGGAGAGCTGGGGAGGTCACACACCCGGTCGCGTCCAGCATGGCAGCACCTTTGATGCGTCCTGGCTGTTCGCGCCTAACGGACATCTAGTTTGCTCGACGACCGCTACGGTCAAGCACGCCTTCTTGTGCATAGGCATGCGAAACCATTCGCATGCCTATGGATTCGCAGTCACGGTCCGAAGAATGACGGCGGCCTACGGACAACGAGCCAGGAGGAAAACACGTGCCCCGACTTGTCACCAAGCTATCCGCTGGCAATTATTTCTTGCTGTGCAAGTGGCGTCGTACTTGGCGATGGCGTCACCCTTCTTCTGGTCTGTTACGTTGTTATCGAAGATATCTTGAATGATGTCCGTAAAGAGCGCTTGCTGCATCATCGGAAGAGCGCCGAGACGGGCAAGCAGTTGCTGTTCGGTTGCCCCTGCATTTTTGCAAGCCACTATGAAGGCACCGGCAGTGAGCTTGGGACTCACGCTCGGACAGGGAGACGGCATTGACTGGGCTTGCGCCGCGGCTTGCTGTTGACGTTGCGCGTCCCGTCGGATGTTAGCGTTCTCGACCGCTTGCGCTTCTGCATCCGCTTGGTCGGACGCTTGCTTCGCCGCTGCCTGCCGACGTTGGGTCTGTGCTTGATACTGCGCTTGATCCGCTGCCGATATTGCTGCGCTGTTGTTTTGCGCTTGCTGCTCCCGAGTACTCATCGACTGCTGCGCGTCACTCGCGGCGTTGCTTTCAGGCGTCTGCGGCAACAACTTCTTGGTTTGGTTAATCACACTTTGAACCGACTGAAGAGCGCCGAAAATCGGGTTCGTTTGCGCATCCGCGGCAGGCACTCCAAACAAGAGCACAAGCGGAAATACAAGTGAGGGTTTCATGATGATTCTCCGGGTTATAAATTATTGCTAGGGGTATACGGACCGTATCTGTGCAACATGTGCCGCTTAAGGGACTAGTGGGTGCGCGCGCAGGTCGCTTGATCCGCAACGACCACGGTCACGCGCATCGTTTCGCCGAGCCGTTCGTCGTAATGCGCTCCCACGCGCGCCACGTCCTCCGATATCGGCATATTTCCAGCACCCGAGCGTCGGTCTTGTTTGATTCTCATGTGGTATTTGCTGACATCTTGTTTCCCGTTCGAAGGCTTTCAGGGCCAGATAATCGTCGAAATTGTACGATAAATACAGCAAACTATGTATGGTTCAGGCGATGGCGTTTGGGGCTTTGGGAAGGCATCCTGAGATTTATGAAATCGACCCCGAAGCGGCCCGCGAGGCGCAATCCAATCACCGCCGCCGTCGGACGACGACTAAAAGAGGTAAGACGGAACGCAGGTAAAAGTCAGGAGGATTTGGCTCACGAGGCGTCCGTCGGTCGCGCCGCGATCAGTTCAATTGAATCGGGCGTAACGAATCCGACTGTCTTAACCTTGGCGGCACTGTGCGCGGCGATGGGGGTCTCGCTCTCGGAACTGTTTGCGCCACTCACGATGACGCTGGACTCTGGGGAGACCCGGCGGGCCAACGCCGCAAACCCTCCGAAGATCGAGCGGTCCCGCCTGCGGTAGCGTCTGATATTCCTTGACGCCCTTGAGGCTGATCCGCACCCGTTCATCGACCGCGTGTTACAGCAGCAACCCATTACGGCGCTACCGCGTGGCGAGTAGGTGCCGCATCAGGCTTGCCGTTGCACGGTCACGGTGGCTTCCGGTCAGGCCGTTTTGATCCGTTAAGCCGCAAGGACATAGCGGCGGACAGCGTGACCCGATAGCTTTCCCATGCTGTGACATACAGGCCGCTGCGCTCACGCTTGGCACCCGGAGAAAACTCTAGGCGGGCGTTATGGGGCAGGAGGCCAGGGGACGATTCAGACGAGTCAGTGATGAGGATCGCCGAGGGTACATAGCGGCGTGCCACCACGCGCCCCTGCGTTGCTGTCGCGATCACGGCATGGTGCTGTCGTGGCGCATTGAGAGGTGCGAAACTTAAGATGACTGGTTGCCCTTTCCGCAAGGCCGTCTGGGTGAAGTCGAGCACCCTGTAATGAGGGCCGTCCACGTGGGAGATGGTCAGGCCGAAATCCAGTTCGCGAAGCCGTTGCCCAAGCTCCTCAAGGCCGATCCCGTCCGCATACACGTCTTTCACCTTTCGCCAGAACCGTCTTGCATTCGGCTCGCATCGCGGGCTGGATATCCTGCTCGGCGTGCCGATGATGCCGAGGATGGTCAGCGCTGCCGCTGCTGCATGGGTGGCACAGCCGCCCGAAATTTCGCCCTGCGAGCAATACAGTTCCGTTCGCGTCGACAATAATTTTTGCACGATGAATCCTGCCACCCTAGTGCCCGTCCATGACCGGGAAGGTGACGGCGCAGGTGCTTTGCCATAGCTTTTCCTGTCTGGCTCCGAGTGGGAATAAGGGACGTGCCAAGGCATCGGTTTTCATAGGTATCCTTAGTAAATTCAGTGTGAGCAGAAGCACCGGAATAACTACCCGGATTCAGGCTCGATGGCGTGGAAAAATCAGAAGGAACAGACAGCGGAACAGCGCGGTGCGAGGTCGCTCGAAATAGTCAGCGTACGGGCGGCATAACGTCCGGAACAGGCCCTGCCCGAAGCAAAGAAAATCACTGGCTGGTTTGCCGCACAAAGGCGCGCCAAAAACAGCCGCGGAAATCATGGTTTGAGGCATCCGTTACCGTAATACCTCCACCCGATCTCGAGTTGTACAGGCGCATCTTTTGGCAGCCAAAATACGGATTTTTAGCCAGAAAATTGCGCCGAAAACGTCATTTTGAGTGAATCCTAGCACGAAATTTCATCCGCGCAGCCGGTCGAGCTATCCAAAAAACAAACTGCCCGGCAGAAAAATGTCGCAAAAACATGACAATTTCCGGTCCGACGGACCGGCGCGGGCGGCGGAAAGCCGGTTTGACCGCCCGTCAACGGGGTAAATCGGCCCTCCACCGGCTCCAAACAGCCAGAGTGAGCGTGAGCCAGTTCCTTTAATGCGAACCCGCCAGACGGGGCCGTTGTCAACCAATTCGAAAGCTAAATGTAATCTCATAGCTCTCACCGCTCGTCGGGACAGGACCGGTCTTCGGGAAAAGCTCGAAGGAACGTCAAGTCCGCTTGATCGATCGCATCGCCGTAGTAGTGGTGCAGTTACTAGACGTCGACGGCTCGCACCTCACTCGCTAGCAATCGGCCGCAGACCCGAATCAGCCGGTCGAGATTCTTCAAAACGGACGTTCAGGACACTCCCCGCCGAGCGCTTCCGTGATCTGGCTATCAATAAAGTTCGGCTTCTTCTTTGCGTAGAGCTTCCTTTGCTGGAAATTCTGCTTCTGATCCCGGTTACTGGGTGGGGGGATTACCAAGGAACTCCGCCATCTCGGCTACGGATCGGGAAATCACCAACTGAGCGTGATGGACTGAACTAGCTTAATCAAGCCCTGCACATTTGAAGGGCTCTTATACTGTTACAGCCTCCGCGTCACTTCGGCAGAGATGCTGCAGGTCGATGTCGTCTTGACATAGATAGAAATACCCAACTCGCTGCTAGACCTAGCATGAATGCTTCTAGTTTGGACCATTGCGGATTGCTTATCCCTGGTAAGAATCGCTAATTGATCGGTGATGTCGGCGGTCGCGGTGCACCTGAGGTCGCTATCCCCGCAAGCAGGGGCTTTACCGCCCTGGATATAGTTCCATGGATCTGCTGCGTTACGTGACTTGGTTGTAACCGGGCTAGATGTCAATCCTACGGCCCTAACGAAGTAATTTGCTGTCCGGTCAGCAGCAGCATCGCAAAGTGCATCGGGCTCAACTGGTCCTTCACCAGATCTTCCAAAAACATGATCGTTACGGGCAGTTGTGTATCGGCTTGAAGAGATTGTCCATTCAACTTTATACAAATGTCCGTTACTATCCACCCACAAGTTAATCTTGGCGGGAGTATCCGCTAAATCGCCGTCGATGACCGCGTAGTCACCACCTTGCGCGTTGTGCCAGCTGCCATTACGGGATTTAGCGAAACTCTCCACTGACTCTCTAGAAGAGCCAAGCTTTGGTAACCCTAGCGCACTGGGAACATCAGATTCCGGAGGGGGCGGTTGATTGCCACCGTTAGGTTCCGGCGAAAGCTTCACGCCCTGCAACTGCATCAACATGTCGAACTTCTTACCCGTGTTGATATCTTTCGCGTTGGCGACCATTCCGCAGAACAGATAAAGGGTTCGGGCCTTGAGCGCCTGCGGATCGTCGGTCGGTGCGTTCTGCTGAGCCATTGAAAGACTCTTTTCACCAGAAACTGTTACATCCCCTCCAAACTTGACCGCCTTCAGAATGGCATCAGCTGCTGTCTTTGCTTCTACTTTCCCCTTTTCGCTCACTGCGGCGCCGGGCGGCGCAAGCAGATTACAGTCGACATCAGCTCTCGCCATATTGGCATAAGCACCAGAGATCAAGACAAAACCGACCGCTGCGAGCGATCGTGAGTGTGGTCGAATCGACGTGCGCACGGATGTTTCCCCCGACAGTCTTTGCGTATTGCCGCCCCACTACCGACGGATGGTGAGTGGACCTATTAGCATCAAAAATCCCAACGATAATAAGACGTTTGTGACAGGAGGAGAAGATCTTTACATGTGGCATGCGGCATCTCGGGAAGGCTTGCGCCTTTAGCGTATGGCACATGCACCGAATGCCAGTCTGTCGTGGCTGGTGCCGGGAGCCTATTGTCAATGATTTGGGCAGAATTACCAGGCGACCCCTTCTGGCCGATTGTCTTCGACTAAGCCTAAGCAACGCCAGTCTCAGTAATAGTTCGCTGATGCTTTGGAGGATTTTCGTCTACTCGAGATTTGCTATAGCAGCGAACACAGACCTTATCTGACAAAGCTTTCGTCTATCATTCCACCCCTTAACTGTCGTCGACTTAGAGCAGCCGGTCAAAATGACTTTGTTCGTCTCAGTTCGGACCCTTTCCTGTCTTTCCCGCCCTTATCCAACTAACGGCCAACGTCAAGGAGCAACAACCATTCACGAAACCATGCCAGCCGACGGCGGCCCATTGCAGGCCACCGTCTGTCGCGAAGGTCTCGTGCCGACCGGACTTGGTCCAAAGGGAGCCCTCCTTGGCTGCTCCACAATTCGGTTCTCTCAGGTTCCGACGCGGTGTCACCTTTCGGCGTAATCGCGCCGGGCATTTTCGCCGTATTGACGCCACCGGAAACGAGGAATTGGAGGGTTCGAACGGGGATCAAGGTTGCTTGATTTTGCCTCCTTTTGCAAGCTCGGTTCTAGGTGACTCGACGCCCGGTTTTAGTCCGCGATAGCTCTCACCGTCGAGGACGATTTTGTGTGCGCCGTGACGCAAGCGATCAAGGGTAGCGGCGCCGATCATCTTGTTACCGGGGAATGCTTCGCCCCATTCGGGGAAGTCCAAATTTGAAGTCAAGATCGTGGCCGCGCGCTCGTAACGCTCGGCGATCAGATCGTGGAAATCTTCATCGTCCGGCGAACGCAGTGGCTTAAGTCCGAAGTCGTCAATGATCAGAAGTGGAAGCTTGGCGAGATACTGGAAACGGCGGTCGTAGGTGCCCACGGCCGCCGCGCTGCGTAGACTTGCTAGCAATTGGCTTTGCGTAGAGAACAAGACATCGTGTCCTTGCCGCGCAGCTGCATGTCCCAGCGCTTGTGCGAGATGACTCTTGCCAGTCCCACACGGGCCGGCGATCAGAACGGCTACTTTCTCGTCGATGAATCGGCACGTGGCCAGATCGTGGATGGCGGCTCGATTCAAACCTGGCAGCCGATCAAAGTCGAATCCTTCAAGTGTCTTCTGGCTACGGAAGTTGGCGCGTCGCATGCGCAAGCTGAGTTTCTTGTTATCGCGCCGGGCTACTTCATCATGGATGAGTAGCGAAAGGAATTCGGTGAAGGCGAGCTTGCGATCAATGGCCTCGCGGTTTCGCGCTTCCAGCGAATCGAGGATGCCAGACAAGCGCAGTTGTTTAAGCAGTGGAGTCAGTTCAGGAATGGGATGCATGGCCGGCCTTATTGGAGAATGGTTTGTGTATTGCGGCAGAAACGGCCCCCTTCGGTGTAGGTGCTCGCCAGCGCATCAAAGGCGTTTAACATCGTCAGCTGATCCAATCCCTTTTGCAGGATGGTTTTAACTGCCGTGTAATGCGGCGTGCCGTAGTGGTTGGCGCGCGAGCAAGCGGCTTCGAGTCGAATCGCGCCGTATTTCTGTTTGAGCCGCAACACGCCTTGCACCGAGCGCATCTTGATTAAGACTTTGTCGCCGAAGAGCGCATGAACCAGGGCGTAGCAGGCAGGCCCGATCTGCTCAGCAGTTGCCAGACACCATTGGGTGTCCTGCAGTTGCCACGCTTGAGCAGCGGATGGCAGATGATCGTCTACGGTGCGGCGGCCGCCTGGACGGGTAAGACGCACGTGGGCGGCAACCGATTCCTGCCCGCGATACAGCGTCACCATGGTGTCGGTCGCCTTGAGCCACAACTCCTGGCCGACCAGTCGATACGGGACCGAGTAAAAACTCTGCTCGAACTGGACGTGAGCGTCGCGATGCACCTTCCCCTTAGCCCACACCGCAAGCTCTGGTGGGACGTCTGGCAAGCTGCTTAGCAGGCTACGTTCGACTTCCGCGAAGCGTTTGAGCGGCATCTCGCGGGTGGTCCCGTGAATGCGGTTGCCGGCCTCGTTCATTACCCAAGCGTGTATCTGGCGGTTGGCGTCAGCCAGACCACG
>NZ_JBIYEB010000008.1:0-295336 GCF_044909315.1 Caballeronia udeis
CGCCATGGGAAGAGATCTACCGCAGCATGGTCGGACAGCACGGCAGCGGCGCGTGCCTCGAACCGGCCACGCTGTACCTGAACATCGTCGAGACGCGCGGCGAATCGCGGCACAACCACTGAGGCGTACGGACGCCCGCCCATCATCCTTCTGGAAACCTTCTGGAGACATTCAACATGCCTCACGCTTACCTTCCCTCCGACCTGAACGACGCGCTGCTGATCGGCCGCGTCTGGCGGCCCGCGCCTGTAGATGGACCGTCCGTGATCGTCGTGCGGCGCGGCGAAGTCGTCGACATCACATCAACGGTCGTCACCACCGCAGATCTCTTTGATCGTGCTGATGCGGTGGAGATCGCGCGTCATGCCCCGGGTGAATCGCTTGGGTCTGTCGATGCGCTGATCCGCGCGTCGCTCGATTCATCCACACAGGCGATGCATTTGCTCGCTCCCTGCGACGTGCAGGCGGTCAAGGCATGCGGCGTGACGTTTGCGGTGAGTCTGCTCGAACGCGTGATTGAAGAACACGCAGGCGGCGACGCCACCAAGGCACAGGAGACCCGCGCGATGATCAACGAGTTGATCGGCGCCGATCTGTCGAAGATAAAACCCGGCTCTGAAGCAGCAGAAAAGCTGAAGGCCGAACTCGAACGGCGCGGCGCGTGGTCGCAATACATGGAAGTCGGAATTGGTCCGGATGCCGAAGTATTCTCCAAATCGCAACCCATGTCGTCAGTTGGATTTGGCGCGGATGTGGGTTTATATCCGACGTCGAAGTGGAACAATCCCGAACCGGAAATCGTGCTGGCGGTGAACAGTGCGGGCGCAATCGTGGGCGCGACGCTCGGCAACGACGTGAACCTGCGCGACATTGAAGGCCGCTCCGCGTTGCTGCTTGGCAAGGCGAAGGACAACAACGGTTCATGCGCGATCGGTCCATTCGTGCGCTTGTTCGACAGTGCATTCACACTCGACACCGTGCGCGAGGCCAGCGTGTCGCTACGCATTGAAGGCGTTGACGATGGTTTCGTGCTCGACGGCATCAGCCATATGCGCGAGATCAGCCGCGATCCGGCTGACCTGGTTGCGCAGACGCATGGCGCGCATCATCAGTATCCGGACGGCTTCATGTTGTTCCTCGGCACCATGTTCTCGCCGATCAAGGATCGCGACACGCCCGGTGGTGGCTTCACGCATCATCTGGGCGACGTGGTGACGATCTCTACGCCATCGCTCGGCGCGATCGTGAACACCGTGCGTTTATCGACGGAAATTACGCCGTGGACGTTCGGGGTACGGGCGCTTTATGGCAACCTGGCGGCGCGCGGCCTGCTGGAAAGCAAACGCGCTTCCTGAAGCGGAATCAATGCTTTGAATCGACACGGCGCATTCGTCTGACGAAGCTGATCGCCGCTCGACTGCGTCCTTGCCCGGCACCGCTGCAAGGACGCATCCGTCATTCTTACTGATTGACGAGATCTTTGAACGCTTTACCGGCCGTAAACTTGACCGTCTTAGCGGCAGCGATCTGGATGGTGTCGCCGGTCTTGGGATTGCGGCCCGTGCGCGCGGCGCGTGCGCCGGTGCTGAAGGTGCCGAAACCGACGAACTGAACGCTTTCGCCGTTGACAACGGCTTGCGTGACAGTCGAGATAAAGGCATCAATAGCTTCAGCGGCCGCGGCTTTGCTCGTGCCGGTGGCGGACGCCACGGCGTCAACGAGTTCTTGCTTGTTCATTTCTGTTTTCTCAAAGATGGGTACAACGCACTGCCCATGCGATTGCATGGCGGAAGCGTCACCTTACCGGACACGCACGCTAGAGGCAAATCCGTTTTCTTGCAAATTTGTCGCGAGCGGGTTCGGGGTTTGCTGCGGATTTGCTCTGGTCAACGTCTGCGATTTCACTCCTCGGGCCGTCATGCTGCGTGATAAATCAAAGCATCATGGAATGCAAATGCGAATTCAATAGTTTGCAATGCACTGAAGCTATGTAAGCATTCTTGCTGCCTTCATCGCTGAAATGCGGCCAAAACCGCTTCATGTAGGCGCTTTTCGCAGCCATCATTCGCTCCCCCTCTTCCGTCCCGCCCTTTGCACGCCACTCCCATGAGCAAGAAAAAGATCCTCCTGAACGCGTTCAACATGAACTGTGTCGGCCATATCAATCATGGTTTGTGGACACATCCGCGAGACCAGTCGAAAGATTACCGAAAGCTTTCATACTGGACGGATCTTGCAAAATTGCTTGAGCGCGGACTATTCGACGGACTTTTTATCGCGGATATCGTGGGGGTGTACGACGTTTATCAGGAATCGGTCGACCTGACGCTCAAGGAATCCGTGCAGTTGCCGGTCAACGATCCCCTCATGCTGGTGTCCGCCATGGCGGCCGTTACGCAACATCTTGGTTTCGGCGTCACGGTGAACCTGACTTACGAAGCGCCCTATCTTCTGGCCCGGCGTTTCTCCACGCTCGATCATCTGACCGAGGGGCGGATCGGCTGGAACATCGTGACCGGTTATCTCGACAGCGCCGCACGGGCGATGGGCCTCACGGAGCAGATTGCCCACGACGAACGCTACGACCGCGCCGACGAATATCTCGACGTCACGTACAAGCTCTGGGAAGGCAGTTGGGAAGACGACGCCGTCTTGCGCGACCGCAACGCACGCGTGTTCGCCGATCCGCAGAAAGTCCACAAGGTCAGCCATCGCGGCCGCTACTACAGCGTGGAGGGTTATCACTTGTCCGAGCCCTCGCCGCAACGCACGCCCGTGTTGTTCCAGGCGGGTTCGTCGGGTCGGGGTCAGGCGTTCGCGATCCGTCATGCCGAGTGCGTATTCGTATCGAGCCAGAGCAAGGAAGGTACGCGCAAACTCGTAGATGCATTACGCAAGCAAGCAGCCGAGGCAGGCCGCGACCCGGCCGATCTCAAGGTCTTCATGGGTATCACCGTCGTGGTGGGACGCACCACGGCTGAAGCCGAGGAGAAGTTCGCCGAGTACGCGAGCCATGCGAGCGCCGAAGCGGGACTGACGCACTTTGCGGCGGGCAGTGGTATTGACTATTCGAAGTTCGATCTGGACGACGAACTCGAACCGCCGGGCGGTCACAAGAGCCGCGGCATAGAGTCGTCGGTGCAGCGCGTGACGGACGGGAAATCCGGCTGGACCGTGCGGCGCCTGCTCGATCAGTTAAAACTCGGCGGGCGGTTCACGACTATCGTCGGCGATCCGGTGCAGGTGGCTGACGCGCTGGAATCGTGGATGGATGAAACCGGTGTCGACGGTTTTAATCTGACGCGTACCGTGACGCCCGAAAGTTACGAGGACTTCATCGACCTGGTGATTCCCGAGTTGCAGGCACGTGGTGTGTACAAGACCGCTTACGCCGATGGCACCCTGCGCGAGAAGTTGTTCAACCGTGGCGCGAAGCTGCCGGACGAGCATACGGGCGCGTCGTTTCGCAGGAAAAATGCGGTGTAATTGACTTATTTGACAAATTGGCTATTTTTGCCATAATTGCCCTATTGAGTCAGCTTGTGGAAACGACGCCATGATCATCGAACTGCCCAACATCCAGGAACTGCCGCGCCAGAACGCCTCCCAGGTAAAAAACAAATGGGCGGACATGGTGCGTCTCGTCCGTCAATCGGGCAGCGTGGCCGTCACCAATCACTCGGCGGTGGAAATGGTGCTGCTGGATGCTGCAACTTACCAACAGCTCACCGAAGACATTCAGGCGCTGAAAGCGCGCGAGCAAATCGCGCTGGATGAGCTGACAAGCCGCTTCAACGCCCGCCTCGCCGTGCTTCAGCAACCCGACGCCGGTCAGAAACTCAACGCGCTGCTCGACGCGAAGGGTGCGCTGAAGAAACGTCCCAAGGCCGGTGCCTCTTACTGATGCCCCCAAGCGGTACGGCAGCGCGACCTTTCATTTTCGTCCTTGCCGGCATCAATGGTGCCGGCAAAAGCTCGGTCGGCGGCGCCATGCTGGCCGAATATGGCCTCACCTGGTTCAACCCCGACAGCTTTGCGCGCGAGTTGACCGCGCAATTCAGCATGACTGCCGCTGAAGCCAACAGCCGCGCCTGGGAGACGGGTCGCGCCCAACTTGAAGCGGCCATCGTCGACGGCAAGAACTACGCCTTCGAAACCACCTTGGGCGGCGAGACTATTCCTGCCATGCTGGCCGGCGCAACGCATACTCACGATGTCGTCATCCTGTTCTGCGGCCTTTCGTCGGTTGAACAACATATAGAACGCGTGCGATTGCGCGTCGCCAACAAAGGTCACGCAATCCCGGAGAACAAGATTCGCGAGCGCTGGGTGACGTCTCGCGCAAACCTGATCAAGCTATTGCCGCATCTCAGCCGTCTGCAGGTTTTCGACAATAGTGTCAACGCAGCTCCAGGACAGGACATTCCCGATCCTGTCCTGGTCCTCGAGATGCTTGAAGCGCAGGTGGTATTTCCCGATCGAGATGATGCGGCTGCGTTGGGCGCCACGCCGGAATGGGCGCGGCCGATCGTACAAGCCGCCCTGGAATCCCAGCACGGATAGCGTTACCGGACACGGTTATATTTTTCTCATCGGTAATATAGTATTCCGATATAAATAACCCAAATTCTTTCCTCTCGCTTTGCTGTCCACATCACACCATCGCAGCACTCTCGTCACACCAACGCCCCCCGTTTCAATCCCACGAATCCTCACAAGCTTAGCGAATTTCAAGCTTTACGCACCGTTCACCAGACGTATCGACTGAGGTATCCTCGACGCTCCAGCATCATGAGCACTCTCTTGAACACTTCCGGACACACCCCGTTGAACATCGTCGTGATCGGTGGCGGCTTCACCGGCGTCGCATTCGTTACTCATGCCATTCGTGCCTGCCCGGCTGGCGTCGATCTCGACTTCACCATTGTCGAACCATCGGCGGAACTCGGCCGGGGTATTGCGTATGGGACGTCGGACCCGCTGCACCGGATCAACGTACCGAGCGACCGGATGAGCCTGTTCGCAGGCGACTCCACGCACGCCACCCGCTGGCTCAAGGCTCACGACGCAATCGATCCCGGCAGCAGCGACGGCCAGGGCAACCACTACGTTTCGCGCGCGCGATACGGCGAGTATGTCGCCGCGACCCTGGACGATGTCGTGGCCAACGCAGCCTCGCATGTGCGTGTGAAGCACCGGCGAGCCACCGCCACGGGCGTACGCAAGAGCGAATCAGGCTATTCAGTAACACTCGGCGATGGTTCGCATCTGGAAACACATCGCGTTGCGCTGTGTTTCGGCCATACGCCTTCGAAACCACCCGGGGTCGTCGATGAACAGGCTTTGCGCGATCCGCGGCTGGTCACGCATCCGTGGGCGCCGGACGCGTTGCGCGCGATCCCGCCAGATGCGTCCGTGCTGCTGGTCGGCACCGGCCTGACGATGGCGGACGTGGCCGTCACGCTGATCGAACGCGCGCATACCGGGCGCATCACGGCGATCTCGCGACGGGGTTTGCGCGCCCAGCCGCATGGACTTTTCTCCGATACCGCCGATTTCCTCGATCACGCCGCCCCGCCGGCCAGCGCCCGCGAACTCGTGCGCAAACTCAGGCAGCGGATTGCGCGCGACGAGGCCCGCATCGGCTGGCAACCCGCCGCCGACGCCCTGCGTTTCGATCTTCCGCAGATCTGGAGCGCGTTGCCCGCTCGCGAACAATCGCGCGTGGTGAAGAAGCTGCTGCCGTTCTGGGACGTGCATCGCTTTCGCATTGCGCCGCAGATTCATAGCGCTGTCGAGCGCGCCATCGAGAGCGGTCAGATGAGCGTCGCCACGGCGGGTATTACCGCGATCAGCCACGTCGCGGGGCGCCTGAGAGCAAGCCTTCGGTGTCCGGGCGGCACGCATGAAGCACACGATTTCGACGCGGTGGTTTTCTGCACGGGACCAGCACGCGATATAGACCGCAATCCGCTCGTGAAGTCGCTGCTGGAGGGTGGGCTCGCGCGGCTGGATGCGGTGCGGATCGGACTCGACACCAACCTTCGAAGCCAGCTCAGGAATGCGGCCGGCGAGGTGTCGCCGGGCTTGTTCGCGTTCGGGCCGATGACACGCGGAAGCTTCGGCGAAATGACCGGTGCACCCGACATCGCGCGCCATCTCGAACGAGTGCTCAAGGACGGCAGCCTGCTCGCCTATACATCCCCTTGACGCGTCCCCATAGGTGAACTCATCAGTGCAGGGCCGCTGAAGAAAACCACACGTGCTCGTACGCGACCACCGCGGTCGCGTCGGGTACACGCTCTGACCTCAGCCACGCCGACCTCACGGACCACGCCATGCGGTGATTCGGCGGTGGCACGAACCCATCCGCGGTCGATGCGCCGCCAACGCAAGCGATAAACCACGAGTTCATGAGCGGTTTCGCTTCAAAACCCGCATCTGTTCTCGTGATCAACAGGGTTAGTCCGACGTCATCCGACGGGCGCCACGGAAAAATCAGGCGGCCACGTGGACGCAACGCCTGAAGCCAGGAACGCGGCGGCGCCAGGACGCCTGCATTCACATAAATAAGATCCGACGCGGGCAAAGGCAGCTTGGTAGCGTCGCCTTGCGTCACCGTCACGCTCTCGAATGCCTGCAAATTCCTGCGCGCCGCCTCGGCCAGGGCGGGTTCGATTTCGAACGCTTCCACGCGGCCGCCGGGTAGCGCAAGCACCGAAAGAATGGCGGTGTAATAACCCGAGCCGGCGCCGATATGGCACACCGTATTACCGCGTTGCGGCGCGGCCGCGCCAAGCCATGCGGCATGCAGGAACGGCTCGCCATTGTTGATTCCCTTATTTGCATCGAGCGCAACCAAGGCGTTCTGGTAAAGATGGACAGGGTCCGCGCTGGGGGTCTCGAAGTACTCGTTGTCCACCATGATCTTCCACGGGCCAGGCGGCAGGAACGCCTCACGAGGCACGAGCTCGAAAACACGCTCAAGCCTGGGATCGTCGGATTTGCTCGCGGCGGCCATGAGCCGGGCGTAGGACCTCCTGGCTTCCTCGACCCTCGCCTTTTCCTTACGCATGACAATTCACCAAATCAACAAGTCCGCAGCGGTTCTCTAATGTCCGAAAAATTGCCTGTGTTCCTTTTCCGGAACTGCGATTCAGCCTAAACAATCGTCCACCGAAATCCGCATGAAATCGTCTCCATCCTATGGAAAACCGGGTATCAGGTTAAGACTAAGCCTTCTATATCCGGTTGTCTTCTACGCCGCTCACCGATGTCAAGATCCGCCAGGCCAAGGCATCTGCCAAGCCTGTCAACATCACCGATGCCAATGGCCTCTTATTGAGGCTCGAAGTTTTGGCGATACCGCTACGAGCTTAACGGAAAGGAGAACGTGTTCGCAGTCGGCGAGTATCCGGAAGTAAGTCTAAAGGCAGCGCGCGCCGGTAAAGAAAGGCACCCATCCGTCGCATGCATGACGTATTGAACTGGTTAACACAATCGAGGCCGGCCGCGAGACTTTCAAAGTCGTTTGCGAAGAGTGGCTTGGCGAAAAAAACGACGTGGACACCTCGGCGCCATATCGAACTATCTCGGGTGCTTGAGGCAGACCAGCGATCGGCTTTTTGCCCCAGACAACACCCCCAGCGATACATACGATCATCCGGATACACGGTACATGACCGCATAACGGACGAGCGTCTTCGGACCGTGCGCGGGTGTATTCTGCCGTCGTATGCCCGCCATTTCGCCGAAGTCGGCGCTCATTGTCTGGAGAAGCAATGAACATTAGCGCACACAAACCTGACACACCCACCTGCCAACTGGTGCAAGCTGGCCCACAGTTCGACGGGAAGCAAGGGCTGACCTATGCCGTAGGTATTTCAGCCGAAAGCGTAGGCTCGAAGCATATGCATCTTCAGCTTGCAACCATTCCGCCGGGTGCCCGTGCCAAAGCGCATCTCCATGCCGAACATGAGACGGCCATCTATCAACTGAGCGGCGTCTCGGGGTGCTGGTATGGCGAACGATTAGAGCAGCATGTGGTGGTTCGGGCCGGAGATTTCTTCTACATCCCCGCAGGGGTGCCGCATGTTCCGTACAACCCGAGCGCGGATGAGCCTTGCGTCGCGGTGATCGCCCGAACGGATCCCAACGAACAGGAAGGCGTTACGATGCGCGCGGATCTTGATGCCCTACCAGACTGGTCGAGCGTTACGCCTTTGCCGCTCTAATTGCGCTGGGTACAACGGAGCAGTTGCACCATGACGCGTCGCCATGTCGTCGCTGAGCAGAACAGGCGAGCATCGACTGTGCAAGTCACCCGCTTGCGGCGGCATCGTGAAGAAGGCATGCATGACGTGCCAGATACGGTGGCGGTTGATCCCAAGCACCGCGACATGGGCGACACCCTTGATCTCACAGAATTGTTTGTCTTTGTTAGGCAGTTGCGAGAAGAAATCGAGTAATTCGGCATCCGTAGCATTGCCGTCGTGTTCGGCTCTCGTCATGCAAACGGAACACTGAAGCCTTTTGGGGTCGACCATTGGCATGTGGATCGCCATGTCGACATAGGTTCCATTCGGCGTCCGGTTCGTCAGTTTCAGCTCGTAGTCACCCAAGGCTTTCGGTACTGCCTGGTCGAATGTCGACGGGTCATCGCGCGAAAAAATGTCGTCGAAGCTCGCTTGCGAGGTCGGCCGGAAGTTGCTGGCCGTGAGGTTTGCAATGTTCGCGCGCCGCTTCATGATCTCGGGCGCGCCCTCGCCGGTATAGGTGAACGCATCGAGCACCATGCGGTCGACTCGCTCCGGCTCTTCCATTGCAAAGACACCCAGACGGATCGAGCCGGAAGACTGGCCGTAGAACATGACCTTCTTCTGTCCGGTAACGTGCTCGACAATCGGGAGCGCGGCTTTCAAGTCGTCGACGCCCGATCTGATATTGGAGTTCGATTCGGTCTTGGACGAGCGGCCGTAATTCTCATGATCCATGGTCCAGACGTCAAAGCCGTATCTTGCGAGCTCGTCCATGAACGAGTAGTTCGGCAATCCGGGGACCTGCAGGTCGAAACCGCCCCGCCCCGAGAACGACGAGCCATGCACCAGGAACAATACCGGCCTCTGGGCCGCGCCCGCGTTTGTGCCGTCTGCGAGGCGCTTGCGGTACAGGTACAATTTCACCGCGCCTTTTTGCGCCCAGTAATCTTCGGCAACGATCTGCGTGGATGCAGCGCTCGCGCTTGTCGGCATCACCGTCGTCGTGACCAATGTCAGTGCTGCGCCTTGCAAAAAACGACGTCGCTGTAATACGTTCTGCTTCTCACTCTCATCGCTCGCATCGCTCATTCCGATTCCCTATGACTGTCCGATTATATTGAAGGGTTTTCTGGTATTGCCGATTCATAAAACAAGCCATCGACTTCCAAGTCGACCTAGCCGACTCGACAAGCAAGACGCACAGCGTTGCGATCCACCACGCCACCACGCCAACGTCGGCCCGTCGATCAGGCCGCCGCACAAGTAAATTCCCCCGGCAGCGACTTCCCCCTATTCCCTCGCGACACCTGCCCCTAGCTAGTGACCTGCCGAATCACATTTCGGATCATGCCGATCCGATCGATTTCGGTTTCCATCACGTCGCCAGGTTTCAGGAACTCCGGCGGGTTACGAGCGGCGCCAATGCCCGATGGCGTCCCCGTTGCGATGATGTCGCCGGGCTCGAGCGTCAGACCCAGAGACAGCTCGGCGATGATGCGCGGCAACTTGAAGTACATCTGGCTGGTGTTGATTTGCTGCTTCACCACGCCGTTCACGCGGGTGGTCAGTTGCAGGTTGGTGTAGTCGATGTCGCTGGCGGGAATGATCCAGGGGCCAATCGGGCCATGACCGTCCAGGCTCTTGCCCTTGAACCATTGGCCGCCATGATCGACCTGCATGTCGCGGGCGGTCGTGTCGTTGATTACGGCATAGCCGAACACATACTGCATCGCGTCGGCCTCCGCGATGTTACGGCCACGCTTGCCAATAATGACCGCCAGTTCGCCCTCCCAATCGATCTTCACGGACACCGATGGATCGAAGGGGATGGGGTCAAAGGGACCGTTGATGGTGTGCGTGCCCTTGGTAAAAAACACCGGGTGTTTCGGCAGAGCAGCAGCTGCCTGCTTCGCGGTCAGACTCTCGCCAAAATGCTCCAGATAGTTCCAGCCGACAGCGTAGACGTTGCGGGCGGGCACCGGGATCGGCGCGAGTAGCCGCACGCGCTCAAGTGACGCATGCGCTCGCCCGGACGCCGCGCATCGACGCGCCTGTGCGACGGCATCGGGCCCGGCGTCTATCAGCG
This sequence comes from Caballeronia udeis, assembly GCF_044909315.1. Lineage (GTDB taxonomy): Bacteria > Pseudomonadota > Gammaproteobacteria > Burkholderiales > Burkholderiaceae > Caballeronia > Caballeronia udeis_A. Next base: position 10,345 of record NZ_JBIYEB010000008.1, read on the forward strand.
AGACCATGCTCGCCGGGTCGAAGGCCAGCGTCATACCTAACTCGCGGGCGCTCGCGCCGACGCCGATTACCATGCCCTGCGCCGTCACCACACCAAGGCGCGGCGCTTCTGCAGCAGCATGTTGATAGGTCACCAACCGCAGTGCATTGCCAGCCGGTCCAGACCCTGCGGGAACCTTGATTGCTGCAGGAGTCGCTCCAGCCCGCGTGGTTACCGCCGAGCTGAGGGCGAGCCCCGTGCCCATTTTAAGGAGGGTGCGACGCGATTTGTCCAAGATCGTTCCTTTGAAGTAGTAGACCTGAATAATAGTGCCTGATAGGCCTGGGAGCGTATGGCTAACGCGGTCGGGCCCCAGCTAGTTCGCCGGTGAAACACGGTCGAATCCGTTCGCTTTCAACGACGCCTGCACTGCCGGCCCGGTGAGATAAGAGAGCAGCTTTTTTGCCATCTCCGGTGACCCGCTGTTGGTGCCGATACCCACTGCGTAGGTCGTCTTGAGCTGCAGGTCCTCGGGAATAGGCCCGACGAGCGTGACGCCATGAACGGGCTTGATTTCGCTGATCTGCCCCAGTCCGACGGATACTTCGCCCCGCGCCATGGCCTCCATGGCTGTTTGCCCTTCGGCGTAGTACTTGATCTTGGCGTCTACCCGATCACCAATCCCGAGGCGGTCAATCAGTTTGGCGAGATAGATGCCCGACGTCGCTCCGGTTGCCGGGTTGGCCATGCCGATCGACGGAGCGTCGAGCAGGACATGCGCGAACGCCTGGTCATCCCCGATCGAGGGCGCAGCGGTGCCGGTCTTGACCGCCATACCGAGTCGCACGCGAGCGAGGTCTTTTTCCGACCCCTCCTGCACCAGATGACGTTCGACCAGATTGGCGAGCGGCGTGGGAGGAACAATGACGAGATCGAAAGCCTCCCCCGACACCACCCGATCGTGCACCTGGCCTGCGGTGCCATAGATCAGGCGGACATGCTCGCCACTCGCGGCAAAGTATTGCTCTGGCAATTTTTCAAAAGCGCCTTTCAGCGCGGCCGCCGAAAAAACTACCAGATCCGCTGCGTGAACCGGTTGAACCACCGCGAGGAGCACGCCGACTAAAAATCCCGCTTTGATTTTCACGAGAACTGTCCTCACGATGAGCCTCATTGAGTACTGTAGACGCCGATGCAACCACCGCATGGACCACCTGTTTTAGGAAGCGGTACAAACACATGTCCATTCACGTCGCTTGTGGCAACCGAGTGGGCATTACCGCCTGTCGGGATGCTCTGCAAGAGCGTGTTGGTCTTGGCGTCGATCACGCCCAGAACCGGACCATTCGGCATCTGCCGGCCGCTAATGTAGTACTGCCCGTTTTTAGCGCTATAAGCCACTTCGTCAGCTGCGCCCATATCGGAAACCGAGGCGACGACTGCCCCGCTATCTCCGTTGACGATCAGCGTAACCGGTTTGAGCGTCGACTTCTTGCCGCCGGCGTTGCAACCGATCACCAGATTCTTTCCCGGCCCGCGTGCCAGCCCGGCAGGTGTGCAGCCGGAAACCTTCACGACTTTCGTGACTTCGCCCTTGAGCGGATCGATCATGGCGATTCCGCCCGTTGACTTGTCACCCTTGATTTCCGGAACCGTCATCAGGAAGATGCCTTTGGGTGCGTAATAGATCGGCTGCTCGATTCCATCGGTCGCGTCCTTGAAGACGATCTTTTTGAGGATCTTATGTCCTGGCTTGGTCGAGATCAGCGTCACGAAGGGAGGATCGTCCGCATCGTTGGTGACAATAAAGACATGGTCCTTGGGATCGTACGCCATTTCGTCAGCGCGGTTTTTCCCGCCAGTCCTGATCGTATCGACGATTGTCTGGGACTTGAGGTCGATGACCTTGACCGAGCTATCTCCATCGCCGGCCCAGGCTTCATTGCCAATGACCAGGACGCCGTTAGGCCCTGCCGTATCGTTGTCCTTGTCGAAGCCGACAAAACCGGGGACCTGCCCAACTACCTTCTCTGTCGTTCCGTCGATAATATCAACGGCCTTGTTGCTTCGGTCGGCCAGGTAATACCGATTTGTCTTCTGATCGACATAACTGATGTCGAACGAATCCAGGGGCGCTCCTGGAATTTGCACTTTGGAAATCATCTTGAGTTCAGCGGCGTCGACATGGCCCGTCAGGACACAAGAAAACAGGCTGCCGAGTAGCGCGAGCGACTTTAGCTTGTATGACATCATCTCCATCCTTTTTGTATTGCTGCCATTGTTTGTTTCAGGTTTAAAAGCCAATGTTTTTTGCACGAGTGGTACCTCGCGGACACATCGAAAGAACCCACTTCCTTCGCGAGTTGCCTGCGCGGTATTCGTGAATCTCAGGTTCCATTTGCCAGTTGGATAATCTTTTAAGACGAGTGTGCTGTCTGAGACGCCACAGCAGTGGCTATGAAAACACTCGCGGCTTTTGCATGCGTCGTCAGAACTTGTGGGTAATACCCATGATGAAAGCGACCTGATTTGGCGTGCTTGAGCTGGATTCGAGGTCACCCACCGAACCGCCGGCAGCGACGATGCTATTGCCATCTGCGCTGAAGGTGGTGCCGTGTGCATGCGAGTAACCGCCGATTGCGTAGACGGTCGTACGCTTGGACAAGGAGTATTCCGTGCCCGCCGCAACGGTGTTGTACGTAGCCGCAGAAGCGCCGTTCGACTTCGTAAAGGTGTAGCCTACGTTCACCACAAGCGCTGGCGTCACCTGATAGTCGAGGGAGGTGGCTCCGGTATTGAAGTTTTCAGTACGGTTGAATGCCGCGAAGCTTGCATAGGGCTTCCACTCCGCATTGCTGTAGCGCACGTTAGCGGTAAACGGACCGATAGCATACTGAGCTGCGACGTGGGCGATCAGCCGTGAACCTACAAACGGGACGCTGCCAAAGAGCGGCGTGACGGAGTTGTTCTGAGTCTGGTCGGCCGTGCCCAAGCCACCGGGACCGTCGTTCTTGGCGAAGATATAACCAGCGGCCAGTCCCAAGCCGCCGTGGGTGTACGACACAGCAGCCGAGGAAAGTTCCTGCGACGATATGCTGCCCGCCACGCCGCCCAAGCCGTACATCAATTCATACTGCAGGCCGCCATAAGTCGGGCTCGTGTACTTGATCGAATTGTCAACCCGGAAGGTATTGTCGTTGTTGTCGGCATCGCCCGGGGTCGTAAACGCGGGACCATAACCGTCGGCCGTAAAGGGCTGAACAAGATCAACCGTCGGATCCAACTGGCGACCGATCGTGATCGTGCCCAGGGTGGTGCTCGCCAGGCCCACCCATGCGTTCTTTCCAAACTCGCGGCCACCCTGCCTCAACTTGCCGGTGTTGATGTCAAAGCCGTTTTCCAGGTTGAAAATCGCCTGAAAACCGCCACCCAGGTCCTCCTTGCCTTTAATGCCCCACTGGTTGGTGGTCAGATCAGCGCCCTGCATTGTAACCAGGGAGGCGTGACCCACATTGTTGTAGTACGCCAATGCGTTATCAATCTCGCCGTAAAGCGTGACACTGCTTTGGGCCTGGGCAACAGAAGCTGCGGACAGTATGGTCAGGGTAAAACACGATATTGCGAGGCGTCTCATGAAATCTCCAAAATATTATAGGTATAGGAATCCATAAACCTAGTCACTTAGTAGACCGATTTAATTTGTGAATAAGTGCCAGTACAAAACGTTGCGATGCCTGGTGGACCAGATCAGCCGACCAAGCGCTTTAAGAGGCGGGAAAACAAGGGATTCGGCTACGTTGATGCGCTCTCGCGCGCAGTCATACAAGGGCCTCCGCTATCGTCGTAATTGTCATCACCAATTACGCAAGCAGCGTGCCAGTCTCTTCGACTACTAAGCTGTTGATTTAAGGTGCATTTGCCGTTTGTTCATTCGGTCTTATTGCGGAAAACCAGAAAGTCGGCCATTTGATGGCTGGAAACAGGGTCGAGCTGTTCCTGGCCCTGATCCGGATCAATTCATTTGAACTCTTCGGTACTGATGCCCAAGCGACGTATCTTGTCGTACAGAGTTTTTTTGGGTACCCCCAAACGCTCGCATGCGATAGCCGTGCGGCCCGAACATCCGCGCAACGCCTCTTCGATCAGCTGGCGCTCGAACAGATTAAGTTTGGTCTCAAGCGATGGTTTCTCGGTATTGTCGTCGCTGCTGGCTGCGTCGACGCGCGTCGGCATACCTAACGTGAAACGCTCGGCCACGTTACGCAGTTCCCTTACGTTTCCGCCCCAAGGTCGCGACATCAGGTCGTGCATTTGCGCTGGCGAGATGTCCGGTATCGGCCTGTTGTATTCAGCCGCAGCTCGAACGACGAAGTGCTCGAACAGGAAGGGGATATCCTCCCGGCGCTCCCGCAGCGGAGGAATCTCGAGGACCATGACGCCTAGCCGGTAGTACAAATCATCGCGAAAGTGGTTTGTTGAAGACAATGCCAACAGATCCGCCTTGGACCCCGCGACGATCCGGCAGTCCATCTCAAGCAGATCATTGGAGCCGACACGCTCGAACTTTTTCTCCTGGAGCAAGCGCAGCAGTTTTACTTGCAACGACATCTGCATTGTTTCAATCTCGTCCAGAAACAGTGTGCCTCCCCGGGCATACTCAATTTTTCCGATACGCCGCTTGATCGCGCCGGTAAAGGAACCGGCCTCATGGCCGAACACTTCGCTCTCGAACAATAGTTCTGGAATACCCGCGCAATTGATGGCCGCGAAATTCTTTGCCTTTCGATGCCCGTAATCGTGCAGTGAACGGGCGACCAACTCCTTGCCCGTTCCTGTTTCACCGAGAATCAGTGCATTCGCGTCGGCGTCGGCGAGTTCCAGGATCATTCGGCGCAGGCGTTCGATCGCTGGAGAACGTCCGAGAATCCTTGCTTCTATATTGTCCTGATGCGCAAGTGCCTGACGAACAGATGCGAGTTCAAGCGTCAGCCGACGTTTTTCGAGCGCGCGCTGAGATACGTCGACGAGTTGTTCCGACGAATACGGTTTCTCGACAAAATCATAAGCACCCCGGCGCATCGCGTCGACCGCCATTGGGATATCACCGTGACCAGTCACGAGGATGACCGGCAGCGATGCGTCGGTTCCGACCGTATGCTCCAATAATGCGAGTCCGCTCATGCCGGGCAACCGGATATCGCTGACCAGAATGCCGGGGAAGCCGAACTCGATATAACGCAGGGCATGTTCGGCCCGCTCAAACGACTGAACCTCAAGGCCGTTCAAACGAAGTGCTTGCATGCCGCCGAGGCGCACCGCCGCGTCATCTTCCACAAATAGCACTTTTAGATTCTTAGACATCGTCTTCTCACAGTGTGGTCCGTTTTAGCCTGAGGGTGAATTCAGTGCCGTCTGGTCTGTTTTGGGCGACCAGGGTTCCGCCGAACTCCTGGATGATGCTGATCGAAATCGTCAAACCCAATCCCAACCCTTCGCCCTTGTCTTTAGTCGTAAAAAATGGCTCGAACAGGTGACTTCGGACCTCGTCCGATATGCCAGCACCGGTATCGCGCACGCCGATCGAAACGTGATCCGTTTCGTCACAGACGGTAATCGTCAGCACGCGCCCTCGAGCCGGGCAGTCCATGTCGATTTCGGTCATCGCATCCAGTGCATTACTAATCAGATTGATAAATACCTGCTCAAGCCGGTTAGGTTCCGCGATCGCGTACACACTATCTTCTGGCTCTTCGCGCACTAACTCGACATTGCCGCTGCGTATCCGGGCATCGAGCAGGAAGAGGGCGTTGGAAATGGCTGAGCCGATCAGGACCCGTTCGAGGTAAGTGGGCGATTTGCGCGCAAAGCGTTTGAGCTGGCTGGTGATTTTTCCCATGCGTTCGGTCATGTCGCAAATGACCCGCAGGTTTTGACGCGCCTCGTCGAATTCAAGCCGCTGCATGAACATCAACGCGTTCGACGACAACGTCCGTAGCGCTGCCAAAGGCTGGTTCAGTTCATGTGTGATGCTTGCGGACATCTGCCCGAGCGCTGCCATTTTTCCGGCCTGCACCAACTCCTGTAGTGTCGATTTGAGTACGGCTTCTGCACGCCGGCGTTCCGAAATCTCAATCTTCAACGTCTTGTTGATTCGATTCAACGCATCGGTTCGGCGCGCCACCTTGCGTTCAAGTTCCTCATTCATGTGGTGCAGGTTTTCCTTGGCCGCAAGTTCCTGCGCGATGATCCGCCGCCGCTGCAAAAGATACAAAATGAAAACCATCACCAACGTCATCCCCAATCCGACCCCAAGGGCGACGTTCGCTGCCGATACTTCTGCCGGCGTGATGTCAGACAGCGTGCTTATCGTCCAGCTTGTATCGGGTACTGGGCGGCTCAACAGCAAAAAGCGGGATCTTAGAAAAGCCGGGGCATGTGGGCCCAGATTGGCCTTAGGCGCGAACCTGGCTATATTGGCCGTGTCCCCTGCTGGCTCTTGCATGATCAAGCCGACTGGTTCCAGTGCGCCCGGCGCATCATATTGATGGTTGGCAGTGATCGCTGCGCGCGCTTGCGCCGATAAGACGCTGAGTGACTTGAATCTCCAGTGGTCCTGAGTCGATAGGAAAATAACGCCGTGAATATCGCTGAGCGTTGCCGTATCGCCCGCACGTTGCCAAATTTGCTCGATCTTGCTGAGGTTGATCTTGACGGTCGCGATGCCAACGACCTTTCCGCTGGCGTAGATGCGCTCGGCATAGAAGTAGCCTGCTTCCTTGCTTGCGGCCCCCAGACCGTAGAACGTGCCAGTGCCCGTCGAGAGCGCGTTCTGAAAATAAGGTCTGTAGCCGTAGTTAATTCCGACGAAACTGTAAGGCTGGTCCCAGTTACTCGACGCCAGCGTGTTGCCCTGTACATCCATGATGTACAGGGTATCCGAATGCGCCCCCCGATTGACCGCGGCTAAATATTGATTGACCCGCCCGGTGAGCGCGGCATCGTTAGGCTCGACCAACAGTCGCACCACTTCCGGATTGAGGTTCACGAGCGACGGCAAGTAGGCATAACGTGCCAATTCGCTCTTTAGTGCAGTGTCATAGATATCGATGCGATGGACCGCCGCGCGGCGAATAGTCTCGATGCCGAGTTGCTCGGCATATTGATAAGACCAGTAGACACTCGCAGCAATGAGCAACACGACTCCGGCATATCTCTTCAACCATTGCTGAGCATGCACGTGCTGGCCGAGCCAGTTGCGCACCGGCCGATCGCGTACTTCCAACCCGGGATTAAGGCCACCGCGTGACATAGGTAGCTCTCGCTAAAGCGACGACGAAACAATGCGGCAGCCGGATCGCTTGTTCTCCGGGCGGCCGGCGCGGGCATCGCCCAGGTGTTGAAGGAAACTGCTGGTTAACCCTTCACCCTTTTGATTGAATATCGCCCGGCGCATTAATTTTTCATCCGCAGAGAAACACCCCGGCAGTCCATCTGATCGGCAGTTCTTCATGATTTATTTGCGGGAAAAATTCACCTATATATTGGAATACTAAATACATTTTCTTCACTGTATAAGCGGTCCTCCAACGAAGACCGCGACACCGGGTTTGACGTGAAGCGGGTTGACAGCGGCGCGGGGACGTCTGCGGTGCCGCTGTCAGAACGGTCAGCCTAGAAAAGCCCCGCCGTTCGCATGAATCGCCTGGCCGGTCACATAGCGTGCTGTCGGGCCGCACAGAAACTGCACGAGGCTCGCGACTTCGTCGGGCTGGCCGCGCCGGCCGAGCAAGGTGGTGCGTTCAGCGTGGTGCGCAGGTTCGCTGTTGCCCGCCGAGCCGCCGCGCACGGTCGCGATCAAACCGGGCACCACGCAATTGACCGTGATGCCGTCCGGACCCAGATCATGCGCCAGTGCTCGCGTCAAACCCACCAGGCCCGCCTTCGCCGCGATGACGTGCGCGCGTCCCGCCGAACCCGCGTGCGCGGACATGCCGCCGATATTGACGATCGCACCAGCCTTCGATTGCCGCAGATAGGGCAATGCTGCGTGCGCGCAGAGGTACGCGCCGTCGAGAATCACGGACATCACTTCGCGCCAGCGCGTGAAATCCAGTTCCTCAAACGGCATTTCCCGACGCACGGCGGCGTTGTTGATGAGAATGTCGATCTGCCCGAAATGGTGAATCGCGGCTTCCACCAGGCTTTGCGCGCCCGCCGGTTCGCTGATGTCGGCCAGATGCGCGGCCGCGCGCCCCCCCGCTGTTTCGATCGCACGCACGACTTCGGCGGCCTCGGCAGCGGAAGTGCGCGCATTGACGATCACCGCATTGCCCGCCGCCGCGAGTTCCAATGCGATCTCGCGGCCGATGTTGCGCGCTGCTCCGGTGACGACCGCGACGCCGCTGATTTCTGCTTTCATGAATGCACTCCGAGTGATTCCGCCGATAATTTCGATTCTGCACTGCCTCGCAGGGGCCGGTCGGGACGAATCCAGAATGACAGCGCAATGCCGACCAGCAGCAGCGCAATCGACATCACGAATGGCAAGCGATAGCTGCCCGTCATGTCGGTGATCAGGCCGAACGCGACCGGTGACACGACCGCCGCGAGACCGGCCGCCGTGCTGACGAAGCCACTCGCAACGCCCGCATAGGCCGGCGCGATATCCATCGGCACGGCCCAGATCGGTCCTTCGGTTGATTCGAGACAGAACAACGCCGCAGCAAGACAGAGCGCGATGACGGTTCGGTCGCGCACGAACAGTACGCATGCGAGAAACAGCAGCGAGCCAGCAAAGCCCATGATGATGACGTTGCGGCGCGCGTTGTTCAGATTGCCGGTGCGTCGATAGATCGCGTCGGTCAGCAAGCCGCCCGCGGTATCGCCGATCACCCCGGCGAGAAACACGCCCGATGTAAACAGCGCCGTGGTCTTCAGATCGATGCCATACACGCCGACGAAGAAGCTCGGCAGCCAGCTCAAATAGAGCCACAACGTCCACGCGTGACAAAAAAACACCAGCGTGACCGGCATGATGCGCCGAATCAGCGGCCACCATGGCACCGTCGTGCGATGGCGCGGGCCGGCATAAGGAGGCAATGCGTCGACTTCGGCAGCGGTAATCGACGGATGCGTGCGCGGATCGTCGCGAAAATACAGCGCCCATACAATCACCCAGATCGCGCTGACGCAGCCGAGCGCGATAAATGCGCCCCGCCAGCCGAGCAGCGGAATCATCAACACGAGTAGCGGCGGCGTGACGGTGGCCGCCGAGCGCGAGGCTGAGTGCGTGAAGCCCTGTGCGAAGCCACGTCTTGCCACCGGGACCCAGTTGGCCATCGCACGCGTGGCGTTCGGAATGGTGCCGGCTTCGCCGAGACCAACCAGCGCGCGCGAGAGCACCAGCGTCGCGAGGCCGCCGGTCACACCGGTCGCGAGTGTGCCGAGTGCCCACAGGATGCCCGAGAACGCCAGCATCCGGCGCGGTCCGATCCGGTCACCAAGATAACCATTGATCACCTGAAAGATCGCGTAGCAATAGCCGAACGCCGAGAATGCGATGCCAAGCTGCGTGTTTGACAGATGCATCTCCGACTTCAGCAGCGGCGCCGCGATCGAAAGATTCACCCGGTCGACGTACTCGATGAAATACATCGCGCAGATCAGCAGAAACACTCTGCCCGTAGTACCGGTGAACATGCCTGCTTTCGATTTCATCGTGAACCGCCACGCCGGTTGCCATGGTGCATGGTTTGCTCCTTCAGTGCCGATTGTCACCGATTCTCTTCCGGGCGCGATCGTCTTGATTCGGAATGCGTAGGATTATTTTTTTTGCAATATCGCTTACGCGACGCGCGCCATCGGTGCCGCAAGTGACGTATTACGTCTTCTCGACAGGGCGTGCCAGATCAGCCAGCGTGGCAATGTTGTCGATCGATTCCATCTTCCATCCCGCTTCAAGCAACCTTGCGGCGTGCTCACCGCCCAGAATCGGCTCGACCAGATCAGTGAACTTGGCGGTCAGATCGGCATGGGTCATCGGCCGCTCAATGCTGCCGATTGCGTGCTCGACATGCTTCTCGAGCCGCTCCCCACTCGTCAGCGTGATCGTGATGTGAACCGCGTCGGCAGGCATCGTAGGATCGATCTCGGCGGTAACCTTGTCGCGCAGTTGCACTGTCGCGGTGTCGTGGACGGCCGCATCACTGTATTGATACTCACCCGCACGACCGTCGATGATCGCCACCGCCGCCGAGTGATAGACGCTGAACTTGCCGTCGAGCCCGGTCTGCGGCGTGCGCTTGCCGGTCAGTTCGAGCACCAGCGGATGCACCTTCAGCAGCACCGACGCAATTGCGCCCGCCTCGAGTGCATGTTCGTTGCGCAGTTGGATGCAGCCGTCGATCGCCGGATGGATCACGATGCCGCACGCAAACGGCTTGTACGAGTTCAACAGACTTTCATGACGTTCACCGAGCCCTTCCGTGATTTCAGCGTAGTTGCGATGCGTACTCATCACGTTCGCCCAGCCGCGTTTCGCTTCGATGCCCTGCTCGGAACTCGTATAACCACGCGCCGCCAGCAACGCCGACAGCAGGCCGTTCTGCGCCGCGCGACCCGGATGGAAGCTCTTGGTCATCGTGCCGAACATCTCGCGCAAGCCGACCGGCTGTGTCGCCGCAAGCCCGAGGGCCCAGGTCATCTGTTGTTCGTCAAGCCCGAGCAGCTTGCCCGCCGCAGCAGCAGCGCCGAACACGCCCGCGGTGCCGGTGATGTGCCAGCCGATATCGTAGTGATCGGGATAGACCGCGTTGCCGATCCGGCATTCAGTTTCGATGCCAAGCGCAAGCGCGTGAATGAACTCCTTGCCGCTGACCGGACGATATTCAGCCAGTGCAAGAATCGCGGACGCCACCGGTCCCGCGGGATGAATCACAGTCTTCAGATGCGTATCGTCGAAGTCGAAGACGTGCGAGCTGATGCCGTTGAAGAGCGCGGCGCTCAGCACGTCAACCTTCACCGCGCGGCCGAGTACCGTTGCCTGCGCAGGACCGCCAAACGGAGCGAGCGCCGCGATCGCGATCTCGACTGCTTCATGCCGAGACGCGCCGACCGCACAGCCCATCCAGTTGACGAAGGTACGCACCGCATGGTCGCGCACGGCTTGCGGCAGGTTGTCGGCGCGCGCGTTGACAAGGTAGCGCGCAAGGGTTTGGGTAACGCGATCGGCTGGGGTCATCGGATCGTAAATGGTAATGAAGGCATGGGAAGGGGATCGGTAACGTGCGAGATTGCATTGTACATATTGTCGACAATACGCAAATAGTGGAAGATTCCAGTTGCACGAGGATATTGCAGATAGTATGTTGTCGACAATCTTCAAGATGCAATGTGCGTAGTACACTGTGCGCTTTCCAGATGCAGGCCCGCCCATGCCCCGTTCCATCACTTCGCTCGAGTTGCTTCGTTCAGTCACGCTGTCCGGTCTCGTGCAGGATGAAATCCTCCGTCGCATCAAGACTGGCGAGCTTGAGGCCGGCATGAAACTCAATGAGATGGATCTCGCCGCACATCTGAAGATCAGCCGGAGTCCGGTGCGTGAAGCGTTTCGCGCGCTCGAGGAAGCGGGTCTCGTGTTGCTGGAAAAGAATCGCGGCGTCTACATCCGCGAGATTTCCGATACCGAAGCCGCCGAGCTCTATGAAGTGCGCGCGGGACTCGACGAGATGGCCGGCCGCCAGTTGGCGTTGAAAATCACCGACACGCAGTTGCAGGAACTGCACGCGATGCTCGATCAGCTCGAAGCCAGCTCTATTCACGGCGAGCTGAACAATTACTTCACGTTGAATATCGCGTTCCACGACCGGCTGGTCGAACTGTCGGGCAACGCAACGATGCTCGGTCTGTACCGGCAGGTGGTCAACCGAATGCATTTGCTTCGCCGACGCGGTTTCTCGATTGCCGGCAGCTCACAGGCGTCGCATAGCGAACACCGGCGGATTCTCGACGCGCTCGCGCGCCGCGACCCCGAAGCCGTTGCGATAGCGATGCGTCAGCACGTGCAGGCGGGGTTCCAGCGCGCGATCAGCGCGCACAGTGCGGAAGACGCCGCATCCGCTGCCGGTGTCGTTGCCGCCGAATCGACGCGAATCACCCTTGCTGACAGTTGGCGCTAGCAGGGAGCGCGCTTTGCACGCGCGCGACACGGAGACGCACGCATTTCATTACCGACACGGAGTGGTCACCCGTATGAACGTTGAAAAACCAGAAGGAGACGGAATCATCGGCGAAAAACTCGGTGCCTGGATTGCCGGTGCCCAAGCGCCGGCGTTGCCTGCTCAGACGGTCGAAATCGCCCGTCTGTTGTTGCTCGATGTGACCGGTTTGTGCATCTCCGGCCGCGGCGAAGACTACATCCACGCGACGCTGCAGGCCACCGACCCGGGCGGCGCCTGCACGGCGCTCGGCCACGCGAATAGTTTCAGTGCGTTCGATGCGGCGCTGATCAACGGCACCGCCGCGCACGGCGAAGACTACGACGACACCTTTGAGGGCGGTCCGGTGCATTCGGGTGCGGTGGTCGTGCCTGCGGTGCTCGCGGCGTGCGAACGCGAAGGACTCGGTGGCGACGCGTTGTTGCGCGGCATCGCGGTCGGCGCTGAACTGATGTGCCGGCTGAGCCTCGTCGCTCCGCGCGCGATCCACACCGCCGGTTTCCATCCGACCGCCGTGATCGGGGCACTCGCGGCAGCGGGTGGCGTCGCGGCTGCGCTGCGTCTGAATGCGCAACAGGCGAGCTCGGCGCTCGGTATCGCGGGCAGCATGGCAGCGGGGATCATCGAGTATCTGGCCGAAGGAACGTCGACCAAGCGGATGCACGCAGGATGGGCCGCGCAGTCAGGTATTCGCGCGGCGCTGATGGCGCGTGGCGGCTTCGACGGCCCGCGCACCGTGCTCGAAGGCAGGCATGGTTTCTTCAAGGCGTTCGCACCCTCCCGCACGCCCGATTTCTCTGCGCTGCTCGATACGCTCGGCTCGTCGTGGATCATGGAGACGATCGCGTTCAAACCCTACGCGTGCGGCACGATGACCCAGCCGTATATCGATTGCGCCATCGCACTCGCGGAGCGCGGCGTACAAGCGGACCAGATTCGCGACGTCGTGTGCGAAGTCGGCGAAGGCACGGTGCACCGCTTGTGGGAAGAGCTCGCCGTCAAGCATCGGCCACCGACCGCTTACGCCGCCAAATTCAGCACACCTTTCTGCATGGCCGTGGGTTTCTTTGATCGCAAGGCGGGCTTCAGCCAGTTCACCGAAACGCGCATTCACGATCCGGCGGTACTCGCACTGGCCGGCAAGATCCGCTACGTGATCGATCTGGACAACGAATATCCAACCAATTTCACCGGCCATCTGCGCGCGACGCTCAACGACGGCACAGTTCACGAAGTGCGTCAGCCGCATATGCGCGGCGGTGCGCGCGAACCGCTGTCGCGTTCCGAACTCGCGGCCAAATTCGCCGACAACGCGCAGCACGGCGGCTGGAGCGCCGCACTCGCCGACGAGGCGCGCGCATGGTGCGAGACGGTGTTCGACGAGCCGGCAGTCGGCTCGATCGCGCGGTTCCGGCAATAGGCCGATCGATAGGTGTGACGCTCACAACGCCCTTACCCTCGGATGATTGGGAAACGGAGTCTTGCCGCCTTTCGCATTGCCGGCTTCACTAGATGCCACCCATCGTGGCAATGCGTTCGTCTGCGTCAAGATCCGTTCACGGCTCCCAGGCTCCTTGATAAAGCAGTGCAATAGCGTTTTTTGCTGCAGCGACAGGTTCGATTTTTCATTGAACCGGTAAAGTCGTCCGGTCGTTAAGCTGCAATGGAATTCTTGTCGGATAAAATTACTTCCGGGCAAACAGCACTAAATTGCCGGTGCGCTAAATGACTTGCATTTCGCATTCGTTAAGGGAAATTCGGCCATATCGGTGTCGCCTGCGGCGCCAATGGAGAGAACCCTTTTGCCGGACAGGCCATCGATAAGCGCGATAAGGCCTTTAACCACGCCCATTATTTGGGCTGAGTACCACTGCGCTCCACGCCTGAATTTCATATTCCGCACCCATTTCTGCTTTTCCGGTTTGGAAAGCTTCAATAATTATTGGCACGGCGTACAATTGATTCGCCATAATTCCAAAAGCGCATAGCGCCGCAGCAACTATTGTTACGGACGCGCTCATGGACTTAGAGAAGTCTTGTCACAACATGCAATGCGACGCGGCTCGGCGCTCTGGTTTTATTCTCACTCGTTAGCTCTAAATTTTGGATACGCTCATGGCAACCGGTACGGTCAAATGGTTCAACGATGCAAAAGGCTTCGGCTTCATCACACCCGATGACGGCGGCGAAGATCTGTTCGCACACTTTTCGGAAATCAAGGCAGAGGGCTTCAAGAGCCTTCAGGAAAATCAGAAGGTAACGTTTGAGGTAAAACAGGGGCCCAAGGGCAAGCAGGCATCGAACATCGTGCCGGCGTAAGTTTTATCCGGCCGTCACGGCGGCCGGCTTTCATCCGTCCCGCGGATGAAGACGGGGCGCGGCCATCCCTGGCCACGCCCCGTAGTAAGGCTGTTGCGTGCCAACACACGGTCAAAGACCGCGAGTTCCGCCCTCTCCTGTCTATCTGCCAGTCCTGGCGAATGCATCGTCCTGCACCACCGTTTTTCCGCCCTGTACCGCGCCTTGTTTGAAGGCGGGCACAGCTGTATCCGCAGCGGAATGCGACAGACTGAATCGCTCCTCGGGAGCAGTCCCATTCAAATGATAATTGCCGATGGCAGCCTCCCGCTGGATCGCCGGATTATGCGATGCAATGACGCGTGCGTTACGCCAGTGCCGATCAAGCCGGCGTGCTTCGCTCGTGGCCGACGCCCCGCCCACTTCGAACAGCAGCGTGGCGGCCTCAAGCACTTGCTCCAGCACAATCTGCTGCGCCTGATAGGCTTCAATATCGACGGCAATGTAGTCCGCTGTCGTCGCCACGCCCGCGTTGCGCGCCCGATGCACACGGTCGAGCGCCGTGGCTACTGACTCGACCAGCGCTTCAGCGGAATACGCGAGACTCGCCAGGCGCCCCACTACGCGATGCACGAGCGGATTGTCACGCGGGCTCGACTGCCCCGCTACGCCAAACGTGCGTGTACGGCCCTGAACGAAGGCCACGCCGTCGCGCAAAACCGCGCGAGCAATACCCGCGAGCGTCGCCAGATGCACGGCCTGGTAGAACGCGGTAAGCAACGAATTGCGACGCGGCTCCGAGGCCTTGTAGCGCGAGAGGATCTGATCGACCGGAACCCGCACGTTGTCGAACCTTGTTGTTCCGCTAGCAGTCAGACGCTGGCCGAAACCGTCCCAGTCGTCGGTACGCGCGACACCCGGCGCATCGCTTCGAACCAGCACGTGGAGATCGGTCTGCGCGTCGTGCGCAGCTACGTTGATCCATTCCGAATAGAGCGTACCCGTGCTGTAGTACTTCTCACCGTTCAGCAAAACAAAGCGCGCGTCTGCGTCGGGAGTGACGGTCACGCTGTTATGCGTGGAGCCGGTGCGCTCCGATGTAGCCGCGCCAATGGTCTCCCCTTTCGCGACACGACCCAGCCAGCGCTCGCGGGTTGCGTCGTCGCCGGATTCGAGTTGCTGCTCGATGAAACCGGAATGTGCGCGAATGATCTGCGGCAGGTTCGAATCGGCTTCGCCCAGACGCGTCAGCAGACGGAAATACTGCGGCAGCGAGACGCCACTGCCGCCATATTCGCGCGGTACCCGCAAGGCGGTAAAACCGCTGTCTTTCAAACTCTGGACGGCATCGCGAGCGAGTTCACGGCCTTGCTCGCGTTCTACGGTGCCTTTGCCGATCTGCTCGAATATCTCCGCGAAACGCGCTTCAAGCGCAGCGTCCGCCGGTGCTGACGTCGTCATTCACTTCTCCACAATTTGAACAGGTGCGAACGATGAGGATAAGTGCCACGCCAAGCCGCCGACAACGAACGATAGGTGCTAACCATATGCGCTTGCCGGGTTTTGCAGGCTTGTTTTTCGCTTGTTTCCCGCTTGTTCTTCATACCGCGCGGTGAATGCGGTTTATTGCCTTAGTTCTCTGACGTATATCGATCGGCGGATTAATTGGTCGCGTTACGCGGCTGTCCGGTCAAGAATCTGAAGTCAGCTAATAAGCACAAGAGCACGATGACCCAACTTCCCTCCACCCCGCCGCGGCAACTTCACCTCAACGTCAATATCCTGCACTCGGGTTTCGTTCCCTCTGCGTGGCGTCTGGCCGAAGCCGATCCTCAAGCGTTCATCGACGTACGTCATTACGTGCGCGTCGCACAAATCGCGGAGGCGGCCGGCTTCGACGCCGTGTTCCTCGCCGACAATGCCTCTATCGCCGACCAGATCGACTTTCGCCCGATCACCGCGCTCGAGCCGACCATCCTGCTTGCCAGCATCGCGGCAGCGACCTCGCATATCGGCGTGATCGGCACGGCGTCCACGAGTTACAACGAGCCTTACAACATCGCGCGCCGCTTCGCCACGCTCGACCATGTCAGCGGCGGACGTGCAGGCTGGAACGTCGTGACGACCGCGGACCTGGGCTCAGCGCGCAATTTCGGGCGCGACGCAGTGCCCGATCACGCCGAACGCTATGCACGTGCCGCGGAATTCACCAGCGTCGTCAAGGCGCTCTGGGACAGTTGGGAGGACGGCGCACTCGTCGGCGACAAAACCAGCGGACTATTCGTCGATACGGACAAGGTTCATCCCGTCTCGCATCGAGGCACGCATTTCTCCGTGCAAGGTCCGCTGAACGTGCCGCGCTCGCCGCAAGGGCATCCGGTGCTGGTGCAAGCCGGCGCTTCGGGCGATGGCCGCGAGCTTGCCGCACGGCACGCCGAGGCAGTGTTCTCGGCCTCGCAATCGTTCGACGAATCTTTAGCTTATGGGCGCGATCTGAAGGCGCGCGCAGCAGCCTTTGGACGGGGTCCTAACGCCGTGAAGGTGCTGGCGGGACTGACCACGATCATAGGCGCCACGGAGGCCGAAGCGTTGCGTCGCCGCGATGAACTGGTCGACCTGATTCCGTGGAGTTATAGCCTCACCCGGCTGGCCGGCACCCTGGGCTTGACGCCTGATCGTCTCAAGCTGGACGAACAACTGCCGGACAACCTGTCCTTACCCGGCCAGGGCAACGGCAACCATACGTTCTTTCACGCCACGATCGCGCAAGCGCGGCAGAACGGCTATACAGTGCGCCAGCTCATCCGGGCACTTGCCGGAGGCGGGGGTCATCGCGTGATCGTGGGGACGCCCGAGCAAATCGCCGATGACATCGAACACTGGTTCAGGGCCGGAGCCGCCGATGGCTTCAACCTCATGCCGGACACATTGCCGGGCGGCCTGCAGAACTTCGTCGACGGCGTTGTTCCAATCCTTCGTCAGCGCGGCATCTTTCGCACCCGCTACGAAGGCACGACGTTACGCGAGCATCTCGGTCTGGCACGTCCCGAGAATCAACGCTTGTGGCGCAAAAGCGCCTGAGCATGCAGCCGGATCATCGGGCTCATGCCTGACAGTCACCCCTTTCACGACGCACTCCAATTCCACACTCCATGGCCAAGCGAACCGGACAATTGCGCCTAGGCGCCTTTCTTTATCCCGCAGGACATCACATTGCCGCGTGGCGTCACCCGGACGCACAGGCAGACGCGGGCGTGAATTTCCGGCACTACGTGCAGCTCGCCCAGGCGGCGCAAGCAGCGAAATTCGATCTCGTTTTTCTCGCCGATGGTGTAGGCACCCGAGGCGATAACCTCGACTTCCTGAGCCGTACCGCGCACAGCTACATCGCGCAGTTCGAACCCATCACGCTGCTGTCTGCACTGGCTGCCGTGACAGAAAACATTGGCCTGGTCGGCACGGCGTCGACCAGCTTCAACGAGCCGTATCACATCGCTCGAAAATTTGCGTCGCTCGACCATATCAGCGGCGGTCGCGCGGGATGGAACCTCGTTACTTCGTCGAATGAACACGAAGCGAAGAACTTCAATCGCGACAAGCATTTCGATCATGGGGAGCGCTATGAACGGGCGACCGAGTTCGCGGAAGTGGTCGATCGTCTCTGGGATAGTTGGGAGGACGATGCATTCTTGCGCGACAAGGAGAAAGGCCGCTTCTTCGACCCCACCAAACGCCATGTCCTCGATCACAAAGGACGTTTCTTCCAGGTCAAGGGGCCGTTGAACGTCGCGCGCTCGCCGCAAGGTCAGCCGGTCGTCGTGCAGGCGGGTTCATCGGAAGCCGGCCGGGCGCTGGCCGCCCGTACCGCCGAGGTTATCTTCACGGCGCAGCAAACCCTCCAGGACGCGATCGATTTTTATGCTGATGTCAAAGGCCGTCTCGACCAGCACGGGCGTCATCCGGATGAGCTGAAGATCATGCCAGGCGTCATGCCCATTGTCGGGCGTACCGAAAGCGAGGCCCGCGAGAAGTTCGAGCATCTGCAATCGCTGATTGATCCAGCGGTGGGTCTCGCGTTGGTTTCGGGCCTGACCGGTGGTTTCGACTTGTCGGCTTACCCGCTTGATGGCCCAATTCCCGAGTTGCCGGAAACGAATGCGAGCAAGAGCCGTCAACTGCTTACGCTTGAATTGGCACGGCGCGAAAACCTGACCATTCGCCAGCTTTATCTGCGCGTGGCGGGCGCACGCGGACATTGGCAAGTGGTCGGAACGCCGGAGCAGGTTGCAGATCAACTGGAAGAACGCTTCGTCCACCATGGCGCCGACGGCTACAACATCATGCCCGCGGTTCTGCCGGGCAGCCTGACGGATTTCATCGAACTGGTGCTGCCGGAGTTGCGGCGCCGTGGACTGTTTCGCACAGAGTATGAGGGCCGGACGCTGCGCGCGAATCTTGGTCTTGCGCAGCCTGTTAACCGTTACTCGGCGGAGAAGACCAGCGCGGTGGCCGCCTGAGTTAACTGGCACGGGCGCGGGTTCAACGTGCACGCGAACCCGACGGCGGCGTCCGCGGTTTAAAGCGTGAGGCCGTCAAGACATCTCACGCTCCGGAACCGGGCCATGGGCCCTGTCCTTGTCATCAAGGTATGAACGTCGATAAGCGGGCGTCGACGACATCAAGAGCTTCGTATACGCATGCTCGGGTGCCGCGAATATGCGTTCAGCCTCGCCTTCTTCGACAACGCGGCCGTCCTTGAAGACCAGCACCCGATCGCTCAGATGACGCACAACGTCGAGATCGTGCGAGATGAACAGCAACGACGTGTGCAACCGTCCCTGCAATTCCGCCAGCAGGTCGAGCACTTGCGCCTGGACGTATACATCGAGGGCGGACACGGGCTCGTCGCAGACAATCAGCGCGGGCTCCGGGGCGAGCGCCCGCGCGATCGCCACACGTTGCCGCTGGCCACCCGAGAGCGACGTGGGACGCCGGTCGAGAAATGCTGCATTGAGTCCGACCTGTTCGAGCAGCTCGACGCTTTTCGCAAGCACCGCCGGCCCGGATAATCGCTTCGGCCATAACGCTTCTTCCAGCAACTGGCGCACCGAATGACGTGGGTCGAAGGAACTGAGCGGGTCTTGCGGAATATATTGAAGGCGGGGCCGCAAGTCACGGCGCGAACGCTCGGAAACGCCTTGGCCGTTCCAGCGTGTATCGAGAAATTCGACCTTACCCGCAGCCGGCTCAACCAGTCCCAGAACAATGTTCGCGCAGGTGCTTTTTCCCGAACCGGACTCGCCGACAATACCCAGCACTTCCCCTTCGTGCACCTCGAATGAGACGTCCTGCAGTGCAGTAAAAGTGTCGCCGCGATCTTTGCCACGACGCGAATAATGCTTGCCGATTCCATCAACGCGCAGCACGACTTTTTGTGAACGCGCACGTCGTGGTGGCAAGGGCTCGCGCACGATCACCGGCGCGCTGGCTGGGGTGTCCCCTTCGGCTTGGCCACGAGCGGTCATCGTCGTCACGAATCGCGCGGAACTCAGCCGATGCCCTCGCGATTGCGCCGACGGTTGTGCGGCCAGCAACTGCCGTGTGTAGGGATGCGAGGGGTTATTCAGCACGCTCGCGGTGGTCCCGCTGTCGACCACTTCACCGTTGTGCATCACGAGCACCCGATCGGCAATGCCGGCTACCACTGCCAGATCGTGGCTGATCAGCAGCACCCCCACGCCTTGTTCGAGACGTGTCGCGAGAACCGCCAGGACCTGCGCCTGCACGGTCACGTCCAGCGCCGTCGTCGGTTCGTCGGCGATCACGAGCGCAGGTCCCGCTGCGATAGCGGATGCAATCAGCGCACGCTGGCGCAAGCCGCCGGACAACTCATGAGCATACTGATTCGCACGATGTTCCGGTTCGGCAATACCAACGTCCTGCATCACCGTGTGAACCCGTTCCCGGCGTTCATGGCGCGACCGGGCGAGCCGATGATGCACCAGCACCTCGCCTATCTCGGCTCCAACGGTGCGCAGCGGATCGAGCGAGACAAGTGCGTCCTGCATCACCAGCCCCGCGAAGGTGCCACGCAACGAGCGCCAATCGTGCTCGCTGAAGCGTAGCGCCTGACGACCGTCGATCTCGAACTGACTGGCATCGATCACTGCATGCGGTCCAGCCAGACCCAGCAGCGAACGCGCCGTGAGGCTCTTGCCGGAACCCGACTCGCCCACCAGCGCCACACACTCGCCGGCGCGGATGGAAAGATCGACATCGCGCACCAGCGGTTCGCCACCGTTAGCACCTGGAAAGCGAATGGTCAGGCCGCGGATATCAACTAGTGTTTTTGGCTCATGCATGGCGCCTGTCATCGCGTTCGTCCTTCGACCTTGCGTTGCAAAAATTTTCCGATCACGGAAAACGCGATAACGGTCAGCGTAAGCGCGAGACCGGGGAATACGCTCGGCCACCACGCGACCCGCAGCACGTCGCGGCCTTCGGCAAGCATGACACCCCATTCGGGCGTCGGCGGCTGCGGCCCCAGCCCAAGGAAACTCAAACCCGATACCGCGATGATCGCGCTGCCAATGTCGATGGTCGCAATCACCGGCACGACCACCAGCACGTTGGGCAGCACGTGCCGCAAGAACACGCGGCTGCGCGAGAGCCCATAGCTCACAGCGTGCGTGACATAGTCGGCGCGCCGCACCACGAGTGTCTGGCTGCGCAGCACCCGCCCGAATTTCGGAATGCCCGCGATACCTACCGCGATTGCAATATTGACAATGCCCTGCCCGAGGAACGTCACGACGAACAACGACAACAGGATGGGAGGAAAGGCCGAGAGCACGTCGAACACGCGCGACGCCGATTCATCGGTGAGACGTTTTCCGAGGCCCGCCGTCATGCCGATCACGAGTCCGATCGCGAGACTCACAAGCATGCTGGCAAGTCCGATCAGCAGCGAATAACGCACCCCGTGGATCACCCGCGAGAAAACATCGCGGCCAATACGGTCAGTGCCGAACCAGTGCTGTGCGCTGGGCGGCTGCAACGTCTGCGCGATGTCGCTCGTGAGCGGATCGACGTGCGTGACGAGAGGCGGATAAGCAATGGCAACGGCCAACGCCAGCAAGAAAAGACCTGCAAGCAACACGCCCGGGGGAATGGCCTGTATCGACCACTCCGAACGCCGCGTAGCGGCCGGATAAATGATCTCGCTCATTGGCTGCGCAACCTCGGATCGATGAACAGATAGGCAACATCGAGCAGTGTCGAGATCACCACGTGGACGAAGGCCGCGAGCAGCACCACAGCGAGTACGACCGGCACGTCCTGCGCAGTGACCGCATTGAGCGTCACGCTGCCGATGCCGGGCCGGCCGAACATTTTTTCAGTGATCACCGCGCCGCCGAGCAGGCTGCCGATGAGCCAGCCGCCCAGCGTCACGACCGGCAGCAATGCATGCCGGAGAACGTGGCGAAAGCGTAGTGCGAGCTCGCCCACGCCGCGCGAACGGATCGTGGTGACGAAGGGTTTCTCCAGTGCGGCCTCAAGCGCCTCGCGCATCACTTGCGACAGGATCCCGGCCGTCGGCAAAGCCAGTGTGACCGCGGGCAGCACGAGCGAACGCCAACTGCTTGCGCCCGATACGGGGAAGATATGCAACTGGAACGAGAAGGCAATCAGCAACAACATGCCCAGCCAGAACACGGGGGTAGAGGTGAACGTGAGTTCGAACACCGCGGCGATACGGCTGCCCCATGCGCCATGTCGCGATACCGACCCAGCGGTCAACGTGGCGACCAGGATCGCCAAAACGATCGCCAGCAGGCCGGCCGATCCCGCCAGTTCCGCCGTTGGCAAAAGCTGGCTACTCAGCACGGCAATCACAGGCTGTTGCATCACGAACGACGTACCCAGGTCCGCGTGCGCCAGCCGCAACAGGAACTGCCCATACTGCCACGGAAGACTGCGATCCAGTCCCCATTGCGCGGCGATCGCTTCGCGCAAGCCGGGATAAGACAGATCCCCCGCAAGCACATCTTCAATGCGTCCCGGCAGTGCGTGAATGGCCACGAACGCGGCCGTCGCCGCCAGCCACAGCACGAGCAAGCCGGTCAACAAACGCGTGATGATCTTCTGAAGCATCTCAGCCTCCTTACTTCGTCTGCGGCTCGACCCACAGGTCATACGAACTCGCCGGGCCATCGAGTTGCGGTTCGAAGCCCATACCGTGCACGTTCGACTTCGCGGCGAGGTGATAAGCCGGCGCGAACAGCGGCACGATAAACGCCTGATCCACCGCGCGCGCCTGGATCTTGCCCAGCAGCTTGTGGCGTTCCTCGCCCACGGGCAGGAGACGGGCATGGTTGATATCGTCGACTATGGTTGCGTCTGGGTTCTTGATCGCGTTGTAGAGAAAGCCCTGGTCGCCCAGCATGTCCCATAGCTCCATGGCGCCGTCCGACGGGTTGTCGGTGTTCGGATAGATGGTCCAGTTACCGGTCGCCTTCTGGTTGGTAAAGTCACCCGCCGTGGTGATACGCAAGCCGAGATCGAGCCCGATGTTCTGACGCAGCGCCGACTGCACTGCGCGAATCAGCACGTCGCGGCTGTCGCGTACGTAAGGCTGCGGATAGCCGACCTCAATGGAGAGCCGCTTGCCCTCGCGCGTACGAAAACCGTCGCTGTCGCGCTGCGTCCAGCCCGCATCGTCGAGCAGCTTGTTGGCCTCGGCGATCTTGTTGCCCCACGAACCGTTGAGACTCGCGTCGTAGTCCGCGTTGTCCGGCCCGATGTTCGAATACGCGCGCCGTACCGTACCCAGATAGACGCTCTTCACGATCCCGTCCAGATCGAAGCCGTCGCGCAATGCGCGGCGCACGCGTACATCGTTCGCCGGTGCGACGGTGTAGTTAACGTTGAGCGTGAACGAGGTCGTTGCCGACGGCCCGGTCAGGTACTGAAATCCGTCGACCTTGTCGAACACCGCAATGTCAGTGGGTTGCACGCCTTCGATCAGGTCAACCTGTCCCGAACTGAGCGCACCGGTCCGCACTGCAGCTTCCGGCAGGAAGCGGTACGTGACGCGATCAAGATAAGCCGGGCCCTGATGCTGTGCGTTCCCGGGTCCCCACCGGTAATCCGGATTGCGTTCGAAGACTGCTGCCTGGCCGCGCTGATAGGACCTGAATACGAACGGCCCGGTGCCGACCATGCCGGGTCCGCCGCCGCAGAGATCCTTGTTCTCGGCGAGCGCCTTCGGCGAGATAAATCCAAGCTTGACGCTCGACAGCGATTCGAGCGTCGTTGAATCGGCCTGCTTCATGACGAGCTTGACTACCGTCGGTGACACAACTTCCGCGTGGTCAAAATGAACCAGCAGCGAAGCCGACGCCGAGGTCGTGCTGACGTTGCTCAGGATGTAGTCAAAATTGGCCTTGACGGCGGCCGCGTTGAACGGGGTTCCGTCGGTGAACTTCACGTCATCGCGCAGGGTGAACGTATAGCTTTTGCCGTCGTCGGCGACCGTCCAGGACTTGGCCAGCCACGGCGCATAGCTGCCGTCGGTTTTCTTGCTGATCAGGGAATCAATGTAGTTTCGGATCACCCAGAACGCGTTTTGCTGCGATGAACGATGAGGATCGAAGCACGCGGGTTCCGTCGTGACACCCCAGGTGAGCGCGCCGCCTGAGACCGGCTTGGCCGGGGTTTGCTGCTGGGGCGAAGCTGAATCGGATTTGCTGCAGCCACTCAGTACGAAACCGGCACTAAGGGCCGTCGCGCCCACGAGCGCGAGAAGTCTTGCGTTCATCTAACCGGATTCCTGTCGAAGGTCGAGCGGCCCGAGAGGGGCCACTGCTGCTGCGTGGTCGTGCTTGAAGCGGCCACGCAAAAATTGACCTTGCATCGTAGGCGGCGAGACAGGCATCGCAAACGTAGTATTTATTCTATGGATAGCGGATGCGATTTCATATCGATCGGAAGGATTCGCTTACGCCGGGATGTTCAGGCCGAGCTCGCAGAAACGGCAAACCGGACGGGAAAGTCGCGCACCCACTAAAATCCATGCTGAAGATACGTTTTCCATGGGCGGGCATCTGAGCGGGCATCAACAAGGTTTTATTCTGACGCGTCACTGGCGGGACACCGCCGATGGGACGGAGGTCGAATTCTGGCTGGCGACGGATGAGGGTCCCCGCCAACTGCGGTTGCGTCCGCAGGATTCGGTCGCGTTCATTCCAGCCGAACAACGCGAGCGCGCCGAAACTGTCCTGCAACGCGAGAAGCAGGTGGAACTCCGCCCGCTGGATCTGGTTGACTTCAGGCATCGGCCGGTCTTGGGCCTGTATAGCAAGCAGTATCGGCAACTGACGGGGCTGGAAAGGCGCTTGAAGCAGGGCGGCGTCGATGTCTACGAAGCCGATGTCTTTCCGCCGGACCGCTACATGATGGAGCGCTTCATCACGGCGCCGGTTGTGTTCACCGGCGAGTCTCATGGAGACGGTCCGCTTCTGAACAGCGAGTTGAAACCCGCGTCGGGTTACAGGCCGACGTTGAAACTGGTATCGCTCGACATAGAAACCAGCGCCAAGGCCGAGCTATATTCCATTGCGCTCGAAGGCTGCGGCGAGCGTCAGGTTTATATGCTGGGACCGCCCAACGGCGACAGCAACGGCATCGACTTCAAGCTTGAATACTGCGAAAGCCGCCCTCTGCTGCTGGAAAAACTCAACGAGTGGCTCGAGAAGCATGATCCCGATGCGATCATCGGCTGGAACCTGGTTCAGTTCGATTTGCGTGTATTGCAGGAGCACTCGCAGCAGTACCAGATTCCACTGCGGCTGGGTCGTGGCGGGAGCGTGATGGAATGGCGGCAGCACGGCCTCACTCAAAACCATTTCTTCGCGGGCGCGGCGGGACGGTTGCTGATCGATGGTATTGAAGCGCTCAGGTCAGCAACGTGGACCTTTCCTTCGTTCAGCCTCGAGTATGTCGCGCAGAGCGTGCTGGGTGAAGGCAAGGCCATCGACAACCCGTACCAGCGGATGGACGAAATCCAGCGTCGTTTCGACGAAGACAAGCCTGCTCTCGCGCGCTACAACCTGAAGGATTGCGAGTTGGTGACGCGGGTCTTTGCGAGGACGGAACTGCTGAACTTCCTGCTTGAGCGCGCTACGGTCACGGGTCTGCCCGCGGACCGCAGCGGCGGATCGGTGGCCGCTTTCACACACTTGTATATGCCGCGGATGCATCGGCAAGGTTTCGTCGCGCCCAATCTGGGCGATGTTGCCGGCGCGGCAAGCCCCGGCGGATTCGTGATGAATTCGCGTCCGGGTCTTTACGACTCGGTGCTGGTTCTCGACTATAAAAGCCTGTACCCATCGATCATTCGTACCTTCCTTATCGATCCCGTGGGGCTAGTGGACGGTTTGCGGCATCCCGACGACCAGCACTCAGTGCCGGGTTTTCTTGGCGCGCGTTTCTCGCGCACACGTCATAGTTTGCCGGCCATTGTCGAACAGGTCTGGAAAGGGCGCGAGGAAGCCAAGCGCGAGCACAACAAGCCGCTCTCGCAAGCGTTGAAGATCATCATGAACGCGTTCTATGGCGTGCTGGGCTCCACGGGCTGCCGCTTCTTCGACCCTCGCCTTGCCTCGTCGATCACCATGCGCGGTCATGAAATCATGCGCAAGACGCGTGAGCTGATTGAAGCCGAAGGGTACGAAGTGATTTATGGCGATACGGATTCCACATTCGTATGGTTGAAGCAGGCGCGCAGCGAGGAGGAAGCGGCGCGTATTGGCGGGCAGCTCGTCGAGCACGTGAATACATGGTGGCAAGGTCATGTGCGTGAGCGCTTTGGGCTGGAGAGCGCGCTCGAGTTGCAATTCGAACGGCACTATCGGCGGTTTTTCATGCCCACGATTCGTGGCGCGGAGGAAGGCAGCAAGAAGCGTTATGCCGGTCTCAGCCTTCTGCCCGACGGCAGCGAAGAGGTGGTCTACAAGGGACTCGAAACTGTTCGCAGCGACTGGACGCCACTCGCGCAGCGGTTCCAGCGGGAACTCTATTTGCGGATCTTCAAGGGTGAGCCGTATCAGGACTATGTTCGCGACTACGTGCGGCGAACGCTCAGCGGCGAATTCGATGAACTGCTCGTCTATAGAAAGCGCCTTCGCCGGCCGCTGGATGCATATGAGCGCAACGTGCCGCCGCATGTCCGCGCGGCTCGCATGGCCGATGAATTCAACCGCGAGCGCGGCCGGCCGTTGCAGTATCAACGCGGCGGCTGGATCAGCTATGTGATGACCAGCGCGGGACCGGAACCGCTTGAAACCCTGCAGTCAGCCATTGACTACGATCACTACCTGACACGGCAGTTGCAGCCTATTGCCGACGCTATCCTGCCGCTTTTGCAAAGCGAATTTCAGGCGCTGGTTTCTGGCCAGCATGAGCTGTTTTAGCGGTGAAGATATCCACAGAAATTGTTGGCAAGGCTGTGGACAAGTCGCGGGGAGTTACAGCAACGTGTTGATTTGGTTGGAGCTTAGGCTCTTGCTTCGTTATGAACGGCGCGAGCCAGCCGGGCAGCAAGAGCCGTACGCGCCGTCCCCCGCCTCTCAAACCTCCAGCGTGTTTTCCACCGCGCCCGCCAGCGCGAGAATCGCTTCATCCTGACCATGAAACCCGCCGATGCTCAACCCCACCGGCGTTTCCCCTTCGCGATGACAAGGCATTGAAACCGCGCAGCCATCGAGAAAATTCACCACGCTTGGATTGCGCAGCACCAGCGCGTTGGCTGCGGCGAAAGCGGCGTCATCGGCTTCGAGCGCGGCAATTGCAGGCGGCGCGATAGGAACAGTCGGCATGACGAACGCGTCGAAACCGGCAAAGAACTGCCGAGCCGCCGCGATGGTCTTGCGCCGCGCCGCCAGCAGATCGAGGTAATCCGCCGCCGATGCCGACTCGCCGCGCCTGATCCGGGCCAGCACGCGCCGGTCGTACGCATCGGCCTGCGTACCCAGTCGCGAGCGATGAGCGGCATAAGCTTCTATCGGCGAGAAGCCGAACATGTTGATCGCGGGAAGCGAATCGAGCGGCGCAAAACGGACTTCGGTCAGCAAGGCGCCGGCTCGAGCAAGCTTGTCCAACGCAGCTTCGTAAGTTCGCGCAACTTCCGGCTCGATACCGTCCATCACATAGTTGCGCAGCACCGCCAGCCGTGCGCCCGCCAGTGGCCTTCTTGCGTCGAACAATGCTCCCGACAGCACCCCGTCCACCATCGTGCAGCACGCGACGCTTGGCGCGATGGCACCGACCACATCCAGCGTAGGCGACAGCGGCACAGCACCCTCGGTCGGCACCCGTCCCGCGCTCGGTTTGAAACCCGTGAGCCCGCAAAACGCGGCGGGAATCCGCAGCGATCCGCCCGTGTCACTGCCAAGGCCTGCTGCCGCCAAGCCATCGGCCACGGAAGCCGCCGCTCCCGACGACGACCCGCCCGCCACATGCCTCTCGCTGCGGCGCCACGGCGACGCAGGCGTGCCGTAGTGCGGATTCAGGCCCAGCCCGGAGAATGCGAACTCGCTCATGTTGGTGCGCCCGATCAGCACCGCGCCGGCTTGCCTTAGCCGGGCGACCGCGGGTGCGTCGGCGCGAGCTGGCGGAGCATCGGCGAGGACACGGGAACCGGCGCGGGTCGGCTGGCCTTGTACGTCGAAGAGATCCTTTACCGATATCGGCACACCGGCGAGCGGCGAGAGACGCGTGCCGGCGCGGCGGAGCGCATCGAGGGCGTCGGCCTGGCGGCGGGCGCCGTCGGCGTCGACGAAACAAAACGCGGCGCCGCCATTGCCGCCATCGGCAGCAATACGTTCCAACGCGGTTTCAGTGAGTTCGCGACTCGTCGTGGTGCCTGCGTCAAGCATGACGGCGAGGTCTGCAAGCGGAGTCTTGGGAGCGAAGATCGTCATGGATGATATCCAGTAAAAGTCAGGCGATAACCGGCAGCGAAGCCACCGAATACCTGTGCTTCAAAGTGCGTTCGAGCACGGGATCGTGGAGCTCGAGTTCGAAGACATCGCCCGAGGACATCGCCGCGATTGCGCCGTGCACGGCAAGCGTGCCGCCGAACATAGCGCTCTTCGCGGGGAGTGCCGGGGCTCCCGCGAACCTGTTCCATAAATCAGCCGGTTCAAGCAGGCCGTTCACCGCCCCCGATTGATAGACGTGGCGCTCACCGTCGGCTCCGCTTAACCATGAGCGCATGGTCAACTGATCCCAATGCGCGGCGACATCGGCGTAAAGCCAGGCATCGCGGCTAAGCGGTTTTGCACAAACCTGCTTCGATACCGCCACGCCATACGCCTCTACTTCGCGGTCCGTATGATCGGAACCAATAGCGACCAGCGTACCGAGCGGGCTATCGAGCAGTACACATTCAACTTCGCCGCCCGAGCGCGCACCGAGCACGGCGATGGTCTCGTCCTGCGTAAGCAGGCCAGTGGCCAGACGATAGAAACAGGGGGTCGCCGATGGCGGTGCTACACCGAGCGCTGCGAGTTCATCGATATGCGCCTGGATCGCGGCAGGATCGCGCCCTGCCCAGCCCGCAATCACGAGGTCATCTATGTTGGCCGTGGTCGACACAGGCGCTGCGCCGAGGGGAAATACATTGAAGGAAAGCGTAGTCATTGGGAGGCTTGATTAGATGAGCGCGGCGCGACAATACGCGCCGGGACGACAGGTACCGCGTTAGTTTTCCAGCGGCCTGCGCGCAGTCTCACGCGCGACGATCAGCGAGATGCCGGTGACAATCACCGCAAGCGCCACATACACCGACACCGCCAGCGAGCTGTTGTAGTGCTTGAACAGGCTCACGATGATGAGCGGCGCGAAGCCGCCGCCAAGAATACCGGCCAGCGTATAAGCGAGCGACGATCCGGCATAACGCACGCGAGTGGGAAACTGCTCGGTCACGAACGCCGCTTGCGGCCCATACATCACCGCATGGATCACGAGCCCGACCACGACAGCGAGCACGATCTGCCATGGTTGCGCGCTATCGACGAGCACGAAGAAAACAAACGCCCATACCAGCGCGGCAAACGCACCGGCGAGATAGACCGGCCGGCGCCCGAAGCGATCCGACAGCGCGCCGAAGAACGGCACGCTCAACGCGTTGCACGCGGTACCAATCAGCACGGCGGTCAGCGCCGTCGTGCGCGAGAGATGCAGCACGGTGGTGACATAGGTCAGCGTGAACACGACCAGCATCGCGTACAACACGTCCGATCCGATTCGCGAACCGCCTGCAATCAGCAGACGCCGCCAGTGCTGCGTGAGCACTTCAACCACAGGCACCTTGGCCGTTGCATGCGCGTGGCTGAGTTGCTCGAATTGCGGGGTTTCATCGACACCGCGGCGCACCCACAAGCCAAAGACCACCAGCAGCATGCTGGCGACAAAAGGCAACCGCCAACCCCAGGCGAGGAAGTCATCCGGGGAGACCACGAGCGTGATAAGCGCGATGAGACCGGTGCCGAGCAACGTGCCGAACGATGGCCCGACCTGCGTCCACGAAGCGCTCAGGCCGCGCTTGTTCTGGTCGCCATGTTCGATCGATAACAACACGGCACCGGCCCATTCACCGCCGAGCGCAATGCCCTGCACGAAGCGCAGCGCGACGAGCAGGATCGGGCTATAGATGCCGATGGCCGCGTAGGTCGGCAGGAAACCCATCAGCGCCGTGGTGATACCCATCAGCACGAGCGTGAGCATCAGGACAGCGCGACGGCCAATGCGGTCGCCCAGATTGCCGAAGATCACACCGCCGAGAGGCCGCGAGATATACCCCACCGCGTAGGTCGAGAACGCGAGAATGGTGCCTGCGAGCGGATCGACGGAAGGGAAGAACAGGTGATTGAAAACCAGTGCGGCGAGCGTGTTGTAGATCGTGAAGTCGTACCACTCCAGCGACGTGCCGACCATGCTCGCCGTCGCCAGGCGACCGCGGCCGACGTGCGGCGAACCAAGATCGGATTGCCGGGCAAGTGTATTCATCGGGAACCTCGGATGATCAAAACGTGGGGTCAGGCCGAAATGCGCCAGAGCATCTGGAACGTACGGACTTCAGCGCCGTCCGCGAGTGTTTCAGCAAGCGCGCGAGTGGCCTCGGCGTCACTGCCTTCGATCAGCACGAGCGCATCGGCAGCGGGCAATGCCGGTTCCTTCGATGCCGTCAGCGACACCGACAGCGCAGGCGCCGTGCAAAAAAGCCGTGCGGCATGAATGCCCGCCTGACGCAGGCCTGCTTCAAAGCGCGGCTTCAACAGCGTGGCTTCAACGCGTTCGGGCGGCAGCACGAACAGCGCGAGAAATGCGCCCTCGCCGTCACCCTTTTCAAGCGTCAGTTCGCCCACGCGTCGCTGCGTGTTGGTCATCCGCGCAAAATTGCCGAGGGACCATGGGGTTTGCTGAGTGAATGCGCGCTGATAAGCGTCGCTGCGAAAAACCTCGAGCGACTCGGTCACATAGAGCGCGAGGTAGCGGCGCGGGCCGCCGTCGGTCGCCTTGAAGCGGCGTGCGTAGCGAAAACCGGGAATCGCGACGCGTTCCTGCATGTGCTCGCAGTCGTACCACGCGTTGAAATCGGCTTCCTGCACCGGATCGGGGTCGGTATCGGTCCAAATGCAAAGCTGTCCCTGCGGTTGTGATGCGCTCATCGGTTGTTCCCTGGCGAAAGTGGATTCGTAATGGGAACAGTGTCGCGAGCAGCGGGTACTTCGGTCCAACAAGAAAACAAATACGGCGCGAACAAGTTTCCTTATGACTTGCTTTCCGCCCGCTTGTTTTCCGGCGACTTGCTTTGCGCAGATTTACGCGTGCGGCCCGGCTTGCCCGCATTGACCGCCGGCGACAACGTCTGCGCGCCGCCAGTCTTGCGGGCACCGCGTTTTGACGATGTCCCCGGCTTGGCTTCGGCCTTGGCAGCCGGGGCCGGCTCAGCGTGGAGCGCTGCTTCGAATTCGCTCGCGGCTTGCCGTGCCAGATCGGCAATGCGCGCGGCGAGCGGATGACTATGCGCCCGGCAGGTCGCCATCAGCGGCAGCGCGGGGAACTCGGCGCTTACGTCGAGGACTTCGAGCGTGCCCTCGCGCAACTCGCGCTGGATGATCGCGGGCGGCAGCGCGGCGACTCCGAAACCGTCCGCAACCAGCCGAATCATCGCTGCCACCGACGTGATGCAGTTGATCCGCGCGGGTCGCTCGACTGCCAGTGCGAAGAGTTGCTCGAGCGTTGCGTGCGGACCGGAGTGACGCGAAAAGCTGACGATAGGAAAGTCCGCGAGATCCACGAGATCAAGGGTCCGGCCTGAGAGCCCGAGCTTGGGACTGGCCACCCAGCGCACCGGGAATTCGCAGAGCGGCAGATTCGTGAAGTCGGGGCCGGCGATTGCATCGGTCTGCAGGATCAACTCGATCTCACCGCCGCGCAGCAGGTTTGCGAGGTGAATCGTCGTGTCGCTCGTGACTTCTATTTCGAGCCGGGGATATCGTTCGCGCACCAGCGCCATCAGCGCCGGGAACCAGCTATGCACGATCGATTCGATCACGCCGATGCGGATCAGGCCCGCATCGGCGTCCGCGTCGTCGACTTCCCGGCGCATCTCCTCGCCAAGGCGCACGATGCGCTCCGCATAGGCCAGCATCTTGCGGCCCGCCGGAGTCAGCGTGGCGGAACGCGAGTTGCGGTCGAACAGGCGGACGTCGAAGCTCTCTTCAAGCGATGCGATCCGGCTCGAGACCGCCGCTTGCGTGGTGTGCAATTTCTCGGCCGTGAGACGGAAGTTCTGCAGTTTGGCGAGCCAGACAAAGGTTTCAAGGAAGCGGATGTTCACGGCAAAGGTCGCAAGTCGGGACGAACCGGCATGGTAACGCGTCATAACACATGGTCAGATTGGCGCGCGCTCCGGCCGCAGGGAGGCTCGCAACGGAACGAGTTGTTTATAGATGCGCTTGGGCTTGATAGGCGTGACATATTGAGAACTGAAATTCCGAAATAAATTCGGGCATTATTTCCATAATTTCTTGCGTGGCGGATACTTTGCCAAATGGCAATGCTTGATATAACCTCGTGCCTTATGAAATCTCAAGTTGAATAAAGCAAGAACGGACAAGCGTGCTCGCCGAGCCCCGCCAGATTGAATTGATCGATTATCCGGAGCCAGTTATGTGAGTCGCAGCGCCGCCCTGCAAGCCTCGGGCGTTAAACACGTTTGCCGTTTCAAAATGATTTATTAATGACCGCCGCTTGCCAATTTTTATTATTGCAAACATGAGCATTAGTCATTAAATCGTTTCAAACAACAAAATCGGACCGAATTATTTCCTCAATCTATTTACACTCTCACGCGGAAGAATACGTTTTAAATCGAAAAACTAACCACCGATAAAGCTGATCTGTATCGAACCCCAGCCGAACCACCCCGGCCTGTATTCAACCGGATACGGCCGATCTGCAAGCGGAGTCGACCCATGGCCAAATGCATCAGACTCATCCTCGTTAACCTGCTCTTGCTGCTTGCGACCTCTTGCTCGACTTCGCAAATACCGCCGTCCAGCGCAGTTGATCCCGACCTGGAAGCCAAGGCGCGCGCAGCGTTACAGCAGTTGTACAGCACCACGCCCAATGCAAAGTTGCTCCAGGCGCGAGCGAAGGCGGTGCTCGTATTTCCGGAGATACTCAAGGCGGGTTTGATCGTTGGAGCCGAGGAAGGAAACGGCGTGATGTTCGCTGCGGATGGGAGAGTGATGGGCTACTACAACGCAACGTCCCTTTCGTATGGTCTGCAGGCCGGTGCGCAGTCGTTTCAGGAAGCCATGTTCTTCACAAGCGATTCCGCAATCAACTATCTGCAGACTAGCGGCGGGTGGTCGATTGGAGCAGGTCCAAGTGTTGTTGTAGTGGATTCCGGCACGGCCCGGTCGCTGACATCGACCACGCTGAAATCGGATGTGTACGCGTTCATTTATGGTCAGCAAGGGCTGATGGCCGGAGTAGGAATCCAGGGCCAGAAAATCTCGAAGCTTAGTCCGTGATCGGTTGGGTCTTCTGGTTCATCGGGCGCGTCACTGGCGCCCTCGAATGCTGCCAAAAAGCGCTTGTTGACGGCTTCGCGGGAGGCGACGCCCAGAGTGACGGTTTTCATGACGGGCTCCAGTTGTCTACGTCGGCCCAAAAATCCGCATCTTGTGCAAGATAGCGAATCCACACATCCGTATCAAGGCCGATCATCGAGCCGATGCTCCCTGTTCGCCTATTACCGAGTTGATGTCCTCAATCGAGACTAATACCGCGGGTTTGCGGATGATTCCCTTGAGTGCTTTCACTGAGCACGTGGCACGCACGACTTCATAGTGCCCGGTTTCGTCGTTGAGGATGAACTCGACGTGATCACCAGTTCCGAGCCCAAGTTGGTTACTTAGGTCAACAGAAATCGTCACCTGCCCTTTACATGTCACAGTTGTGGATGCCATCGTTCCTCATACTCGACATTGCTCAATTTTCTTCCAGTTAGCGCGGCAACTTCTTCGTGCCGCTGCCTGTACGCATCATCAGTTCCAGAGTCGCCTCGAGGCGAATCACGCGCTCGGTCAGTCCCTCGATCTTTAGCTGCTGCTCTTTCACCGTACCGGCCAACGACACCACCTTGTCATTCATTTTGATAACGGTCGTGAGTGCGTCCCACACCTTGTCGGTTACACCCATTACTACTTACCTCCGGACATTGCGGCGATGCGCTTGTTCGATTCTGCGACAAATGACAACGCATCATCGAGTGCGTCGTTCGCTTCCTGCGTGGACGCATTCACGCGCCAGATCAGCGCGTTAATATCCTCTTCATCGTTCGACGGCGTGAAGCCCTGCGCCGCCTGGCGCATCAATTCGCTCACATTGAGCCCGAGGCGCTTGGCGGTGCTCGCAATCGCACGTTTCTGAACCGGTGTCACCTGGACGACAATTCGTTCCGTTGCTGCAGCCATTTCTATACTCCTATGTACATGAACATGGTATGTACATACTAGGCCGTTTCCGGTATCAGTCAAGCGCTTTTTCCCGTTTCAACCGATTCGTCTGTTCCAGCAACGTTCAAAACCAAGTCCCTCGCCAGCCCCACCAACAAAAACGGCCCGCTTTCGCGGGCCGTTCTCACACATAACACAGCGCGTCGACTTAATCTGCTGCGCGCAGTTTCGCCACTTCCGCGTCCGATGGCTGGACACTCGCGCCATCGATGTACTTATAGTTCGTCATGATGCCCTTGCCGCCCTTCAACGCCGTGGTGCCCACATACGCGCCCATCGTCGACTGGTTGTCCTGCGCGCGGTACGTGATAGGACCAAACGGCGTGTCGACCTTCAGGCCCTTGAACGCCGCCGCAAGCTTGTCCGGATCGGTCGACTTGGCCTTCTTCAAGCCGTCCGCAATCGACATCAACGCCGAATAACCCACCACCGATCCCACCCGCGGATAGTCGTGATACTTCGTCTCATAGGCCGCCACGAACTTGCGGTTGGCAGGTGTATCGATCGAGTACCACGGATACCCCGTCACGATCCAGCCGACCGGTGCCTCGGATCCCAGCGGGTCGAGATATTCAGGCTCGCCCGTCAATAGCGACACGACGGAAACATCCTTGAACAAGCCACGCGTATTGCCCTCACGCACGAACTTGCCAAGGTCGGCCGCGAACTCGACATTGAAAATGGCATCGGGCTTCGCGTCCCCGAGCGCTTGCGTAACCGCACCGGCATCCAGCTTGCCAAGCGGAGCCGCCTGGTCCGCCACGAACTCGACGTCCGGTTGCGCTGCTTTCAACAACCGCTTGAATGTTGCCACCGCCGACTGGCCGTATTCATAGTTCGGATAAACCACCGCCCAGCGTTTCTTGTGCAGCTTGGCGGCTTCTGGCACGAGCATCGCGACCTGCATATAGGTCGACGGACGCAACCGGTACGTGTACTTGTTGCCGTCCTGCCAGACGATCTTGTCGGTCAGCGGTTCAGCAGCCAGGAAGAAAACCTTGCGTTGCTTCGCGTAGTCGGCAAGCGCCAACCCTGTGTTCGACAAAAAGCCGCCGAACAACAACGAGACCTGTTCGCCCGTGATCAATTCCTGCGCAACCCGAACCGTATCGCCCGGATTGCCGTTGTCGTCGCGCGAGATGACTTCGAGCTTCTTGCCGTCGATGCCGCCCGCCGCGTTGACCTCGTCAAGCGCCATGTTCCAGCCGTTCTTGTACGGACCGAGGAACGCGGGCTGCGCTTTATAACTGTTGATCTCGCCAATCTTGATGGTCTGGGCGGCGGCGCCTGCCGACACCAAAGCGGCGGCCAGGGGCGCAACCATGAAGGCGGTTAAGCGCAGCAACGATCCAACACGCGTGGTCATAGTTTTTCTCTCCGGGTAAAGCGGCTAGGTTGAATGCCAAGTGAGTGGCTAATGGCTAAGGTGGATTGAAGAATACCCTTGGTCGATCTTTGCCTGGCTGAACGCGATTAAACAGCTTGGACAGCTTAAACACTTAGGTACGCCCGCCGCACGGCTTCGTCGCGGGCGAGCTCATCTATCGTGCCGCTAAACCGGATCTGCCCTTTTTCGAGCACGTAGGCGCGGTCGCTGACGAGTTCGGCGAAATGCATGTTCTGCTCGGACAGCAGGATGGACAGCCCTTCGCGCTTCAACTCGAGAATCATGTTCGCCATCTGTTCAACGATGATCGGCGCCACGCCCTCCGACGGTTCATCCAGCAAAACCAGCGTGGGATTGCCCATGAGCGTACGCGAAACAGTCAGCATCTGCTGCTCGCCGCCGCTCATCTGGCTGCCGGGACGATTCGGCATCTCGCCAAGATTCGGGAACAGGCGAAACAGCTTTTCCGGCGTCCAGCGGGGCGCGTCGTCGCGCGGCGGCTGACGGCCGGTATCGAGATTCTCCATGACCGTCAGGTCGCCGAACACGCGCCGGTCTTCCGGTACGAAGCCCATGCCGAGCCGGGCGATACGATACGGCGGCAACCTGGCAATGTCATGCCCGCAGAAATTGATCGCTCCCTGCCGCGAGGGCAGCATGCCCATCAGCGCTTTCATCGTGGTCGATTTGCCCGCGCCATTGCGGCCCATCAGCGCGACCACTTCGCCGCGGCCCACTTCGAGTTCAACGTCGTACAGGATTTGCGCGCGGCCATAGAACGCGTTCAGGCCGGAGACTTTCAACATGGTCTTGTCTTGAGTGGCCGTGTTCATCAGGCGACTCCGTCGGCCGCGAGCGATGCACGCGGCGTGAAAGATTTCCCCGTGCCGAAATACACCTCGCGCACACGGGGATCGTTGCGGACGGTTTCCGCATCTCCCTCGCCAATCAGCTTGCCGCGTGCGAGCACGATCAGCTTGTCGGCGTAGGCAAACACCACGTCCATGCTGTGCTCCGTGAACAGCACACCGAGCTTGTGATCGATCACCAGTTGCTTGGTCAGCGCCATCAGGTCGTTGCGTTCCTTGGGCGCCATGCCCGCCGTCGGTTCGTCCATCAGCAACAGTTTCGGTTTGTTGGCAAGTGCAATGGCCAGTTCGACGCGCTTCACATCGCCATAAGCCAGCACGCCGCAAGCGCGCTTTGCATGCGCCGCCATGCCGACCTGTTCGAGCAACGCAATCGCTTCATCGGCGTGAATGGACGATGCCGGTTTCCACAAGTTGAATAGCTGGCGGTCCCGCGAAACAAGTGCCATTTGCACGTTTTCAATCACCGTCATCGAATTGAAAGTCGCAGCAATCTGGAAGGTGCGGCCAACGCCGAGACGCCAGATATCGCGCGGACGTTTGCCGGCGATCTCGTGGTCGTCGAAAAGGATGGCGCCTGAACTCGGTCTCAACTGCCCGTTGAGCATGTTGAAGCAGGTCGACTTGCCGGCGCCGTTCGGACCGATCAGCGCGAGCAGCTGGCCCGCGTGAAGGTCGAAGGAAACGTCGTCGACCGCCTTGACGCCGCCGAACGACTTCGCAAGATGAGAGACGCGCAGAAGGGTCACAGGGCCTCCTTGGCAGGTTGCGAGGCCACGCTGCCATCGGAATTCTTGTGCGAACCCAGCTTGTCCCGTACAAAGCCCACGATCCCTTGCGGGAACGCGATCACCAGCACCAGGATCGCCGCGCCCAACAGAGCCTCCCAGTAGTCCGTCTGGCGCGCTACCGTATCCTGGAGCCAGGTGAACACCGCCGCACCGAC
This sequence comes from Caballeronia udeis, assembly GCF_044909315.1. Lineage (GTDB taxonomy): Bacteria > Pseudomonadota > Gammaproteobacteria > Burkholderiales > Burkholderiaceae > Caballeronia > Caballeronia udeis_A. The sequence goes on from NZ_JBIYEB010000008.1 coordinate 48,135, forward strand.
AATCGGCCCGGTGAGCGTCTGCAAGCCACCCAGCAGCACCATGACGAGGCCGTCGACCGAACGCCCGACACTGATCACCTCAGGCGAGATCGACCCCTTCGAGAACGCATACAGCGATCCCGCGAGGCCGCAGAATAATGACGCGATGATGAACGCCACCCACTGCACGCGCTTTACGTCGATACCGATTGCTTCGGCGCGCAAGGTGGAATCGCGCGAGGCACGCATGGCGTAACCGAGCGGTGAAAACAACATTCGCCTCAGGAGCCAGACACCCAGGACCGCGAACACCAGGGTCACGTAGTAGTACGCCACCGTCGAGCTAAGCCAGCTCGACGGCCATAGATTGAGAATGCCGTTGCTGCCGCCGGTCACCGCGTCCCACTGGAACACGATCGACCACACGATCTGCGCGAAGGCCAGCGTCAGCATCGCGAGATAGACGCCCGACAAACGCACGCAGAACCACCCGAACACAATCGCCCCGACGCCCGCAAGCAGCGGGCCGAGCACAAGCGCGGCCTCCATTGGCAGGTTCAGGACCTTCAGGAATAACGCCGCCCCATACGCACCCAGACCGAAATACGCGGCATGACCGAACGAATGCATGCCGCCCGGCCCCATGATGAAATGCAGGCTCGTCGCAAACAGAACCGCGATCAGGATCTCGACCAGCAACACCGGCATGTAGGGAAACACGCCTGAAAGCAGGGGTGCCAGCACCAGCACCGCGAGCACGACACCCACGAATATCTTCATCCGAGTATCGGCGAGACGCAGCGGCGCTTCAGCGGCGGCCATGGTGCGAACGGCGGCCTGTGCGCGGCCAAGCAACCCCCACGGACGCACGACGAGCACGATGGCCATCACCACGAACTCGGCCACCAGCGTGAACTTGCTCAGAGAAAACACCACGCCGCCAATGGTGACGTCGCCTATGCCAATGCATAGCGCCTTGATCTCCGCGATCAGCAGCGCCGCCACGAACGCGCCCGGGATCGAGCCCATGCCGCCGACCACGACCACAACGAACGCATTGCCGATCGTATCGATATCAAGCGACAGGTTCGCCGACATGCGCGGCACCTGAAGCGCACCGCCAAGACCTGCGAGGAATGCGCCGATAAAAAATACGCCCGTGAACAACCACGCCTGGTTGATGCCGAGCGCACCCAGCATTTCCCGGTCACCGGTCGCCGCGCGCACGAGCGTGCCCCAGCGCGTTTTGGTCAGACCGAACCAGAGGATGCCCAGCACCACGGGACCGATCACGATCAATGCAATGTCATAGGTGGGCAGCGCGTGACCGAGCAAATTGACCGCGCCGCCAAGCAGCGGAGCTCGCGGTCCGAACAAATCTTCCGGGCCCCAGATGTACAGCGCGGCGTCGCGAAAGATCAGCACCAGCGCAAACGTTGCCAGCAAGTGGAATAACTCCGGCGCCTGATAGATGCGCCGGAGCACGATCACTTCAACCAGCGCACCGAGCACGGCAACGACGAGTGCTGCTGCAAGCATCGAAAGCCAGAAACCGGCCACGGTCGAACCGAACCGGCTGGCGATGCTGTAGGCCACATACACGCCAAGCATGTAGAACGAGCCGTGCGCAAAGTTGACGATTCGCGTCACGCCGAAGATCAAGGACAAACCGGACGCGACAAGAAACATGGCGCACGCGTCCGCTAGTCCGTTGATGAGTTGTACAGCCAGATTCGAAAGCATCGACGCCTCTATCGCTCGGATTTCATCAAGGTATTCGCGTCGGCAAGGCTGCTTTTCACAGCGCCATCCCTGCTTACCGATACAAATGTACACACTCTAATTCTAGTCTTCCATGCAATGACCATGCCCACTTTATGACTAGTGACTTGTACTAGGTATCAGGGTCTTTTATCCTTGTTTTACCGGGTTTTTTGACTGCCCGAAAGCTGACAGTCATACAACATTGTTTGTTGTGCTGCACCTTATAAAATCAGCGTACACGCCATAATCGCTTTTCCGGTGCGAGGGTCCCGCTATTGGTGCAATGCGACGGGGTGGCGAATGGCGATGCACCAGACGAAGCAGCTAATTAACAAGTATGGCCGGAGCCGGGAAAACGCACCGGATACAGATCGTGCTTAGTCGGAATCTGTCGCGCTTAACTTGCGCAGCAAATAGAGCACGGCCACGCGCTCCGCTTCGTTCAGCTCGCCCATGGTCAACTCGCTGATGCGCAAGGCCGTAGGCGTGATCTGTTCGACCAGGCTTTCACCGGCTCGCGTCAGCTGGACCGTGACCTTCCTGCGGTCGTCCGGGTTCGTCTGCAACTCGATCAGCTCACGCGCCCTCAAACGTTCAATTATGCCGCGCACCGTGGCTGCGTCGATTGCGGTCGCCTTGCCCAGATCGCTCATTGAAGACGGCCCGAGTCTTCGGCTGGCGCTCAATACCGCAAACTGCACGGCGGTCAGTTGAGGGTCGTCGATAGTCTGGCTGAAAATGGCGAGGTGGCGCTGATACGCCTTGCGAAGAAGATGCCCGATCTGCTCCGACACCTCATAGCGGGACACAACGTCCTGTGCAGCTTGCGATGAACCTGAAGGAAGCTTCGAAGGCGCCATGATAGTTCGAATGCCGGTAGGGTGAAATGGGGACAGGCGCTCGCCCGCAGCGGGCAGCGCCCTTCGTCAAAGGAGCCGAAGCAACATTCAGCCTGCCGCTAATGCACGTTCTTTCGAATGCGCGCCGATGCCTGGGCCAGGTCTTTCCACGGCGCTTCATTCGGCGCAAAGGTAGCGCGGATATAAGACACGAGATCGGCTATCTGACGATCGTCGAACGAATCCTTGAAGCCCGGCATGTAACCCAGCGCATCGGTAGCGGGAGCATCAATACCATTCTGGATGACGTTCAGCAGGTTGTCCGGCGTACCTTCACTCACGCTGGTGTTCAGCGAGAGCAGCGGACGCACCCCGAAGTTGCCGACACCGCCCGTCGCGGCATGACAGACCGCGCATGCACCCTCAAAAATCCGCCGGCCGCTGTCGAGCCCCTGCAGGGTCACGGCGCTTGTGGCGGTGTCGTGCGCGGGTTTGGGCAATGGAGTTTCAACCGGCTGCGGCGACAGCGACGCCACGTAATGCGCCATCGCGCGAACGTCCTCTTCAGGCAGTGCTGACAAGCTTGCGACAACCGGCGCCATCGGGCCCGCCGCAACACCATGCTCATGCGAGAAACCGGTCTTGAGATAGTCGTACAGCGCCTGCTCGGTCCAGCGCACCGGCGCTTTCGAATTGGCGACGAGCGAAGGCGCCACCCAGCCTTCAGCGCTGCCGCCTGTCAGGTACAAACGCCCGCCCTTCTCCGCCCCGAATGCGTTGCGCGGCGAATGGCATGCGCTGCAATGTCCGGCGCCATCCACGAGATACGCGCCGCGATTCCATATTGCCGAGCGCGTCGGGTCGGGCTTGAACTCATCCTGCTTCAGATAAAGCGCGTTCCATCCGGCCACCAGCGCGCGCTGATTCAGCGGGAACGGCAGGCGCGTAGCGGGTGGCGTATTTTCGACCGCCGGCTGCGACATCAGATACGCGTACAGCGCGGTCATGTCGGCCTCGCTCATCTTCGTGAACGCGGTGTAGGGGAACGCAGGATAGAGATGACGACCGTCGCGTGAAATACCCTGGCGCATCGCCCGGTCGAATGCCGCGAACGACCAGTTGCCAATGCCCGTCCTGGGATCGGGCGTCAGGTTGGTCGTGTAGACCATGCCGAAAGGCGTTTCAAGGCCAAGACCGCCTGCATTGACCGCGCCGCCGGGCGCCGTATGGCAGACCGCGCAATCTCCGAACTCGGCAATCTGGCGGCCACGCGCAATGGTGGCGTCGGACCAGGTCGATGCAGCGGGCCGCGCGATCGGTTCAATCGGCGCACGCAGGGGCCACGCCGTGCAGGCCAGCCCGATCAGGCTGCCCAGACCACCGGCCGCGACCGCGGTCCATAGCGAGCGTTTTGCGCGCCGCAATCTGTTGCCGATCGTGCCTTTCGATGCGTCGTGCGCAGCGGCCCCGCCAAGCGCCGCAAGCACGCGCTCGGGCGTGAACGGCGGTGCCCGGAATCGTACGCCGGTTGCGTCGTAAAGCGCATTGGCAATAGCCGCTGCGGCGGGTGATACATCGATTTCCAGACGATCGCCAGCCGTGGTCTGCGTAGCGACTTCGCCGGATGCCGCCGACGTGGGAGCCAGTTCATGCGATACGGCTTGCGCACCCGGTGTCTCGTCGTGCGAGGGCCGCGCGGTGAGTTGCAAGCCCAGGGCGCGCGAAGCAGCGGCAGCGATCTGCCGGGCCGGAATGCCATTCATCCGGCCAATCCTGCGCCGTCCGCTTGCTCGCCCCGCCACCACGCGCTTGAGCGCGACGTCGCCGGTCAGGCGGTTCACATCGAGATCGACGATCCACGCCGAATAGCCGGGCGTCGGGTTATCGCCGGATGATGCGTCGTGTTTGTCGAACGCGAAACCGCGGCCGTGCGCGACATTGCTGTCAGCGCGGCGCGTCTTGCGGTCCTGCTTATGACCCTGCGTCTGATCCTGCTTATCGGCGTTCCACGCGGCGCGCTGCGCCACCGTATCGATCAGTTCCCTCGCACCGCCGTACTCGACCGGATCGAGATGATCGAGACGAAACGAAACCGGATCACGCTGATGGTCGCACGCGATTTCATCGACGAAAGATTCACGCGCGAAGATATGCGCCGAGCCGGGAATCAGCGCGGCGGGATCGTCGACAAGCGACGTTGAACGGGACGACGAATAAGGACCGGGATCTTGTGCAACTGCTTCGCCGCCGGTTAAACCCGGCGTTCGCGCCATGTAGCGCCAGTCGAGCAGCGCGCCTTCGCCATCCAGCGACGCCGCGACGGAAACTTCCGCCTCCCTGACCTTCGATACCGCCATGTAACCGCCAACGCAGATCGCCCGGCCGGTCTCCGCCATCAGGACGACCGCAGCGAGCGCGGCATGCGTGGCGACCTGCGGATCGGCATGGTCAGCGAGTGAATGTAGCGTGAAGCGGTCGGGCGGCAGGCCCATGACGCCGGCAAGATTCGTCAGCAGATCCGCGGTCGCGGGCGCACCGCTCCAGATCGCGATGCTGCCTCCTTCTTCGCGTGCAATCGCCTCGCACGGTATGAACCTGTCGATCGGAATCGGCCATACGTAATGCGCTTCCTGCTCCAGGCCGGAGTGTTGCACGGGTAACGACGCAGAACCGCCGGTGTCCCGAGGACCCGCCGATAACACCAGCCGGCACGCAGCGTCGCGTGCCAGCTCGAAACGCTCGGCCACGAACGCGGCAACGCTTCCCGCCACCACCCAACGCACGCCTGCCTGCACGTCCAACCGCGCCCCAAGTTCGAGCAGTGCCCCGTCGACGTCTCCCAGCACGCACGCGTGAAGCATCGGCCCGGGCATCAGCACGGGTCCGTCAGGACTTCCTTCGCGCACAGCATCCATTACAGGGGGCCCATTGAATCAGCGTTATTGTTCGCGTTTCAGATAGCCGGCAGCGCGATGCACCGCCTTCATGATTTCAATGTGCGTGCCGCAACGGCACAGGTTGAAGCGCAGCGCTTCACGGATATCGTCGTCATCAGGTGTTGGGTTCCGATCGAGCAGCGCCTTCGCGCTCATGATCATGCCGTTGAGACAGTAGCCGCATTGCGCCGCTTGTTCGTCGATAAAAGCCCGCTGGATCGGGTGCAGCGCGTCCAGCGTCCCAAGCCCTTCGAGCGTGAGCGTCTCACGTCCAATAGCCGCCGCCACCGGCACGACGCATGAACGTGCGGGACCGCCGTCCAGCAGCACCGTGCAGGCTCCGCACTGGCCGAGGCCACAGCCGTACTTCGGCCCGTTCAGCTCGAAGTCGTTGCGCAGCACATACAGCAAGGGCGTATCGCGGGTCACCTCGACCGTGCGGGTGCTGCCGTTGACGGTCAGCGTCAACGGCTCGGAAACCGGTGTTGCGGAGGCGGACACGCTCATGTTCAAGTCATCGAATCAAGACCGCTCACGGCAGTGCTTTCCGGCACTGCCCCGGCGGCCGGGTCGAAATATCAAGCGGCAGCGGCAGAAGCCTGCTTGGCCGACGGCGACTTCAACGGTTCGTTGAACACGTCGTAAGCAAACACCCATGCCGGATCTTCGTTGGTGCGCAGCCATGTGTTGTTGTGCGAGACCAGTTGCACCTTCGACGCACGCTCCGCCCGATTCGCTTCATACAGCGCAAATGCGCCCGCGTGATCGGTTGCGCCCACTTCGTCCAGGCAACGAGTCAGCATGGCTGCATCTTCGATCGCCATGGCCGCGCCCTGCGCCATATGCGGTTTCATCGGATGGCACGCGTCGCCGAGCAGGACCAGACGCCCACGGCTCCACAACGGCAGCGGACCGCGTTCCAGCAACGGCCACTTCGTGACTTCCGGCGTGGCGTCGATCAGCTTTTGCACCGACGGATGATAGCCCGCGAATGCTTCGCGCATTTCCTCGCGGCTGCTGGGCGCCACCGACTGCCCAGCCGGCCACTCAGCCTGCGGAACGCCGGTCACGTAGTAGATTTCATCGCGCTTGGACGTCACGTAATACACCATCATGTGACGATCTTCCGACCACCACTTTACACACAGATCGAAAGGATCGGTGCCGAGCAGCGACGCGGGAAATACGGCGCGATGTGCGACATAACCCGTATAACGCGGCGGTTCCGCGCCGAGCAGGTGGTCACGGATCTTCGAGTTCACGCCGTCCGCGCCAATCACGATGTCCGCGGTCTCGACACTGCCGTCGGCAAAGGTCAGCCGCACTTCGTTGTCCACCTCTTCAATCCCGCTCAGGCACTTTTTGAACTCGATCGTGCCGGGCGCGACCGCCTCGGTCATCAGCGCATGGAAGTCACCGCGATGCACGGTCAGATACGACGCGCCGTATTCTTTCAGCGCAAACTCGCCCAGCGGAATCTGCGCAATGGCTTCGCCCGTTTTCCAGTCGCGGCTGTACCAGTAGTCCGGGTGCGAACCCATGACGTTCAGCGCGTCTTCGCAATCCATGCGGCGCATGATCTTCATCACGTTGGGACCGAGGTGAATGCCCGCGCCGAGACGCGAAAACGCCGGAGCCTGCTCGTACAGGCGAACCGAATAACCGGCGCGCTGCATCAGCGCCGCTGCTGCCGTTCCGCCAAGGCCCGCGCCAACAATCGCGATACGGGGTTTGCTCATGATGATCTCTCCATGTCTGGCGCTCGCCGAAAGTTGTTCAGCCGAGCCTGTTAAATGAATCTATATCGAGTGTACACATTGAATTTTTTTGAGTAAAGAAAATTTGCAATGAGTCGGCTCAGGTGCGATTTATCCCTTTATATGTGCACTTTATAAGGGTTTTCACCAATCTAAAGCATGCATGCACCATTAAAAAATGTTTTCTGAATCTTGTTAAATTCCAATGTGTACACTAGACTTTATCGAATCAAATTGCTACCTCATTTGCCCAACCCAACTAAAGCCGCCACGGGTGGCCAACGACATACGGAGTCGACCAGATGACGAAGACCTTGCGCATCGGCCAGATCGTGCCGAGCTCGAACACGACGATGGAAACCGAAATCCCGGCCATGCTGCTTGCCCGCCAGACCATCCGCCCGGAGCGTTTTACGTTCCACTCCAGCCGCATGCGCATGAAGAAGGTGGTCAAGGAGGAACTGGCGGCCATGGACGCCGAATCGGACCGTTGCGCGCTGGAACTCAGCGACGCGCGCGTGGACGTGCTCGGTTATGCGTGCCTGGTGGCAATCATGGCGATGGGACACGGCTACCACCGCGTGTCGCAAAAACGGCTGCACGAACGTACGGTCGAGAACGGCGGCGCAGCGCCGGTCATCACCAGCGCCGGCGCACTTGTGGACGCATTGAAAGTCATCAAGGCCAAGCGCATCGTGGTGGTTGCTCCCTATATGAAACCGCTGACGGAACTGGTTGTGGACTACATCCGCAATGAGGGTTTTGAAGTCGTCGCCTACCGGGCGCTCGAAATTCCCGACAATCTGGATGTCGGCCGCCACGACCCGCGCCTGTTGCCGGAGATCGTGAAAACCCTGCCCTATGAGGACGTCGATGCAATCGTGTTGTCGGCTTGCGTGCAGATGCCATCGCTTGCCGCAGTGCCGCAAGTCGAAGCGATGACGGGCAAGCCGGTCATTACCGCTGCCATTGCCACGACCTACGCCATGCTGCGCGAGCTGGATCTGGAGTGCGTGGTCCCGGGCGCAGGCGCGCTGCTGTCCGGCGCTTATTGATTGCTCATTGGTTGCTTGTTAATCGCTTATTGACCGCTTATTAACCGATTACTGATAGCTTTCGATCTACCCATGGACTCCACGATGAACTCAACTTTTCTCTACGGCGCGAACGTCAACGCCAACGGCATCCGCCAGCATTACCTGCGCTACGGCGGCACTGAGGGCGTACGCGCCGGCCGCCCCGCCGTGATCCTGATTCCGGGCATTACGAGCCCCGCCGTCACCTGGGGTTTTGTCGGCGAGACGCTTGGCCGCCAGTTCGATACCTACGTGCTCGATGTGCGCGGCCGCGGTTTGTCCGAAGCATCGTCGACGCTCGACTACAGCCTCGACGCCCAGGCCGCCGACGTCATCGCGCTCGCCGAAGTACTCGGCCTTGAACACTATGCGCTCGTCGGGCATTCGATGGGCGCCCGCATTGCAATCCGCGCTGCACGCAGCGCGCCGAAGGGCCTGACGCGCACGGTGCTGGTCGATCCGCCCGTGTCCGGCCCTGGCCGCCGCGCCTATCCGGCGAAGCTGCCGTGGTACGTCGATTCGATCCGCCTGGCTTTGAAAGGCATCGACGCCGACGGTATGCGCACCTTCTGTCCGACCTGGACCGAAGAGCAGTTGCGCCTGCGCGCACAATGGCTGCATACCTGCGATGAACGCGGCATGCTGACGTCATTCGAGGGTTTCCATACTGACGACATCCACGCCGACCTGCCGCTCGTCCGCGTGCCTTCGCTGCTCATCACCGCCGCACGCGGCGACGTGGTGCTTGGCGAGGACGTGCAGGAGATGCAGACGCTTTGCCCCAGACTGCTGCATACCCGTGTGCCCGATGCCGGCCACATGATTCCGTGGGACAACGAAGCCGGCTTCTATGAAGCCTTCGGCGATTTCCTCGGCGCAAAGCTCGTCTGACGCCAGGCGCGAACAACGACCCGACACTGACGCTCACTCTTCAGGAGTCAACATGCCAATCAGCGATTACGAAATGATCGCCGCATGGAAGCAGGTACTGACGTTGTCGAAGCTGCAGGCCGGCCAGACCGTCACCATCCTCACCAGCGCGTCCACGCATCCGCAAACGCTTTCAAGCGCACTGATCGCCACGCAGTCCATGGGTGCGATCGTCAACCGCCTCGACCTGCTGCCGGTGAACGGCGAAAAGGCCCTGAGCCGCGACTCGCTCGCGTATCTGGGCACCACGCCTCTCACCGGCAACCTGGCCGCTATTGCCGCGTTGAAGGCGAGCGATCTCGTGCTCGACCTGATGACCTTGTTGTTCTCGCCCGAGCAGCACGAGATCCTCGCGACCGGCACGAAGATCCTGCTGGCGGTCGAACCGCCCGAAGTGCTCGCGCGCCTCGTGCCGACCGAAGCCGATCGCACGCGCGTGCGGGCGGCAGCCGAGAGGATCAAGGCGTCGCGTGAAATGCGCGTCAAGTCAAAAGCGGGCACGGAACTCGTGTGTCCGCTGGGCGAATTCCCGGCTATTTCCGAGTACGGTTTCGTCGATGAACCCGGCCGCTGGGATCACTGGCCAAGCGGTTTCGTACTCACGTTCCCGAACGAGGGCGAAGCAAACGGCCAGATCGTGATCGATCGCGGCGACATCCTGCTGCCGCAGAAAAAGTATGTGAACGATCCGATCACGCTGACGGTAGAGAACGGTTACGCCACGCGCATTGACGGCGGTGTGGACGCGGCCTTGCTAAGCGACTACATGGCCTCTTTCAACGATCCGGAAGGTTATGCGATCTCGCATATCGGCTGGGGTTTGCAGCCTCGCGCGCGCTGGTCGACGCTTGGCCTGTACGACCGCGAGGCGACCATCGGCATGGATGCCCGCGCGTTCGAAGGCAACTTCCTGTTCTCCCTCGGGCCGAACAACGAAGCCGGCGGCAAGCGCACGACTACGTGTCATATCGACATCCCGCTGCGCCATTGCGACGTGATGCTCGATGGCGTTGCCGTGGTCCGCGATGGCGTGGTGATGGACCGATAGATATTGACCCCTTGGAGCAATCTGAATGAGCGACATCCAGAGTCACGCTGAATCAGGCGTGTACAAACAGCAGGGATTCGGCACGCCGTTGCCGGTGCAAGGCAATATCGGCTTGCTGATTGTCGACTTCGTGGTCGGCTTTGCGGACCCCAAGACCTTTGGCGGCGGCAACATTGCGCCGGCTATCGAACGCACGGTGCATCTGCTTGCGGCCGCGCGCCGGCATGGCTGGCCGGTGGCGCACAGCCGGATTGTGTACGCGGCAGACGGCAGCGACGACAACGTGTTTTCGTTGAAAGTGCCGGGCATGGCGACGCTTACCGAAGACCATCCGAACAGCGCGATCGTGCCTGAGTTGACGCCGGCACGGGGCGAACTGGTTGTGCGCAAGACCGTACCGTCCGCGTTCTTCGGCACGCAGCTCGCGCCCTGGCTCTCGCAACGCGCGGTACAGACGCTGATCGTGGCCGGTGCTGTGACGAGCGGATGCGTGCGCGCAAGCGTGGTGGATGCGATGTCGCATGGTTTCCGTCCGCTGGTTATTTCCGATTGCGTCGGCGACCGGGCGATCGGTCCGCACGATGCGAATCTCTTCGACATGCAACAGAAATATGCCGCTGTCATGACACTCGACGAAGCGCTTTCGGCAATAGAAAAACGCCAGGCCTGAGCGCTCGGTCAGCCGTCTTTAATCACCTCCATCTAGCACTCCAGCGTCCCCCGGGTACAGCCCGCGGGATGCTTCATCACGTCCACAAAATAATTATACGTATTTGATTTATATAGGTTTTTTATCACAAAAGTGTTGCATTCCTGATTTTGATTTCGTAACTTTGCAGACGTTGCGACCCATGCGCGGGGCGCCTCCGAACGCGCTCAAGTCAAGCCTCGTTCAGCTCAGTCTTCAACGTTTTTACGACCCTGAATCAATGACTCACTTCTTGCGCCTGATTTCTTGCGCCTGGGCTGATCGACGTCTCCGGATGTTCAAGCCCGCAGCACTCACACCATTCTGATCTTTCTTTACAGCACCGGATTTCCAGGAGACACGACATGTCGACCCAACCCATAGACACTTTGCGCGGCACGCTGCACACCGACGCACAGGCAGAACGCGAGCTATACAAGAAACTTACCTGGCGGCTGATCCCGTTCTTCTGCCTCTGTTATTTTTCAGCCTACCTGGACCGCGTCAACGTGGGTCTGGCGAAGCTGCAGATGCTCGACGCCCTTCATTTCAGCGACACCGTCTACGGCTTGGGTGCAGGCCTCTTTTTTGTCGGCTATATCCTGTTCGAAGTGCCAAGCAACCTGATCCTGCAGAAGGTGGGGGCGAAGCTCTGGATCGCGCGGATCATGGTCACGTGGGGCATCCTTTCCGGCCTCACGATGTTCGTCAAGACGCCGGGCCAGTTCTATACGCTGCGCTTCCTGCTGGGCGTAGCAGAAGCCGGTTTCCTGCCGGGCGTCCTGTTGTATCTGACGAACTGGTTCCCCGACGCGCGCCGCAGCAAGATCATCGCGCTCTTCATGATGGGACTGCCGTTGTCGAGCCTGATCGGCGGGCCGTTGTCCGGCTGGATCCTGACTTTCTTCGACGGCATGCATGGCTGGCAAGGATGGCAATGGCTGTTTGGGATCGAAGCGTTGCCGTCTGTCGTGCTGGGCGTGCTGGTGTTTTTCTACCTGCCCAATACGGTCGACTCGGCCCGGTTCCTGGACAACGATGAACGTGCGCGCCTGAAGCACGATCTCGCGCAGGAGTCGCACGACGGCAAGGGGCATCGGCTGCGTGACGCGTTCACGGACCCGAAGGTTTGGGCGCTGGGTCTCATCGACTTGTGCGTGCTGCTCGGCACCTATGCCATCAGCTTCTGGCTGCCAAGCATCATTCGCGATTCCGGCGTAAAGAGCGCGCTCGAGATCGGCATGCTGACCGCCATACCGAATGCGCTGGCCGTGATCATGATGCTGGTGACGGGCGCAAGTTCGGACAAGCACCGCGAACGCCGCTGGCATATCGTCTTACCTTTCGCATGCACCGCCTTCGGCCTGATCGCGAGCACGTTCTTCAGCGGCAACACGGCAATCACCGTGATCCTGCTGTCGATCGCGAATGCAGGCGTGGCAGCCGCCATGCCGGTGGTCTGGGCGCTGCCCTCCACGTTCCTGCGCGGTACGGCAGCAGCGGCGGGCATCGCGTTTGCCTGCTCGATAGCAAACCTGGGCGGGTTCGCCAGCACCTACGTGCTGGGCTGGATGAAGGACTGGACCCACAGCATGAGCGCCGGATTGATCACCTTCGGTATCTGCATGCTGGCGGGTTGCCTCTTGGTATTGGCGATGCCTAAGCGTATTGTTAATCGTTGAAGCCGAGCATTGACGTCGAGCGTTGAAGCTAAACGTCGGAGTGGCTTAGTCGAATAAAGCGGCATTTTCAGGAACTGTCATGCCTACTGCAGCAGCGCTCACCCGAGGTGAACTGCTCGCGCGCAACGGCTGCCTGACCATCGTCAGGCAGCCGCTCGCGCCGGTCAAACCCGCGCCCGGTCAACCAGGCAGCGGGTCTTCCTACGTTCAGGACTCGCCGGAAATTTTCGTCGCGGTGCTGGACGATGGCCGTATTCTCGCGTTCAACGGCCACGTCGACCTCGGCACCGGCATCCGCACATCGCTCGCGCAGATCGTCGCGGAAGAACTCGACGTGCCGGCCCCGCGCGTGAAGATAATCCTCGGCGACTCCGCTGAAGTGCCCAACCAGGGGCCGACCATCGCCAGCGCGACCATCCAGATATCCGCCGTGCCGCTGCGGTTCGCCGCGGCGCAGGCGCGGCTCGTATTGATCGGGCTGGCAGCGCAGCGCTGGGGTATCCACGCCGTCAAGCTTGCGACCGACGACGGTTATGTGATTGCCCCGGACAACACCCGTATCAGCTTCGGCGACCTGCTGCAGGGGCAACGGATCTCACTTTCCATCGACTCATCTGTCGCGGTGAAGGATCCGTCGAGCTACCGGATCGTCGGGCGGGCAACTCCGCGCGTCGATCTGCCCGCCAAGGCCACCGGCACCCTCACCTTCGTTCATGACATGCGTGTGCCCGGCATGCTGCACGGGCGCGTCGTGCGGCCGCCGTATGCGGGACATGATTGCGGAGCATTCGTCGGCAAGACGCTGATCGACGTGGACCGTTCATCGGTCGATACGCTGCCGGGCGTGCGCGGGGTAGTGGTGATCGGCGACTTCGTCGGGGTGGTGGCCGAGCGGGAGGAACAGGCAATCCGCGCAGCGCGTGCGCTGCGGGTCCGGTGGCGCCCGCTGCCGCCGCTGCCGTCCCTCGATAACCCCGCCGAGGCTATCGCCCAGGCCCCTTCCCAACGGCGCCTGCTGCTGGAGGAAGGCGACGTCGGGAGCGTGCAGGGCCAAGCCGGCACGACCACGCTGACGCGCAGCTATGTCTGGCCGTACCAGATGCATGGATCGATCGGGCCGTCCTGCGCCCTCGCGGACTATCAGGACGGCCGCATCAAGGTGTGGTCCGGCACGCAGAACCCGCAGACCCTACGCTATGACTTGTCGCGTCTCGTCGGGCGGGACGAGGCGGATATCGATATCGTCCGCATGGAAGCCTCCGGATGCTACGGCCGCAATTGCGCCGACGACGTAGCAGGCGACGCGCTCCTGCTCTCGCGTGCCATGGGCCGGCCCGTCAGGGTCCAGCTGTCACGCGCCGACGAACATCAGTGGGAGCCCAAGGGCACCGCGCAGGTCGTCGACGTAACCGGCACGGTGTCCCGCAGCGGTGAAACGCTGGGTTATACGTTCGCCTCGCGCTATCCGTCGAACGACGCGCCCCTGCTCGCCCTCCTGCTCACCGGCACGACGCCGGCGGAGCCGCGCGTCTTTGAAATGGGCGACCGGACCGCGGTCACGCCCTACACCTTCGCCCACCGCCGTTTCGTCTGCCACGACCTGGCGCCACTGGTCAGGGCGTCGTGGTTCAGAGGCGTGTCGGCGCTGCCGAACTCCTTTGCCCATGATGTATTCATCGATGAACTCGCGTTCGAGACCGGCGCCGATCCGCTTGCATTCCGGTTGCGTCATCTCAAGGACGAGCGGGCCGTGGCGTTGCTCGAGGCGGTCGCTGAACGCGCAGGCTGGCAAGCCCGTGCCGGGCGCGCCCCGGCTCACGACACCGGCGAACGCGTGCTTCGAGGCCGCGGCGTTGCGTATGCGCGGTATGTGCATAGCCGCTTTCCCGGTTTTGGTGCGGCCTGGTCTGCGTGGATCGTCGATCTGGAAGTCGATACCGTCAGCGGAGAAATCCGCATCAGCCGGGTGACGGTCGGCCAGGACACCGGCACCGTGATCAATCCGGACGGCGTGCGCCATCAGATCCACGGCAACGTGATCCAGACCCTGAGCCGCACGATGAAAGAGCGTGTGCGCTTTACCGAAGGCCTGGTGGCGAGTAAGGAATGGGGCAGCTATCCGATCCTGACGTTCCCTGAACTGCCCCCCGTGGACGTCGTGCTGGTCGACCGGCAAGGCGAGCCGCCGCTGGGTTCCGGCGAGTCCGCTTCGCTCCCCGGCGCGGCGGCTATATCGAATGCATTATTCGATGCAACCGGCGTGCGCTTCCGCGCGCCGCCATTCACGCCGGACGCCGTCAGGGCCACGCTGCAGGCCGCCGCAACGCGGGTGCCTGCCGAGCACCGGTGAGCGTGTAGCAGCGGTCTGTACGTGCCTGTACGTACCTACATCCACCTATAAGCACGTACAGGTCAGTTATCTTCCGCCCGCGTCATCGCGCGCAGCAGATAAACAATGGCAACGCGCTCGGCTGGATTCAGCCCCCCATACGTCTGCTCGCTCACCTGCCGGGCAAAAGGCACGGTCTGGTCGATCAGCGCCAGGCCTTCCGGCGTCGTGCGCACCAGCAGCTTGCGGCCGTCGAGCGGGTCAGGCGAAACCTCGATCAACGAACGCGCTTTCAAACGCTCGACCACGCCGCGAATGGTGGCCTGGTCGATTGCCGTTGCCTTGACGATGTCGTTGAGCGAGCAGGATTGCTGCTCCTTGACCGCGCATAGCGTGACGAACTGCGCGGCGGTCAGGTCGGAATCCGGTATGGCCGCCTGGAAGATGGCGACGTGGCGCTGGTATGCGCGCCGCAGCAGGTGGCCGATCTGCGCGGAGAAGTGATACTCCTCGTTGCCGGCAACAACCGAAGGGGGAGATGGTTTTTTGGACATGGGAAGAATTGTAGGGTACACGTTCTATTATGCTTCGATTACGGCGACGCACCGCTCTCTTCAGTCCTACCGTGTTTCCCTTTTTATCATAGTCCGCGACATGCCCTCCGCGGCCTTCTGAAACGCTTGAGCGGCCTTCGTGGCCTTCGTGGCCTGCTCGCCCCCTTCTCCTGTCTTTGTCCGGGCCTCCCCCGCTTCGAAGACTTCCTTCATGTGCCTAATAACGTTGGCGGCTTCGTTCCATCATTGCGCGGCCGGCCAGATCCGAAGCGAAGGTGTCACGTCCGTCCGCGTCCGCGTTGCAGCCGTTGGCGACGCACCAGTCCGGGAACACATTCGGGTCGATATAAGCCTGGATCACGCCAATACCCTGGCGGATGCATCGTTCGCGAAAGGGTTCGACCTGATTTTTCCAGTCCGTGTACGTTGGCGGCAACGCCTCCCCGTCGATGAACATGGCCCGGCATCGGTCATAGTCTTCCTGCGTGTACCACGCCACTCCCAACAAACGGAACTGCAAATTCATGGATTCCTTCTATGCATACAAGCTGATGACGGAGCCGGAACATAAGCGCAAGCAATCCGCGCCGTTCGACCTGGCGAGTCGTCGATCACCCGAACGAGGATGGCCACAAGGGATGACGTCCCTTGTCAGCCAGACTCGACGTTGGCGAAACTGCATCGGCCAGAAAGGGGACACACTCGACAGAACCGGCTGGAGAAACAACCGGTGGGTTGGACTACCTGGCTAACGCCGGATAGTCACGTCACGCTCAGTTCAGCAGACTCACTGCGTAGTACAAGCTTCTTCCAAAGCGCACGCTCATCTTGTCTTCCAGGGTTCTGAGGAAGGCCTCGCGGAGCATCTCTACTTCGCGGCTCGCTCGTGAAGGCAGAAGACCCACTGCCTGAATGAAGTCATCCACATCGTGCGTACCCATGTCGTCCTCGAGCACGATCATTCGATGCTCAAGCTCCGTCGACATCTCGTCCACGTCGCGAGCGTTTGCCGCACAAGGCAGTGGTGAACGCGAAGCTCCTTGTTCGTGCGCCGGCATGAGCAATATATCGGCGGCGTCCATGTCGCATGTGCCGTCCGTGCATGCCCCCATGATCCGCACCCGCCCCGGAAACGCTGCCGACAGATCGGCAAGCCATGCCGCCGCCGGTTCGTGACCAGCCCCCGCGATAAGCAACCTTGAGTCTTGCGCCTGCATCAATGCGCGCACGAGTGCAGCCTGCCGCGCAATGCCGGCCGATGAAACCTCACCACTGATCACTGCAAGCGCGAAGTCGGTGTCCAACAAGCTCATCTTCGCGCGAGCACGTTGTCTTGCCGCGAGCGGGACCTCACCGCGCCGGGGATCCGGCAAGACCTTGACCGCGGCACCGCCAACTGCTCCTGCATCCAGGCGCGGATCGAAGGTCAGCAAGGTGGCACGCGACGCGAGAGAACGGCGTGCATTCCATCCGCTATCAACAGCAACTGCCGAAGAGTTTTCACAACGCATGTCCAGTGCAAAGACAGAGGCGGGTCCGAACCATCGTCTTAGCGCGAATGCACAGTCGGCGAATGCGTCGGCATAAGCCTCCACACCCACGAAGACATACGGATTGCCGGCAGCGCCCGCATGACCATCCGCATGCGCCCTCTGCACCATTGCAAGCAGATACGCCGAGCTGATGAGGCCTGCGGCCGGCGAGCGCCCGCGCAATTCGGCATTGATGAATTCGACACCCGCAAAGCTGTCGGCCCGCATGCCTCGCCAGAGCTGCGTGGACTTGCTGAGCGGGGCTATCACCTTTATAGCGACGTCCGAAAGAGAACGAATTCCTTTTATGGAATTGCAAATGATTTTTACGGATGCGGGATGTGTCACCGGCGTTAACAAAACGATAGACGAATGCAATGCCGACTCAATTTGTATGAGGATATTAGGCCAATCTAAAGATTGGTTAGCGCTTGATAAGAAACATTTTTTGTCAACTGCCTGGCACTTATTGGCGAGCAATTAAGTATCAATTATTTAAGAATTTTTTCTGATTATAGATATGCCTTCTTAACGAATTCAGACAATACATATCCCTTTTGAGACACCCGGTAAAGGAGCTTTTCATTGTTGGCTAGAATGATTTTCAGGACACACACTAACGAGAAAAAGATGAACTTAGAGGTTGCAAGATCCTGGGCTAACTCGAGGCGGGTGGTCTCGATCGAGCAAGGGAACCGCAGGCACGGACACGCGACCAAAAAACGGATCGCCATTCTGGTCTTCGAGAACTGCTCTTTCGTGGAGGTCGGACTGATTGTCGAGACCTTCGACCTCGCCAATCTGGCCGCGACGACCCAGTATGGTCAGGCGCCCCATTATTCGATATCCTTATTATCCAGTAGAGGTGGCCGCGTCCAGTGCTCCAATGCCATCAGCATGGACACCCTTCCGCTCGAGGCGTCGTCTCCGTCCGGATACGACGCACTGTTCATTGCCGGTGGCGAGGGAGCGACGGCAGCAGCCGATGACAGCCGGACCACAGAGTGGCTGAAGCGCGTGTTCCAGACCGTGCGGGTAGTGCAGGCGGCGGGCAACGGCACGTTGCTGCTCAAGGGTGCCGACCTGCCCAATGCGCGGGGCATGATCATCCCCATACGGCCGTCCGGCAGATCGCTCATCCAGGGGCCGGGCAACGACGTGGTGATTGACGTCAATGCGGGTTCACCGGTCATCACTGCCCTCTCTCTTATCAAAAGCGATTTCGACTACGAAACTGCGGAGGGCATTGCCGAGCGCCTGATGCCCTTTTCCGGCCGTTGGCTGGAACCGTTGCTTGGCGACCCTCCGAACGCAAACGTTGCCTCTACGATCAAGGAAGCGACTCGCTGGATTGAAGAGCATTGCGCCCGCCCTATCACGGTGGATGACATTGCACAGAGCGTGTCTATGGGCGAACGCACATTTCTCCGGCATTTCAAGGCAGAAACGGGCATGCCGCCTTCTGAATATCTATTACGTACCCGCCTTGATATTGCGTGCAGGTTATTGATCACCACGACTTTGCCGATCGATAAAGTGGCGCGTCGATGCGGCATGCGCAGCGGCACCCGGCTGGCGAAAATCTTCAAACGGCGCCTGGGTATTTCCGCCAGTGACTACCGTAACTGCGCGCGTGCGGATTTTGGCAGCACCTGAGTGTCCGGAATCCGGTGCGAAGCCCCAACAGCGGGCTTCGGCACTCGTTTGTCGAGACATTCAGCTTATTTCTTGAATACGCCGACAATACCCGCGTGATCGACCACGAGTAATGAGGTGATCTTGTGCCGCTCCAGCAGTGCAAGCGCATCTTCCACCCTCGTGCCGATCCGAGCGGTGACCGGGTTGCGCGACATGAACTCGCTGGCCGACTTGCCGAAGGCATCCTGTCCGTGGATCTCGATCACGCGCCGGATGTCGCCATCCGTGACCAGGCCATGACCCTCGCCGGCCCTGACGATCGCGATGCCCAGATTGCTTCTGGTCATGACCGACACGACTTCCATCACCTTGGCGGTATCGTCGACAAACGGCAGCGCGTCGCTGACCATCTCGTCCTCGACCATTCGCAAAAGGCGGCGGCCAAGCGACCCGCCCGGGTGAAACCGGGCGAAACTTTCCGGACGAAAGTCGCGGGCTTCCATGAGCGTGACGGCTAGTGCATCGCCCATCGCAAGCGTCGCTGTCGTGGACGCGGTCGGAGCCAGCTGCAACGGACACGCTTCACTTTCCACCGCTACATTCAAGTGGCAATGAGCCGCGTTCGCCAGCGTGGAGCCGGGCTTGCCGGTTATCGCGATCACGACGTTACCGTTCTGCTTGAGAAACGGCAGGAGCTGGATCACTTCATGCGTCTCGCCCGAATTCGAGATTGCGACGAATACGTCGTTGTCCGTCACCATGCCCAGATCGCCGTGATAAGCCTCTCCGGGATGCATGAAAAAAGCCGGAGTACCGGTGCTTGCCAGCGTGGCGGCAATCTTTCGCCCGACAATGCCGGACTTGCCCATGCCGCATACGATCACCCGGCCGGTCGACGCCAGGATGGTCCGCACCGCGCGCGAATAGTCCTCGTTCAGCCGAGCCGCGAGCGCAGCCACCGCGCGTGCTTCTATGTCGAACACGCGCCCGGCGGACGCGATAAAAGTGGAATCGTTCATGAGTGTGCTCCGTTACCGGCGATTAGAAAGTCGGATACGCGCTTCACGTCGTCCCATGTATCGACGCCATGCGGCGGTGCTTCGGGCCAGGTCATGACCTTGATCGGGATGCCGAGCCAGATCGCACGCAACTGCTCGAGCTTCTCCCATTGCTCGAGCTGGCATACGGGCTCCCGCGCCAGCGTGCCGATCACCGAACGCCGGTACGCATAGATCCCGATATGGCGCAGGAAAGCGGGCAATGGCCATTGATCCGCCGGAACATCGCGGCAATACGGAATGGGTGAGCGTGAAAAGAGCGCGGCATCACCCGCTGCATTGACAACCAGCTTCACGATGTTCGGATCATGCAGATGCGCCGGGTCGGTGACGCGAGCGGCGACGGTGGCCATGCGCAATTGCGGATCGGCGTTGCAGAACGCGATGAACGCGGTGAGCAGCGCCGGCGGCAGCAACGGTTCATCACCCTGTACGTTCACGACGAGATCGTTCGCGTGCCAGCCCAGGCGTTCCGCCACCTCGGCGCTTCGGTCCGTCCCCGAGCGATGTTCCGGGCCGGTCAGGAGCGCCGGGACGTTGTAAGCGTCAAGCACGTCGGCGATACGGCTGTCGTCGATCGCAACAATCACGTTGGTCTGCGCGTCCAGTGCGTCCAACGCAGCCCTGACACGCCGGTACACGCGCACGATCATGGGCACGCCTGCCAGTTCGATCAGCGGCTTCGCGGGCAGCCGCGTCGAGCCGTAGCGGGCGGGAATGACCACATGAACCCGCGGCTGGTCACTGCCTGACGTCATGTCGGCTCCATTGGTCGATAAGAGGCGCGTAGGCGGCGTCGAGCGACAAGCCGCCCAGCGCGAGGAGATGGTCGGCCACATCGCGGGCGACACCGTGGCCGCCGCCGCATGGCGTGACGTAGGCTGCAGCACGCAGCACGAGCGGATGGGCGTCGGCCGGCGCGCAGGCGTAGCCCGCGACGGCCATGGCCGCGAGATCGATCACGTCGTCGCCGACAAACGCTATCTGCGCATCCTGCAGTGCACGCTGCGCCCGGATGCGTTCGTAAGCCGAGCGCTTGTTGTCGCATCCGGTGACCACGACGTCGAACTTCAGTTGTCGTGCGCGCAGCGTCAGCGCGGGGCTCGAACGCGCGGACACGACACCCGTCGCAATGCCGTGCGCGCGCAGCAACGCAACCGCCACGCCGTCTTTCACGTTGAACGGCTTGATGCATTCGCCCTCGCCGTCCATATAGATCGACCCGTCGGTCAGCACGCCGTCCACATCGAACAATACGAGCCGGATGGCCCCGCGATAGCCGCTGCTCACAGCAGACCTTCCTCGATTGGCGCAAACGACTTGACCAGGTCGTCGACCGCTTTCATCTGGACGAGGAACGGCTCGAGCAACGCGAGCGGCAATGCGCTCGGACCGTCGCAACGCGCCTGATCCGGGTTCTCGTGCGATTCCAGAAAGAGCCCTGCCACGCCGGCGGCAAGACCCGCGCGCGCCAGTTCGAACACTTGTTCACGACGGCCACCGGACGCTTCGCTGCCGGCATCGCGGCGTTGCAGGCTATGCGTGACATCGAAGATCACGGGGCTTCCGCCCGAGGCTTCGCGCATGGTGCGAAAACCGAGCATGTCGACCACGAGGTTGTCATAACCGAACGAACTGCCGCGCTCGCACAGCATGACGTCGTAATTGCCTGCCTCGTGGCACTTGTTCACCACGTGCTTGACCTGCGCCGGACTCATGAACTGCGGCTTCTTGATGTTGATGGCCCGTCCGGTCCGGGCGATAGCCACGACCAGATCCGTCTGGCGCGCGAGGAAGGCGGGAATCTGCAGCACGTCGACCACCTCGGCAACCGGCTTCGCCTGTTCGATCTCGTGAACGTCCGTCAGTACGGGGACACCGAAGCGCAGCTTGACCGCCTCGAAGATCCGCAAGCCTTCGTCAAGGCCGACGCCGCGGTATGAATGCATCGACGAACGGTTGGCCTTGTCGAACGACGCCTTGAAGACGAATGGAATACCGAGGCGTTCCGTGACGTCGACATAACGCGCGCAGGCGGCGAGCGTCGAGTCGAGGTCTTCGAGTACGTTAATGCCGCCGAACAGCACGAACGGCGCTTGGTTGGATACGGTGATGTCGTTTGAAATCACCAACGTTTCTTTACTGGCAGTCATGTCTGTTGTCCAGGTGGCTTGGCATCGGGACCCGTCGCAGTGACGGGCAGGATCGACTCAAAAGCATAACGTTGATCAGCGTGCACTTCATTTGTTCAAACAGCTGCCCTCATGCGAGGGGCCGCACACCAGGTTCGCCGCCGGCGTCGCCTGCCATACATCGACGGACCTCACCGTCATGGGCTGCCCGCTGCCGCTGCCGAGAATCAACACGAGGTGATCCTTGTCGAGCACGCTGAAGCGCGCCGTCTTCATCTCGGTCTCAGGCGATCCGTCGCCGGACCGTGCCCACGTCATGGGCTTGCCGACCGGCTTGCCATCGAAGAAAAACTGCGCTTTGCCCTGCTGACCCGCACTCGCCGGAATCCACAAAAAACCATAGCGGTGGTAAAGGCTGAAGTCCGTGGCGGGTGGCGTGCGCATGCGCACATCGGGGTTCGCGGTGGAACGGGCGCAATAACCTGAGGGACAGGTACGCTGATACAGGCCGTACCAGTCATGCAGGGCGCTTCCGTATAAGTCGCCGGGAAGTCCGAACCGCTGCAGGTCGTATTCGAAGATGTCCACTTCAATGAAGCGCCGGTAACCGGGCTGCTGTCCCGGCCATTGTTCGCCGGCCAAGCCCGCGAGATGCTCGATCGCCATGCTCCAGAAAGCCGGCCATCCGTGTTGCGCGGCCGAGCGCGAGGCCGAGGGATCGAACTTGAGTTCCGCCTCTATGTACGCGCCGCCGCCGAACGCTGTACCCACCCATCCGGGGCCGCTCAGGGCAGGCGCGGCAGTCGCAATGCCGTAGTTCGCGCGGCCGCTGTCACCCAGCGTGATGCCCTGCTCACCCAGGTCCGGCTTTGACAACGCCGGGCGCTCCAGCGGCGGGTAGCCGAAAAAACGTCCACTGAACCATTGGAACTTCGTGCTGCGCTCGTCGTTCCAGTCGACAGTTGCCGGCTCGAAGCGGCTGCGAAACGTGTGAATCGTGTAGCCCGCGCTGCGTGCCTGCGGAGGCGCCGTATCCACGGACGTCTGGCCGGAAATTTGCACGGGCTGCGCCGCGGCGAGCGCAAACACGGGGAGGAAAGCCAGTCCGACGCACAGCCGTCCGATCATGGACATCACACTGGTTCGCTTATTTTTTGGCATCGCTTTCATACGCGTAGGCGGCATACCGGTAGGCGCCGTACTTCGAACCGTAGCCGTATTTCACGTGCTTGAGATTCAGGCCGTTGAACAGCACACCCGTGGGCTCGACACCGCTCTGAGCCAGCCGTTTCACCGTCTCCGTGATCTCGCCCATCTTGGTCGCGGTTGCCCAGGCGACCAGGAAAACGGTACCCGCAGCAGGCGCGAGAATGCCGGCGTCGGCGGCGACCAGGACCGGCGCCGTGTCGATCAGGACGATGTCGTACGCTTCGGACACGTCCTTCACGAGCTTGAGCAGACGGTCATTGAGCAGGAGTTCGGCCGGGTTGCGCGGCTGCGCGCCCGTGGAAATGAAGTCCAGGCCCGGGACGACACCGCGACGCACGGCGGCCTCCACGCTGCTTTGTCCCGAGATGATCTCCGACAACCCGACACCGCGCTCCAGCCCGAAGTACTGGTGAAGATAACCCTTGCGCAAGTCGGCATCGATCAGCAGCACGCGTTTTCCGGCCGTCGTCAGCACGGTGGCGAAGTTCGCCGAGACAAACGACTTGCCTACCGACGGCGCCGGCCCCGTGATCAGCACCACGTTGTTTTTGGCATTGAACATGGTGAACTGAAGCGCCGTCCGGAGGCTGCGGAAACTCTCGATGGAAGGGTCCTCCGGCGCATCCAGCGCCAGCAGCTTCACGCCCGCCGACTTGGTCCGGATGCGCTTGGACAACACCGTCTGATGCTCGCTCAACGGAATGGTGGAATACACATGCAGGCCGCTGCGCCGCTCAATTTCATTAGGATCACTGATGCCACGGAACAGCATGTTCCTGACGAACGCCACCACGACACCCAGGAACGCCCCCACCAGGAACGACCCGAGCACGACCAGCAGCCGTTTTGGTTTCACCGGATCTTCAGGCGTGATTGCCGTGTCGACCAGGCGCACGTTGCCGGTCTTGCCCGCCTTCACCAGTTGCAACTGCTGGAAGTTGTTCAGCAGCGACGTATAAAGATCCGTATTCACCTGGACTTCGAGCATGGTGCGGACAATGTCCTGCTGCGCGTCCGGAAGCAGCTTCAGTTGCGCCGCCGTGGTGTCGGTGAAACGCCGCAAGCTTGCCAATTGTTCGTCTATGGCGCGAATGGCCGGATGTGTCGGGCTGAAGCGCAGGAGCAGCTCTTCGCGGCGCTGCTGCAACTCGAGCAGCCGGGTCTTGGCATCGGCAGCCTGGCCCAGCGCGAGCTTCGCTTCCTCGGTCATATCAATCGATCCGCGGCGGTCACGCATCGCGGTATAGCGCGCCTGCGCCACCTCGAGCCGCGACTTGATCTGGGGCAACTGGGTATCGAGGAACGTGAGCGACTGCGCCGCTTCCGCCGACTTGCGTTCAACGTTCTGGGCAACGTACTGCGCGGCGATCGCATTCAACAGATTGGACACACGCTGCGGATTCGTATCCTGCAAGGCGGCGATCAGGATGCCCGACTGCTTGACCTTCTCCTGCACGTCGAGGTTGTCCTGCAGGTTCTCGATGGTCTTGACCTTCGAATAACGCTTCAGGACAAACTGCGCGCCCGGGTTGCCGCGCACGCTGTTCACCAGCAGGCTCAGGTTCCCGTGCGACGAGGGAATGATTTCGAGCCGGCCAACCTGACCCGTGAACGGCTGGTCCAGGTCGCTGCCGGACAAACGGTAGTGGGTGGCGTCCGCGACCGTCAACGTGAATCGTTTGCTCTCCAGGTCTTGCGGTACGTCAAAACGTTGCACGTCGATACGCTCGCCACCCCAGCCGTAACCGCCGAAGCCCAACAGGCCCGGTGTGGACAGGTCGTCGTTCTGCCTTGCCAGCCAGTTGCCGATCACCGGAAAGCGCTTCGGACCCGCATCGATATAAGTCCGCAGCTTCTCGACCGCCCGCGTGACCACGAGCCGTGACGCCAGGATCTGGCTTTCGGCGGCGGCGGTCGACTTCACGTCGAAGAGGGATGAGACGTCGCCGAGCATGCTCTTCGCCGCCGAAGAGTCGGGACTTTCTTCTACCTGGATCATGATGTCCGTCTGGTAGACGGGCTCGGTGGCGAACGCATACAGGAGCCCGAGCGCCAGGCAGGCGCCGGTCACGACGGCGATCAGCCAGCGGCTTTCGATCATGACATCCAGGATCGTGACGAGATCGAGGTCTTCTTCTTTATCGACCGGAGGCGATGGAGGACGTGTCATTAGATTCATTCAATTGCGCCAAGGTAAGCAATGCGCCAGCAAAGAGAAAGTGCCTGCACAGGTCAGGCCGTGAGGGCGATACGTTGCGCCCATTCGTCGACGCCCGCGTCGATCAACGCAAGGCATTGCTCGAAGTCGGCGCGATTACCGCCGTAGGGATCGAAGATGTCGCGATCCTGGAACTCGCCAAGGCGAAACACCTTGCCGCGCGTGGCCCGGTAGGTCTCCTGGATCATGCGCTTCTGGTCGGCGTCCATCACGAGGATCATGTCGACGCCGGAACAATGCGACGCACTGAGCTGGACCGCCCGGTGCGCTTCAATGTCGATACCGCGCTCAAGCAGCAACTGGCGGCCAAGCGGGTCCGCCGGCATGCCCGAGAGTGCACCCAGCCCCGCCGAGAGCACCTGGTACTCGGGCAGCCGCGCGCGCAGAAGTCCCGCGGCCATCGGGCTGCGGCAGATATTGCCAATGCAGACAGTCAGGATCGAACGGATCATGCGTCAGTCGCCTCGTGCTGTACGTTGCAGGTAATAGGCGCCAGTCGTACTGCCGACGAGCGGCGTAATGAAACGATCCCAGCGGATCACGCCCGGTGCGTCGACGTACACCACGTCGTCGCTGCGAAGCTGGAAGCTGCTGGCGAGCGACATGGCGGAAGGCGACTTGCTGTCGAGGTGATACACGACCGGCAGCGCGCCATCCACGTGCCGCCGGATCACATAGATCTCGCTCGCGTCCGCGGTGACCTGACTCACGCCGCCGGCGTCGCCCAGTGCGTCGCTCAACGTCAGGTGGCCGTCGCTTCGGAACGGCACGGGACTCGGCTTGCTGACCTCGCCCATCACGACCACGCGGTGTTCAAGCAACGGCGGCACGCGGATCACATCGCCGTCCCTGATCGCAATGGCCGTCGTGCTCAGGCCCTTCGCGTGGAGTTCGGTCAGGTCGAGGTCGTAGGTCGTCTCGCCGCGCGTCAACTGGATGCGTGACCGGTCGCCCGTCGGTGCAATACCGTCGGCCTGGTTCAGCATCTCCGCAAGCGTGGCGGGAACGTCGGTGATCGCCTTCACACCGGGCGTGCGGACTTCGCCCTCCACATACGCCTTCTGGCTGCGGTAGCCGACCACCCGCACCGTGACCTGCGGGTCGGTGATCACCCCGGTCAGCCTGCGTGTCACGACGCTCTGCAACTCCCGCTCACTGAGCCCTTCGGCGCGCAGACCCTTGACGTAGGGAAACTGCAGCAGCCCGTTGTCATCGACGATATAACCCGGCACGCTTTGCGACGCCATGCCGGCGCTGCCCGGCATGGCGCCGTTGGTGCGCTCGACGTCGTAGGTCAGGTTCGGCATGACCAGCTCCGGGTGATCCCACACGATGATCGACAGCACGTCGTGGCGGCCGATCCGGTAGGGCTTCGGTTTGCCTATGAGCGCTGCATAGCGGGTATCGGCCGTGAGCTGTTCGCGCCGGTCAAGCAGGTCGCGCTGGATCAGCGCGAACGTGATCGGCGTGACGATCGGGACCGAATTCGGGTCACTCGGATCAACGGGTCTGGACGCGTCGAATTTCATGCCGGGTGCGAGCATGCACCCGCCGAGCAACATGCAGGCAGACGACAGGACCGCGATCAGTTTCGACGACACAGCAATTTTTTTCATAGTCAACAGATTGGATGGTGCAACCGATGCAGGCGGCCGATCGACCGCGCCTCTCATCGGCGATCGAACCACGTGCGCTCTATTCCGGACCAGTGGTCGCGGGCGTTGGCGGTGAGAACCACAGGTTGCGTGGGTTGCTCTCGTCCGTGAGGTCATACAGAGGAAACTGGCGCGTAAGCTTGGCCCCGCCATCGCGGGTAAGCGGCGACCAGCGGATGGCCGCGACGCCGGCCGTTGAATGCGTGAACAGCGCATCGAATGGAATCGTCACGTAGATGCCCTTGTCAAAACTTCCTTCTCCGAACTGGCTGCTCGATACGTTGGTCTTGGTCGCATAAGCGCCTATGCGCACGCCGTTGCGGAACACCCGGCTGATGTCGAGCGTCGCACCCCGGTCCTTCGCCAGGTACTGTCCAACACTCAGGTCGACCTGCACGCCCTGCCAGCCCGTGTCCCAGTAGAGCGTCACGTTGCCGGTGGTCACCGAGTAGTCCCGCAACGCGAAGTCCTGCCGGAAGTCTCGCTGCCGGACCCGGTTCACGTCGACACCGAGTGCAAGCGGACTCGACCAGGGCCTATACAGCCACTCGCCGCCCACGCCAGCGAACATGCTTTCCAGATACCCGCCATAGACGCTGTAGTACTGGTCGTGGCCGAGTGCGCCCACGTGTGTCAGTTGCAGCAGCGGCATGGTGAAACGCGACGTCGTCAGATACTCGCGAAGGTAAGTCCGCACACGCGGCAGCGAACTCGGCGCCGTGTAGGTGAACTTGTCGTAGTTGTCGACGAGGCCCAGGTTCAGGTCGCCGGCAAGCCACGTATCGCGGCGCAAGCGTGCTTCGGCATACGAATTCAATGACAACTGGTACAGCACGAATCCGTTCGGTCCGCCGAGTGTCTGCTGATACGCGGGACCCACCGACAACGTGAAGCGTTTCGGCTCCTGCTGGTAAATGTCCGTGTACCTGTCCTGCGCCAGCGGACCGTTCGGGATGGCGGCAGGCGGCATGGTGAACACCGCCTGCTGCCGATCAATGGGCGCCAGCAGACTCGCATGGTTGCGCACCCAGGTGTCGCGCTCGACCGCATACCCGGTCACGGGCAAACCGCGTGACACGAGCGTCACGCGAAACACACGAACTTCCGGCGGTGCATCGCGGTTCAATACCGCCGCGATCCGGTCAATCTTGTCCGCCAGGTAAAACGCACTGATCTCGTCAAAAGCGACTACGAGTTGCGCACCATCGCGATCGATGCTCTGCACCTGGAAGCCGGTTTGCTGCTCCAGCGCCCGTGCGGTCCCGCTCCAGTCGGTCGCAACCACTGCGGGCGTTGCTCGCAGCGGCACGGGCTGTATGACGGGCTGCATGAGCGGCTGTATGACCAGCCGTGATTCGGACGCCATCAGGGCGGGCAGCGGCGCCGGATCGCTGACCTTCGGCGTTCCGATATCCGCGAGCTTGCCGTGCAGCGTGATGCCCAGCATCGCCCGGTTGCCGCGTTCCAGTGCGGCGCTGATATCGACGTGAGACGACACGCGATACACCGCGCCGATGTTGAAACTCGACCGTGTCGTGAAGTGCTGGTGAAACGGTTCATTCTGGTAGTTGTTGCCGTCGTACTCGAGTTTCAGCACGAGCGGCGTCCAGGGCGTCTGGTACTGCACTCCGCCGAACAGCGACATCGGCCCGCGGAAGTACGCCTTGGAAAAAGTCCCTGCGTTGACCACGTTCACGTCCGGCGTGGGACGGGTCCTGAATTTGTCGCTGATGATCGACAAGGGGTTCTCGATGTTGCCCCGCGCGCCCAGATAACCCCAGCCCAGGCCAAGGCTCCAGTCGAAATCGCCCGTGCGTTTGTTCGCTACCAGGTACTCGCCCGAAAAGAGACCCGTGCCGCCTATATCCCTCATCCCCAGCGCAACCGCCGGCCGCATCGCCGTCTCGGACAGCAGCCGCACCTTGAAATCAATACTCTTGTCCTTGTAGCTCTGCGACCCGCTGAGCGACGCCGGCCCATACTTCTCAGAACTGATCTCCGTATAACGAAACCCAAACTCCAGCCAGTCGAGCGGCTGCAGCATCACGTTCAACCGCGTGTACGGCGAGGTCGTGGAGATACCGATCGACGCTTCACCCGCCTCGCCCATGCGAGCGGTCGGGGTTTGCAACAAGCCGATCGTGCCCCAGTCGCTCGCGGTAACCGGCAGATCGCGATCATGGAACTGCGCCGCAGCCGGCGGCTGCTCGTTTTGTGAGTCCGTCTTCGGCGGAGCATCGTGCCCCGCGTCGTCGAGTCCCGACGGACCCTGCGTCGCAAAGAAACTGGCCAGACGCTCCGACAACGACCCGGGCCACCCTGCCGACCTGTCCGGCGCCCAGATCCATGCGCCGGGCGCGGGTGGCTGCTGCGCCGTCCGGTTCCACAGTCCGACCTTCACCTTCTGCACCACGCCGTCGGGCTGCACGACCCAGGCATCGTCAGGCGCCGCATGCGGGTCGCAGCTCCGGATGTAATAACTCGCTTCCGCCTGCGCCACGTGTTTTACTTTGCATAGCGAACCATCTCCACGAATCACGGTAAGGCTTGACGGACGTTCGGGAATCGCCACCGCGTCGCCGGCATTCAGCACCGGATCGTCTGCGGGATTCGCCTGCAGCCAGCGCGGGTCCGCCTCCTTGAGCACCACACGTCCCGTCGCCGGGCGCGCCGCAATCAGCGCGCTCAGCCCCTCCCGGTCCGCTTGTGCCGGCGCGGCGGGACCGGCCAGGTACCGTATCTGATCCAGCAGCGTCTGGCGCGCACCCTGCTGCAACGAACGCTCCCGTGCCGACTGCCACTGAATGCCTGTGACATAGATATCCCGTTCGCGCTGGGCTGGCGCGGCCAGTTGGCTCGCCAGCCAGTCGCCCAGGCGCACGGGTGCGCTGATGGTCACGGCCTGCGCTCCAGATGCATGTACCGACGTGCATGACAGCAAACAATAAAGCGCATAACTTCTTCCGCGATCTAGCGCGTCCTTGACTCCGGTCGCCATAACGTCAGACTTTGGCCGGCCAGCGCTGCCAGCTCAGACAGAGCCGGTCATCGAGACATTGTTCGCCGTATACGACCACCGCATGGCCGTCCCTGTTCAGTACACCGTAACGCGAGTCGCGCAGCGCGATGCGTCCCTGCGTGCGCTCCGCAAACCAGCGCAAGGCCGATGCTTCCGGCCCGCTGTAACGTGTGTTCCCGGGCATGTCGATCGGCGTCACGGTGACCACGTCGCTTTCGCCGAAGTCATAGGCCGGCATCACGTCACGGCGGCGTGCATACGATGTCGGCGCGGTGATCGAGAGCCAGTCCGGCGGCGCCGACAGGCGTACGTTCATCCACTCGGTCGCCAGTCCCGTCGCGCCGATCAGGCGGCCGTTCTGAATCCGCAATACTTCGCCGGCGCCCGAGTACCACACCTCGACCGGGCCGGCCGCGTTCTGCTCCACATTACCCAGCACGAGCAATGCGGAGCGCCCTCTCGACGACACCTTCAGGTACTGGTGTTCCTTTGCCAGAACCGTGCGGTCGATCTGCGCGTCGTTGTTCTGGCGCACAAGGGAATAACTGTCGGAGAGCGCGCGCATCGGTTCCGAGCATGCGCCCAGCAGGGTCATCGCGACGCAGGCGAGACAGCGTGCGAGCGCCGGTGAAAACAGCCGATGCGGTGCATGGCCACGATGGCTGTCATGACGCGAGTGGACGAGGGACACGGGATCGAGCGCGCGCAAGGGTTAGCGAACCGTGCCGGTGGTTCCGGTCGTACCGGTGGTGCCCGTCGAGGCCACCCCATTGCCGCCACCGCCGGATACCGCCGCTACCACCACCGCTGTCGCCACCAACCCGCCCACCACAAGCGCGGCCGTACCAATGCCTGCGGGCGTCGCAGCGGCCACCGCGACGGCGGCGCCCTCTTCGGCCTGCGCATGCGACAGCGAAGGCATGGCCAGTACTGCTACCGTCATCAAAACAGGAAGAGCTTTCATACACCACCTCGTCAGAGCGCGGCGCTAGCCGCATGAGAAAAGCAAGACCTGTCCCGATGCCCGATCCGAATCAGGGCGATGGGTGACATGCTCTTGAGAATCGATAAGAATTACAACGGCAGATAAAGCTGGCTAAATTCAAGGCGGATAGTACATTTGCTGCATCGCAGTGACTGCCTGTGACTTTAAACGGCAAGACTTTGACGCGAATGGGAAAGCGCTATTGAATCAATGCTAATTTAGTCTAATCAATGGCAGTACCGGCTGATTCTATTTATTGACCTGTTCCGTCAACATCGTGTTCTTTTACGCCAGACAGGTATCGTCCGCTTTTCGCCTATGTATGATGCAACGCAAAAGAGGGATGACATGCCTCCGGTAATTACCTGGAGGAGTATCAGGCTGATTTATTTTTGCAATCCGTAGTTTCGAAGCGAATACCGCTGCATTTCCGGATTCGTGTCATACATCGGGCGTGGGGAGACGCATTGGCGCCGCTGTCGGAAGCGGTGCGCAGCGCCTTGCCCGCTCATCGGGAAGCACCCAGCGGGTTTAAACGATAGCACCGGTTAAATAAAACGCGGTTGAAGACCAGTCTCTGTATTCATTGGGGAATAGCATGCAATCGGCCCGCCTTCTCGAAACGGACATTATTACGTACCGGTTTGGATTTTTATCGCGCACAGTAGATGCCTGCATGATTCTGATTGGCGCGGCGATTGCTTTTGCGCTGCGTTTCGACGACTTCCGTTCGTGGACCGAGCCTATTGTCATTCTGGTTGCGTTCAATGCTTTAATGGTCGCCAGTTTGTTCCCGGCTCTCGGATTTTATCGCACATTTCGGCGAGATTCTTTTATCAGGACCGCAATGCGCGTGACAGCCGGTTGGACAACCGTCTTCATGCTGGGCATTGTATTCATGCTGTCCGTGCAGCAGATGTCCCCGATCTCCCGCTTGTGGGCCGGGGCATGGTTCCTGATCTCGCTCGCGCTGCTGATTACAGTGCGCACGGGGGTGTACCGGCTGTTCGGCGTGTCGCAATCGCGGCGCGCGCGGGCGAAGTCGGTCGCCATAGTGGGCGCCAGTGCCTACAGCATGCGGCTGATCGAAAAACTGCAGCGCTCGGCAAGCGGCGGTCTCCAGCCCGTGTGCGTGTTCGACGAACACGCGGACGCTGCGAGCTTCTCTTGCGGGCTGCCGGTCGTGCGTTCGCTTAGCGCACTCGCGGAAGCGGTCAAGCATCGTGCCATCGACGAGTTATGGCTGGTCCTGACCTTCAAGGAAGAAGAACGGATTCACGCGATCCTGCGCGAGTTCAAGCACGATTTCGTGAATATCCGCTTCATCCCCAACGTCCATAACTTCGCGCCGTTCACTCACGCCCTGGACGGAATTGCCGGCGTGCCCGCGATCAACCTGCTTGCTTCACCGCCTGCCGACCATCGCTTCGTGCCCAAGGCGATCTTCGACCGTCTGTTCGCGGCGCTGGTGCTCGTGTGCATCCTGCCGCTGATGCTGGGAATCGCCCTGGCGGTCAAGTTGTCTTCACCGGGCCCGGTGTTTTTCAGGCAATGGCGCAAGGGCGTCAACGGGACGCAGTTCCAGATCTACAAGTTCCGGACCATGGTCGTGCATGCGGAAGAGTCCGGCAAGCTTACCCAGGCGAAGCGCCGTGATCCGCGCGTGACGGCCGTGGGTGCTTTCCTGCGGCGCACCAGCCTGGATGAATTGCCGCAGTTCCTGAACGTGCTGCGCGGCGAGATGTCGGTCGTCGGCCCCCGTCCTCACGCGCTGCAGCACGACGAGCAATACAAGGATCTGGTCCACGGCTACATGTGCCGGTACCGGATCAAGCCGGGCATTACCGGATGGGCCCAGATCAACGGCTATCGCGGTGAAACCGAGGCGATCGACAAGATGCAGGGCCGCGTCGCACTCGACCTGAACTACATCGAGAACTGGACCTTCGGCCTCGACCTGAAGATCGTCCTCATGACGGTCGTGCGTGGATTCAGGGGATTGCATGCGTACTGACGAGATCGCATGCGAGCGGCAATGGATCCTCCATTCCATGATCGGACCGACTCGTCCACGCCACGCCTGCAGCCTGAAAGCGCGTGTTTTCCTTGGAGCATCTCCCAGCATGAGAGTGACATGACCATCCCAACCCACGTTGCCCGGAAGGGCTTGATCCTGGCCGGCGGAACCGGCTCGCGCCTGCATCCGCTGACACGCTCGGTCAGCAAGCAGCTCATGCCCGTGTACGACAAGCCGATGATCTATTACCCGCTGACCACGCTCATGCTTGCGGGCATACGAGACATCCTCATCATCACCACGCCGCAGGACAGCGAGGCCTTCGTGAACCTGCTCGGCGACGGGTCGAGCTGGGGCCTGAACCTGTCGTATGCGGTGCAGGCGCGTCCCGAAGGACTCGCCCAGGCCTTCCTGATCGGCGAACATTTTCTCGGCAACAGTCCGGCCGCGCTGATCCTCGGCGACAACATCTTTTATGGCACGGGGCTTTCAGGGCTGCTGCAAAACGCGTGCTTGCGCGAAGACGGCGCAAGCATCTTCGGCTACTACGTGCGCGACCCGGAACGCTACGGCGTGGTGACCCTCGACCAGCACGGCAATGCCGTCGACCTGGAAGAAAAACCCCGTCATCCGCGAAGCCACTATGCGGTGACCGGCCTCTATTTCTACGACCGCGACGTCGTGCCGATGGCGCGCGAGATCCGGCCCTCGGCACGCGGCGAACTCGAGATCACCGACCTCAATCGTGCGTATCTCGAACGCGGGGACCTCAAGGTCGAACTGATGGGCCGCGGCTATACGTGGCTCGACACGGGCACCCATGAGTCGCTGCTGGACGCGGCCAACTTCGTGCATCTGATGCAAGTGCGCCAGGGCCTGCAGATCGCCTGCCCGGAAGAGATCGCATGGCGGCTTGGATGGATCGGCAGCGAGGACATGCAGCGTCTCGCGTCGCCGCTGCTGAAGAGCGGTTACGGGAACTACCTGGTGGACCTGCTGCGTCGCGAGGTAGCGCTGTGAACATAGTTGAAACGCGTCTTCCCGGCGTCCTGATCCTCCAGCCAAAAGTCTTCGGCGACGAGCGCGGTTTTTTCGTCGAGACCTTCCGGGAAGGCTGGCTCGCCGATGCCGGGGTGAATGCCCGCTTCGTCCAGGACAACCAGTCCCGCTCGGCACGCGGCGTCCTGCGCGGACTCCATTATCAGCGGCGCAATCCGCAGGGCAAGCTCGTGCGCGTCTCGCGCGGTGCGGTCTTCGACGTGGCTGTCGATGTCCGGCTTGGCTCGCCCTCCTTCGGCCGCTGGGTCGGCGTGACGCTGGACGACGTGCGCCACGAGATGTTGTGGATCCCACCCGGTTTTGCCCATGGCTTCTGCGTGATTTCTGAACAAGCGGACTTTGTCTACAAATGCACGACTTACTACGATCCCGAGACCGATGCGGGTGTTCGCTGGGACGACCCGGCCATTGGCATCGAATGGCCGGAGCTTGGCGGAGGCGCTGCGACGGCCATGTCCGCCAAGGACTTCGCGTTGCCGCTGCTGCACGAGCAGGAACCGGCCAGGCTGCCGCGCTTCGAGGAGGTCATGGCATGAGCTCGCGGGACTTTGCAGGGAGCGCCGCACTATGACGATTCTCGTAGTCGGAGCCGGCGGTCAGGTGGGCCGCGAGCTCGTATTGCGCTCTCACGGCCGCGAACTGATCGGACTCGACCGGCAGGCGCTCGATATCACCGATCACGACGCGGTCGATCGTGCGCTGCGCGAGTACGACGCGGAGCTGGTGATCAACGCCGCCGCGTACACGTCCGTCGACAAGGCCGAGAGCAATGCCGCACAGGCGTTCGCCGTGAACCGCGACGCCGTTGAAATCCTGGCTTGCGCGTCGGCACAGGCGGGCATCCCGCTGTTTCACCTGTCCACGGACTATGTATTCGACGGCAACAGCAACACCCCATACGCACCGGACGATCCGGCATCACCGCTCGGTGTGTATGGCCGTAGCAAATGGGCCGGCGAGCAGGCCATTCGCGCGCTGCTTCCGGCGCATTTGATCCTGCGGGTGTCGTGGGTGTTCGGCGCGCATGGCAACAACTTCGTGAAGACGATCGTGCGGCTTGCGCGCGAGCGCCGCGAACTCCGGATTGTCGGCGACCAGTACGGCGCACCGACGCATGCCGGCGCGATTGCCGAGGTGCTGCTATCGCTCGCGGACCGGTACCTGCGGGCGCCCGGCAACCGGTCGCTGCCCTGGGGCACCTATCACTACACGGGGAGCACCGTGACCACGTGGTGCGGCCTGGCGCAGGCTACGGTCGCCCAGGCAGCGTCGCGCGGCATGCTCGACCGACCGCCCACCGTGCGGCCGATCACGACAGCCGACTACCCGCTGCCGGCGGCCCGTCCCAAGAACTCCGCACTCGACATGCAAACGACCCGCAACCTGCTTGGCCTCGAGCCCCGGCCGTGGCAGGAAGGCCTCGCGGAAGTACTCAATCACTGGGCTGCAAACTGATGGACTATCGACCCTCTACCGTCCTTGTCACGGGCGGCGCCGGATTTATCGGCTCGAACTTCGTGCATCACCTGCTGCGCGCCGACACCGGCGTGCGGATTATCAATCTCGACCTGCTGACCTATGCCGGGTCGCAGGACAACTTGTCGGGCCTGCCCGACCCGAGCCGCCATACGTTCGTGCACGGCGACATTTGCGACCGGCCGCTGGTGGACCGGCTCTTCGATGAACACGGCATTGATACGGTGGTCCACTTCGCGGCGGAAAGCCATGTCGACCGGTCGATTACCGACCCGAGCGACTTCGTTCGAACCAATGTGACAGGCACCTTCACTTTGCTCGAAGCAGCGCGTGCCGCCTGGCTCGGCGCCGGCACGGACGTGACCCGCGAACGGCGCTTTCACCATATCTCGACCGACGAAGTGTTCGGCTCCCTCAGCCCGGGCGACCCGGCCTTTGCCGAAACCACCCCCTACGCGCCGAACTCGCCTTACTCGGCAAGCAAGGCCGCGTCCGACCATCTGGTGCGGGCCTACTTCCACACCTACGGACTGGCGACCGTCACAACCCATTGCTCGAACAACTACGGCCCGCGCCAGCACGCGGAGAAGTTCATTCCGACCGTGATCCGCAACTGCCTTGCGGGCATCCATATCCCGCTTTATGGCGACGGCCAAAACGTGCGCGACTGGCTGTATGTCGATGACCATTGCGACGCGCTGCTGCGTGTGCTGACACAGGGCAAGGCTGGCGAAACGTACAACATTGGCGGTTGCAACGAGTGGCGCAACAGCGACGTGGTTGCGTTGATCTGCCGCCTGCTCGACGAACGGCTGCCTGAGGGCGCGCCGCACACGCGGCTGGTCGAGTTTGTGAAGGACCGCGCCGGACACGACCGCCGCTATGCAATCGACACCACAAAAATCAGCGATGAACTGGATTGGAGTCCTGCGGAAGACTTCGAGACCGGCATCGCCAGGACGATCGACTGGCAACTCGGATTGACGTTATGAAAACACTGATCACCGGCGGCGCCGGTTTTATCGGCAGCTCGCTTGCCAAAGCCCTCGTTGCTCGCGGCGACACCGTTACCGTGCTCGACAACCTTTCGCCGCAGATTCACGGCGCAAGTGCAGACGAATCGCCACTTCTTGGCGAGTTTCCGCGAGGCGTGCGGTTCATCAGGGGCGACGTTCGTCACGCAGACGACTGGGCCCAGGCGCTCGAAGGACAAGAAGCTGTCGTGCACCTGGCAGCCGAAACCGGCACCGGCCAGTCGATGTACCAGGTCGACCGCTACGTGGAAACGAATATCCGCGGCACGTCGTTGCTGCTGGACCATCTGGCCCACCAGGCGCATTCGATCCGCCGCGTGGTGGTGGCGTCGTCACGGTCAATCTATGGCGAGGGTAAATATCGTGGCCCTGAAGGCGACGTTTATCCCGGCATGCGCAACGCCCGCGACATGCGCGCCGGCCAGTTCGAATGCCTGTCTGAGCAAACCGGCGAACCGCTCGCGGTAGTAGCCACGGACGAAACGTCCAAGACCCATCCGAGTTCGGTCTACGGCATCACCAAGCTGGTTCAGGAGCAACTCGTCCTGATGACATGCGGCGCCATGGGTATTGGCGCTGCGGCGTTGCGGTTCCAGAACGTGTACGGCCCGGGCCAATCTCTTCGCAACCCGTACACAGGAATCCTGTCGATCTTTTCGACGCTTCTGCTGCAGGGCAAGGACATCAATATCTTCGAAGACGGCGAGGAGACCCGGGACTTCGTGTACATCGACGACGTGGTCGAGTCCATTGTGCTGACACTGGACGCGGAGCACGCGCGACAAGCGGCCTACAACGTAGGTTCGGGCGTGGCGACCAGCGTGCTTGAAGTCGCGCAAACACTGAAACGGATCTATGGCGCTCCGGGCGAATTGAAGGTCACGGGCGATTTCCGGCTGGGCGATATCCGTCACAACTTCGCGGACGTCAGCAAGATTCGCGACGAACTCGGGTTCCAGCCAAGCGTCTCGTTTCGCGAAGGCGCCACGCGTTTTTGCGAATGGGTCAGGAGCCAGACGATTGAAGACGCGGGTTATGAACGCTCGGTTGCCGAGATGCGTGCCCGGGGTTTGATGAATTGAAGCAACTACCGGCGCAACGCGGAGGCAGGCGCGCGCGCCTTCCAGACGTCGAAAGGATCGAGACAATGAAAATCGGCATCGTGACCGTCCTGTTCAAGTCGGACGACGTGATCAATGGGTTTATTGAAAGCATGAACGCCCAGACGTTCGATAACTTCCATATCCTCTTCGTGGAAAACGACGTCGCCAATCTTCATTGCGAACGCGCGATCCGCGAGACGCTGAAGACGCCGTTCACGTTCGTTCGCAACTACGAAAACACCGGCGTGGCGGCAGGTAATAACCAGGGAATCAACTTCTTCCTGTCGGACCGCTCTTACACGCACCTGCTGTTCCTGAACAACGACATCGAGGTCGATCCGGACTTCCTCCAAAAGCACGTCGACCTTCTCCAGTTGCACCCCGAGGTCGATGCGCTCGCACCGAAGATGTTCTATTACCAGCCCGCGGACAAGGTCTGGTATGCCGGCGGCAAGCTCAGTTACCTGAAGGGCGGCTGCCGGCATTTCGGTCATAACAAGCCGGACAGGCTCACCACGGACGAGTTGTATCGCGTCGACTATGCGCCGACCTGTTCCCTGATCGTGAAGATCTGGCCGTTGCGTGACGCCGGCATCCGCATGTGGGAAGAACTGTTCGTGTACTACGACGACACCGTGTTCTGCCACGAACTCAATCAGGCCGGATTCAGGATGTATTTCACGCCGACCATTCATCTGCGGCACAAGATCAGTTCGTCCACGGGCGGCGCCAAGTCCGACTTCTCGCGCTATTTCATGACGCGCAACTGGCTGTACTGGGGGCTGAGGAGACGCAACCTCGCCGTGCTCATCTCGGCGCTGGCGCTTGGCGGATTTCACTTCGTGGTCCGTAACACGGTGGAGATCCGCGCAATGCGCGACGCGCTTCAAATGGCACGCCCGCTTGCTCCGGAGGCGCAGCAATGAGCCCGGGCGCGGCACCGGCCCGGCGGAGACAGCCATGACCTACCGATACCACATGCGCGGCAACAGCCTGATCAGGAAGCTCACGCTCGTGATGAGCGAGCGTGAGCAGGACAGGATCATCGAAACGATGCAGACCGTGCGCAAGCCGATGGTGGTGTCGTTCCTGAACGCGCATGCATTCAACCTCGCATGGAAGGAAACGGACTTCAGAAGGAGTCTGGTCGAGTCCGACCTGCTGCTTCGCGACGGTATCGGCGTATCGATCCTGCTGACGCTGCTGCGCATTAGGCCCGGCCTGAACATGAACGGCACCGACCTGATTCCGAAGCTGCTCGAGCGCTGTCACGGAAGCGTCGCGTTGCTCGGCACCCGCGAGCCCTACCTATCTATGGCGGCAGCGAAACTGAGCGAGGCGGGTACGGACGTCACGATCAAGCTGGACGGTTTCCAGCCGGATTTGCGCTACCTGGACGCAGTGCGCGAGAGCCGCCCTGCGGTCGTCATCCTGGCCATGGGGATGCCCAAGCAAGAGCGCGTGGCGCTCGCGTTAAAGGAAGCGATCACGTGGCCGTGCCTGATCGTCAATGGCGGCGCGATCCTCGACTTCATGTCGGGCCGGGTAAGCCGCGCGCCCGGCATGCTGCAGGCACTGCATCTCGAATGGCTGTTCCGCCTCGCCCGCGAACCCAGGCGGCTGTGGCGCCGGTATGTGCTCGGGAACTCCGTGTTCCTGATTCGCTCGCTGCGAATCTGGCGCTCATTGCGCCCGGACCGCGACAACGGGCGAACGCTGATCTAGCCCTGCGCTTTCGCCTGACCCTTGCGATCATCGGGCGACCGGTGCGCCCCCCTCCATGACTCACCCGAAAGCGCATGACAAAAATCGTAACCCTGGTCTATTACCATTCGATGGCGCGCTTCTTTTGCGGTATCGAAGACGCATGGAAGCAATTCGAACCCGACGCCGAGTTCCTGCATCTCGCTGTATTCCCGAGCGCCTGGGCCTACCTCAAGGTGCATGGGCGGCAGACGGCGGCACTGTCATGGCAGTCCTATCTAACTGGAAACCTTGGCGAAAACGGCACCGCCGCGAACACGCCCGCTCGCGAGATCGAGGCCATGATCCGGTTCCACGCTTCGGACCCGAACATCAAACCGGCACGGACAATGGCGCTGCGTCGCCAAGCGCAAAAAATGCTGCGCACCTGCAAGTCGATCGTGACGAAGTTCGATCCGGACATCGCGATCATCAGCGGCGATACCCGGCTTCCCGCCGAGTCGCTGATGCGTGCGCTCAAGGACCGCAAGACCGTATCCTGGTATTTCGAGCAAGGCCC
The DNA here is from genome assembly GCF_044909315.1 of Caballeronia udeis. Classification (GTDB taxonomy): domain Bacteria; phylum Pseudomonadota; class Gammaproteobacteria; order Burkholderiales; family Burkholderiaceae; genus Caballeronia; species Caballeronia udeis_A. The sequence goes on from NZ_JBIYEB010000008.1 coordinate 88,115, forward strand.
ATACCGCACGACGGTGCTCGATCGCCAGGGCGTCAACGCGAACTGCTCGTTTCGCCGCGAGCTTGCTCGCCTCGAAGCGTCCGGTCCGCCCCTTCCGCCTCGCGCAAATTCAGCTCGCTGGACCAACAAGCTCTACACCTTTCTGGACCGCTTTGCATTCGCACAGGCACGCATCACACGCCTGATGCCGCCTGACCTGCGTCCCTACACGCTGCACAAATGTCCGCAAGCGCGCTACGCCAGATTGCGTTCGACGATCCTGCTGCAAACAGATCCATGCAAGGTCGTGCTGGTCGCAATGCAGGTTCCGGAGGACGCGAACAATATCTACCACAACCCCCTCGGACTCGACGATGTGGGCCTGCTCAAGTTCGTGCTGGACAACGTGGAACCCGGCTGGAGCGTCGTGGTTCGCGAACATCCGCTGTACAGGCGAAAGTATTCGCCGCCTTTCTATGCGCTGGTCGACGCGTCGGACAACGTGGTGCTGAGCCAGGCGTCGCTCCAACAGGATATCGACAGAAGCAGGACCACGGTCACTGTCAATTCACTCACCGGACTCGACGCCTTCGCGCATGGACATCGCGTGATCTTGCTGGGCGAGTCGTTCTACGATCACCTGCCGGGCATCGACACGCTCCGCTCCGGCGTGCCGCTACGGACATTGCTGACGCGGGACCACCCGCCCGGCACCGACAAACCGGCCTCATTGCTCGGGCCGTTGATCGACCGGTATTTCTTCAAGGGACATTTCACCGACGTGGACTTGTCATTCACCCGCACGATCGCGCAACAGATCGCCCATGACTCGCGAGTCGCTCAATGAGCCGGATGCGGTTCGCGCAAATGGCCGGGGCGATAAAACGCAACACCATGCTCAGGCGCATTGCGTCAAGCCTGTTCTCCCGCGTGCTGGGAGCCGTCGTCAACTTCACGCTGGTGATCTACCTGGGCCGGTATCTCGGCGCGGCGCAAACCGGCCTCTACATGATCGGCTTCGGCGCCGCGACCCTGCTTTCGACGCTGGCGCGTCTCGGCCTCGAACAAATCATCATCCGCGAAGGGGCTCCGCTGATCCGCGATGCCCACTGGCACGCGCTGCGGCGCCTCTACCGGCGAGCGTTGTTCACATCCCTTTGCGCCGGCGTAGTGATCGCAGTGGTCATGCTTGCGCTCGCTCGCGTGATGGCGCTTCACATCTTTCACAAGGTGGAACTCGGCGACGTGCTGCCGTGGTTCGCGCTCTCCATCCTGCCGCTGACTTTTGCGTTGATCCATGTACCGTTCCTCCAGATTGCCAACCGGCCAGAAAGTAGCATCGCCATCCTGAGTCTTTGGATACCGCTCTTCTCGCTGCCAGCGCTCCTGCTGATTCATCCGCATTCCGGCGTAGCCGGTGCACAGGTTTTTCTGGCGGCTTGCGTGGTCAACGCATTGATTGCGTTTGTGCAATGGCGCCGTTTCATGGCGCACAAAAGCACCATGAATGCGAATGCTGCGACCCTGCCCGAGCCCGCATTGCTCGCACCCGCGATGCCGCTTCTCGTGGGCAACATCTGTCAGATGGCGTTGCTGTGGATCGCCGTCTTTGCGGTGGGTATCGCAGCTTCGCCAAACGCGGTAGGCGCGTATTCGGTTGCGCAACGTGTTGCGTTGACGTTATCCGGATTCCTCGTCCCGCCTATTGATGCGCTCGTCGGGCCGCGGCTCGCTATGATGCGCGGAGACAAGTCACGAGAGGAAATCCAGTACCTGATCCAGAGCATCTCCTCAATGCTGTTCCTCTCGGCAACAGGCGTCTTTGTCGTGATCCTGCTTTATGGCTCAGAGATCCTCAAGTTGTTCGGCGGCGATTTCCGCGAAGGGTACGGCGCGCTCGTCTGCCTCAGTTTCGGTCAGCTTGCGATTGTCGCGAGCGGTTCAATACGCCCGCTGCTCGTGGTCTACGGCCTGGAGAAAATGATCCGGAACACGATGATGGGCGCGGCGCTCTGCTGCGTCGTGTCGTGCGCGGTGCTGATTCCGCTCATCGGTCCGCTGGGCGCCGCGATTGCGACCTCGCTGGCGCTCGCCGGCGAGAAGGTGATTGAAGGATTCATCGCCCGGCGCAGACTCGGCATCTCCGTGTTTCCGTCGACCGGATTTTATGCCCAACATGTCAGGCTCTGGCTCAACCGCGATGCCGGACAACGGCGAGGTGGCTGAACCATGGAACTCGGCACCTGGTTCAAGGTTCGCAACCGGATCAGTACCTGCCTTCAGGGCGTGCTGCTGCCTTTTTTCTTCAATGAGTTCGGACGGGGCGCGAGAATTCTTCGACCCATCCGGATCAGCGGCTCGGACAATATCTCGATCGGGCGTGACGCCTTCATCAACAATTTCGCGTGGCTCGAAACCATTGCGTGTTTTGACAAAAAGCCGGCGCTTCGGATCGAGCGCGGCGTTTATGTAGGCAACAGTGCGCACATCATCGCAACGCAATCGATTGTTATCGAAGCCGATGTCCTGATTGCGGACCGCGTTTATATAGCCGACTACGCTCACGGCTATAAAGACGTCCGTTTGCCGGTGAAGCATCAACCGTTGACGCCTCGCGCGCCCGTCAGGATTGGAACCGGCACGTGGATTGGTGAGAATGCGGTCGTGATCGGATGCACGATCGGGCGCAACTGCGTCATTGGCGCCAACTCCGTGGTGCTCACCGACATTCCCGATTACTGCGTCGCCGTGGGAACCCCTGCCCGGGTGATTCGCCGATGGAACCCGCGGACGGATAAATGGAATACCGCGTGAAGATACCCGGACACTCTCTCACTTCCTCCTTCATTTGTGCATGCTTTTTCCGCTATGAAAATACGCTTCAATAAACGCATGCGATATTCGCTTTTGCTGCTCGCGATCCTGCTGGCAAGCGGCGGCTGGATCGTCGTTGTACGCATGGGTAATGGGCCGCTGATCGCGGCCATCACGCTGATCCTGTTCTGCGGTTTCCTTGCGTCGCCGCGCATCCCGCGTTCGGTCGGATTGATGTTTGTGCTGCTTATAGGGCTGATTTTCGTCGTGAGCTTCATGCAGGACTTCACGATTGACGACAAGGAACTGTTTGTCATTCTGAAAGCGTTGATCGCGCTCTTTGCGTGCATTCACTTCAAGCGCTCCGGTCTCGACTTCCGCGAACTGTTTGTCGATGTCATGTATTACACGGCCATTGCCTCCCTTGTCCTGTATCCGCTCGTGTACGTTGCACCGGGCATCGCCAGGTTCATAGACGGGGAATACAGTACCGTGTTCGGGCTGCTCTATGTGCGCTCTTCCGACCTCGAACGTTTTCATCATTACCGCAACCAGGGCTTCTTCTGGGAAGCGGGCGTGTACGGCGTGATGCTGACGCTTGCCTACACCTATAACGTGCTCAAGTTCCGCAAGCGGCCAAGCGCTGTTTTCCTGCTGGCGGCCATTACCACACAATCCATGGGTGCACTGTCGATCCTGTTTCCGTTCGCGGGGTTTTGCTATATCTATGCACGTCAGCCGAAAGTAGCCAAGCTGCTGGCTGGAACAGTCGTCGTGCTGGTGGTCCTGGGGGTATCGGCGCCCGGTATTTTTGGCGATGCGTTCTCCGTACTCTTCGGCCGCAATCTCCAGAACGACGCCAGTATCCTGGTGCGCATCAACGACCTGACGCTAGGCTTGCGGGCCGCCTCCGACAGCCTGCTGCTCGGCAGGCCCAGCGGCGACATGGACGCGTACAACGCTCTCGCGCTGGATGAATTTGGCTATGTCAAGGTGGAGGATAGCGGCATCTCCAACTCCTTGACATGGCTGGTCTACAAGTACGGCGTGCCGGTTGCGCTGATGTACTGCCTGGTGCTATGGATTCGCGTCAGAAAGGACTTCGGCAGCCTCGCGCCGCTTGTCTTCCTGGTGTTCTCCGGCTTGATGATGATCGAGCCGCTAGGCGTGTCCATCTTCATGTTCATGCTACTGGGGTATAGGGATGGCATCGAGGTTGAAACAGAGACGCAAGAAATGCTTGCCGATGCACCGCACGCGGCTCTTGGCACCCCTGTCCCAGCGACCAGCGGTGTGTAACTCCGCTGCGCTACGGGCTAGGCCTGCGGGAATGCCACCGGTTTCGCCGGATGTACCTGACGGCGACGGCCGTTGATAAGATCACCTACCCTACCCGTGCGGTCGACGGCCCACGCAATCGCCGCAAGTAACGCGGCCTGAATGACAAACGACAGCAGCCAGTGGTTTGCATGCGCGGTATCGAGCGCATGTACAACCGTTGTGTTCACCAGATAGTTGAAACCCAGGATAGGTAGCGTGTGTGTCCCGAGCCAGCGCAGGAAGCGGGCATCGGGAAGCGCTACGCTGAGATGAGCCAGCATCAGTGTGCCGGCCAGCGCCGCCGCAACGTCGAGCGTGAGTTTCAGCGGACTGGAACCGAATACGCTGTCCGACATGTTCAGTGCATCTCCCGACCTGTATGTCAGCACGGCCCACACCACTGCGACACTGAAGAGCAGGATCACGCGGCGCGTCAGCGAACCGTTTTCGTGAAAATCGAACCATCGTTGTCCCCTGACGATGTGCCCCATCGCGAAGAAGAATGCTGCTGATGTTGCAATGTCGAGATCAAACGGAACGAACGGCAGATGAGAGGATCCCACTATCCCGGCAACACCGATGACCATCAACACCGGTACCATCGCTTTGCCTATAAAGCGCGCAAGACCCGCTGCCGCCGTCTCCAGGCTGAACAGGCAAAACAGGAACCACAACGGTGTGGACAAAAAATTGCCATCGGCACGCGGGAAGCCGACCGCGGTACCCCACGCCAATCCAAGGAACGCTGTCAGCGTAATTCTGTGAAGCAGCAACTTGACGACGAACGCGAGTCCGCATACGGCGCCCATGCACCACGCTGGAATGATCAACCGATGAAACTTGCCATTGATGAACGACCTGCGCGAGCGCCGCACCTTATCGATCTGGAAAAGATAGCCCGACAGGAAAAAGAATGCCGGCATATGGAAGGAATAGACATAGCGGTGGACTTCCGCTGGAAGCCCGGCGGTATGTCCCATGATCACCAGCAGAATTCCGAGACCGCGAAACACATCGATTTCCAGATTGCGCTCTGTGCTCATTCTTTTCGTGTCCTCAGGAGGCGAGTGCGGATTGGCCAGGTTTCAAGACGATCCCTTGACGACCGCGCATACCAGGATGACCAGCAGCGCCAAGGCGGCCAGCCGACGCAGCCTCAACAGAAGGATCAGGCGACGCGGTGTCCACTTTCCGAACTTGCGCCACTTGGCCGTGCCATATTCAATGTGCGCATAGACGCCGTAAAACAGGCGCATTCGTATGGCAGAGGAAAAGGAAGCAAACACATACACGGCGATAACAACGGCCGCTAAAAACATGATCCCGGATAGCATCACACCCCCGTGCGCTGGTTGGGATTGGCAAAACGTTCGTGGCTGGTCTTATTGATAACCGCACTGTCCCGGCGGCTTTGAAGGAGTCGATTGTTTCACCTTGCCCCAGTTGGCATCAGTCAAAACAAGCTGTTTTTCTGACACGGGAATTACGCGCGTAATGATTGCTGAAACAATGCAGTCACGTGAATTCAGCGTTCTTATCCGGGCGCGTCAAAACCTTACCTTTTTTCGCAAGCGTTTTTATTGGCCTTGAGGACACCTCTATGATTGGCCTGCTTGCACTCTCAGGGCAAGCATAAACCTCGGACTTGCCTGCTCATCCCCTTGGGGTGAGCAGGTTTTTTTTGGGGCCACTCAAAACCCGCGCAAATATCCAGTCGCAATCATGACGCCGCGAGCCTGCGTCAGAACGCCACGATGACAATCCCTCGAGTTTTTCCGGGTAATGTACGTAGCCAAGTTCGAGGAAGAGATATATGTCCCGCACCGCTTTCAAGAACCTCTCACCCCCTCCCTGCCAACGCCGGGTCAAGCACCGTTGCCAGCTTTTCAAACGCCGGCTCGATCTCGTCCTCCGCCACGCATCCGTACCCGATCAGCAAGCCCGACATGCCCTCCTCCCGCCGCAGGAAATAACCCGACAGCGGCCGCACCACAATATTGATCGCGAGCGCCGCTTTCGCCACCTCACGGTCATCCACGCCATTGGGCAAACGTAGCACCAGATGCAGCCCGGCATCTCCGCCGACAATCTGCAACGCGTCGCCATAACGCTTCCTGATCGTGTCCAGCAGTATCTGGCGACGCTGCCCGTAGATCCCGCGCATGCGCCGGATATGCGAAGTGAAATGCCCCTCTGCGATGAACTCGGCCAGCACCGCCTGCTGCAATAACTGCCCTTCGCGATACAACTCCGCCGAAGCGGTCGCAAAGCTCGTCGACAAACCCTCGGGCACCACGATGTAGCCAATCCTCAGCCCCGGGAAAAGCGTCTTGCCGAAGCTGCCCACGTAGATCACCTGGCCGGCGGTATCGAGTCCTTGCAGCGACGCGAGCGGCCGGCTGCCGTATCGAAACTCGCTGTCGTAATCGTCCTCGATGATCCAGCAGCCGTTTTGCCGCGCGAACTCCAGCAGCATCCGCCGCCGCGCGAGGCTCATCACCATGCCCAGCGGGTATTGATGCGATGGCGTAACCAGCATCAGCTTGGGCGGGTCTGCCAGATCGTCCGCGGAAGGGTTGATGCCCTCCGCATCCACGGGAATGGCCTTGAGCGACAGGCCGGACACCTGCAACACGCTTCGCACTCCCCAATAACAAGGATCCTCGGTCCAGATGACATCGCCGGAATCGGACAGCAGGCGCACGGCAAGATCCACGGACTGGTGAATCCCCGTCGTGACGATAATCTGCTCCGGCGTGCAGTGCACCGAGCGCGATGTCCGCAGATAGTCGGCCAGCACCTGACGCAGTTTCGGCGATCCGCCGCCCGGCGCATAGGTCAGCAGATCGGGCGGCAGGCGGCGCCAGTATTTGGACTGCAGGCGACTCCAGACAGCCGCTGGAAACCGCGACACATCGGGCACGCCCGGCATGAACGCGCCGCCTTGCCGCTGCGACACACCCGCCCCTTGCAACAACCGTGCGCCGCGCGCAGACAGCACACGTGGTTCCGCAGGGGCCGTGTCGTGTGCCGCCGAGTCGGCACCCACGATCTCATCGGGCGCGCTGTCCGAGACAAACGTGCCCTGCCCGGTCGCCGACCACACGTAGCCTTCCAGTGCGAGCTGCTCATACACCTGCGTGACCGTATTGCGGCCAAGACCCAGTTCACTCGCGAGCAACCGGGACGACGGCACCTTGGTCCCCGCCGGCAATTCCCGCGACAGGATGGCCTGCTGCAACAGGCCATACAACTGCCGGTAAATCGGTTGGCCGCCCGTTCTTTCAATCCGCTGAGCCAGCCAGTCGGACAACATGCTTGCGCGCATCGCGGAAATGGCTCCTATAAAAACACGGAAATGGCTCTGATTTAAAGAGCCAAATCTTACTATAGTCGATACACCGCCTAAAAACCCGCCAAGGAGAGTTGCCGTGAGCCAGACCCTGAAGAATGCCGACCTGAAAGCCCGCAAGGATGCAGCGACACCGCGCGGTGTTGGTGTGATGTGTGATTTCTACGCTGAACGTGCCGAAAACGCTGAACTGTGGGACGTGGAAGGGCGCCGTTTCATCGACTTCGCGGCGGGGATCGCGGTATGCAACACGGGACATCGGCACCCCAGGATTGTCGCGACCATGCGCGCTCAACTCGAACGCTTCACGCACACGGCGTATCAGATCGTTCCTTACGAATCGTATGTTTCGCTCGCCGAGAAGATCATCGCGCGCGCACCCGGCGACCATGCAAAGAAAGCCGCGTTCTTCACGACCGGCGCGGAAGCCGTTGAAAACGCCATCAAGATCGCGCGCGCCGCAACCAGCCGTCCGGGCGTGATTGCGTTCAGCGGCGGGTTCCACGGCCGCACGTTCATGGGCATGGCGCTGACCGGCAAGGTCGCGCCGTACAAGATCGGCTTCGGCCCGTTCCCGTCGGACGTATTCCATGCACCGTTCCCGAACCCGGTGCGGGGTATCACGACCGAGGATTCGCTGCGCGCGATCGAACAGCTTTTTGCCGCGGATATTGAGGCCAGGCGCGTTGCCGCGATCATCTTCGAACCGGTGCAGGGCGAAGGCGGTTTCTATCAGGCGCCTGTTGAATTCGTGCGCGCGTTGCGCAAGATCTGCGATACCCACGGCATCCTGCTGATCGCCGATGAAGTCCAGACCGGCTTCGCGCGCACCGGCAAGTTGTTCGCGATGCAGCACTACGACGTCGCGCCGGACCTGATGACGATCGCCAAAAGCCTCGCCGGCGGCATGCCGCTGTCGGGCGTCGTCGGCCGTGCCGATGTGATGGACTCGGTTGCGCCCGGCGGTCTTGGCGGCACGTATGCAGGCAATCCGCTGGCGCTGGCGTCGGCGCATGCGGTGCTCGAGATCATCGACGAAGAAAAGCTCTGCGAGCGTGCTGTGCGCCTGGGCGACAAGCTGAAGGCGCTGCTGACCACGCTTAAAGCCGACGTACCCCAGATCGCCGATGTGCGCGGCCCGGGCGCCATGATCGCGGTCGAATTCTGCAAGCCGGGCACCAGCGAAGCCGACGCCGCTTTCGCCAAACGCGTGCAAACTTTGGCGCTTGAACGCGGCCTGCTTTTGCTGATCTGCGGCGTGCACAGCAACGTGATCCGGTTCCTGTTTCCGCTCACCATTCAGGACGCCGTGTTCGATGAAGCGCTCGCTATTCTCGAACGTACCCTGACGGAAGAAGTGGGTGTGACGGCATGAGTACGCAACATTCATCGATTCAGTTGAAAGACCCGGCGCTGCTGCGTCACGAAGCGTTCATCGACGGCGAGTGGCAAGGCGCCGACGACGCCTCGACCTTCGAAGTCATCGACCCGGCGAACGGTCAGTCGCTCGGTGACGTACCCAAGATGGGCGCGGCGGAAACGCGCCGTGCGATTGATGCGGCAAACGCGGCCTGGCCGCTCTGGCGCAAGAAGACCGCGAAGGAACGCGCGGCGATCCTGCGACGGTGGTACGAACTGATGCTGGAAAACGCCGACGATCTCGCGATGATCCTCACCCGCGAGCAAGGCAAGCCGCTTGCCGAAGCCCGGGGTGAGATTGTCTACGCGGCTTCGTTCATCGAGTGGTTTGCGGAGGAAGGCAAACGCGTGGCGGGTGACACGCTGGCGTCGCCGGCCGCCGACAAACGCATCGTGGTCACCAAGGAACCGATCGGCGTCTGCGCGGCTATTACACCGTGGAATTTCCCGAGCGCGATGATCACGCGCAAGGTCGGTCCGGCGCTTGCCGCCGGTTGCCCGATCGTCGTGAAGCCTGCGGAGGCAACGCCGTTTTCAGCGTTCGCCATGGCGGTGCTGGCCGAGCGTGCCGGACTGCCCAAGGGCGTGCTGAACATTGTGACTGGCGACCCGAAGGCGATCGGCGCCGAGCTGACCGGCAATCCCATCGTCAGAAAGTTGTCGTTCACGGGATCGACGCAGGTCGGCCGCCTGCTGATGGCGCAAAGCGCGCCGACGGTCAAGAAAGTGTCACTGGAACTGGGCGGCAATGCGCCGTTTATTGTTTTCGACGACGCCGATATTGATGCCGCGGTCGAGGGCGCCATTGCGTCGAAGTATCGCAACAGCGGACAGACTTGCGTGTGTACGAACCGGTTTTACGTTCACGACCGGGTGTATGACGAATTTGCCGCTAAGCTGGGTGCGGCCGTTGCGAAGCTCACGGTGGGCAATGGCCTGGAAAGCGGTGTCTTGCTCGGGCCGCTGATTAACGACGCCGCCGTGCAGAAGGTCGAATCGCATATTCATGACGCACTGGAAAAAGGTGCCAAGGTTGTGGCTGGCGGCAAACGGCATGCGCTGGGTTTCGGCTTTTTCGAACCGACGGTGTTGTCGGGCGTTACTTCAGAGATGAAGATTGCGAGAGAAGAGACGTTCGGACCGCTCGCGCCGTTGTTCCGGTTTTCTTCCGATGAAGAAGTGATACGGATGGCTAACGATACGGAGTTCGGGCTGGCTGCATACTTCTATAGCCGCGATATCGGACGCGTCTGGCGTGTCGCCGAGGCGCTGGAATACGGCATGGTGGGGATCAATACCGGGCTTATTTCCAATGAAGTCGCACCGTTTGGCGGCGTCAAGCAGTCCGGGCTCGGACGCGAAGGGTCGCGGTATGGGATCGATGACTATCTGGTGATCAAGTATTTGTGCATGGCGGGGGGAGGGGAATTTTGAACGACGTGCCGTGCCGCGCAAGGTGTTGATTGCGCGGCACGGATCGGCGGCGCCGACGCGAGAAGCGCCACCAACCAACGCCGCTGGTCAGGCAACAGGCTAACCGGGATTTTTAGACAGAACCCGATACGTACTGTATTCAATCCACGCCTCGCCGCCAAAGCTTGCCGATAACACCGCGATTTTCTTGGGCGATAAGCCCCGATCAAAGGGCGTTGATCGATCCAAAATTTGACGGGCAGCCATAAATTTTGGTGAATCAAAATCGACAAGTATATCTAATGAGTAAACGATATTTTCCATTCCGTATTCCGTGACAAGGCATCGCGTCACATCCATGAAAACAATCGTTTTGTGTTCTTTAAAATCGTCTGAGACCAACTCAAGATATACCGCGCTGCCCCGACTATCCGCGCTGTATCCATCAAAAATCCAATCGTGGGATGAGTTAAACCTATCAAAGTTATCAAGCATTTTTTATGGACTTCAAGGACTGAAAGGTACGACGTCAAGCCCTTTCGCTCGACTCTTTCCCGTCCAATTGTGGGCGTGAGGTTGCATTTTCAAATGTGCATGGTCGAAGTCTAGATCAACTACCGGTGCGCCCGTACCACCATATAAGCGCATTTGCCCGCTTCCGGGGTTTGTGTACCACGTCCCCGGCTCCCCGTTGTTCGGGGTCTTCGCAATGTCGAAACTATCTCCAAAGCCGGGCATGTCGCCAAACTCGAATGGTGCGGCATTGCCTACCGGCGTGGTCACATTGTCCGCAAGCTCTCTCAAGCCGAACGCGGCTTTTTGCGTCGCTTCGCGTCTCAGGTTCGCCACGCGCGACCATACGCACGAGCGACAGAAGAAACGGCATTTCCGACGGTTTCACGGTTTCGAACGACGGGGTATCCGCCGGCCGTTCTCGCTCGATCCTCGCGTCGATTGCATCGTTGTAATCACGCAGAGATGCGCGATTTGCCGCCAACTGCGCGTTGTAGTCCAGCGGCGGCGCAGATCGTCTTTCCTCTCTCGCTGGTGGGTCAAGCGTGAAGCCGCCGTTCTCGAAAACGTCAGTGGTCGCGCCGTTTTCTTCGGAAACCGTCACCGCGCCATTACGCGTAGGCGAGCAACGTTTGAAGGGTTTCCCGTGCGGGCTTCGGGTTTTTCGAGTACCACGAAAAACCCTTCCGCATAAATGATTCGACGCGCGCCACTAGCGTCGCGTTCGATTCCCAAACATACATATCCGCGTGCATCAACATGGCGCGCCCCGCCTTGGCTTTCTCCGATTCCTCGGTGAAGCTTCGCCCCTTGCGCAGCACATACCGATAGCCGTTATAGCGTGTTAATTCCATTGTCATCCGGTGGTACCTCCTTTGATTGCAGCAGACGCACGCTACCCCATATCGGCGGGCGCCTATCTCAATAAGGAGGCGGGCGCACGGATGGTGATTTTCAAGGGTTTAGGGTCGACGTACGGAAAGGCGCCAACGAGGGGAGGAGCAGCGAGCCAGTGTTCAATGAAGCGGATGTCGAAGTCCAGCACGGCCAACTGATCGTTCGCGTCCGCACCGCCATTCTGCGGTTCTCGCGCGAGCGGTTGATTCAGCAGTTCCGAGAGGGCGAGCTCCAACGCCACGACGAAATCGACTTCGGCGATCCGGTTGGTGACGAATGAGGTAGCCCGCGAAACCCGACGTGTGCGGGTAATCGAATGATGAGTGGGATGCCAGATGCCGACGATGGGAAGTCGCACGTACCGCCGATCCAAACCTCAACCGTGGCCCGCTTCACCCCCTCCACGGAAACGCCAAATCAGGTGCACTGTGAAGCAGCGCCGCATGCGCAGCGCCGGCGTCCAATATTCAGACTTATTCAACAAGCCCATTCGCTATGAACTGTTCACGCGGACTTCTTGAATCCCGCACCGCTCGATAGCCGTACTCCGCCCTCCCACCCCGCCTCCACCACCCTGCTTCCCAGATCAGGCACTATCTAAAGCATTTTTGATCATTTGCATTTCACATGCTAAATACGCAAGAATGCGTTTTATGCATTCATCGATCTAACCGATCGGGCCCGCGTACCCATGGAAATTCGTCAGCTGGAAGCGTTTGCCGCTGTCATGTCGGCCGGAAGCGTCACTGCCGCCGGGCGTTTGCTCGGGCGCTCGCAACCCGCGGTATCGCGTTCGATCCAGGAACTGGAAGCCGAAATCGGCTATCCGCTGTTCCAGCGTTTCGGGCCGCGCGTCGCGCCCACCCGCGAGGCATCCGAGCTTTACCAGGACGTTGAACGCACGCTGGCAAGCCTGCGTCAGGTGAAGACGCGCGCCGAGCAGATCGCGCGGCAGGCGCCGCCTCCGCTCACCATTGCCGCAAGCTCGGCGCTTGCCGCCGGACTCGTGCCTCGCGCGCTGGCCTTGCTCAACGAGGACCACCCGCTAGAATCCGTGCATCTACGCAGCGCAGCGCCCGAACAGGTCGTCGACGCCGTGCTGAACGGCATTGTCGATATGGGTGTCTCGAGCCTGCCGCTCGAACATCGCGGCGTGCTCGTACACTGGATTGGCGAGGCTGCGTGTGTTGCCGCCGTGCACGCAAACGATCCGCTCGCGCGTGCGCCGCGCATCGCCTTGCGCGACTTTGCGAACCGTCGCCTCGTCACCATGCAAAACCCCTACCGCCTGCGTCCACGGCTCGATTTGGCATTCGCGCAAGCGGGCGTACGCACGGCCGGCGTGATCGAAACCAACTCGTCGCTGAACGCACTCGGCGCGGTGCGCGCGGGACTCGGGCTTGCCGTGCTGGAGCCGGTAACGGCGTTGGGATTGCCCGTCGATGGCGTGGTGATCCGTCCGCTCGATATCCGCATTGCGTTCCTGTTCGGCGTCATCACACCCGAATTTCGTCCGCCCAGTGCGGCAACCCTTGCCGCAGCGCACACGCTCGCGCAAGCAGCCGCCGAGATGCTGCCCGACTTCGTCCTGCACGACGCAAGCCAGCACAGCGCGATTCTTCAAGCGCTCTACGGCGAGCCCGACGACATCCTCAATCCGACCGAAGAGCCCGCCACGTGAGCCTCGACACAAACGTATCATCGCCCCCCCCCACCGGCCTCGCTGCACTCGAAGCGCGCCTCGCGGAAGACCTGTCCCTGCTCGAATTGCCCGCGCGCGAATGGGTGCCGGGCAAGACGCATAACGGCAGCGAAGTGCTGGATGTAGCAGTGATCGGCGGCGGCATGGCGGGGTTGGCCACGTCCGCCGCGCTTAAGCTGCTGGGCGTGCGAGCGCGCATCTTTGACCGCTCTCCACAGGGACTCGAAGGCCCTTGGGCTACGACCGCCCGCATGGAAACGCTACGCTCACCGAAGCAACTGACGGGTCCCGCTTTAGGCTTGCCCGCGCTGACTTTCCGTGCGTGGTTCGAGGCTCAGTTCGGCACCGATGCGTGGCAGGCGGTCGACAAGATCGACCGCCTGCAATGGATGCAATATCTGATCTGGTATCGCCGCGTGCTCGCACTCGATGTCCGCAACGGCCACACTATTGAAGCCGTGACACCACGCGCCGATGGTCTCGTCGTATTGAGCGTGCGAACGTTTGAGCGTCGCTTCGAGGTCTATGCGCGACGTGTCGTGCTCGCCACCGGGCGCGACGGATTGGGCGGGCCAGCGTTGCCTGGGTTCGTCGAAGGATTGCCGCGCAATCGCTGGGCACATTCGTCTGACACCACCGACTACACCTCGCTCGCCGGTAAGCGCGTGGCCGTAGTCGGCGGCGGTTCTTCGGCCATGGACAGCGCCGCCACGGCGCTCGAAGCAGGCGCGGCCAGCGTCGATCTGCTGATTCGGCGAGCCGACCTCCCACGCGTAAACAAGGGCAAGGGGGCTGGCAATCCCGGCTTGACGCATGGCCACCAAACATTGCCCGATGAATGGAAATGGAAGATCCGCCATTACATCAATACGGTGCAGGTACCCCCGCCGCGTGGCAGTACGCTGCGGGTATCGCGTCATCCGAATGCGCGCTTTAATCTTGGATGCCCGGTGTTATCGGTTGAAAGCAGCGACAACGGACTTTCGATCCATACCCCCAAAGGCACCTTCGCGGCCGACTTCCTCGTGGTCTCCACGGGCTTCAAGGTCGACTGGTCCGCGCGCCCGGAATTTGCGACGTTTGCGCCGTACATCCGCACCTGGGCCGACCGCTACGCGCCGCCTCCCGGCGATGAAGATACCGAACTGTCAGACTCACCGGATGTCGGACCCGCGTTTGAATTCATCGAAAAGTCCCCCGGCGATTGCCCCGGTTTGTCGCGCATCCACTGCTTCTGCTATCCCGCGTCGCTCTCGCAAGGCGCCGTCTCCGGCGACATTCCCGCGATCAGCACAGGCGCCAAACGGCTTGCCCAAGGTTTAGCGAGCCTGCTGTATACCGAGGACGTCGAGCAGCATTACGCGGCGCTGCTAGCCTACGCTGAACCGGAACTCTACGGCGATGAATGGCAACCGGCCGAAGCACCGCCCCAGTATGCGGAGGACCAATGAGCGGCTGGCTCATTCGCCGAATCGCGCAAGCGGCGTTCGTCGTGCTGCTGATGACGCTGATCGTGTTCATCGGCTTGCATGCGATCGGGAACCCGATTGATATTCTCATCGGCCAGGACGTCGATCAGGTCGACCGGGCGCGCATCATCGCCCAACTCGGCCTCGACCAGCCGCTCTGGAAACAGTACCTGGCCTTCCTCGCCGGCGCCATGCATGGCGATCTCGGCAACAGCTTCGTTTATAACGAACCCGCGATTCGCCTGATCCTGCAACGCCTGCCCGCGACTCTCGAACTCGCCGTTTCGGCGCTGCTGCTGGCGCTGGTGATCGGTATTCCGCTGGGTCTGTTCGCGGGGCTGCATCCGCGCAATCCGCTCTCGAAGATGCTGATGACGGGCAGCATTGTCGGCTTCTCGCTGCCGACTTTCTGGGTGGGCCTGATGCTCATCATGCTGTTCAGCGTGAAGCTCGGCTGGCTGCCCGCCAGCGGACGCGGCGCGACCGCGAGCCTGTTCGGCGTCCAGTGGTCGTGGCTCACGCTCGACGGCTTGCGCCACCTGATCCTGCCCGCGCTGAATCTCTCGCTCTTCAAGGTGTCGCTCGTCTTGCGTCTGACAAGTGCAGGCGTGCGCGAAGTCATGCCGATGGAACACGTGCGTTTCGCTCGCGCCAAGGGCTTGTCGCCTACGCGCGTGGTGCTCGTTCATATCCTGCGCAATACGCTGATTCCGCTTGTCACGGTGATCGGTCTCGAGTTCGGTTCGACCATCGCGTTCGCGGTCGTCACCGAGACCGTGTTCTCGTGGCCCGGCGCGGGCAAGCTGATCCTCGACAGCATCAACGCGCTCGATCGCCCGGTGATCCTCTCGTACCTGATCGTGGTCGTCTGCATGTTCGTCTCGCTGAACCTGTTCGTCGATATCCTCTACAAGTTCCTCGATCCGCGCGTGCGGCTGGAGGGTGCGCGATGAGCACGACTCCGCTGGTTCCCGAGACGGAAAAGCCCGTGCGCGGCGTGCTTAAACGCCGTCAGTCGCCGTGGCGTCAGCTCGTCTCCGACTTTGGTCGCTCGCCCGCGGCGCTGGCTGCATTGATCGTCGCGGTGCTGCTGGTGCTCGCGGCCATTTTTGCGCCGCTGATCACGCCGCAAAATCCCTACGACCTGTTGCAACTCGATGTCCTCGATGCGCGCCTTCCCCCCGGTTCGATGAATGGCGCCGGTACGCATGCGTACTGGCTCGGCACCGACGGCCAGGGTAGAGACCTGTATTCGGCGATGCTTTACGGCCTGCGCCTGAGCTTGTCCGTGGGCCTCGGCTCGGCGGTGATTGCGGGTGTGGTGGGGACCGTGTTCGGCCTGGTCGCCGCGTATGCGGGCGGCAAGGTGGACAGCCTCATCATGCGCCTCGTGGACTTGCTGCTCGCCTTCCCGTCCATCCTCGTCGCCATGATGCTGCTCGCGTTCCTGGGCAAGAGCGTGACCAACGTCGTGCTCACGCTGGTGCTGATCGAGTGGGCGTATTACGCCCGCACCGCACGAGCGCAAGCACTGGTCGAAGCGCGGCGCGAATATGTTGAAGCCGCGCGCAGTCTCGCGATTCCCAACTGGCGCATCGTGCTCGTTCATATCCTGCCGAACTGTTTGCCGCCGCTGATCGTGGTCGGCACGCTGCAGGTCGCGCGCGCCATCACGCTGGAAGCAACGCTGTCGTTCCTGGGCCTTGGTGTGCCGATCACCGAGCCCTCGCTCGGCCTGCTGATTGCCAACGGTTACCAGACCATGCTCTCGGGCGAATACTGGACCAGTGTGTATCCGGGTCTTGCGCTGCTGGCCATGCTGGTATCGATCAACATGGTTGGCGACCGCCTGCGCGAACTGCTCAATCCGAGGTTCGTGAAATGAGCAACGCCGCCCTTCATGATTTCCATACCGCGGACAACACGCTCGAAGTCCGCCATCTGCGAACGCGCTTCTTCACGCGCGAGGGCGAATTGCCTGCTGTTGAAGACGTCTCGCTCACGCTCGCACGCGGTCGCGTGCTGGGTCTCGTCGGCGAATCGGGATCGGGAAAATCGGTGACCGGCTTTTCCATCATGGGACTGATCGATGCCCCCGGCCGCGTGGTGGGCGGCGAGATACTCTTCAAGGGAAAGAACCTTGTCGGCTTGCCCGAAGCGGACATGCGGCGCCTGCGCGGCAGCCGTATCGCGATGGTGTTCCAGGACCCCATGTCCACGCTTAATCCGGTGCAGCGCGTGGACGCGCAGATGATCGAAGCCGTGCGCGCGCATCGCGACGTAAGCCGGAGCGCTGCGCGCGAACAGGCGAGCGAAGCGCTGGCGGCCATGGGCATTGCCAGTCCCGACGAACGGCTGCGCGCGTACCCCCATCAGTTGTCGGGCGGCATGCGCCAGCGCGTGGCAATAGCGATTGCGATGCTGCACAAGCCGGACCTGATCATCGCCGATGAACCCACTACCGCGCTCGATGTCACCATCCAGGCGCAGATCCTGTCCGAAGTGCAAACGCTCGTGCGCACGCAGGGCACGTCGCTGATCTGGATCACGCACGACCTGTCCGTAGTGGCTGGGCTCGCCGATGACATCGCCGTGATGTATGCGGGCCGGATCGTTGAACAGGGCACCGTGGATGCAGTGCTCGACCGCCCGCAACATCCGTACACGGCGGGTCTGATCGACAGCTTGCCGAGCCTCAACACGCGCGGCAAAAGGCTCACGCAGATTGCGGGTATCACGCCGGACCTGCGCTCGTTGCCGCCGGGCTGTGCGTTCGCTGCGCGCTGCACGCGCGCCACGGCGGTCTGCTCGACGCCGCCGTCGCTTGGGCCCTCGCCGGCCGCGCAGGCGTCCGAGCATGGCACGCATCTCGTGCGCTGTTTTCATCCAGGCCGGCAAACCGATGTCCGCACGGAGACAACCACATGAGCGAGATCAATACACGCGCGCTCATTGAACTGCGCGGGGTCAGCCAGCGATTCGGCGAACGCGGCGAGAACGGAGCAACACGCTGGCTGCGCGAGCGCAATGTGCTTGCGCCACAAGCAGTCACGCGGGCAGTCGAACATGTCGATCTGGCGATCACGCCGGGCGAAGTGGTCGGGCTGGTGGGTGAATCCGGCTGTGGAAAATCCACGCTCGGCCGCATTGTTTCGGGTCTCATTGCGCCGACCGAAGGTGACGTGCTGGTGGATGGCCAGGACCGCGCGGCCATGTCACCGGCTGCGCTGCGCGCAGCGCGGCTGGCAATCCAGATGATCTTCCAGGATCCGTATTCGAGCCTGAATCCGCGCCGGCGTATTCGCGATATCGTCGGCGAAGCGCCGCTCGTTCACGGCATGGTCGAGCGCAGCGATCTCGACGCCTATGTGGCCGCGGAGTTAAAACGCGCGGGCCTCGATCCGTCGCTCGCCGACCGCTATCCGCATGAGTTCAGCGGCGGTCAGCGGCAGCGCATCGGGATTGCGCGAGCGCTCGCGGTCAACCCTTCCATGCTCGTCTGCGATGAAGCGGTCGCCGCCCTCGATGTATCCATACAAGCGCAGATCCTGAATCTCTTCATGGACCTGCGCGAGCAGCTCAATCTCACGTACCTGTTCATCAGTCACGACCTGGGCGTGGTCGAGCAATTGTCGGATCGCGTGGTGATCATGTATCTCGGGCGCGTGGTGGAAAGCGCCCCCGTGGAGGAAATATTCCGGCATCCGAATCATCCCTACACGCAGACCTTGCTGGCCGAAATTCCCCGCATAGACGCGCGCAAGAAGCACTTCACCGCCATTCGCGGCGAAATGCCAAGTCCGCTTGCGCCGCCGTCGGGTTGCCATTTTCATCCGCGCTGTCCGCACGCCATGCCGCGCTGCAAGACCGAAGTGCCGCGTTTGCGCGGCATCGCTATCGAGCATGTCAGCGCGTGTCATCTGAACGACGCTCACTAAACTTCAATCCAGAACACACATAAAAAGGAATTGCATCGTGAAACGCCTGATCCTTTCCACGCTGACCGCCACGCTCGCCAGTGCGGCGTTGTTCAGTACGGGCGCGTCGGCGCAGACGCTCAACATTGCGTTCGCCGATCCGCTCTCGTCGCTCGATCCGCAACTGAACAACTACGCGGGCGACCGCTCCGTCGACCTGCACTTCTGGGATCTGCTGGTCGAGAACCACAACAACGTGCTCGCGCCCGGCCTCGCGACAAGCTGGAAGTCGACCGGCAACGACACGTGGGAATTCAAGCTGCGCCATGACGTCAAGTGGCAGGACGGCACGCCGTTCACCGCGGACGACGTGATCTATTCGTATCAGCGGGCGCGCAATGTGGCCGGAACCATCGCTACCTTCGCGGGGTATCTGCGCACCATCGCATCCGTCACCGCGCCCGATCCGTACACGCTGGTCATCAAGACCAGTTCGCCAACGCCGGACCTGCCGCTGAACCTGACGTCCGTTCATATCGTGAGCAAACATATCGGCGAGAAGTCGACGACGGAAGACTACAACTCGGGGCGCGCGATGGTCGGCTCGGGGCCGTACAAGTTCGTTTCGTACACGCCGGGCGACCGCGTGGTGATGACGCGTAACGACGCGTACTGGGGCGCGAAGCCGATCTGGGACAAGGTGAACTACCGCTACGTGAGCAATGCGGCGGCGCGCACGGCAGCGCTGTTGTCGGGCGACGTGGACATGATCGACAAGGTCTCCGTCTCCGACCTGCCGCGTCTCAAGCAGTCGCCGAAGGTATCCGTGTTCGCGTATCCGGGCCTGCGCGTGCTGATACTTCAGCCAAGTTTCCGCGAGGGCCCGAGCCCATACATTACGGACAACGCCGGCAAGCCGCTCCAGAAGAACCCGCTGCTCGACGTGCGGGTACGCCGCGCGTTGTCGCTGGCGATCAATCGACCCGCCATCACCGACCGCATCCTGCAAGGCGCGGCCACGGTTGCCAACCAGTGGATGCCGGCCAAGACCTTCGGTTACAACCCGGCCGTGAAGGACATCCCCAACGACCCGGTTCAGGCCAGGAAACTGCTGGCCGAAGCCGGTTTTCCGGACGGTTTCCAGTTGACGCTCAGCGTGCCTAACGACCGTTATCCGCAAGCACCCGAAACGGCGCAGGCCGTGGCGCAATTCTGGACGCGCATTGGCGTGAAGACGAAGGTCGAGGTCATGCCGTGGGCCAGTTACGCCAGCCGGGCAAACAAGAACGAGTTTGCGGTGAGCATGATTGCGTGGGGTAACGGCACGGGCGAAGCCAGCTATGCGCTCGTCAACATTCTCGGCACCGTGGATCCGAAGAAGGGCATTGGTGCATCGAACTGGGGCCGCTATAGCAGCCCGGCGGTCGACCACGCGCTCGACGCCGCGACGGCGGAGTTCGATCCGGCCAAGCGTGAAGCCATCCTGCAGCAGTCGGTGAAGGTAGTGAGCGATGACGTGGGCATCATTCCGCTCTTTCACTACGAGAACATCTGGGCCGCGAAGAAAGGCTTGAAGGTGACACCGGCGGTCAGCGACCGGACGACCGCGATGATGGTTACGCGCAGCGGCAATTGAGGCCACCATGATCGACATCACAGTTACACCGGGCGATGATCTGATCGACGTTACGCGGCGCATCGCGGTGACCGGTGCGCGCGCGGGCGCACTGCTTACTCTTCGCACGCAGACGGTACGCGGCGCAGGCACGGTCTGGACGAGCCGTGCGGTCTTCCGCGCAAATGACCAGGGCATCATCGATCTTTCCCGGGATGCACCGGTCGAAGGCGACTACAGCGGTGTATCGCCAATGGGTCTCATCTGGTCGCAGGTTCCCGTTGAAGCGGGCAAACGCGAGGTGTTTCCTGCCGACGTCTCCAAGGCGTTGTCGACCTGCATCGAAGTCATCGGTGAAGACGGGCAGGTATTGAGCGCCACACTGCTGAACCAGCGGCTGATGGCGCCCGGCGTGCAACGGCGCGACATGCGCGTTGACGGCTGTGTCGGCACGCTGTTCCTGCCTGCAGCACCCGGCCCCCATCCCGCCGTGCTCATACTGAACGGGTCGGGCGGCGGCATCAACGAACCGCGTGGCGCGCTTTACGCATCGCGTGGATATGCCGCTCTCGCCCTTGGTTACTTCAAGACGCCGGGGCTGTCCGATTACATCTCCAATACGCCGCTCGAATATTTTCGCCGTGCGCTCGACTGGATCGCGCGCGAGTTGCAACCGGCATCTGGCTTCATTGCGGTGAGCGGACAATCACGCGGTGGCGAACTCGCGTTGCTGCTCGGCGCAACGTATCCGGATCGGATCAAGGCGGTGATTGGTTACGTGCCCGGCGCGGTCGTTCACAGTGCGCAGAATGCCGCCGATCCGGCGACAGGCCGCGAAGGTCCGACCTGGCTGCTCGACGGCAAGCCGCTGCCGCACCTGTGGGAAAACAACCGCACGGCGAGCTGGAAACCCTTCGACGAAGGGCCGCCGCCGCATCGTCACGAACGCGCGATCCGGACCGCGTTGCTCGACAAGGAAGCGGTCGAGCGGGCCCGGATTCGCGTCGAAAATACGGATGGACCAGTGCTGCTGCTCTCCGCCACCGACGACGGGTCGTGGCCCTCCTCCGACTACTCACGCATGGTCGTGGAGCGGCTTGAACAGGAGAAGCATGCGTACCCGGTGCGCCATCTCGACTTCGATAACGCCGGCCACGCGATCGTGTTTCCGTATGTCCCGACCACGCAACTCGTGTATGCGCATCCTATTTCCGGACGCATCAGCACGGGCGGCGGCAAACCCGCAGCGAACGCACGCGCCGATGAATCATCGTGGCGCGAAGTGCTGGCTTTTCTCGACGCAGCCGTCCATTCCCGCGCATCAAACAGCGCTGGCGACTCTGCTGGCAACTCTTTCAGGCAGGAGCAAGCATGACAGACACCTACGATCTCAGCACCGATATTGTCGACCGGATTGCAGGCCTCACGCCCGGTTCGCCTGCTTACGCGACACGGCATAAACGCGACAAGGTTGCCGCCGCGACCCAGCGCAGCTACGAAGCGCTCTTCGATCCCGCGCTGCCGGATTTGTCGCTGAGTGACCGCTTGCTGCTGGCGTTGTATGCCTGCACGTTGTCGAATGCCCCTGCATTAGCGACTCATTATGCGGAACGGCTCGCTTCGATCAATGCGGACCGTGCCGTGATCGACCAGATCGCGCAAGGCTCGATCGACGCTCAGGAACCTCGCTTGCGCGCGATGCTTGCCTTCACGCGCACGCTGATCGAGTCTCCCATAGACGGCGACAAAACCGCACTGGAACGCCTTCCTGCCGCCGGCATTCCTACGCCGGCCGTGGTCGCCCTCGCGCAGTTGATCGCCTTTCTTTCCTATCAGATTCGCCTGACGGCCGGTTTGCGCGCGCTGCAGGTCTTGAATGCAACGGAGGCAGCATGAGCCGGGTAATTGAAGCGCAGGGTTTCACGAATCGCGTGCTGGGATGGGACGCGTGGCTTGACGTGGTGGAACTCGCCGATGCCTCTCCCGAGCAGATCGCCGTGCTTGAAGAGAGTCACCCGAAGGCGAAGGTATCCGACTATTACCTGTTCCTCGTGCATCAGCCGGAAATCCTGCGGCAGCGCTCGGCCGCCTTCAACGCAATCATGTATGCGCCGGGCGGCTTGCCGCGCTCGGAGCGGGAGCTGGCGTCGACCGTGGTTTCGCGGGTCAACGGCTGCGTGTATTGCGCGTCGGTGCACGCGCAACGTTTCGAGCAACTGGCGAAACGCGACGACGTGATCGAACAGGTTTTCAACGATCCGGCCACCGCGGGAACGTCGTCACGCGAGAAGGCGATCGTGCTGGCGTCGATCGACCTGACGCTCACGCCGGGCCAGGTTGAGCCGGCGCAGTTGCGAGCGCTCCGCGATGTGGGTTTGAGCGACGACGAGATCCTTGACCTGATTCATTCCATTGCCATCTTCGCGTGGGCCAACCGTCTGATGCTCAATCTCGGCGAACCGGTGGGATAAGCGGGCCGCGGGTTGATCGGCAATGATCACGCCGATCACGCCAATCACGCGGAATACTCGTTGCCAGAGGGCCGGCCCGGTCCGGCGTTTCTCCCTCGCTCTCCGGTTCCCCTGTAAACTCCGCACCAGGTCAGGCGTGCCTCGGCGCGGCTATCCTTTAGGGCATAAACTTTGCTCCGCTTGAGCGCCGCCTGACCACGGCTCGATGTCATTCCTAAAAGTGTGAGGCTTTTCCCACCGGGGTCTCATGAAACAATATCGTCCACGTCCCCCGCGTTTTCCGCACGGCCACTCTCACGTGGCCTGGCGCGACCTGTCGTTGACGTCGGCCCCTTTCGCGCTGCTGTTCGTCGTGGTGATCGGGCTGATCGTGTGGTTGGCGGACCCCGCTCCGCCGAGAACCATCACGATCAGCGCGGGTCCTCAAGACAGCTCGCTACTGGATACGGCCGAGCGCTACAAGAAAATCCTGGCGCGCAACGGAGTCACCCTCAACGTGCTCCAATCCGATGGTTCGGTTCAAAACCTGCAAAGGCTGATGGACCCCAAGAGCCATGTCGATCTCGCACTGGTGCAAGGGGGCGTGTCCGATGCGGCGGCCAGGGCGTCGCTCATATCCCTTGGGAGCGTCTTTTACGTTCCCCTTGTGGTGTTTTATCGCGGCAAGGGAATGACACAGCTGTCGGACCTGGAGGGCAAGAAGATAGCGATAGGCCGCGAGGGCAGCGGCACGCGCCGGCTGTCGCTCAACCTGCTCGAGGCCAACGGCATAGCGCCGGGCGGCGTCACCCAACTGGTGCCGCTCGACGGCATGGACGCGGCGAAGCAGCTGGTCGCGGGGAATGTGGATGCCGCACTGTTCAATGGCGACTCGACCACACGCGGGCTGATGCTCAGGTTGCTGGGCATACCGGGCATCTCCGTGATGGATTTCACGGAAGCGAGCGCTTATACACGGCTCTTTCCATATCTGGACGAAATCGACCTGCCGCCGGGCGTCCTCGATCTCCGGCGAAAAATTCCACCGCAGATCTTGCACCTGATCGGCCCGACAGTCGAGATCCTCGCGCGGCAAAGCCTGCACCCGGCCATTTCGGATCTGGTCATTGAAGCCGCCCAGGAGGTCCACGGAATGCCGGGGCTGCTGCAAAACGCCGGGCAATTCCCCAGTCCGATCGCCCGCGAATACCCCATCAGCGAAGAGGCCACGCGCTATTACAAGTCGGGCAAGAGTTTCCTCTACCGCATCCTGCCCTTCTGGCTCGCGAGCATTGCAGACCGGATACTCGTACTGCTGCTGCCCGTTGCCGTGTTGCTGATCCCGGCCTTGCGGCTGATTCCGGCGTTGTATGCGTGGCGGGTGAGATCGCGGATCTACCGGTATTACGGCGCGCTGATCGCGATAGAACGCAGCGTGCTGGAAAGCTCGATAGAGGAAGAGCGAAAGGCGCTCATAGCGGAACTCGATGAGATCGAGCAATCCCTGAATACCTTGCGGATGCCCCTCGCGCATGCGGACGCTTTTTATGTCCTTCGCGAACACGTCGGGTTCGTGCGTGCGCACCTGAGCGAAGCGTCGCGGCAAAAGGTGTCCGGCTAGGGGTTTGTTCTCACTCCCTGCCCGGGAGGGTTGGCCGCTTCGGCCGGAGAACGGTCATGCAACGCAACGTCGCGCCCTAATACACAATTTCGGATTTAGAAATAGCGAATCGATATTGGCGCGAGTCACGCACGCCCGCCAATAATTCGATGGTGGAATTCCATGCATCGCGGTCCGCACAAACAATCAGGACTGCTGCCGCAGCGCCGGAATCCCGCGAACCTCCACGGGCCGCACCTAAACCTTCAGTCTCCATGCCGGTGGACGCAGCGAGTACCGTCCGGGCTCGCTCGCACCTGCTTCATAACAATTTCGGGGCGACGATGAGCGATACACCCACCACCACTCCGGCTTACGAAGCCGAACGCAGGCCCGACCGGTCCAGCAGCGGCCCCTTCAAAACCGAAGACTGGTGGGCCGTCTGGATCGGCCTGGCCATCATCGTGATCGCGTACCTGCTGTTCGCGTCGGGCACGAGCATCAAGTGGCTGGCAGTCGCGCCCGCCAAGTGGTCAAGCATTTCCCAGGCAGCAACGGACCTGGGACATCACCTCCCAAACTACATCGCACTCTTTATCGTTTTCACCGTTCTGTTCGG
Organism: Caballeronia udeis; assembly: GCF_044909315.1. GTDB lineage: Bacteria > Pseudomonadota > Gammaproteobacteria > Burkholderiales > Burkholderiaceae > Caballeronia > Caballeronia udeis_A. The sequence continues at coordinate 113,194 of NZ_JBIYEB010000008.1, forward strand.
TATCGCGGTCACGGCGCTCGGGCAACGGGTCGCGCAGTTCGTGCCGGGCTTTCTTGTCGTGTTCGCGGTTTCAACGCTGATTTTCATCGGCGGGGCCTGGACCAGCTCGTCGACGTATAACCTCGAACCGCCGCTGATCGCGCTCGCGCTCGGCCTGATTGTCTCGAACCTGACGCGGCTTCCTGCATGGCTTGTGCCAGCGTTGCGCGTCGAGTTCTATATCAAGGTGGGTATCGTACTGCTCGGCGCTACGCTGCCCTTCACGCTGCTTGTGTGGGCGGGTCCCGTCGCAGTCGGGCAGGCGACCATCGTTTCGCTGGTCACCTTCTTCGTCATCTTTCTGGTCGGCCGAGCGCTCGGACTGGACAAGCGTTTTGCGGCCGTGCTCGGCGTGGGCGGCGCGGTATGCGGCGTATCGGCGGCCATCGCCATTGCGGGAGCGGTGCGCGCGAAGCGGGAACAAGCGTCGGTCGCCATCACGCTCGTGGTGGTCTGGGCAATCGTGATGGTGTTCGCGCTGCCGTTCGTCTCCCGTGCGTTCGGCTTGCCGACCGGCGTAGCCGGTGCGTGGATAGGAACATCGGAATTCGCGGATGCCGCCGGCATTGCCGCCGCGCAGGCATACGGCGATCTGGCGAAGCATGCCGGCAGCGCCATTGCCGGTACGCCGGAAGCTTCACTGCAAGCCTTCACGCTGATGAAGGTGGTGGGACGCGACATCTGGATCGGTATCTGGGCATTCGTGCTCGCGATCGTTGCTACCACACGCTGGGATCGCGACGAACCCGGCGCCGTGAAAACGCAGACGACCGCGCGCGAGATCTGGACGCGCTTTCCAAAATTCGTAATCGGCTTCCTGATCGCCTCGGCGCTGGTGACGTGGATCGGCAGCCACTACACGCTGACTGAATACCGTAGTGTCGTGACACCGGCCTTCGTCGCGCCGGTCACCGCATTGCGCACGTGGGCGTTCACCTTCTGTTTCCTGAGCATCGGTCTGACCACGCGGCTCGGCAGCTTGTCCGCGACGGGTGCGAAGCCTTTCATCGCGTTCACGGCGGGCGTTGCCGTGAATGTCGTGATCGGCTACCTGCTCTCGGTGCATGTGTTCGGGGCGTATTGGGCCTCGTTCGGCCAATGAAGATGAACAATGCCGCCGAGCTTCATGACGCTGGTGCTTCCCGCGCAGTCTGCGCGGCCTGCCGGCATTGCGAACAAGACCGTCATGTCCTCGAAGCGACCATTCCCGGGCTGACTTCGTTCAGTTCGGGATTCGGAGCAAGTGTGGGAGATACACGTCTTTGCCGACGCCACGATCAATTGATATCGCCGGGCGATTCGTGCGTTGAATTCGAAGCCGTACTCGAAGAGACGCCATTGCTCTGACGGTGTCGCCCTGTGGGATCACGCAATAACCAGACGTGGGTCAAGCTTGGCCAGGGCATAAGCCCTGACATGCGCCACGAAGGAAGGCAACAGGAGTGCTGGCGGCCGGTGCGAAGGAATCAGGACGGAAAAGTGCGTGACCACCGACGAGTCAAAAGGACGAAAAACAACCCCATTCCCTCTGTAAGAGATCGCTGTCATCGCGTCGATGATCGCTACGCCGGCGCCTGCCTCAACGAACGAACAGACCACGTAGGACACCTGCGTTTCAATCTGGACTCCCAAGCTGACGCCGTGAGATGCAAACAAGGCATCCAGCTCAAGGCGCGACTCCAGCTCACGTGGATAGGCAATCAGTTGCTCACCGGCAAGGTCCTTCGGCTCAATGTGTGAGCGTGAGGCCAAACGGTGCCCGCTCGGCAGCGCGCACACCATCTTTGTAGAAACCAGGCGCTCACCATGCGCGCTCGGCTGGTCCATCCTCAAGATGGCAAAGCCTACGTCGCACCGTTGTCCCACGACCATGTCGACCACGGTACGCGACGAATGCGCGAGAAGCGAAATGTGGGCGCCGGAATGTGACTTCAAGTAATCCGTCGTGGCGTGAGGCAGGAACGAATGTGCAAGCGCGGGTGCGGCCACGATTTGCAGCGTTCCGCGCTGCAACGCGCGTATCTCCTCCGCTGCCCGCGCGATTCGATCCATGCCCGACAATGACCGTTGCACTTCTTCGAAAAGCGCTTGCGCCTCTGCCGTTGGATGCAGACGTTTCTTTTCCCGCTTGAACAGTGCAAACCCCAAGGAAATTTCCAGGTCGGCCAGCAAGCGTGTTGTCGCCGGCTGAGAGATATGAAGCATCTCGCTAGCCCGCGTGACGGTCGCACAAAGCATCACGGCACGGAATGCCTCAAGTTGTCGTAGTTTCATTCAAGATAGTTCATAACAAAACACTATCATCAACCCAAAAAAAACGATTATCCAGTTTAATTTTCGCGCCATATTCTAATTTCACGGCCTGCATCTACCCGTATTTAACGGAAAATTCAGTCATAACAGTCCGTACTCAGATTGAGTAAAAAGTCACGTCGATTTGTCTTGAACCTGAAAAACGCTTGCCTTGGCCATTGCGCTTGAGGCTTTGCCGCGCTGCACGCCTACGCATCCGGGCGCCGCTGGACCGGCATTGCCCGACGATAAGGGATTACCCCGGTCTATAACTCTTTCGAATACGCCACGCCAATATCGGACTTTGACAGCCAAATTTGACGACTTCACCTTAGCGTCACCGCTGAAACAACACATCTCGATCGAGGGCTAACACTTGAGCAACCGAATCTTGTCCACGCTGGTCGTGGCGCTGGCTACCGCGGGCTTATGCGTGCCCGCCGCCTCGCAGGCGCAGACCGATCCACGTCCGGTTATCCGCGTCAGTTCGGGCGCCGAAGACAACGTGACGCTGGATCCGGATCGCGCCACGTCGACCAACGATGTCGGGGTGGTTGCCGAGATCTTCAATGGTCTTGTCCGCTTCGCCCCCGGCAGCGCCGATCCCAAGTCGCTCGAAGCCGACCTGGCCGAAAGCTGGGAGGTGTCGAAGGACAGCAAGGTGTGGACGTTTCATCTGCGCCATGGCGTCAAGTTTCATGGCGACTGGGGCGAGCTGACTTCCGCGGATGTCGTCTATTCGCTGCAGCGCGCCGCGGATCCCAAGAGGTCGAGCTTCGCGGCAAACTTTGCCGTGATCGACAAGGTCGAGGCCACGGACCCGTACACCGTGCGCATCGCATTGAAGTACCCCGACGCCACCTTCCTCGGGCGTGTATCGAACTACCACGGCGGCAATATCGTCAGCATGAAAGCGGCGGAGAAATACGGTAACCAGTTCGGCAATAATCCCGTCGGTACCGGGCCCTTCGCCTTCAGCAAGCATGTCACGCAGCAATACGTGCAACTCGTTGCGAACGACCAGTATTTCCGCGGCAAACCGAAGCTCGCGGGCATTACCTACCGGATGATCCCGTCGGACAGCGATCGTGAACTGGCCTTCAACTCGGGCGAGCTCGACATCATTGCCGGCAAGCGCGAACAACGCTGGGTGGAGCGCGCCCGCAAACGCAGCGGGACGAATGTCGATATCTTCAGACCCGGCGAATTCCGCACCCTGTTCATCAATCGCACGATCAAGCCGCTCGATAACATCAAGGTCCGGCAAGCGCTGGCCGAGTCGATCAACGTCGACGAGATCATGCATTACGTCGGCGCGGATGTGGCCACCAAGGGTTGCTCGGCAGTCCCTCCCGGCTACCTGGGCGAGGACTGTTCGAGCGGCGGTTATCCATACAACGTCGCGGATGCCCGCAAGCTGCTGACCGAAGCCGGTTTTCCGAATGGCATCACCATCAAGTCGGTCGTGTCGAATATCTCGGAGCAGGAACCGATCATGGAAATCGTCCAGTCGCAGCTGGCCAAGGCCGGGATCAAACTGACCATGGAAGTAATCGATCACTCGACCTATCAGGCGCAAAGCCGCAAGGACCTGAGCGCGCTGGTGTTCTACGGCGCGGCACGCTTTCCCACCGCCGATGCCTACCTGAGTGAATTCTACGATTCAGCCGCGGCGGTGAATTCTCCGACAGCGATGTCGAACTTCTCGCACTGCTCGATCGCGGACGCCGACATCCGTGCGGCGCGCGTGGAGCCAGACCCGCAAAAGCAACTGGCTTTGTGGAAAAGCGCGCAGCAGAAGATTCACGACGACGTCTGTTCGGTGCCGTTGTTCGGCTTGTTACAAGTCTGGGTTCACAGCAACAAGGTCGTATATGGGTATGACTTGAAGGGGTCACTGAACCTCGCACCGCCTATCACCGAGACGACGTCGCTTACTGGTCACTGAGCAATTCGGCCGAGACCTGTGCGGCCACGAGACGCGCGCCTTCAATAAATGTATCGACGAGACCGGCATTGCGCGATGCCGGCATCCGGCAGAGTCGGAAATCGAAGGCCATGTCCGGCTTGAAGCGGCGCAGCACCATCCGGTCCTGCGAGCCGTCGGCGAACAGAGGATGAATCAACGACACACCGAGACCCGCGGCAATGAATTCGCAAACGGTCGGCGCAGTGCCGGTTTCAAGCACCACGTTCAGTCGCACTGCATGGCGCTGGAACATTGCTTCGACCATCTGGCGAGTCTGGCTCTTGGCCGAGAACGTGATGAACGGAGCGTCGTCGAGGTCCTGCGGACGAATGATTTTTTTCTTGCATAACGGATGCGCGGGCGGCAACGCGCAGATCAGGGGATGTTCCATGAGCGACTCGCTATCGATGTACGGATTGTCCACCAGGCCGCTGACCAGGCCGACATCGATCTGCCGTGTGATCAGCCAGTCGGCCACGAACTGCGAGCTGCGCGTCTCTATGGACACGCGTACATCGGGATGGACCTTCAGGAAATTCATGACCACGCGCCGGATGAATGAACCCGACAAGGCGGGCAATACGCCCACCGTGAGATGCCGCTGTTCGTCGCGGCGCAGCGAGTCGACGGCCTGCTCGACCTGCCGCACGCCGGCGAAGATGCGATCGATTTCCGCATACAGGCGCATGCCGTGGCGGGTCGGCGCCAGCTTGCCGCGGACGCGCTCGAACAGGGCCAGCCCCGTCTCCTCTTCGAGGTGCGCCAGCAGTTTGCTCACTGCCGGCTGCGAGACGAACAGGACTTCCGCAGCGCGGCTGACCGTGCCCTGTTCTATGACTGCCTTGAACGCTTCGATCTGGCGCAAATTGAGTTGCCGCTTCATGCCCTGCCCCTTGGAAATAGGCCGACCAACCGATACCGATGCGCGTTCGAGCATAACAAACATTGACGCGCGGCCGCTCATTTTTCCGGTACCGCAATGACAATCAATAGGAGTACGGATAAGAAATTACCGAAGCAAAGCTACGACGTGATCATCGCGGGCGCCGGCGTGGTCGGTACCGCGATCGCCTACGGTCTGGCCGGCCGCGGGCTGCGCGTGCTGGCGCTGGACGGCGCGGACGGCGACTTGCGCGCGGCGAAGGCGAACTTCGGACTGGTGTGGGTGCAGGGCAAGGGCCTGGGCGAGCCGGCCTACCAGAAGCTGTCGCGCCAAAGCGTCGTTTTGTGGCCTGCCTTCGCTCGTGAACTGACTGCCGAAACCGGCATCGAACTGGACTACCGCGCCGACGGCGGCCTGCATTTCTGTCTTGGCCAAGCGCAATGGGATCAACGTGCCGAGAAGCTGGCGCGCTGGGCCGAAGAGTTGCCGGGGCAAGAACGCTGCACTGAAATGCTCGATCGCGCCGCCCTGCAGCGTCTCTTGCCCAATGTCCGGTTCGGGCCCGAAGTCAGCGGCGCGAGTTACGGGTCCACAGATGGCCACGTCAACCCGCTCCGCCTGCTGGCCGCGCTGCAGCGCGGTCTTCAATTGCGCGGCGGACATCTGCGCACCAACAGCGCGGTTTCGTGCATCGCGCAGCGCACCGGCGGCGGCTTCGAGGTACACGTCGGGGCCCAGCGCTTCGAGGCGGCTCAGGTGATCGTGGCCGCCGGACTGGGCTCGCCGGCGCTGGGCCGCATGATCGGACTGGACGTGCCGCTGCGGGCGCAACGCGGGCAACTCCTGGTCACCGAGCGCCTGGCGCCCATTCTCCCCTTGCCGGCCAGCGGTATTCGGCAGACCGCCGAAGGCACGGTAATGGTCGGCGTCACCCAGGAGGAAGTCGGCTTCGACCTGAGCACGACGACCGCCGCCGCAGCCCGCATGAGCCGTCACGCTTCACGTATCTTGCCCGCGTTGGGGCAGGCGCTGCTGGTGCGGCACTGGTCGTGCCTGCGCATCATGACGCCGGACGGCTACCCGGTTTATGCGGGTTCCGTCGACCAGCCCGGTGCATGGATCGCCCTTTGTCACTCCGGCATTACGCTCGCCGCGTTTCATGCGGGGCCGCTTGCGGCCGCATTCGCGCGAGCGCTTGTTCCGGCCGAACTGCAAGTTTTTCACCATGGACGCTTCGATGTTTCGCAAACTGCATGACCCCGGGGCGACAGTCCCCGCTGTGACCTTGACGATCGACGGACAGACGGTGAGCGCCGAACCGGGCGACAGCATTGCTGCGGTCCTGCTGCGGCTGGATCCGCCGTTCTCGCGCACCACCCCGGTGAGCGGCAGCCCGCGCACGCCGTATTGCATGATGGGCGTGTGCTTCGAGTGCCTGGCCAGCGTCGATGGCGTGGCATCCACGCAGACCTGTCTCGTGCAAGTGCGCGAGGGCATGCAAGTGGAGCGCCAGCACGGCCGGCGCGCACTCACGATGGCGTTATCGGAAGACGTTGTTGCCGGCGATATTGAACCTCACGACGGCATGCCAGACGGAGTTTCACCATGAGCCGCGCGGTCGACTTGCTGATCATCGGTGCGGGCCCTGCCGGCATGAGCGCGGCGTTGCGGGCTCGCGGCCTGGGCTTGAGCGTGCTGGTGGTGGACGATCAGCCCGCTCCGGGCGGCCAGATCTGGCGCGCGGTTGAAACCCGGGCCGGCACCCGTACCGGCAAATTACTGGGCGACGAATATGCCGCCGGCCTGCCGCTCGCGCAAGCATTCCGGGCAAGTGGCGCCGTGTACGAGCCCGGCACCCAGGTGTGGCAGATCGAGCCCGGCTGGCAGGTCTTCATGAGCCGCGGGCACAAGGCGGAATGCGTGCAAGCCGCCAACGTGCTGCTGGCCACGGGCGCGCAAGAACGCCCCGCTCCGTTTCCCGGCTGGACCTTGCCCGGCGTGCTGACGGTGGGCGCGGCTCAGATCCTCCTGAAGACCGCGCGCGAGATTCCGCAAAACCCGGCATGGATCGCGGGCAGCGGGCCCCTCGTCCTGCTTTACATGGTGCAGTTGCTGCGCGCCGGCGGCAGCATTGCCGGTTGGCTGGACACCGCGCCCGCCGATGGTTGGCGGCGCGCCCTGCCGCACGCGGTGAGTGCGCGCCACGCGTGGAAAGACATACTCAAAGGCCTGAGCTGGGCACGCGAGTTGCGGCGCGCAGGTTTTCCCATCATCCGCGGCGTTACGCAACTGCGCGCGGAAGGCGGCCAGCGCATGGAGCAGCTCGTTTATCAAACCGCCGGCGGACAGCCGCAACGCGTCGCGGCCGACCTCCTGCTGATACACGAAGGCGTGGTGCCGTCGATCCATATGACCCAGGCCCTCGGTTGCGAGCACGTCTGGAACGCCGCTCAGCGCTGCCTCACGCCGACGCTCGACGCGTGGGGCCAGACAAGCAAGCCCGGGATTTTCCTGGCCGGCGATGGCGCGGGCATTGGTGGCGCGCGTGCCGCCTGCACACGCGGCGAACTGGCCGCTCTGGGTATCGCAATGCGCGCCGGCAAGTTGCAGGACGATGCGGCGAGAAACCTCGCCGGTCCCATGCGCCGGCGGCTGGCAACGGAACTGTCGATCCGCCCGCTGCTCGACGCCATGTACCCGCCTCGCGCGGAACTGTTCTCGCCGGCGGACGACACGATGGTGTGCCGTTGCGAGGAGTTGACCGCCGGCCAGATCCGCGCGGCCGCGAAAATCGGCCAGCCGGGCCCGAATCAGATCAAGGCGTTTACGCGTGCGGGAATGGGACCGTGCCAGGGCCGGCAGTGCGGCTATACGGTCGCGAACATTCTCGCCGAGGCGCATGGGAAGCCGGTCGGGGAAATCGGCTTCTACCGCATCCGGCCGCCGCTCAAGCCATTGACCCTTGGCGAGTTGGCGTCCCTGGACAGCGGAGGCGACACACCATGAGCGGCGCCGTCTTCGATGTCGCCGTGATCGGCGGCGGCCTGCACGGCCTGTCGGCCGCCCTGCACCTCGGCCGCGCGGGCAAACGCGTGATCGTGCTCGAACGGGCGTGGGTCGGCAGGCATGCGTCAGGCGCGTCCGCCGCGGGCGTGCGCACGCTGAACCGTGATCTTGGCGAACTGGACCTCGCGCTCGAATCGATGGAGATGTGGCACAACATCGCTTCACTCGTCGACGATGAATGCGGCTTCCACGCACATGGCCAGATCTGCGTGGCGGAACATCCGGGGAGCTTGTCAGAACTCGAAGAGCGCGTTGCCAGGTTGAAGGGCCTGGGCTATACGCACGAAGCAATCATCGATGTCCGCGAACTCCGCAGACGTGTCCCGGCGATCAGCGCACATTGCATCGGCGCATCGATTGCACCGCGCGACGGCGCGGCGGATCCGCACCGCACCCTGGCAGCCTTCCGGCGCAGCGCGCAGGCTGCCGGCGTTGTGATCCGCGAAGGATGCGGCGTGCGGGGCATCGCGCGGCATGGCCAGGATTGGTCCATCGAGATGGAGAGCTCCGCAGTCGCCGACGGCGAACGGGGTAGCGCTCAGGCGCATGGACAAACCAGCACCCTCGTCGTGCCGTTCGTGGTCAATGCGGCGGGCGCCTGGTCCGGGCGCATCGCGGCGATGGTGGGCGATGACATTCCACTTGATACCAAGGCTTCCATGATGATCGTCTCGGAACGGCTGGCCCCCATGATTGAACCCGTGGTAGGGATCATGGGGCGCTCCCTCTCTTTCAAGCAGTCGGATCAGGGCACGCTCGTCATCGGCGGCGGTTTGCAGGGAATCCCCGACCTGAACGCCGAAAGCTCGGCTGTGCGAATGGGTGTTCTCTCCAAAGGCGCTCGGGCGGCAACCGATCTGTTCCCCTGCGTACGCGATATTCGCATCGTGCGTGTCTGGTCGGGGCTTGAAGCAAAAACAAGGGACATGCTACCCGTCGTCGGGCCCGCGGTGAATGCGCCGGGGGTCTTCCATGCGTTCGGTTATTCAGGCCATGGTTTTCAGTTGGTGCCCGTCGTAGGCGCTGCGCTGACTGATCTGATCGTCAGCGGTTCGACCCGGCGCGCCATTGGCGCCCTGAACGCACAACGCTTGATGGCCTCGCCACCAGCGGAGGTCGCAGCATGATGCGCTACACCATCAAACGCCTGCTGCTCGCCATTCCCACGCTGCTGGCCATGCTGACCGCGGTATTCGTGCTGGTGCGGCTGGTACCGGGTGACCCGGCTGCCGCCATGCTCGGCGACCAGGCCAGTGCTTCAGCGCTCGCGGCGCTCCGCACCCAGCTAGGCCTGAACCTCCCGCTTCATACGCAGTACCTGAATTTTCTGGGTGACGCGCTGAGGGGCAATTTCGGCTACTCATTGTCGAACGGCCAGAGCGTTCTGCGAGAGGTCGCGGAGGTACTGCCGTGGACCCTGCAGTTGACCTTCGCCTCCATTGTCATTGGCATCGGCCTCGGTCTGCCGCTCGGAATCTGGGCCGCGCTGCGGCGCGATGCCTGGCCCGACTACGTGAGCCGGTTGTTCTCGCTGGCGGGTCTTTCGTTTCCCGCATTCGTGTCCGGGATCCTGATGCTGCTGGTGTTCGCCATCGAGCTGAACTGGTTCCCGGTGATTGGCAGCACGACGTCGGGTAACCCGTGGAGCCAATGGCGTGGCCTGGTGCTGCCGGCCTTCAACCTGGGTCTTATCATGACAGCCTACGTCACGCGGGTCGCCCGCTCGTCGATGTTGAGCGTGCTCAGCGAAGACTATATCCGCACGGCCCGCGCCAAAGGGCTGCGCCCGAGCCAGCTGATCTTGCGCCACGGGCTGCGCAATGCGCTGATTCCGATCCTCACGGTGGTCGGGCTGTATTTCGGCACGCTGATCGGCAACTCGGTCCTGACCGAAATCGTCTTCAACCGGCCCGGCCTGGGCAAGTTGATCCTGGGTGCGTTGAACGCGCGCGACTATACCCTGCTGCAAGGGCTGATGATTGTGTTCGCCACTTGCGTGATCGTCGTGAACCTGTTGACCGACCTTGCCTACGGGTGGGTCGACCCTCGAGTGAAATACAAATGAGCACGCTCGCGCCTCCGTCCCCGCCCACCACGCCCGCTGCCCCGCCAGACAGTCTATGGCACGCACTCCTAAGCAACCGCGTCGCCTGGATTGGCGTGACGATGCTGCTGGTCATCGTGCTGGCGGCAGTTTTCGCGCCCTGGCTCGCGCCCCACGATCCGCTTCAGCAGAACATCGCTTACCGGCTGGATCCGCCATCGGCTGATTTCTGGCTGGGCACCGACAGCTATGGCCGCGATGTGCTCTCGCGCCTGATCTACGGCTCCCGCATATCGCTGCTGGTCGGTTTTCTCGCGGTCCTGATCGCCATGGTCATAGGTTCGTCGCTCGGCATACTGGCAGGCTACCTGGGCGGCTGGTTCGATCAACTGGTGATGGGCCTGGTTGATGTACTGCTCTCGTTTCCCACACTGTTGCTCGGCCTGATGGTGGCGGCCATGCTCGGCGCCAGTCTCGAGAATCTGATCGTGGCAATCGCGATCACTGAAATCGCGCCGTTCGTGCGGATTGCGCGCGCGCCGACAATCGCACTCAAGCAACGCGATTTCATAGAGGCGGGCCGGGCCCTGGGTTTCGGACCGCTGCGCCTGATGGGGGTGCATATCCTGCCCAACATGGCCTCGGACGTGATCGTGCTGGCCTCGTTGTGGATGGCCGCGGCGATCCGCACCGAAGCCTCGCTCAGCTTCATCGGCCTTGGCGTGCCGCCGCCGGTTGCGACCTGGGGCAGCATGATACGGGAAGGCTTCAACAATATCCTGGACGCCTGGTGGCTGATCGTGTTCCCCTGCGTGGCCATCCTGCTCACGGTACTGGCCCTGAACCTGCTGGGCGACGCCTTGCGCGACGCGCTCGATCCCAAACTGCGCGGAGAGAAGCGATGACACAGACGATGACGCAAGATGATCCCGCCGTTCTTGAGATTCGCGAACTGCGCACTGAATTCCGCATTCGCAAACAATGGCATGCCGCTGTGCGCGGAGTGTCGTTATCCGTGGCTCGCAACGAGACGGTGGCGCTCGTCGGCGAGTCTGGCAGCGGCAAGAGCGTTACCGCGCTATCCATCCTGAAGTTGCTGCCGGGTGCCGGCTCGCGTCACGCCGGCGGCCACATACTGCTCGCGGGCCGCGAGTTGTCGACGTTGTCGGAAGCGCAGATGTCGCACGTGCGCGGCAACGACATCGCCATGATTTTCCAGGAACCGATGACCTCGTTGAACCCGACAATGACGGTCGGCGACCAGATTGTCGAAGCCGTACGCCAGCACCATGCCATCTCATATGCCGATGCACGCCGGCAGGCACTGGAGGCGTTGCGGGAAGTCGGTATTCCTGGTGCGGACAATCGTCTCGACGATTATCCGCACCAGTTCTCGGGTGGCATGCGCCAACGCGTGATGATCGCAATGGCGCTGGCGTGCAAACCCAAACTGCTGGTGGCCGACGAACCGACCACCGCGCTGGACGTCACCATACAGGCGCAGATACTGGCGCTGCTGGCCCAGTTGCAGGCGGCGCATGGCATGTCGATCCTGTTCATCACGCATAACCTGGGCGTCGTCGCGCAAATCGCGGACCGCGTGGCAGTCATGTACGCAGGCGAAGTGGTCGAAGTGGCCGACGTCAATGCGCTGTTCGCACAGCCCACGCATCCCTATACGCAAGCGCTGCTGCGCGCGATGCCGCGGGTTGATCTCGATACCGACGAGTTCCGGGCTATCCCGGGCCAGGCGCCCACGCTCGCAGCGATGCCGCCCGGGTGCGCATTCGCGCCGCGCTGCCCGTCCCGCCAGCCGCAATGCGAACGCGATCACCCGGTCCTGCAGCACGTCCCGGGCGGCGCAACCGGCCATATGGTTCGTTGTCCTGTACGGCTGGAACAATTGCGAATGAACCTGAAAACCTCGCTATGAGTGAACTCCTGCGCGTAGAAAATCTCGTCAAGCATTTCGCCAGCGGCGGCGGGCGGTTCGGTGCGCCGCATCAAGTGGTGCGAGCAGTGAATGAGGTGTCGTTCACCGTGGAGCGAGGCTGCTCGATGGGTCTGGTCGGGGAATCCGGTTGCGGAAAATCGACGGTTGCGCGCACGTTGTTGCGCCTGATCGAACCCGATTCCGGTTCCATCGTGTTCGATGGTATCGATCTTCGCCGCGCCGGCGCGGCGCAAATGCGTACGCTGCGCCAACGCATCCAGATCGTGTTTCAAGACCCCTACGCATCGCTCAATCCACGCCGCACGGTGCGTCAGACGCTCGAGGAACCGTTGCGTGTGCACGGCCAGGGCGACGCCCTCGCGATCGCGAGCAAGGTCACCGAAACCTTGCTCGACGTTGGCCTGCCGGTCGATGTACTCGACCGTTACCCGCACGAGTTCTCGGGCGGTCAACGTCAGCGCATCGGCATTGCTCGCGCGCTGGTGCTCGACCCCGAGTTGATCATTGCCGACGAGCCCGTCTCTGCGCTCGACGTATCGGTACAAGCGCAGATCCTTCATCTGCTCGCGAGATTGCGCAAGGAACGCGGACTGTCGTTCGTCTTTGTCTCGCACGACCTGGGCGTGGTACGCCAGTTCTGCGACACAGTCAGCGTCATGTACCTGGGACGCATTGTCGAGAGCGGTCCGACGCGCCCGTTACTGGACGCGCCGGCGCATCCGTACAGCCGGGTTCTCCGGGACTCCTCTCCAGTACCGGATCCAGGTGCTCGCATCAGGCTGTCGAAGATCGAGGGAGAGATACCCTCGCCCACGCGTCTGCCGTCCGGTTGTGCCTTCCACCCGCGTTGCCCGCGCGCCGCCGGGCCTTGCATGACGGAGGTGCCGAAGCTGAGAGAGCTCCCGTCCGGACGGCGCGTTGCCTGCTACTTTCCTGTGATGGCCGGAGACGCGAAAGCAATATCCGACGGGCTGCCAACCGCCACGTAGGTCCCTGTAAATCGCAGCTTGCCAGTGGGGGCATCGACAGCAAAGATCGCGATGTGATCGCTGCGTTGGTTCAGTGAATACAGGAACCGGCCCGACGGATCAAGCTTGATCACCCGGGGATAATCGCCACCGGTCGGCGTTTCGCCAATGCGCGTCAGACGCCCGTCCGTACCCACGCGAAACTGCACGATCGTGTCATGCAGACGGTTCGCCACATAGATAAAGCGGCCGTCATGTGAAAGCAGGAGTTCGGATGCGAAGCTCGTGCCCTGGTAAGCGGCTGGCAACGTCGAGACTGATTGCAACTGCGTCAGCACACCGCGGGCACGGTCATACGCGTAGCAGACGAGGGTCGACGCTTCCTCGGTGACTTCGTACAGGTAACGGCCGCTCGGATGAAACACCACATGCCGCGGCCCCGCGCCTGCCGACGAGGCAACAAACGGCGGGTCGTTCGGCGACAGCGCACCCGTGGTTTCATCGAACTTCCAGATATAGGTGCGATCGACACCGAGGTCAGTCGAAATCACAAATCGCCCATCCGGCGAAGACACGATATTGTGCGCATGCGAACCGTCGTGGTCGCTCACCGCGAAGCTTCCGGGCACGCCTTCTGCCGCGTGTTGCGCACCGGCGGGCGCCTGCGGCTGTTGCACGGAACAGGCCTCGCCCAACACCCCGTCGCTCGCCACCGGAAAAACCGCGATGCTTCCGCTGTTGTAGTTCGCGACTAGCAGGAAGCGGCCGTTCGGATGCAAGCTCAGATAAACCGGTCCTGCGCCTTGCGAGTTGACCGTGTTGATCAGATGCAACGAACCGGTGCCGTGTTCGATTGCATAGCTGCTGACCGAACCGTTCGTGGTGCCGTTGTAGTTCTTCACCTCGCTCACGGCAAACAGGAAACGCTGTTGCCGGTCGACAACGAGGCAGCTCGGATTCTCGATGCCACGCAGCGGCTCAAGCGGATCAAGCTTGCCGGTGTTCGGGTCCACCTGGAAGCGATGAATGCCAAGGCCGTTCGGCGTGTAGGTGCCGACGTAGGCGAATAGCGGCTCACCCGTACGCGCTTTAGTGGCGGCGCTCGCCCCACCCGCCGCCAGAGCGGAGCGGGTTGCCGCGAGCGAACCCATGGCCGACATGGCTGCCAGCGCGCTCACGCTTTTGAGCCAGCCACGTCGCGACTGCGATGCGTGAACTCCGAGATTTCGACCTTTACTCATTGCTTGCCTCCTGGATAATGACTGACAGCCCCAAGTGAATGCGAGCGCCGCAACAGAGATAACCGTCTCGCATACGGTTCACGTCTTGAAGGTTTGATCCACTGACTCAATGCTTCGCGCCGGAGCGGCAGATAAACGGGCTCATGGGCGCGTATTGTTGCTGGGTCGCGCTGCTGCCATTGTTCGAGTCGGCCATCGCACCGGCAATGCCTTGCTTGCTGACCTTCGTGCCGAGGCAACACGATATCCGCACCGGCCGCTACAAAGCGCCTGCACCGAAACCGGAGCGAATGTTCATCGAAATGCCTCCCGCTTTATATTCCTCAATTATGGAATGTATGTTTTAATTGAGGATGATTCTAGCATGCAATATCTACGCGTCAACTGGATAAAAACACGCGGTATCAGAGGAGCACAACCGACCGTCCGGGGCTGATCCGGGGCTCAAAATGATTCAGTCGCAGCGAGGTATCGAGTCAGGCAATGCCGGTATGAAAAGGAATACTCATCAATTGACCGCGCAGCGGCCGGCTTGAACAAGCAGTAATAACGCAACTCGACGCCGAAACAAAGGCCCCGGCAAAAAACACTGTCAGGCGGCGGCCGCGATGCGCGCTGGATCGATAAGCATTGCGCAAAACGATCTAACGCGGGCGGAGCCGATGGGCTAGATTGAGAAACCTGCACGCTCGCGCCAGCTTGCCCTCAACGGCTCTTCAATCGCACCAAAGGATTTTCAACATGACACAACTGCCGCCTGTCGCGCTATCGGTTGGAGCGGATTACGACAGTGTCGCCAGCCGCTTCAGGCCCATCTTCGAACGCATTGCCGCTGGTGCCGTTGAACGCGACCAGCAAAGGACCCTGCCCTACGACCAGATCGCGGAGCTCAAGCAGGCAGGTTTTGGCGCGCTGCGTGTGCCGGTATCGCATGGCGGTGCAGGCGTCTCCATCAAGCAATTGTTCCGTTTGCTGATCGAACTCGGCGCCGCCGATTCAAATCTTCCGCAGGCACTACGTGGTCACTTCGCTTTCGTCGAAGACATAGTCAACGCACCGGCCAGCGCTGAACGCGACCAGTGGTTCGCGCGCTTCGTACACGGCGACCTGTTCGGCAATGCGTGGACAGAAGTTGGCAATGTGGCGTTGGGCAGTGTCATCACCAAAGTAGCCAGGCAAGGGGAACGCTGGGTCCTGAACGGCGAGAAGTACTACAGCACGGGGAGCATTTTCGCGGACTGGGTCGACGTTTACGCGCAGCGCGCTGAAGACGGCAGCGACGTGATTGTCGCGGTGGCTGCGAAGCAGCCAGGCGTGACGTTAAGCGACGACTGGGACGGTTTCGGTCAGCGCACCACGGGCAGCGGCACCACGGTGTTCAAGGACGCGGTGGTGGAACCGGGTCATATTGTTGACTTCGCGCGGCGCTTTGAATATCAGACAGCGTTCTATCAACTATTCCATCTGGCGACGCTGGCCGGCATCGCCCGGGCGGCTGAGCTCGACGCGGCAGCCGAAGTACGTGCACGCAAGCGTATCTATAGCCACGGCAATGCGCCGCGTGTCAGCCAGGACGTTCAGATCCAGCAAGTGGTCGGCGAGATTGCGGCCTGGGCGTATGCCGCGGAAGCCATCGCGTTGCGCGCAACGGAACCTGCGCAGCGGGCGTATGAAGCGCATTTTGCCGATGATATCGACGCTGAAAAACGCTTCAATATCGAGGCTGAAATAGAGTCGGCTAAAGGACAGATCGCGGTAACAGAGCTTGCGTTGCGTGCCTCGACTCATCTTTTCGACGCGCTGGGTGCATCGGCTATTGGCGGGGGCAAGGCGCTTGATCGTCATTGGCGCAATGCACGCGCGGTCTCGTCGCATAACCCGATCGTGTACAAGGCCAAACTTGTTGGCGACTGGTCGATCAACCAGAAAGAACCCATCTACGTCTGGCAGATTGGCGCGGGACCAGGAAAGGTGTAAGCGCTGGAACACTCAACCAAAGCGCATGCTCCGGCTTCGGCATAGGGTGTATAGGCCTAACCTCCTTGCGCCTCGAGATGAGCCTTGAGCGCATCGATGAACACGCGCACCTTCGGCGCCGGATAACGTGCCGACGGAAAGATAGCGTGAATGCCCGCGGGCGGCGATGACCACGCCGGCAGCAACCGCACCAGCCGTCCCGCCGCCACATCCTCTCCGATAGAGAAATTCGTCAGGTAAGCCACGCCGCCGCCGGCCAGCGTTGCTGCGCGGCACGTAGGAGCGGTGTCGGCGAAAAAACCCGCACTGAAGCGCACGGTCCGCTTCCCGCCGCGCGTGCTTTCGAGCGGAGCAACCAGCGGCTTCTGTAAAGCGGACATGGCGACGAAGGGCAATTTCGCAACCGCTTCAAGCGTAGCCGGTCTGCCCCACCGGGCGACAAATCCGGGACTCGCGACGAGCCATTTGACGAAACCGCCCACCTTCACCGCGCGGTGACTCGAGTCCGCCAGCCGGCCAAGCCGGATTGCGACATCCACCCCTTCTGCAACCAGATCCACCTGACGGTCGGCCGAGACGAGTTCAATCCTGAGCTCCGGATGGCGTTGCTGCAGCGCGACGAGCGTGGGCGCCACGACACTCGCTCCATAGTCGATAGGCGTGGCGACCCGCAGCGTTCCCCGCAGTACGCCCGACTCTTGCGCCAATGCGGAAATAGCATCCTCGGCCGCGCTCAGGATCTGCCGGCTTGCTTCGTAGAACGTCCTGCCCGCCTCCGTCACGCTGACCCGGCGCGTGGTGCGCACGAGCAGGGTCGCGCCGACCTCGGCCTCCAGACGCTGCATATGCGTGCTGACCATGGTCTTCGCGATCCCGAGACGGTCAGCCGCGGCCGTCAGCGAACCCGCCTCGACCACCGCCGCGAAAACCACCAGCCGGTTAAGGTTAACAGCGCTCAGGCTTGTCATGGGATTGTCCACTTTAAGAGGATTGTCTAACCATCATTATCCGTCTTCTCGTGCGTGGTGCAGAGCTATATGCTGACTTCATCGGAACACCGGTTCAAACCTTTCAGAGTCCATCATGCCTACACTACCCAAGCCTCTCCAGCCCATACGCCTCCACACCACGCTGCTGTCCGGGCATGGGCATCGGGCGAAGCTTTTCCTGACGCTACTCGATCTGCCGTTCATCACGATCGAACTCGACATGAAAGCCGGGGATAACCGCAAGCCGGCGCATCTGGCACTGAACCCGTTCGGCGAAGTACCGGTGATAGAAGACGGCGATATTGTCGTGACCGACTCCAACGCAATCCTTGTCTATCTCGCCCGCAAGTACGGCGATGCGTCGTGGCTGCCGGACGATCCTGTCAGCGCGGCGGCCGTGCAACGCTGGTTGTCTTTGGCGGCCGGAAAGATTGCGTATGGCCCTTGTGCCGCGCGACTGGTCACGGTGTTCGGTGCACCGAAGGACTACGAGACAGCCAGGAAGATGGCGGAAGACCTCTTCGCGGTTATCGATCCCGAGTTCCGCGACAAGCCGTTCGCGGTCGGGCAGACGCCGACCATCGCGGATATCGCCGCCTATTCGTACATCGCTCATGCGCCCGAAGGCGGCATCTCGTTGGAACCGTACCCGCATTTGCGTGCGTGGCTGAAGCGCGTCGAGGCGCTGCCGCGTTTCGTGCCAATGCCCGTGACCAAGGCGGGTTTGCTCGCCGAGGCCACGTAACACTCCCTGCAGCACACGCTCCTGTTCCCTATCGAGAACATCATGTCCGCTATCGCACCCGCTCCTGTTGCCGCGCCGCCTTCGGGCTGGCGTGCTGTGGAATCACCGTTCCATGCCGGTGAACTCGCCGCGCAGGAACGTGCGGGGGTCCGCGAGCGGATGAATGTCGACGCGCGTCGCGGGATTCGCGACTACATGCCCGAGCAGCATCGCAGGTTCTTTGCGGAACAGCCGTTCATGGTGCTCGGTGGAGTGGACGAAACGGGGCAGCCGTGGGCCACGTTGCGAACCGGCGCGCCGGGTTTTATCTCGACACCGGATGAACACACGCTGCGTATAGCCGGACGTAGTCTGGCAGGCGATCCCCTTGGCCAAACGTGGCAGGTCGGATCGGTCATCGGTGGACTCGGCATTCAGCCCGCCACCCGCCGGCGCAATCGTGTGAATGGTGTCATCACCGCCATCGACGGCGAGGCGATCACGGTTGCGGTAAGCCAGAGCTTCGGCAATTGCTCCAAGTACATCCAGAGCCGTACGCCTGTCGAATGTGGCGTGGGAGAAGGGTCGGAAGCAGGGTCGCAAGCACGGTCGGAACCGCCGGTTGTTTCGAATCGTCTGAACGATGCCGACCGCGCGCTGCTTGCGCGGGCGGATACGTTCTTCGTCGCCAGTGCGAACACATCGAGCGAAGCGGGAATGGGACGTGGTGCCGACGTATCGCATCGTGGCGGCAAGCCGGGGTTTATTCGCATCGACGATGACAACACGCTGACCACGCCGGATTTCAGCGGCAATCTGTTCTTCAATACCATCGGCAACCTGATGCACGATCCGCGCGCGGGCTTGCTCGTGATCGACTTCGACAGCGGGGATCTGCTGTATCTGGCCGTGGATGCCGAGATCATTTGGGAAGGGCCGGAACTCGATTCATTCGACGGCGCCGAACGCTTGATCCGGTGGCGTGTGCGTGAAGTGCGTCGCACGGCGCGCGCGTTGCCCATGCGCTGGTCGGGCGTGCAATATGCACCGCAACTTGCGAAGCTCGGAAGCTGGAATGAGCCGAAGATCACGCAAGCGGCAACGAACGCGTGGCGCAAGTTGAAGGTCACCAAGGTCAGCGAGGAAGCCCCCGGCGTGCGGTCGTTTTATTTTCAAGCCGCTGACGGATCGACGCTTCCTGCTTACGAGCCCGGCCAGTTCCTGCCGATCCGGTTGCACGTTCCAGGGCTCGCAGCGCCGTTGACAAGAACCTATACCCTCTCCGATGCCCACAATGACCGCCACTATCGGATCACGGTAAAGCGCGAGGGTGCGGCGTCGACCTGGCTGCATGAGCACGTCGAGGCAGGAATGGAGATCGAGGCCAAGGCGCCGGGCGGGGCCTTCGTACTTGAACGTACAAGTGGCCGCGCGGTGGTCCTGCTATCTGCCGGCATTGGCATTACGCCGATGATCGCCATGCTGAACAGCTTGCTCGCCGGCGAGAGCGGGCGTGCACAGCCCGAGCACATTCATTTCATCCACGGTGCTCGCCGGTCCGAAGAACATCCGTTCGCCGACGAACTTAAGGCGGCTGAGCAAGCGCATTCGAATCTCTCGGTGCATCTGCGCGCGAGCCAGGGTGATGTTACTCACGGAGCGCAGTCATCCGCCGGACGGGTTGATATTGCGTACCTCAAGAGCGTGTTGCCGTTTGGCGATTACGATTTTTACCTGTGCGGCCCCGGCGCGTTCATGCAGGACATGTACAGCGGCTTGCGTTCGCTCAACATAGCCGACGACCGGATTCGTTTCGAGGCGTTCGGACCGGCGAGTGTCAAGCGGACAGCAAGCGCTGCGCCGGCATTGACTGTCGCTAAACCTGTTGCTCCCCGCGATCCTGAGCGGTCATCGAAGGTCGTATTCATGCGTACGCATCGCGACGTGCAATGGTCCCCGGAAGACGGAAGCCTGCTGGATTTTGCGGAAGCGAACGGCGTCGCGGTTGCATCGAATTGCCGGTCCGGCGTATGCGGTACGTGCGCGACGCGGGTGCTGTCGGGAGATGTGACATATCCCGTGCCGTGCGAAGGGGACATCCCGGCGGGACATGCGTTGATATGCAGCGCAATCCCCGCGAGGATGGGTTCGGGTGAAGAGTCAACCGTCGTACTGGACCTGTGAGCGAGGCGTGCGGGCCTCAAATAATCAGAAGAAAATGAAGTCGTCGTTGCTATCGGGAAGTGCGGTTAATACGCGCTGGAACCGGTAGCCGCCAACGAGTCCGGCAAGGCCGATGATAACGAGCAGCCATGCACGCGTAATCCAGCGTGCATGAGTTGCGGATGCCATCGGCGAAGATCGGAAGTGCGTCGCGCTCTTCCAGGTTGAACGGCGCATCTAGTTAACCACCGCTGCGTTGTCAGGCAGCATCGAAGCCGTGACCTCGGCGAATTCGGTGGTCCCGAAACGGCGCTCGCCTACTCCTTCTTCCACGTCAATGCGGCCCGCGTTGTGGGTATCGTAGAGATCGATAATGAGCTGTGCATGGTCTGCGCCAAGGCCGGCGCGCAGCAGCATGGCGGGCCATTCGTTGCGCGGTACTTCATGTGCACTGATCTCGCGCCCGCTCGCATTGCTGAGTGCGCGGGCGACATCGAGCGCCGCGACTCGCCGCAGACCTTCAATGCTGACTATCCCGCGCGGCTCCCCGGGCAAGAGGTCTGCCGCGAGCTGCCCCACGTCCTGCGCCGCGACTGTCGGAAAGCGTTTGCTCAACGGATGATGCAGGCTCGGCAACTTACCCGTTGCCAGTGCAACAGGTATCACGCGTGCCCAGTTCTGCATATGTTCCGCCGCGCGCAACAATGTCAGGTTCTGAACCGCTGCCTGCAACTGTTTTTCAAGGACATGGAAGAGCAGGGTGATGCCTGAACCCTCATCCAGCTCCGCGCCATAGTCGGACAGCGCGAGTACATGAGGGGGCGGATTGGCGCGCAGTGCATCGGCTGCGACTTCAATCATGCGACGCATCGTGCTGCCGGGCTGTGCGTCACCCATCGGGACCGGACACAGGATCTGTACTGCATCCGCACCCTCTATGGCTCTTGCAACCGATGCCGGGTTCGTCAGATCGGCAAGCGCGATCTCGCAGCCCATCCGCGCGAGTTGCTCGCCCTGGGCTTCGTTTCGTACCACGGCCCTGACCGCATGCCCTGCGTTGCGAAGCGACGCGGCGCTCACGCGCCCTACTTTGCCTGATGCTCCGAATATCACGAACACATTCGACTCCTTGTTGGTCTGGATGTCGTTATCGTAGGGAGCTTGAACGTTCCTGGCGCGCAGGGACGGATCGACATGCGCAGATACGGATGACGGTTTTGCGGCGCCGCCGCAAGACCGTTGGGCTCACGGCGCCGCCCCTTTACAACATTGAGCAGCTTGGCGAAAAACCCAGCACAATATCCGCTTGCAGCTCAGCGAGGACCTGCCATGAATGCCGTGACACCATTGCCCATGCCGCTTTCGGGCTCCCGCGTCAATTTGCGCTCCAGCAGCGGTCGAGGCTGGAACGGCTTCGGTGCGGCGCTGCTCGGTATTTCGGCGGGCACGCACAGGATTCCGGCCATGGCGCATCACCGCATCGGCGTGCATGTCGGCCCGCCGGTGATGGCGCGCTGCATGTGCGAGCAACGTCGCTATGCACGCGTTCAGGCGCATGGCGACGCCGACGTAATCCCCGCAGGACTCGAAGGCCAATGGACCGACGAATCGGATTGCAAGATCCTCAGCATCTGGATCAGCGAGTCGTTCGCGCGCAAGACGCTGGAACAGCTGGAACTGAAATCGGGCGTTACCGAGATCCGTCCGCAACTGCAAATGCGCGATCCGCGTTTTCAGCATCTGGCGTGGGCGCTGCAGGCGGAACTCGACGCCGGCGACGCGTCCGATCCGCTCTTTGCAGAAAGCCTCTGCACAGCCATGGTGGTCCGGCTGGCCGGCAATGGCGCCGGCGCCAGCATTGCCACCCTCGAAGGCAAGAGGCGTACGTTGGCGCCGCGAACGGCTACGAGCGTGATCGATTTCATTGAAAGCAATCTGGACCAGCGGCTGACGCTCGATGAACTCGCCGCGCTGGCCCGGCTCAGCGTGCCGCATTTCAAGGTGCTGTTTCGCGAGACGCTTGGCGTGCCGGTGCATCGATACGTGGTGCAGCGCCGCGTTGAACGCGCGAAGGCGTTGCTGTTGCAAGGCAAGCTTAGTACCGCCCAGGTAGCACTGGAAACGGGCTTTTCCCATCAGAGCCACATGGCGCACTGGATGAACCGGCTGCTCGGACTGACCCCGCGCGAGATCATGAAGGACAGTGGCCAGGCCATGCACCTTACCAGCCCGGATCTGGTGAGTACAGCGGCTACAACGCATAAGCGATCGCTTTCGCGTTGAGCCGATGACCGATGTTCCGGGAATTTCGCTTGACCGCGCGTCCGGTCGATCAATCGACTACGGTTTGTGGGCGCTGACGTTCAGCTATGTATTGAGCCAGTTTTACCGCAGCTATGTGGCCGTTATTTCGACACAGCTCATCGGGGATTTTCATTTCACTCCTCAGATGTTCGGCTGGTTCTCCGGAGCGTTCTTTCTTGTCTTCGCCGCCGCACAGATTCCGGTTGGATTCATGTTCGACCGGTACGGCGTGCGTTATCCCACAGCAGTCCTGATGAGTGTGGGCACGCTGAGCGCCGGGATTGTGTCGGTCACGACCGACCCGCGTCTCGCCATCATCGCGCAGGCCGGGATCGGACTGGGTTGCGCGCCGGTCTTCATGGGACTGCTCAATCATGTTCTGCGTCATGGCGCGGGGCCGCGCGATGTCCGCTCGATCACCACCGCGAGCGCTATTGGCATGTCCGGAGGACTGCTGGCGGCGTTCCCGTTAAGCTGGGCGACAGCAAATTTTGGCTGGCGTCCCATCATGGCGTTGTCGGCCATGCTGATGCTGCTGGCAACGCTCGGCGTTGTCTTCTTCGTGCGTCGACGAGACGAAAAGCCTTCGCCTGACGTGCCGCAATCGCAACCCTCGGCAGGAGCGGTAATCACTCCCGCCCGCACGAGCGGATTGTGGACGTTGATGCCGGTTTGCCTGGCGATGTCGGTGGGCGGAACATTTCGCACGTCCTGGGGCGGACCGTATCTGGCCGACGTATTCGGTTTCGACGTCATCGCGCGCGGCAATGCAATGACCGTCACGAGTATTGCGGGCATAGGCGCATCGTTCTGCATCCCGGTCCTGATACGGCGATGGTCTCCCAAGCAGTTGTCTCTCTGCTGGCAGGTGACCGGCGTCTTCGCGGCGCTCGTGCTTGCGGCGATGCCGCAGCGAAGCCCGGTTATCAGCATTGCTGCGATCTGCCTGTTGTTGTCCGTAGGCTGCATTCATCCGCTGGTCATGTCGCAGGCACGGGCGATCATCGCGCCGGGCAAGTTGGGGCTTGGATTGGGCTTGTTGAACAGCCTCGTATTCTTGGGTGTGGCGCTGGCAAGTAGCATCTTCGGCTCGATAGCAGAGGAGGCACGACTGACGGGCGTGTCGAATGCGGACCTTTATTCAAGGCTGTTTGTCGTGACCGCGGTGCCGCTCACTGTTGGAGCACTCGCCTATTGGTTCAGTCCCGGACGCGCGCGCAGATGATGCATCGGGAGCGGTAGCCCGTCACCCGCCGACCATCCGCCGGCGGCTTTCCAGCGAACTGGCGACAGCGGTCATCCCCGCCAGCGCCACCATCGTGATGCCGTATACATCGGTAGTCAGACGCAAACCGACGACATGGGCCATGGTCCCCGCGATGATCGCCGGCACGCTGAACGCCAGATAACTCAGCACGTAGAACGCCGCCATCAGCCCCGCTCGTTCGTGCGCTTCGGCCAGCGGCAAGACCGAGCGCAATGCGCCCTGAAACGCCGAGCCAAAGCCCATGCCCGCCAGGATGGTTCCGGTAAAAAAGATCGCGGCGTTGCCCGCGTGCACCCCGGCCAGCGTCACCAGCAATCCGGCCGCAAGCACCACCGCGCCCGTCATCAGCAACCGGGGCGTGCTCAACGCGCGCAACAGCAGCACGGCACCCAGGCCGCCGCCCGTCAAAGCGAACACGACCCAGCCGCCCGTCATGACGTCGTTGTCGCCTGTCACGGCACGCGCCAGCGTCGGCCCCAGCGACAGGTAGAACCCGCCCAGTGCCCATACCGCAACGTTGACCGGTGCGATGCGCAACATCGGCGCCCGCGCAGCACGAGGCACCCGCACGCGCGGCACCAGCGAAGCGAGCGTCCCCGGACTGCGGCTCACCGTCTCCGGCAGCATCCACACGCCCCCTGCCTGAAGCACGAACCCCACGGCCAGCAACACGTACACAAGCCGCATGGGCGCGGGCGCATAGTCGACCAGCAAGCTCGTGCCAAGCGCGCCCACCCCCATGCCGAGCATCGGCGAAAGCGTGTTGACCAGCGCACCGCGCGTGCGGCTTGCATCCAGGATCGCCGCGCCCAGCGCGCTCGTGGCCGTACCAGTCGCAAAACCCTGGAGCACACGCGCCAGGATCAGCATCTGGACGCTGTGGGCGCAGGCAAAAACCAGCATGGCCACGACCTCGAGCGCCACGCCACCCATGATCGCCGGACGCCGGCCAATGTGATCGGAGAGCGACCCCGTCGTCAGCAGCGCGACCAGAAGGCTGAATGCGTAGACGGCAAATACCAGCGTCAACGTGGCCGACGAGAACCCCCAAGCCTCCTGATACAGCCGGTAAAGCGGTGTCGGCGCGCTCGACGCGCCAAAAAACATGGCCGCGATGACCGCATAAAGCGGCAGCGCGTGGCGTGTCCTGTCAGGGGTGAAACGAGGGGCGGTATTGACAGCCATTGCACACTCCGGGAAATAAACGCAAAATAATTGCTTTAGTGAATTGTGCGCGTTGTTCTTCGTTAATGCAAATTTTTAGCTTTAACGAGTTTCATCGATACGAACGAACAAGGCGGAGAGAGACAGGCAATGGCAGCAAGAGAAGGGTTGCGACCCGGTGGACGGAGCGCGCGGGTGCAGGAGTCCGTGCATCAGGCAGTCAGGACATTGCTGGATGAAATGCCGCGCGAGGAGCTCACCGTGCCGCAAGTCGCGGCACGCGCGGGGGTAACGCCGTCGACTATCTACCGCCGCTGGGGTGACCTGCCGAGCCTTCTCGCCGATGTCGCCCTGCAGCGTTTTCATCCGGATAACGGCCCGGCCGACACGGGCACGCTGCGAAGCGATCTGGAAGCGTGGGCGCAGGGGTATCAGGAAGAGATGTCGTCGGCGCCCGGCCGCGCCATGACACGCGACGTGCTGGCAAGCAACGATCCCCGCGGCCCCGCCTGTCAGTGCGCGGCCATCACGCGCTCGCAGATCCGGATGATCCTGGACCGGGCGGCCGAACGAGGCGAAACGCCGCCCGATGTGCACGCGGTGATGGATCAGGTGGTCGCACCGCTCATCTATCGCCTGCTCTTCGACGATCTCCCGATCGACCCCGCATTCGCCCGCACCCGTATGGCGGTATTGCTGGACCGGACGCGGCAAGGCTCGTGAAAAATCACACGGTTGGTGCCTGGCCTGGCTAAATCCTCTCCGGATCAGGGCGGTATGCGTGAGATTTCCTGATGATCCACACACGCCGCCTCGCTCGCTTTATCGAATGATCTTCCATCCTCTTCTTACGCTGCAAGCCGATAACTCATCATTGCCGGCCGTGAGATAGCAGGAGGGAACACGCACCAGTTACCGTCATCGTGGCGAAAGAAAAAGATTGCGCGTAAGCCCGTTGGCGCCGAGGCCTCGATGCGCACGTAGCGTCTGTTGTCCAGACTCATGCGGCCGAATTGAACCACGTGGATGCGCATCGCAGGGGTGGGCGCCAGCCATTTTTCGACGAGGTAATGCAGGGACTTCTCGGCTATGTTCATCTCCGTCTCCTTCATGCCGATACTGCTGGCTGGTGCCGACAAACACCACGGCGCTCATCCGCATACCGGAATATTCCACGGGCCTTGTACCCGGCAAAAGGCTGGGTGCATCGTGCCCGACCTGCCGGGAACGTGGGCTCAGCCACCGCCGTAAAGCGCGTTCAAGCGGTCGAGCGAGCCATCCTGCTTGGCGCGCATCAGTTCATCGTAGACCTCCGCGCGGGTCTTCCCAACGGGCGCAGCGTTGCTCTTCATGGGTGCTGCCGGCTGCGCGGGCACCGAATCCGCTTGGGACGCCATGGTGCTGTTATCGCCCGGGGTCCCCTTGGCCGTGTCGTACTCTCCTGCATACGCCTGCGAAGCGACGGCGATCAGCGCGCCAGTAACAGCTAACGTGAGGTATTTCATGACAATCTCCATTTCATTAACTTAGGAATGCCGATCATATTCACTGAATTGAATGCATCGGATTGTTGCGTCGGAGATAATTCAAGGATTTCAAGGTCCTGGATAAATCAGTCAGACGCACACTCATATAACTACGGTCAAGTGCGGTTTATTCCCGTCACCCCGTTACCCCGTCGCTCCGTCAATCTCAAGGCACCTCTTTTTATCGATTTCCGGCGAGCGGGAATAAAACCGCACGGCCGCGGGTATTACTGTCAGGTCGGATATACACCCGTGCGCGTGAATATTTTTTGCTGATCCCTGCACGTCTGGATGAAGTCGTTGTTTAATGAAACCCTGTCCGCGTTCGACATCAAGAGGAATGGAGATGCAATCAATTTTGCGTCATGCGCAGATTGGCTCAGGCGTGGTGCTGCTGACCTATCTTTTCCTCCATCTGGTCAATCACGCGCTCGGAATCTGGTCGCTGGACCTGGCGGGACACGGTCTCACGCTTGCCATCAGGCTGTGGCACAGCACGCCCGGCACGATCTTGCTCTATGGTTCGGCCGCGCTTCATTTTTCGCTGGCGCTGCGCACAATCTACGGACGCCGCCGCTGGGTGCTGCCGGCTACCGAATGGATCCGCATCTGGGCGGGACTCAGCCTGCCTCTCCTGCTCATCCGCCATGTGGTTGCGACCCGCCTTGCTGCCTCGCTCTACGGCTTCGAACCGGACTATGAAAAGATCGTGGTCACGCTGATCTCAAGCGGCACTCAGGGCTTGCAACTTGCGCTGCTCGCGCCGGGCTGGGTACATGGTAGCCTCGGACTCTGGATACGGTTTGGCCACTACGATCCCGTGCGCCGCGCAAAGCCCGCGCTGATCGCGGTGCTCGCTGGATTGCCGCTGCTGTCTGCGGCCGGTTTTCTTCACATGACCCGGACCGTCGAGAAGATGCGTCCGATCCTTCCAGCGCCCGATCCCAAGCTGCTTGCACACCAGGTCGCGCTGGATGCCTGGCGTCACGATCTCCTGACGCTCTATGTGTCACTGGTCGTTGGTGCCCTGGTCGCGGGCCAGCTGCGCAATCGAGTCGAGCGTCGAGGTCTCCGCAACACATCGCTCGATGCCTGACACTTCCCTGCGGATGCATGTCCTCATGCATCCGCGTCAGGTGATTTTCATAAAATCCACTACCCGCCCCGTGGCTTGCGTCGGTTTAAATCACCTACAATACTTAGCCGATACTTAGTGTCTTCTTAGCTGATACTTAGCGCTCTCCTTCATATTCATTTTAATAGCATTCCAAATCTTTTAACAAATAATATCAGATTAGTTCCGCTTACACACCGGGCCTCCTCCACGCAATACAGATTCACCATTGGGTATGGTTACCATAAATTCATTTAACTATCCTAAAAATTTCCTTACCTTCACATTTACTTCGGGAATCGTAATATTTACGAACTGATTTCAATTCATCCCGATGTCATTCCCATCGAGATGAATTGGAACGTCCACGCACTGCCTGGGCCATGCGTTCCTTGCGTGACCCGATCGATGTATCCAGCTTGGAAATCCGGTTTGGAAACGTCCCGCTGAATCAATCTGACACCTGATCCTTCGAGGAGGTTTTAGCGTCACGAAGCCAAGTAAATATTTTAATAAGCATAACTATTAATTTGAGACGACAATGAAGAATAGACGCAATTCACTTCTGGCGGCCGCGCCAATCATTCTCCTTGCCACCGGCAGCGGAGGCCTTTCGGAGAAAGCGCTCGCGCAGGCGCTTCCCGCGGACGACCAGGCAAGACAAATCCAATTGTTGCGCCAACAAATGGACGCGCTGACAAGAAAACTGGACGAGCTTTCCGCCCGACAGGCCCGGTCCGCTACCGCTACCGACACTGGGGCATCTCGCCCGGCAACCGCGTCAACTATTCCAAACACGTCTTCTGTGGCAGCCGGCGCTACGGCGGCGCCAACGGGCACCCAGACAGCATCGGCAGATGACGGATCTAACTCGTGGGGCGCCAGCATGCCGCCACGTTTGCGGTCTCTGCTCGCGGCGCTCGGCAACATGGAATTTTATGGAAACCTTGATCTCTCGGTGGATTACCTCACGAAGGGTCTCAAAAGCGAATACACGACACCAGGCGGCGAACGAGTTTTTCCAGCGGGTCACCTGGGCTGGCAACCTGATATCTCCACCAACCTTTCTTACGTTGGCGTACGCGGCAAACAGCCGTTTGGATCGGATAAGAGTCTCGCGTTTGTCTATCAGCTGGAGACACAACTGGATATCTCGGCGACGGCCGGCACGGCAAATTCGAATTCCGCGCAGGATTCAAGCGTCAAGGGAGCGCTGACATCGCGCAACAGCTTCATTGGTATTGCGTCCACGTCCTGGGGCGCATTGAAGATCGGCAAGACGGACGCCCCATACAAGACGTCCACAGCACGCATGAATCCTTTCTCGGGGACAATCGGAGACTACTCCGCGATCATGGGCAACACCGGCGGGGACAATCGCGTCGAATTCGGCACGCGGCTTGACCATGCAATCTGGTATGAATCGCCCACGTTCCACGGCTGGAACTTCAACGCATTGGTGTCGCCCGGCCAGAACCGTGGTTATGAAAATTCGGTTCAGGCTGCGGGGGAATCGAGCTGTACGGGAGGCGATGTTCCCGGAAGCGGCGGTACGCCGATCGCCTGTAACGACGGCGGTTACGGCTCGGCATATAGCGCGAACCTCGCATATACAAACGGCCCGCTTTATTTCACCACCGCCTACGAATTGCACCAGGGTGTGAACCGCTCCAGCGATGTCACAACAAGCCCTGCAGCATTGGCATCACCCGACGGCACCGACCCGAACGATATTGGTAACGAATGGGCGTTCAAAGTCGGCGCGCAATATACCCTGGCCACCAAAACGACCTTGAGCGCAATCTACGAAGTATTGCGCAGGAACGTTCCCGCCTATCTGCAGATTCAGAACGAGCGCAGCCGCAATGGCTTCTGGCTCGCGCTGACGCAGGAGTTCACACCGAAGGACAGTGCCAGCATCGGGTGGGCTTATGCGAACTCGACGCCGGGCGATCCTGGCCAGCACAATACCGCGCCGGCGGATCCTGGTGTCCTGGGGAACGCCAACCCGTCGAACGGAGCCAATATGTTCACGGCCATGTACAGGCATGCCGTGGACAAACACACCACCGTTTATGCCGATTACGCCATCACGATCAACCAGGCCCTGGCTCACTACGATCTCGGCGCAGGGGGGCGAGCGGTAACGGCAGACTGCCACGACGGCAGTTCGATCTCGCAGGGCGCACCCTTCTGCTATGCGGGAGGAAGAATCATGGGGGTTTCCGTCGGCCTTGATTATAAATTCTAGGCTGGAGTCTCTTGCGGCAAGCGCCAGGCCCAATGGATCGCGCCCCTTGGCGCCGTGCTAAATTAGCCACACCCGCCACCTATGCGCCCTGCACGGTGGCATCATTATTCCCTCGCTTCTTCCACGAGCCTCTTGCGAACATGTCGAATCTGATCGTACATGGCGGCGTTCCCCTACGCGGGGAGATCACGCCGTCCGCCAATAAAAACGCTGTCCTCCCCATCCTTTGCGCCACGCTGCTGACTGATCAGCCGCTGCGCCTTATCGGCGTCCCTGAAATCACCGACGTCAAAAAGATCCTCGAAATTTTCCGTACGCTCGGCAGCAACGTGTCGATGGACTTTTCCACCGGCATCCTCGAGCTGCATCATCACGCAACGACCTTCGACCCCGTCGCGCATCATCTGCCCGAGGAAATGCGCTCTTCCATCATGCTCGTGCCACCCTTGCTCGCGCGTTTCGGCGTGGCGCGGCTGGAGAACGACGTCAAGGGCTGCACGCTGGGGGTTCGCGAAATCGACCCCCATGTAGAGGTATTCGAGCGTTTTGGCGCTAAGGTCGAACGCACGACCGACTCGCTGATCGTGCGAGCCGCTACCCAGATGACGGCGAATCATCACTGGCTGGACTATGCCTCGGTCACTACCACCGAGAACTTTGCGCTTTGCGCGGCGGCGGCGAACGGTACGTCGACGCTGGTCAACGCGGCATCGGAACCGCACGTGCAGGAGTTTTGCCGCTTCCTCGCGCTGCTAGGCGTGGAAATCGATGGCATTGGCACGTCGCGTCTGAGCGTCACGGGCGGCCGCAAGCTGAGCGGCGGCGAGTTTCGCTTTAGCGAGGACTTCCACGAAATCGCGACCTTCCTCGCGCTCGGGGCAATCACCGGCGGCAACATCGCGGTGAGGAATACCGCCCCCGACCAGTTCCCGTTAATCGACAGGACCTTCGCGAAGTTCGGCGTAAATGTGGAGCATAAGGACGGCTGGTCCCGCGCGTTCCAGGACGGTCCATTGCGCGTGCGCCGGCCGTTCACGCAGAACATTCTCACCAAGGTGGAAGCCGCGCCCTGGCCATATCTGCCGGTCGACCTGCTGCCCATTTTCATTGCGCTCGGCGTGAAAGCCGAAGGCAGCGCCATGTTCTGGAACAAGGTCTATGACGGCGCAATGGGGTGGTCGGTCGAATTGTCGAAGTTCGGCGCGCACGTGTTCCTGTCGGACCCGCACCGGCTGATCACGTTCGGCGGCCTGCCGTTGAGTCCCGCGAAAGTGGAGAGCCCGTACATCATCCGCGTGGCGATCGCGCTGCTGATGGTCGCGGCGAGCATCAAGGGGCGTTCGGAGATCATCAATGCACTTCCGATCCGCCGTGCACACCCGCGCTTCGTGGAAAACCTGCGCTCGGTCGGTGCGGACGTGGAGTGGACCAGCAGCGAGTGACTGAAGGGTAAAAAGGCGTCGCGGCCGGTAGCCGCGACGCCTTGAGGCGCAAACCGTGCCGGCGATAATAAAACACTCGCCGGCACGTCTTCGTGTGCATCAAACCATCAATAGCCGAGCGCGAGTCCCGAGTTACGACGCGGATCGTTCGCGCCATAGAAACGATTCTTGCCGACCGGCTTGCCACCCAGCGACGGCGCACCCACCAGAATTGCCGCTACGTGGTTGGCCGGTTGCGGACCCGAGAACTTCTGACCCCATCCTTCCAGGATCTTCTGCGTGTCGGGGCTCAGCGTGAAGCGTTCGAGATTCGTCGTTTCCGGCAGCCATTGCTGATGAAAACGCGGTGCATCCACGGCTTCCTGAATGTTCATGCCGTAGTCGATCACGTTAAGCATGGTCAGAAGCGTAGCGGTAATGATGCGGCTGCCGCCCGGCGTACCAACCACCATCACGGTCTTGCCGTCCTTCGTGACAATCGTCGGGCTCATGGACGACAACGGGCGCCGGCCCGGGCCAATAGCGTTGGCCTCGCCCTGCACCAGCCCGTACATGTTCGGCACACCGACCTTCGAGGTGAAGTCGTCCATCTCGTCGTTGAGCATCACGCCCGTCTTGTTCGCCATCACGCCCGAGCCGAACCAGTCATTGAGCGTATAGGTCACCGAAACCGCGTTGCCCCATTTGTCGACGATCGAATAGTGCGTCGTGTTCGTGCCTTCATGAGGAGCCACGCCCGGCTTGATTTCCTGCGACACCCCCGCCTTGTGCGGATCGATTGCAGCCCGGATCTTGGCCGCGTAGTCCTTGTCGAGCAGACGGTCCAGCGGGTTCTTCACGAAATCGGGGTCACCCAGATAGCTGTTGCGGTCCACATAAGCGTGGCGCATTGCCTCGATCTGGTACTGCATGGCCTGGGCTGAACGGAAGCCGAGGCTTTGCATCGGATAACCCTCGAGGATATTCATGATTTCGCAGATAGCGACTCCCCCCGAGCTCGGCGGCGGCGCCGAGACCACGTGGTAACCGCGATAATCGCACTCGACCGGCGCGAGTTCGCGCGTCTTGTACTGGTCCAGATCGGCCTGCGTGATGATGCCCTTGCCGGCTTGCGTCGATGAAACCAGCGCATTGGCTACCCAGCCTTTATAGAAGCCGTCGGGACCCTTGGTGCTGATCTCGCGCAGGGTCTTCGCCAGGTCCTTTTGCACGAGCCGCTGGCCCACCTGGAACGGTTCGCCGTGGTTCAGGAAGATCGAGCCGGAGCCGTTCGGGTCCTTCTTGAAGTCTTCCGTGGCGGTCCCGAGGATATCAACGTCGCCCTGGTCGAGCACGAAGCCTTCCTGAGCATATTTGATCGCCGGGGCGATGAGATCGGCGCGCTTCATCGTGCCGTATTTCATCAGCGCCATTTCCATGCCGGATACCGTACCCGGCACGCCGACCGCCAGGTAGCCCTTGGTGCTCAGGCCCGGGATCACGTTGCCGTCCTTGTCCAGGTACATGTTCGCGGTCGCCGCCAGCGGCGCTTTTTCGCGGAAGTCGAGGAAGGTCCGGCGGCCGTCGGCGAGCTGGATCGTCATGAAACCGCCACCGCCGATATTGCCAGCCGCAGGGTAAACCACGGCGAGTGCATAGCCGACAGCAACGGCCGCATCGACTGCGTTGCCGCCGTCCTTGAGCACGTCGACGCCAATGCGCGTGGCGAGATGCTGGGCTGTGACGACCATGCCGTTCTCGGCGGCGACGGGGGCTTGTGAAGCGGCCTGGGCCCCGGCATAGCAAAGGGCGAGCGCCGCCGCGAGAAGCGACTGAGCTAGACGATCGAATTTCATTGTTTGAATGTCCGTTGCTGAATAAATGAGGGGAGCGAGAGAGCGCTGGTGCAGCGGTGACCTGGCGTCCCGTTTAAAACGGGCCGCCAGGTCACCGCGCACGATACCAACAAAGATTACAAACGGGAACCCGCAAAAGCCGCAGTAGAAAAACCCGGCCTAGCCTGCCTGGGAGAGCTGAGCGCGCAGGCCGGTCAGCGACTTGCGCTGCTGCCCTTCCGGATCGAAGTTCTCCGGCGCGAGCCATTGTTCGAATGCGGCGCGTACGGTGGGCCATTCGGCGTCGATGACGGAAAACCACGCGGTATCCCGTGTTCGCCCCTTGTAGAGCACGGCTTGCCGGAAGATGCCTTCGAACTGGAAACCGAGCCGCGCCGCCGCTTGCCGCGAAGGTGCGTTCAATGCATCGCACTTCCATTCGTAACGGCGGTAGCCGAGTTCGTCGAATGCATATTTCATCAACAGGTATTGGGCTTCCGTTGAGATCGGCGTGCGTTTGAGCAGCGGCGAGAACGCCACGTTGCCCACTTCAATCACGCCATTGCCCCGGTCGATCCGCATCAGCGCGAGGGTGCCGGTTGCAGTTCCCCTCTTCAGGTCGATGACCGCATAGTGCTGGGGGTCGGGACTCACCGCGGCCCGTTCGACATACTCGCGATAGCTCGCGGCGTCGTCGAACGGGCCGACCGGCATGTAGGTCCAGTCGCGGCCATCCGGGGCTTCGCTAAAGACGGCGAAGAGGTCCACTGCGTGGTGCGGCTCGAGCGGCTCCAGCCGGCAATACTGCCCTTCGATGGGATCGCGCGGCGGATGCACGCGCGCGGTCCAGTGGGGCATGGACTCGCCAACGGGTTGCTGATACTGATTCAGGGTGCTGGGCATAACGGTTCCTTGCAGCATGGGGCGGGGGCACAGGGTGGGACATAAAGCAGGGGTTCACGCAAAACGCAAGCGAAGCATGTGCTAACGTACGCGCATCATGGAACCTTAAAAAGTGCCACATTCCATATTTTTCATGGCTCCACGCTCGCGGCTCCGCTTGCTGGCGTGCACTTCCCCATTCCGCTCATGATGCGCATGACTACCGCTGCTTCCTCGCCCGTGCCGCAGACCCTGCTCGAAGCGCCGCTCGCCAAAGGGCCCGGCGCGGCGCCCATGCAACGCCAGTTGCACCATCGCTTCAAGGAAGCAATCCTCGGCGGCCACCTCGCGCCGGGCAGCCGCCTGCCCGGTTCGCGCGCGCTGGCTGAGGCGCTGTCGATTTCCCGTAACACCGTGACCGCCGCCTACGACCTGCTGGCGGCAGAGGGCTATGTGCAACCTGACCGGCAAGGCACCCGGGTAGCGACTCTGTCGCGCCCGGCGCCACCGCACGGCAAGCGCCAGGCGCCTGCGGCGCCGGCCACCTCGCAGCGGCTGACGCGCATTCAAGCCTCCGCGCCGGCCGCCGACGGGAACGCCGCATTGCGCCCTGGTGTGCCGGCCTTGTCGCATTTCCCGCTGGCCGCGTGGCGCCGTGCGATCGACCGTGCGATTCGAAACGCTGGGCCGTCGGCTCTCGGTTATGGCGATCCTCCGGGTGAGCCGGCGCTGCGTGCGTCCATTGCCCGGCATCTGGGCATCGCCCGGGGGGTGCGATGCGATCCGGCACAGGTCGTCATCACCGAAGGTGCGCAGGAAGCGCTGTCGCTGTGCGTGCGTTTGCTGACCAATGCCGGCGATACGGCGTGGATCGAAGATCCGGGTTATCGCGGAGCGAAGGCTGCAATGCGCGCGGGCGACCTGCACATCGTGCCCATGCGCGTTGATGCCGATGGCCTGATCGCCGATGAAAACGGCTGGAAAACGCAGCCGCCGCGGCTGATCTACACCACGCCTTCGCATCAGTATCCCGCGGGCGCGGTGCTGACCGTCGCGCGGCGCCTTGAGCTGATCGCGAAGGCACAGCACCATGGGACGTGGATCATCGAAGACGACTACGACAGCGAATTCCGCCACGCGGGCGAGCCTATTGGCGCCATGCAGGGTTTGGTGGCGCAGGCGCCCGTGCTGTACGTGGGCACGTTCAGCAAGACGATGTTTCCGTCGTTACGCCTGGGGTTTCTTGTGCTGCCGGAAACACTGGTGGCGCAGATGCGCGCGCCTCTGGACGACATGTTGCGAGGCGGTCACCGTCATGAACAGCTTGCACTGGCCGAGTTCATTGAGAGCGGCCAGTTCAGCCGGCATCTGGGTCGCATGCGGCGTTTGTACCGCGACCGGCAGTACGCGTTGAGAGAAGCGCTGACCCGGCACTTGCCAATGATGCATGTGATTGAAGGCGGGTATTGCGGCTTGCACCTCACGGTACGGCTGCCGGCGTGTTACCCCGACCGCGAGATTGCCGATGCAGCTCGGCAGCATGGTATGGCGCCCGCTCCGTTATCCAGTTTTGCGCTGCAGCCCAAGCCCGAGGACAACGGCCTCGTGCTTGGGTATGGGAATACATCGGCGGAGTTGTTCGAGCCTTTGGTCCGGCTTCTGGCCAGGCTCGTGCGGGGGGTGAAGGTTTAGAGTCTGTTGTTGCTCGTGGCAGTCGGATGCGGCTTGCGGCGTGGTGGTTGAGGTCCGTGCCGGCTTGCCGATTTCGGTGTTAGTGATCGGGACGAGTGGTCTCATTTATTAAGGATCACAAAATAATTCGCGAGCGGCGCTTCCAAGCGTTTCTGCAAACCCTCTGAACGATATCGACCGCGCACCCGCCGCTTTATTGAGATGAGTGCGCGGAAAAATGCGTTAGCGGGGATCCGTTGCAATCAAGGGAGACACGAAAGGATGACAGCCGAATTGACACGCTACAACGGCTATCGGTACGTGCTGTGCAAGGGGCGAAGCTTCACCGATAACGCCGAGAAAAGCAACGCCGGACGCGCTATGTTGATGCACGCCGATATGGTCGTTTGGGAATCGAACGCGGCGCTGGTGGCGCGCGTCGAATCGTTCTTGCAGAAGGGGTTTTCGTGGTATTCGAGGAACCCGAAGCCCGCACGGGAGACGCTTCAAACATTGCTCGCTTACGTGCGAGATGGCGCGGTGATTGTTTCCGAAGAAAACGGCGCGACCACTGACGTTTTCGAGAACGGCGGTTTTACGCTTGACCCACCATTGCGCGAGCAAAGACGATCCGCGCCACCGCTGGACTATGAGGCATGGAGGAAGCAATATCACGCCGAGCGGCGCGCAGAGACTTGGCAATAGAGAAGCGCCAGCGCACCGCGAGTTTGAGTAAGGCCGGCATTCCAAAACCAATCGAAACGATGGCAGAAGCAGCCGCGAGAAACAGAGCCGCCCGCGCTGCATCGGCCTTGCTCGCGTCGGTCGCGTCCTCGATACCAGCACAGAATCCACGATTCGACCTTGGCGAAGTAACAAACGGTCGCAGCGCGACACCGCCGCTGGGCAACGCCGCGCCGTTTGAGTACGTCAAGAGCGCGGCGTCACAAGTGAGTGAGACCATCGCAGGGGTCTTTTTGACCCCCGCCGAGGAAGCGGAATGCATGTTTCAATACAACCTGGATATGGCTGAGTGTAGCGCCTACTACTCGATGCAAAAATCATCTTGGGGTATGTGTTCGGATCGAGCTTCACAACGCTTGGCGCGTTGCGTAACCGGAAAGGGGATTTTGTGATGAGTGAAAAAAATGCGGTTTGTGTGCTGATTGCTTACGATGAAGACGGTCAAAAAATCACGACTCGTACCGTAGATCGCGCGGCCGTCCTGCCGATGATGAACAAGGCGCTTGTAATGGACTGGCCGTTGAATGATATTGGGTTCAGGCTTGACGACGAATTCGCGCGGCTAATCGGCGGGGTCGCGTTCAAGCTGTTGGCAACGCGTCAACACCGGCTAAGCCCGCTTATCGTGGTAACAGAAGACCCCGAATCAAAGGATGGGCCGCCAAACGATTAAAGCAAGGCCCCCCGTGTCTCGTGCTTTTATTTGCGACAGCGTAGCGGGGCCTGTGGTAAGCGCTCGGACATGTTTGGCGGTGCTTGGGGTTCGATGTAGCGCGTGAGCGGGCTTGGATATGTGGTACTTGGCGCACAGACCTCCGCCCGCTAACACCCAGGAATGAACCAAGGCCCTCCGCCATCGGGAGCAAAAAAACCTGCTCTAAACCAGCACATCCGAGAACACGCGGTTTGCGAAGTGGGCCGAATCCGTGCTGCCGTTCAACACGCCCACGGTCTTCAAATCATCCGCGTACAGCGCGATTTCCTTCTTGAACGCGTCGCCGGTCGGATGATGATGGTCCGTATGGCTCTTGAGCATGGCCGTCAACTGCGCCACGTCCGCTTGCGGCGCGTACTTCGCAAAGATCGTCGCCGCTTCCGCGGGATGGTTCGCAGTCCATTCCGTTGCGTCGAGCAAAGCCTGCGTCAACGCCTGGGCCGCCGCACGATCCTTCCTCACCAGCGTCCCACGCACACCAAGCACGCAGCACACCCGCGTCTGATACTCGCCGCACAGGTTATTGGAGACCTCGTACAAATGATCCGATTCGCGCAGCAGCCAGATGGTCGGGTCTCCGTCCGCAATCGCGTGAACCTCGCCCTTCTTCAATGCCTCGCCCAGCAGGTTGGCAGGGTACTGCCGCCAGCGAACCTCGCTATCCGGATCAATGCCGATCTTCTTCAGCGTGATGGAAAAGAAGTTCTTGGTAGGGCTGGCCATGTCACTCACGCCCACTATCTTGCCGCGCAAGCCCGGCAGATCGACAATTCCCGAACTGCGCGTCGCGAGCAGGCGCATGCAGCCGCCGTGAATGCCGGCAGTGAGCTTGACGTCGAAGCCCTGTTCCAGCGGCTTGATCCACCGCAGCGCCATGCCAACACCGGCATCCGACTTGCCGGTCGCAATGGCTTCGAGCAGTTGATCCGTCGACCCGGCGAAGTTGATCAGCTCGACGTCCAGGCCACGCTTGGCAAAGAAGCCTTGCTTCACCGCCACCGGCACCGGCGCCGTACAAATCGATCCGGCATTCCACGACAACTTCAACTGTTTCAACGTGCTGTCGTCGGCACGCGCAGGCAGTCCGGCAAGGCCAAACGACGCCCCGCCAAGTGCTGCCGCCCCAGCGGTCCACGCAGTCTTGCGCAGCCACGCACGGCGCGAAATATTCTCCGGCACGGGGGCGCGCTCGCCACCATCGGCATCAGGACGATTCATCAAACATTCTCCACGGGTCGTTCGTTATTGTTGGCTTGTCTACGTGTTCCGGTCGGGTGACTCAGTTGCCAATGCACCTGCCGCCTCAAGCAACCAGACCGAGTAACGCAAGCACTTCGCGCCTGAGTTCAACCAGCTTGGGGTCGTCGCGATGGCGCGGATACGGCGCGTCATTGCGCACTTCCGCCGTCACCCGCGCCGGCCGCTCGCTGAAAACAATCACCCGGTTCGCGAGGAACAGCGCCTCTTCCACATCGTGTGTCACCAGCAGGACGGAGAAGCGCGCATCCAGCCACAACTTCACCAGCTCTCCCTGCATACGCAGCCGCGTAAGAGAGTCCAGTTTGCCGAAGGGCTCATCGAGTACAAGCAATTCGGGATCGTTGACAAGCGCGCGCGCCAGCGCAACACGCTGTGCCATGCCGCCGGACAACTGATGCGGATACGCCGCTTCGAAGTCGGTCAGGCCGACCAGTTGCAACGCGGCGTCGATGCGTTGTTCCGCCGAACGCTCCCCTGCCGGTAGAGCCTCGACCGACCGGTTCCTGCTCCACGAAAACCGCCTGCGCCTTCGCTGCGCCTCCGGACCAAGACCAACATTGGCGCGTACCGTGCGCCACGGATACAAGGTCGGGTCCTGGAACACCACGACCCGCGACGGGTCCGGACCGCGTATGGCGACCCCGTTCGACGACACCGTGCCAACCGCCGGGGTATCGAGTCCGGCAACCAGCCTGAGCAAGGTCGACTTGCCGCAACCGCTCGGCCCGAGCAACGCGACGAACTCACCCGGGGCGACCGAAAAGCTGACGTCATCGAGAACCGGCAGCGCTGCGCCGTGCAGCGAGAACCGGTGGCTGACGTCGCTGACGTCGATACGCGCATCGGTTGCCGCGGCTTTGAATGCCGGCTGCGCTGCTTGCGCGATGCCTTGCGTGCTTACCATTTCAACAACCCCTTCTGCCAGGCGAGTAACCGGTCTCTAAAGCGGAACAGCAGTGTGATCAGCCCGGAACACATCAGCGCCATCACCAGCAACGCGGCGTACATGTTCGAATAAGCCGCCCATCCCTGCGCCCATTGCAAATACCAGCCGAGCCCGGCTTTGACGCCCATCATCTCCGCCACGATCAGCACGGAAAACGACGCGCCCAGTCCCATGAAAAGCCCGACGAACACGGACGGCAACGCGGCCGGTATCGCGACCTTCAGGATCAGGAAGCCGGGCCGTGCGCCCAATGTGCGGGCGATGTCGTAGAACGCGCTGTTGACTCCCGCCACGCCCGACCACGTGAGCACGGCCACGGGGAAGCCGGTGGCGAGCGCAATCAGGAACACACTCGCGCTGAAGCTCGACGGAAAGAAAAAGAACGCCAGCGGCAACCAGGCGGTAGCAGGCAATGGACCGATCAGTCTCAATACCGGATGCAGCCAGTACCCCACCACCCGCGACCAGCCGATGCCAACTCCCGTCACAAAACCCACCACGGCTCCGATCACATAACCGTAAGCAAGCAATCCGAATGAATGGGCGATGCTTGAACCAAGACGCGGGAAATCATCGAAAAAAACGGCGATCAGCGATTGCGGCGGAGCAAAGAACGGCCGGGGCAGCCATTCGAGTTTCGCAGTGAGTACTTCCCAGGCCGTCACGCCCACTGCGAGCGCGACGAGCCAGGGCATGGCCGCGAGCCATCGTTCGGCGCGTGATGGAGAGCCATCGAGCTGACGCACCAGGAGGCTTCTGCGCGCCGTCCCGCCTATCAGCAGCGCGGTCACTGCGAGCACCAGCTTGAGGACCAGGAGATGACCGGTGTAGGGCCAGTCATCGGCGTCAGGCCACCAGTGCGTGAGACCAGCGCTCACAAGCCACGCGAGCGCGGCCAGCCACGCCGGCAGCAGGTTCCTGCCCGTCCCGCGCGAAGACGCCGCGCTCCCGCGGGCCGGTTGCGTCCGGATGCCCGCCGCTTGCGGCTGGAAGCCCACGCCGGGGTGTCCGGAGGCTGAATCGAAATGAGGAGTGCCGGACATGATGGGGAAGGCCCTCGTTACGTTGAAAGAAGCTCCATGCACAGCATGGGAGCCCGGGTTTCCACAGCGCGTTACGTCGCTACAAACACCAAGACTAGCGACGCTTCGGTCTCTTAACAATTATTCGTTTTCGATATGTTTATGAGCTCACGCGCTTTATCGATTGCATGATTTGTTCAGGCGATGCCGGCCTTCTCGCCTTGCCACACGCTATGCGCATAGAGCGTTTCGTTGAAATCCGGAGGCACGTCGCCGTTCAGGCGCACCTCGTGACGATCGAGATCGGCGAGGAAAAGATCGCGGCTGATCCGGCTCACCACCGCCGGGATATCGCGCTTCATGCTTGGCACGTCGCCTACCGGCACGCCGAAGCTGACAAGACCCGCGGGGTTGTACACGTGCAGGTTCGCCAGATGAGGCGCCGTTCCGGGGACTTTCTCCAGATATTCGTGCGCCGCGCCAAGATACGGATGAGCGCCGAGATAGTCGTCGCGCTCGTGATCCTCAGGAACGTACCGGTCGCGCCACAAGAGAATGTCCTTCGATACCGCTGAGAGTTCGGGCCGCACAACCGGGTCGACAAGGTAGCCCGTACCCGCGATGGCAAAGTCGAACTGGAACTGCTCGTTGCCCAGCCGCGCGGCAATACGCCCACCCTCCACGCTGGCGTGGCTCCAGGCCGCGCCAAGATGCAGATGGAAGTTCGGATGCTTCGTCACGCGTTCAACGGCATCGACCGGTGGCGTGGAGCCTGCCTTCCGGAAGCGCAACGCCTGACGCCAGCGCAAAGCGTCCGGCAACTGCGGGTAGTTGTCGTACGCACCCGGATACGCTCGGGTACGCGTAATAGGCACGGCGGGAACCGCGTCACGACGCACAAAGAGATGCACCTGCGCGGCGCCCGCTTCCAGTGCCGTCGCGGCCGCGTCGAAGGCGGACGCCGCACCGCCGATCACCGCTACCGTCTTATCCCGCAGCGCCTTGAAATCGATGGCCTCCGAGGTATGCGCGTAAAGCGTGCGCGGCAGGTTCTCGTGCAACACAGGCGGTACCTGCGCGGCGCCGTTGCCGGCGACTCCGTTGCACAGGATGACCTTGCGTGCCGTCTCTACATGCTCGTCGCCCGTAGCGTTCAGCAGACGCAAACGGAAGTGCGAGTCCACCGGTTCTATCCGCGCGAGACGCGTGCCGTAGCGAATCGGGATCTTCAGGAAGTGGCGATACCACCCGAGATATTCGGCCCAGCGCGCGCGGGGAATCCGGTCGATATCCGCATACGCCGCCGCTCCCCAACGCGCTTCGAACCATGTCTGAAAGCTCAATCCCGCGATGCTGAGCTCCGGCCCTACGAGCGTCTTCGGCGTACGCAGTTTGTTCATGCGCGCCCGGTTAAGCCATACGCCGGCACCCGCTTCGTCAGTTGCCGCATCGATCACCGACA
This sequence comes from Caballeronia udeis, assembly GCF_044909315.1. GTDB lineage: Bacteria > Pseudomonadota > Gammaproteobacteria > Burkholderiales > Burkholderiaceae > Caballeronia > Caballeronia udeis_A. Next base: position 155,087 of record NZ_JBIYEB010000008.1, read on the forward strand.
CCTTGCCAATACCCGCGCGCCGCAGCGCGAAAGCGAATGCGGCGCCGGTCTGTCCACCACCGACGATCACTACGTTGTGGTCGATACCCGCCCGGTCCGGCACCCAGTTATCCGGGTCGGGACCTGACAGGCGCAGCGCTTCGAGGGCCGTTGCATCGGGATTGGAGGTGATTGTCATTGCGTGAGGTCGATCAGGAAAGAGAGAGATGGTCGAGATATTGAAAAGGGACACGCGTGCTGGCAACCAAGCAATTCAACTTTGCTTAGACGCATTTTGCGGAACACATCGACCAGGGAAACAGCGCTTACATCTTATTTTCAAATTACCTCGTCAGTACATTACAAATCACGATCATCTGCATTACGAAGTTTAAATTCATCGTTCGTTCCAGTGTCGCCAAACCCTAATATCGGGTCCGAAAAATTCCTTAAAAACACTTGGAACAAGAGGACAACAATGAAACGAGCCGTACTCGCGAGCGCCGCCGGAATGCTGGTTATAGCGCCTGGAATGTCGCAGGCGCAGAACTCGGTCACGCTATATGGAATAGTCGATGCCGGGATTGCTTACACCAACAACCAGAAGGGCGCAAAGAACATCCAGCAGACCAGCGGCAAGCTGAGCGGCAGCCGGTGGGGCCTCAAGGGCACCGAAGACCTGGGCGGCGGCCTTGCCGCGGTCTTCACGTTGGAGAACGGCTTTCGCCCTAACGACGGCACACTGGGGCAAGGCGGCCGCGAGTTTGGCCGGCAAGCGTTCGTGGGCCTGACCAAGACCGGCATAGGCACAGTCACGCTAGGACGCCAGTACGAGCCGCTGGCCGATCTCGTCGCGCAATATGCGGGCTCAGGCTTCTGGTCCCCCGCGACGCACGTAGGCGACAACGACAACCTGAACCAAACCTTCCGCGTCAACAACGCCGTCAAGTTCCGCAGCGACTCATTCTCCGGATTTACGCTCGATACGCTGTACGCGTTCAGCAACCAGGCAAACAACGGCACCGGCCAGGGCTTCAGCAATAACCGCGCGTGGGGCGTGTCAGCGAACTACGTAGCGGGTCCGCTTTCGGCAGGCGCCGGGTATGTCGTGCTGAACCATCCGGACAGTACGTCGAATACCAGCGGCGCTGTGGGCGGTGCGACCACGACCACAGGGGACGACTACAGCGGCGCGCTCTTCTACGGCCTCAACGGCGGCGTAGCACGCCAACAGATAGCAGTGGGCGGAGCAAACTATGCAATCGGCAAGGCCACTGCGGGCTTCGCGTTCAGCCATACGCAACTCGACTACAACGACGGCTCTTCGCGCAAGTTCAACAACTACGACGCCAACCTGCGCTACCTGTTGACGAGCGCCACCACGCTGATCGGCGTGTACACATTCACAGACGGCCGCGCCAACGGACTGCCGGGAACCAGCGGCGCCACGCTCAAGCCGCGTTGGCATCAGTTCACGCTGGGCCTGGACTACGCGCTCTCGAAGCGGACCGAGTTGTATCTGTCAGGCGTGTACCAGCTGGCCTCCGGCGATGCCTCTACGCGTGTAGGTAGCGGCTATAGCAAGATCGCCGCTATTGCGGATGCGGGAACAGCGTCATCGACCAACCGGCAAGTCGCCATCTTCAGCGGCATTCGGGCCAGGTTCTAAGCGGGTTTGAAAGGCCGGTGCGGCACGACCGGCCCTTGGCCCTTCACTCATTTCGACGAATACTCCTGATGCCACGCGAGCAATTGCTTCGAGGGCGGCATATGCCACTTGTTGCCCTCATCGATGAGAAAACCGCTCCGGTGCCACTCCTTCACAATCTTGTCGAAAGCCGCGACCGTGTCTGTCTCGCCCTTGCGCACCCAAATTACCGAAGGCGATGGAATCAGTTGGTCAGCGATGGGGGACTCGTAGTCCTGCCATTCGCCCGAAGTGCTGGCGAGCCGCGCCTGAATGCCAGGGGTCACATGAACCGACGCCACGCACGTCCCGCCGCGCAACGCCAGCAGCGCTTCGGGCATGCCCTTGAAACCCTTGACCTGTGCCCCGTATTGTTCAATCAGCGGGCGCGTGTAGTTGCTCCCTTGCGAAACGCAAACCGGCTTGCCGCGCAGATCGCTCCAGTTGTGAATACCCGCCCCCTTGTGAACCATGGCCGAGCCGCCGATCTCCTCGAACGGCGTGGGCACATAACTCAGTATCTCGTCGCGCTCCCTGGTGTATTGCATGCTCGCGATCAGCGCATCAACCTTGCCTTGCTGAAGGAATTGCACGCGGTTCGGCGGTGTGACTTCCACGGCTTCAAACTTTACGCCGAGGCGTTTAGCAAGGTCCTGGGCAAGTTCGACGTTGTAGCCGACGGGCTTGCGAGTCTCCGGATCGAGTGAACCGTAGTTGCCGTCGAGCACGACCCCGACCGTCAGCGTGCCGCGTGACTTGATCCGGTCGAGGGTGGCGTCGGCGTGAGCGCCTTGCGAGAGTGCAAGCGCAGTCAGAGTAAAGCTCAATAAGGTGGTGAAGCGAAATTTCATCGGCTGGGACTTTCTGTAGCGGGTGTATCGATACGGAAAACAGCGAGCTCGTCCGGCGCGCACTGCGCGATCAGACCCGTCTCCCAATCGAGATACCGGCGGGCGGCGTCGAGGTTGCCATCGTGGCGGTCGTGAACAAAAAACAGGTAGTCGATACGCGCTGCATCGGCAGGAAGATCGGGCGTCGATACCACGGGCAAGCCCGCTTTTTTCCAGGTGTCGATTCCGTTGGCCGCGAGATACAGCGAGGTGAAACCCCACTCGCGCAGGTCGGTTGCCGCAATGTTCGCAACCGCCGGTTCATCTGCGAATAACAGCAGCGTGTCGCCCGGTGCGGCCTTGAGCGCCGCCAGCGTGCTGGCGAGTTGCGGACGAATCGACCAGTGCGCACCAGCAGCATGTTCCCGCCGGTAAGCCGCGCTCGATCGCAAATCGAGCAGCAGCACATGGCCCGTCGCCGCCTCGCGCAAGGCTACAGTATCGAGCAGCGGCAAGGGCGATTGCACCGGTGCAATCCGCTTGCCGACGTGTAGCGTAGTTGCATTGGGGGCATCGACCAACGCGGCTTCAAATCCGAGTTGCACGAGCCACGTAGCAATCACGGGAGCACGTACGCCGTCGTAATCAACCAGCAGCACGCGGGCACGCCGTACGCCAATGGTCTGGTCAGTCGCCTGCACCAATTGCCCTCCCGGCGCATGGATGGCGCTCGGCAGACCGTCGCGCGCAAACTCTTCCGGCGTGCGGACATCGATCAGAAAGGTCGTCCGGTCCGGATCATCAAGCCATTCCTGCGCAGCCGAAGCGTCGAGCGTCGCAACGTCAAAGCGCGCAGCTAGCGTAGCCGCACGCGTGCGCGCCTCGGCAACCGACGCTTCGTTCAGGATATCCGGGTAGCGGCGCTCGCTGCCATGTTCAAGCTTGAGCCGCGCAAGCGCCCAGCCTTGCGTGCCATTCTCCAGCGCAATCACCGGATTCGGCACACCCAGATTGCGCAAGGTCTGCGCACCAATGATGCTGCGCGTGCGGCCGGCGCAATGAATCACGATCGGCGTGGCCGGGTCGGCTACAAGCGTTCCGATCCGGTATGCCAGTTCTCCGTTCGGCACGGGAACCGCGCCGGGGATCGTCATCTTTCGATGTTCGTCGAGCGTGCGTCCATCGAACAACGCATGAGCCCGTCCTTCTTCGATCAGAACCGCAAGCTCCTCCGGCGAAAGATGCGGCGTTCCCTGCGCTTGTTCGACGAGTTCGCCAAAGGTCTTCGATGGCAGGTTCACGCCTTTGAACAGCGTATAACCCGCCGCCAGCCAGCCGCGTGCGCCATCGCGCAGCACGGACACCTTGGTGTAACCGAGCGCGCTCAGGCGCCGTGCCGCGAGTACCGCAATACTTGCGCGACCGGCGTATTCGCCATCGTCAAGCAGGACGATCCGCGTGCCGGGTCCCGGCACCAGTCGCGGCGCATCTATTTCCAGCCGGCTGTAGGGCAACGGGGTCGCGAAGAACGGATGCCCTTCGCCGAATTGCCCGGCTTCGCGGACATCGAGCAAGGCGATTTCGGCTTCGTCATTGAGCCATGCGCGGACAGTGGAGGCATCGACGAAAGCCACATCATCCACATCGTTTCGGATTGAGGTCATTTGAGCAGGGTCGCAATGAGAGGTGAACAGCGATTCAGGACAGCACGCTGCGAAATGCTTGTGCGAGGTCGAGGATGAGATCGTCCGCGTCTTCCAGCCCGACATGCAACCGGATCACGGCTTCCTGTCCCTGCCAGTAGCTATGCGTGCGCAAGCGCCGCGGCGGAGCGATCAGCGCGAGGCTTTCATAACCGCCCCATGACGCGCCAAGGCTGAATAGCTGCAACGCGTCGATGAAAGCGGCTGCGAGGCTGGTATCGGCATCACGCAAGGCGAACGAGACCAGCCCGTTCGCGCCGTGGAAATCACGCGACCACAATGCGTGTCCGGGATCCGTGGCCAACGCCGGATGGAAAACGCGTGTGACCTGGCGTACGCGTTGCAGATAGGACGCCACGGCAAACGCGCCGCGCGCGTGTTGCGCGAGGCGTACGGGCAGCGTACGGATGCCGCGCAATGCAAGGTAGGCGTCGTCGGCGCTGACGCTTAAGCCCAGTGCGTCGTGAGCCTCTCTCAAGCGCTGCCCGATTGCGGCATCAACGGTCGATACCGCGCCCTGCATCAGGTCCGAATGTCCGCCCAGATACTTGGTGAGGGCCTGGATGGAGATATCCGCGCCCAGCGCCAGCGGTTGATGGAGCAAGCCCGCGCCCCACGTGTTGTCGGCGGCGAGCAAGACCCCTTGTTCGTGAGCGAAGTCCGCAAGCGCCGGGAGATCCACGATCTCGTACAGGAACGAACTCGGCGACTCTGCATAGATCAGGCGCGTGTTGGCTTGAAGCAGCTGATGCGGCAAGCCGTCCGCCGCACTGAAATAGCTGAAGGCGACACCGAGCCGCGTAAGCAGCGGTTCGATCCGTTCACGCACGGGCCCATAAACGCCGTCGTGCATGAGCACATGATCGCCCGGCGACAACAAGCCGATGAACACCAACGAGATTGCGGACAGACCTGACGGGGCAAGCAGCACGTCACGCGCTCCTTCCAGTTCGCCGATGGCCGCTTCCAGCGCCCGGTGCGTTTGCGTGCCATGCCGTCCATAGGTGCTGACCGCCTCCCCTGCCTCACGCCGTTTATGCAGCGCCGCCTGACTCGACGTGCTCTCGAAACGCACTGTGCTCGTGCGCTCGACCGGCACATTGACCGGTGCAGTGCCATCAATAAACGCCGGCGCACCGGCGCGCATCAGACGCGTCGCTTTGCGCTGCGCAGGGGACGTCATCAGCCAACCGCCTGCGTGCCGCGATGCATGTGAGTTGTGTTGTAGCGCACCGCACGTCCTGTATCGAGTTCATAGCCGAGCCGGCCGGAAAGTGTTTCCAGCGGCCGCCCGTAGAGATGGAAATGCAGCGTGGGTCTTTCACCCGTTACATGGATGCTGTGAATGTCTTCGGGCAGAAACGCGATCGGTGTGCCCGGACGCACCACCACTTCACGGTCGAGATCGAGCGTGGCGCGCTCGGGGTCGGCACCGTCGTCTGTACGGTTATAGACACGATTCAGCTCCTCGCCCTCGAGTGCCGCAATGACCGCCCATGTATCGTGGTTATGCGGAATCGTGGTCTTGCCGGGCAGCAGCGAGTTGAGATACAGCGCGAACCCGTCCTCGCCGGGATTCAACCGGTATCGCGTCGACGTGTCCCCGCTGCCCGCTTGCGGCGGCGGGAAATCTGCGGCGGAGAACAACCCGGCGTGGTCCACGGCAAGCGCCTGCAGGTGATTGCTGATGGCACCGAGCGCGGCGCGCGTCACGCCCTGCTTCTCCACAATATGACGTACATGGTCCAGCAATGCGGTAACAGCGGCCTGGCGTTCGCCAATTTGATCGGGTGTGGGGGTTGTGGTCATGTCAGGATAGGTTCGTAATGGTTTTGCGGGAATCAGGGAGTGGCCAAAGCCAGGGCCGCACCGCTTCGCGAGCGTTTGCGCAGTGCACGCCGGTCCTCGCCGCGTGCCCGTTGCAGGAACAGGCGCGTGCGTTCATTCTCCGGGGCGCTGAAAATCTGCGACGGCGCGCCGTGCTCGACAATCACGCCGGCCTCGGTGAAAAACACTTCGTCGCTAACCTCTTCGGCGAAACGCATTTCATGCGTGACCAGCACACAGGTCTGGCCGTCGTCCACCAATTCGCCAATCACCGTCAGCACTTCGCCCACCGTTTCCGGATCGAGCGCGGAGGTCACTTCGTCGAAGAGAATGAGGTCGGGCCGCATCGCAAGCGTTCGTGCAATCGCGACACGCTGCTGCTGGCCTCCGGACAATTCACCCGGATACGCACGGGCCTTGTCTGCCAGACGCACCTTCGCGAGCAGCGCGTGCGCGTCGTGCTCGGCTTCGGCGCGAGAGCGCCCGAGCACGCTCATGGGTGCAATGGTCAGGTTGGCGAGCACGTTCAGGTGCGGAAATAGGTTGTACTGCTGGAACACAAAGCCGATGCGCTTGCGCAGCGCGATCTTCTGCGCGTCGGTGCGCTGCGCGCGGACATCGATTCCGTCGACGTGCACGTCGCCCTGCTGCGGCGCAATCAGGCCGTTGATGACACGCAAAAGCGTTGACTTGCCCGAGCCCGAAGGCCCGATGATGGAGACGGCTTCGCCTCGCCGCACGCTCAGGTCGATACCCTTGAGCACATGCACCGGGCCGTAGGAGAGGTGGACATCGCGCAATGAAACCAGCACGGGGTCGGCACTCGCGGCGCCGCCCTGGCGCGACGGTGCATGCGCCGTCGCCGAAGCATCTTGAAGCGGGTCGAGCGCGAGCGCTAGTCGATTCATGCGACCTCCTCAGGTGTTGTTAACAGGGAACAGGAGCGCTGACCGCACGTTTCAAAAGCATCAAGTGTGTCATCGCGGGTTTCCTTCCAAAGCGCACGAAAGCATGCTGGAGCGAAGATTTTAAGAACCATGCCCCTTTTCGATAACCAAGCATTCCTCGAATCGATAGCAGCCCGCTTGCTAAAGATGCACCAAACTCCTGCATGCGTTTTTTTGGAGCCTTAAACCACCACCCGGTGATTTGCTTAGCAGATTCGCTTCCTTGGCGATGCGCCGGCGATTACCTATTCTGTCCGGCTCTCCTGCCGTTTTCATCTCCATGATCCTGACGAACCTCCGCCGCCTGATTGCCCCCATTGCGCTGGCATCGGCCATGACCGCGTCCTTTACCGCACACGCGGACGCCACCCTCGACAAAATCAACTCCCGCCATGAACTCACGGTGGGAGTGATGATCGGCGGCAGTCCGTTCGGTTCACTCGATCCCGCGACCCAGCAACCCCGCGGTTTCAATGTAGACCTGGCCAACGAACTCGGTAAAAGATTGGGTGCGAAGGTGCAACTCGTGTCCGTGCTGCCTTCCACGCGGGTTCAGTTTCTTCAGCAGGGCAAGGTCGACATCCTGATCGCGAACATGGAATACAACGCCCAGCGCGGTGAGATCCTGGACCACGTAGCGACGCCCTACTACCGGGTCGGCGGCACGGCAATCACCCTTAAGACCAGTGGTATTACGCGCTGGGAAGACTTGCGCGGCAAGCCGGTGTGCATCTCGCAAGGCAGTAGTTATATTCGCCTCATAGTGGAACGCTACGGCGCGATTCCGAGGGCCTTCCCAGGCTCGTCCCAGTCGTTGCTCGCGTTGCGCGGCGGGAGTTGCGTCGCCGCCGTTCATGACGCCGCACCGCTGCTTTATCCGTTATTGCAGAGCGACCCGGAGTGGCGTGACTACCGTGCACTGCAACCGGAGATAGAGCCGGCACCGTCGGTGATCTGGGTGCGTCAGGGCGAGCACGATACCGCCGCGAAGCTGGATACGTTCGTGCGTGACCTGCATCGCAACGGCTGGTTTATCGCGACCGAAGCGAAGAACGGTCTCAACCCGCCCTCGCCCGCGCTGGCCGAGTGGCATCGTCAATTGTCTGCGGAGAACTAGCATGGACACGCTGCTGCACGGCTTCATCACGGCGACAGCGCGTCTTGGGCTTGACTACCGTTTCCTGCTCGACGACTACGAGCGCGTGCCCTTCGTGCAGGGCCTGGGCGTCAGTATCGAGATCATTGTCTCGACCATGACGGCCAGCGCCGTTGCCGGGCTCGTGCTGCTGCTCGCACTGCGCGGCCGCAGCCGGCTGGTCTCCGGGCTGGCGCACGGTTTCATCGAAGTCACCCGCAATACCCCCACGCTGGTGCAGCTCTACTGCGCGTTTCTCGTGCTGAACATGCTGATCACGCAATGGCTGCATGCGCGCGGTATTGATAACCCGTTCAAGCCCTTCTTCTGGGTCGTGCTCGTATTGTCGCTGCACAAGGCGGCATTTCACGCGGAAGCGCTGCGTGCCGGCTTCGACGCACTGCCTTCTCAAACGCTGGAAGGTGCGGCTTCGCTTGGGCTCAGCCGTGCCACCCGTTTCTGGCGCATCGAGCTGCCGCTCGCGTTGCGCGCGGCGCTGCCGGCGCTCGTCAACAACATGGTGGAACTGGTGAAAGCGTCGGCGGTGGCATCGGCTATCGCGGTGGGGGACGTCACCTACCAGTCCATCATGATCTGGACCCAGCGCGACAATGTGCTGGCGTTGATGCTGCTGATTCTCGCGTTCTTCGGCGTGCTCACGTGGCTGGTCACGCTAGCCGGCCGCTGGCTCGAACGTCGTTACAGGGTTCCCGGCTATGGCTACTGATTCCGCTTCCACCGCAGGCAAGCTCGCCATCACGCGCTTGCCACCGGGCATTTATGGCGTGGTCGGCGTGCTCGCGGCCGGCGCCGCGTTGTGGTCGCTCGCGCCCGATGCCGGCTCGCGTGGCGAGACGCTGGCACGCTTCGTTGAATGGACGCCGGCGCTGCTCCACGGCTTCGCCATGAACGTGCTGATCAGCATTGGCGCGATTTTCATTGGGACGGTGCTCGGGCTGCTTGCGGGCGCGCTCGCGATGTCGAAATCATTCGCGGGGCGGCTGGCAAGAATGTGGATTGTCGCGTTTCGCAATGCGCCGTGGCTTGTGCTGATCTATTTCACCACCTATGTCTTTCCCTTCGAGATCCATGTGTTCGGCACCATTGTGCCGTTTCCCGACTGGCTCAAAGTGACGCTTGGGCTCGCCCTGCCGGCGAGCGCAAACATAGCGGAAGTATTTCGCGGCGCGGTGGCGTCCATCCCTTCCGCGCAGTGGGAAGCCGCCGCTTCGCTGGCGTTCTCCCGCCGGCAGATCCTGCTGAAAATTGTCGTGCCGCAATGCGTGCGCCGTATGTTGCCGCCGTGGATGAACGTGTACGCCATCATCACCATGGGCACCGCGCTGTCGTCGCTGGTCGGCATCCACGACCTGCTGGACACCGCGCAGATTGCCAGCAGTACAGTTGCACGCAGCAGCTTTACCGTGCTGACGTACATTGCGACGCTCGTGATCTTCTTCGCCTACTGCTATCCCATTTCGTGGCTCACGCGCACATTTGAAAAGCGGCTGAGGACCGCATAAAAAGCGGGCTCGATACTTCCGGCACAACGTGCAAAGCAACGCTTGAGCAACGTCATTTGCAACGCACGAATGCTTCTAACTGCTTGAGCGCGGATTGCTTATAGTCGAAACCCTTCCACAAGACACACTTGAACCGGGGCTTCCGATGAAACGCTTTCTCTCCTCCCTGCGCGCGTGCGCCGGCGTTGCACTCTTCGCCGTGGCCGCGAGCGCCGCTCATGCGCAGTCACGCGAAGTCGTGATCGGTTACCAGGACATGGTCGTACCGTGGCGTTACGCCCAGGTAAGCGGCGCAGTCGAGAAAGCGACGGGCTACAAGGTGACGTATCGCAAGCTCGGCAGCGGCGCCGATGTGATCCGCGCGCTCGCATCCGGGTCGATCCAGCTGGGTGAAGCCGGTTCCAGCCCGATCGCGGCCGGCCTCTCGCAAGGCGTGGACATTTCCCTGTTCTGGATCCTCGACAACATCAATGACGCTGAAGCGCTCGTTGCCCGCGACGGCTCGGGCGTGACCAGGATAACTGATCTCAAGGGCAAGAAGATCGGCCTGCCGTTCGTCTCCACCTCTCACTTCCATGCGCTGGTCGCGTTGCAAAACGCCGGGGTCGATCCGTCGACGGTAAAGATCCTGAACTTGCGGCCGCCTGAAGTGGCCGCGGCGTGGGAACGCGGTGATATCGACGCCACCTATATCTGGGACCCGGTGCTGGCGAAGGTCAAGAAGAACGGCAAGGTGCTGATTACATCAGGTGAAGTCGCGAAGGAAACCGGCAAGGCGACCTTCGACGGTTTCGCCGTCAGCCGCAAGTTCGCGCAGGATAACGGTGCATTCGTCACGGGCCTGGTCAAGGTGCTCGCCGCTACCGACGCGGAGTATCGCGACAACAAAACTGCCTGGACAGCCGGGTCGAAGGAAGTCCAGGACGTGGCGCAGGAATCGGGGGCGACCGCTGCCGACGTGCCTGCAAGTCTTGCGCTTTATGCCTTCCCGACCCTCACCGAGCAGGCTTCACCGGCCTGGCTTGGCGGCGGTGCTCTGTCTGGTGCCGCGAAGTCGTTGGCCGCCACTGCGGCCTTCCTGAAGACGCAAGGCACGATCCAGAACGTGCTGCCCGATTATTCGGTTGGCGTCGACCCACGCTTCGTACAGCAAGCATCGCGATGAGCACGCTGGACATTCGCGGCCTCGGCGTGACCTATGAGGGCGCGACAACGGCTGCACTGGAGGGCGTCGACCTGCAGATCGACAGCGGCGAGTTCGTGGTCGCGCTCGGCGCCTCCGGATGCGGCAAGACAACCTTGCTGAACTGCCTCGCAGGTTTCATCGATCCGACTGCCGGCGAGGCGCGTCTGAATGGTGAGTTGATTGCCGGGCCCGGCGCCGAACGCGGCGTCGTGTTTCAGAAATATGCGCTGATGCCCTGGCTGAATGTGATTGACAACGTCGCGCTCGGACTTCGTTTTCAGGGCGTCGGGCGGACGCAGCGTCGTGAGATAGCGCGCGAAACGCTGGCCCTGGTTGGCCTGGAAAAGCACGCGAACGCGCGGGTGTATGCGCTTTCGGGCGGCATGCAGCAACGCGTGGGGATTGCACGCGCGCTTGCGAGCGATCCGCAGGTGCTGCTGATGGATGAACCGATGGGCGCGCTCGACGCGCTCACCCGCGAGACCATGCAGGAACTCGTGCTCGATGTCTGGGGCCGCACCCGCAAGACCATTTTCTTCATCACGCATAGCGTGGAAGAAGCGCTGTTCCTCGCAACGCGGCTGGTCCTGATGACGCCGGGTCCCGGCCGCATTGCCGAAAGCCACGCGTTGCCGTTTGCGCGGCAATTTCTCGAATCGCGCGACGCACGCGCGGTGAAGTCGTCGCCCGCGTTCATTGAATGGCGCGAGCGGCTGGTTCGGCGACTGCATGACGGATCGCACGTTACGCTGCAGGAGGTGGGTTGATGAGTTCGATCGACTCGCTGCCGCCTGCTGTGACCGTGTCTCAGGCAAAGCGCCGCCGCAAGCCAAGGCGTGGCCTTCCGGGCGAAGGTCCGACTGCAGTCCTGAGCGTGCTGTCGGTGGCCGCCATTGCCGCGCTATGGTGGGCGGCAACGTCATTTCATTGGGTGGCGCCACTGTTCCTGCCCTCGCCGCAAGCGGTGTGGAGCGCATTCATCGACGCATGGAATGGCCGTATTCAAGGCGGTCTGCCGCTGTCCGAGCATTTACTGTGGAGCGTCATCCGCGTATTCGGCGCGTTCGCGCTAGCCAGCGTGACGGCTGTGCCTGTCGGCATCCTGATGGGGGTCAGCCGCATCGCGCGGGGCCTGCTCGATCCGCCGTTGGAGTTCTACCGGCCGCTGCCGCCGCTCGCCTATTTACCGCTGGTCGTGATCTGGTTCGGTATCGATGAAACCGCGAAGCTGATCGTGATCTATCTCGCCTGCTTCGCACCCATTGCAATGGCGGCACGGGCAGGTGCCCGGAGCGCTACCGCGGAGCAGGTGAACGCAGCGTATTCACTTGGCGGAAGCTTTGCGCAGGTCGTACGTTTTGTCGTTCTGCCCGCCGCGTTGCCCGAGATCCTGACAGGCTTGCGGATCGCTATCGGGTTTGGGTGGACAACGCTTGTCGCGGCCGAGATGGTGGCGGCAACGGCCGGACTTGGGCAAATGGTGCTGAACGCATCGAGCTTTCTCAGAACCGATGTCGTGGTGATGGGCATCGTGTTGATCGGATTGATCGCGTGGACTTTCGATCTCGGTATGCGCGCACTGGAGCGGCGGTTGGTGCCCTGGCGCGGGAAGGTTTAAGCAGTGTCCGTCCGTGGCGATGGCCTGGAAGAGACCCCATGGCCATCGCTGGGTATCGGCGCGGTTTTAAGAATCGTGATAATTTACGTTCCGTTCACTACGAACAAGTTCTCGGGGCGGGGTGAAACTCCCCACCGGCGGTAATCGCGCACAGCTTCTGCGCGTAGCCCGCGAGCGCTTTGTGTTTTGCACGGGGTTTTCCTCTGAAGGCATGGCGAAACACAAAGGTCAGCAGACCCGGTTTGATCCCGGGGCCGACGGTCATAGTCCGGATGAAAGAGAACGGGACGGCGTGTGTCCTCTTGCGCGAAAGCATTTGCTGCATTTGCTGCATTTGCGCTTGGGGACCATGCCGTCCTTCGCCCTGTTCACACAAACAGGCTTACATTTATGACGCTCTCCACACCTCTCCAAAGCAATCCCGCCGTTAGTCCGGCAGCCAGGCCGCGTGCACGTATCGCGTTCATTCAATCGTGCTGGCATCGCGACATTGTCGACCAATGCAAAGCGTCGTTCCTCGACGCCATCCAGGCACAGGGGTTCAGTCGCGATGACGTCGATCTCTACGAAGTCGCCGGCGCCTTCGAAATCCCGCTGCACGCGAAGCTGCTCGCTCAACGCGGCGGCTACGCGGCTATTGTTGCGGCAGGGCTCGTGGTGGACGGTGGCATCTACCGGCACGAATTCGTCGCGCAGGCTGTCATCACCGGCTTGATGCAGGTGCAACTGGAAACGGGCACGCCGGTCTTGTCCGCTGTATTGACGCCGCATCACTTCCACTCGGGCGAAGAACACACGAAGTTCTTCCGCGAGCATTTCGTCGTGAAAGGCGTTGAAGCTGCAACCGCTTGCGCCGATACAATCCGCAAGGTTGCAGCGCTCGCGAACGTCAGGTAACTAAGGCAGCGCCAGCCAAAACGCGAAAAGCGCTACGCGGCCTGACAGGGCCCCGCGGCGCTTCCTGGAACAGCAGCACACTCGACAACCGGGCACTCAGGACATGAACATCCCGCCGTCCACGTTGACGGTCTGTCCGGTGATATAGGAAGCATCGTCGGAGGCCAGAAACGTTACCAGCCCCGCCACGTCCGCGCCTGTTCCCGCTCGCCCCATTGGAATGTTCTTCACCCATTCCGCCATCAGCTCACCCGGCTTGTAGTCGCCTAGCAGCTTGCCCCATGCTTCGTCGTTGTAGGACCACATGTCGGTCGTGATAATGCCCGGGCAGAATGCATTGACGGTAATGCCCGTGGGCGCCAGTTCCTTGGCAAGGCTTTGGGTAATGCCAAGCACACCGAACTTGCTGGCAGCGTAATGCGGCGTGTACACAAAACCCTGCCTTGCCTGACCGGACGCCGTATTGATCAGGCGGCCGGCCTTACCCGCCCGCAGCATGCGCCCCGCGGCTTCCTGACAGCACAGGAATACCCCTTTCGTATTCACCGCGAGCACCTTGTCCCAATCCGCCTCGCTCAGGTCCGGCAACTTCGCGATGGTGATCACGCCCGCGTTCTGGATCGATACATCGACTTCGCCCAGCTTCGCCGCCACTTCCTCGTAAAGCGCCTTGACCTGCGTTTTGTCGGTGACGTCCGTCTCCACGGCGATCGCGTCATAGCCCGATTCACGCAGTTGCGCGGCGGCGTCGAAGACGCTCTTTTCATTCGCCGACACGCACACCTTCGCGCCTTCCTGCGCGAAACGCTCCGCTATTCCCAAGCCGATACCGCGGCTGCCTCCCGTTACCACAACCACTTTGTTCTCGAACCGCTTCAAGCTCTGGCTCACGTCTGCTCCTTCTCGAATAGGGTTGATCAAAGCCGCTCGATCCAGCGCAGCCATTGCGAATGATTCAGTGCCGCCTGCTTCACCCCGGCACCAGGTTCGACGCGCCGCAGTACCGGGCGCTCGGTCTGGCCCGCGTCCAGGGTACCGATCAGCCCCAGTTGCAGCGCCCCCAGCGCCGCCGCGCCCGCTGCCGAGATCTCGCTCATCGCGAGGGTGCTGACGGGGCGGTTGAGGGTATCGGCGAGGTACTGCAAGAGGAACGGCCGCTGCACAAGTCCACCGTCGAGGAAAAGTTCGACCAGTTCTACCTGCGCCGACTGCTCCATGACGGTGATGACGTCCTTGATCTGATAGACGATTGATTCATACGCCGCACGCGCAACGTGCGGCCACGACGTGGAAAAATTGAGTCCGACAATCTGCGCACCGCCCGGGTATTTCCAGTGCGGGCAGCCAATGCCGGAGAACGCGGGAATCAGGAAGACGCCACCGTTGTCATAGTCGGTGAATGCCTGCTCGGCTGCGGCGAAGTCGCTGAAGAGGCCAAGCTTCTCCTTGAGCCATGCAGGGGTCGATCCAGCACTGATGATGATGCCTTCCATCGCGTAGTCCACCCGCCCGGCAGTCGCGAAACAGAGCGTGGAAACCAGTCCGTGCGCGGGCGCTTGCGGTTTGGAACCAACGTTCATCATCAGCGAAGAGCCCGTTCCCATGGTCGCTTTCGCGAGCCCCGGCCGCAAGCAGCCCTCACCCACGGCTGCAGCATGCGAGTCGCCAATCATGGCGACGACCGGCACGGGTTTCGCCAGCAGGCCCTCAAAGTCGGTCGCCCCGAAGTCCGATGCCGACGGCCGCAGCCCAGGCAATCTCAATCCGTCAAGACCGAACCGCGTGATCAACTCGCGATCCCATTCGAGCGTATGCAGGTTCATCAGCATCGTGCGCGATGCATTTGTATAGTCGGTGAGGTACGACGCGCCGCCGGTCAGCCTGTACAGCAACCAGCTATCGACCGTGCCGAACATGGCCGATCCCGAAGCAATGCGAGAGCTGACCCGCGCGTCGTTCTCATTCAGCCAGATGAGTTTCGTGCCCGAGAAATACGGGTCGATCAGCAGGCCCGTTTTGTCGGCGATCACTCCGGCCATGCCCTGCCCGCGCAAACGCTCGCAGATCGCAAGCGAGCGCTGACATTGCCACGACACGACGGGAACAATGGCGTGCCCGTCTTCGCTCCACAGCACAACGGTTTCGCGCTGACTTGAAATGGCGACGCCGCCGATACGGTTCTTATCGCCCTCGAACCTGTCCACGCATTGCGCGACCGCACTCAACACCGATCGATACAAAGCCTCTGCATCCTGCTCGACAAAACCTGCGCGCGGATGCGTGCAGGGCACGGCCGTGAAACCGCGCGAATGCACCTTGCCGTGCGCGTCGAAGAGAAGCGCCTTGGTGCCGCTCGTGCCCTGGTCGATCGCCAATACGTATTGCGTGTCTTGCATACTCTTTCCCGATGAACGCGCTGAATCTACTGAATCTCCTCACCACTTCAGGCGCGCTTATGCCGTCAGTGAAACCATGCGCGACTGCAGCCGCTGCTGCAACTGGTCGATCACCACCGCGAAGATGATCACGAGCCCCTTGATGACCATCTGCCAGAAGTCGCTGATGCCGCACATCACCATGCCGTCGCCCAGAATGCTGATCACACACGCACCGATCACCGAACCGGATACCGTGCCCCGGCCTCCCGCCAATGCCGTGCCGCCGAGCACCACCGCGGCGATTGCGTTCAGCTCGAAGGTCTGTCCGGTCAACGGGTGCGCAGTCTGCAACTGCGCGGTGATCACGAGGCCAACAATAGCGGCACAGAATCCGGAGAACATATAAACGAACAGCTTCACGCGATTCGTGCGGATGCCCGAGAAACGCGCCGCCTGTTCATTGCCGCCAATCGCATAGATACGTCGTCCGAGCGGTGTCTTGCGAGCCACGAAGATAGTGACGGCCGCCAGCACGATCAGTATCCAGACCGGCATGGATAACCCGAGGATCGTCCCGTTGCCGATGAATTCAAAACCGGTATTGCCCAGGGCCGCGTTGCCTTCAAGATCGGCATAGGTACTGCCGTTGTTGACCAGCAGCGCGGCGCCGCGAATGACATACAACATGCCGAGCGTCGCAATGAACGGTGCAACGTTGAGCACGGTGATCAGGTACCCGTTGACCGCGCCGATCAATGCGCCGAGCACGCAGGCGAGCACCGCCACGCCGAACGGATTGAAGAACACGATGTGATGGCCGATCTTTATGCCCTCGAGCAGCAGATAACCTGCCGCCATACCGCTGATCCCGACGATGGACCCAACGGACAGATCGATTCCCCCGGTCAGGATCACCAGGGTCATGCCTATGGAAAGAATGGCGACCACCGTCACGTGTTTTGCCATGATCAGTATGTTGCCGGTCGACAGGAAGTTGTCGGTGGCGAGCGAGAACACGATCACGATCGCAAACAGCGCAATGAAAATGCGCAGCTTCAGGATACTGACGGTCACGCGCGAGGCCCAGTAGGCGGCTTCGCGATCGGGCTTGGCGGGCAGTGATTGCACGGAACTATCTGCGCTGCGGGGCGTTGTCATGGATTGAACCTCAGTCGCTTCAGACGATGGCCGTGGCGGGCGTCGACGCGCGCACGATCCGTTCGCTATCGAATTCGGCGCGTCCCATGATGGCGGTGAGCTTACCGCTCGCCATCACGAAGACGCGGTTGGAGACGGCCATTGCTTCATCGAGTTCCGACGTTGCATAAACCACGGCAATGCCCGATTGGGCCAGCACGCTGATGGTCTTGTAGACATCCTCTTTGGCGCCGACGTCGATCCCTCGGGTCGGCTCGTCCATCAGCAAGACCTTGGGCGATGTCAGCAATGCTTTGCCGATGACAACCTTTTGCATGTTGCCGCCGGACAGCGACGTGATGGGGGCATCGACGGAACTGGCCTTGATGGCAAGGCGCTTGATCACGTCGTTGGCGGCATCGACCTGCTTCGCGCGGCCGAGCGCACCGAAAGCAAAACGCCGCGTAAATTTGCCGAGACTGGACAGCGTCATGTTTTCCAGAATGCTCATGAGCTGCACCATGCCCTGCTTCTGCCGGTCTTCGGGAACGAGCGCAATGCCCGCGTCAATGCGCTGGGGAATGTTGTGCCGCTCTATACGCTTGCCTGCCAGTTCGATCTGCCCGATGGCAAGCCGCTGCGCGCCGAGCAGCGCTTCGAGCAACTCCGTGCGCCCCGCGCCCATCAAACCATAGATACCGACCACCTCGCCCGCGCAAACGCTGAACGACACGTGATCGAGCGCATAGATACCGTTCGAGCGCTTGAGCGCCAGGTCCGTCACCTTCAGGACTTCTTCGCCAAGCGCATGCTGGGCGAATGCGAAGCGCTTCTTCGACGACCCCACCATTGCTTCAATGATCCACGGAATGTCCACGTTGGCGATCTCGTCCTCGGCCACGAGCCGGCCGTTGCGCAACACCGTGATGCAATCGCCGATCGCCATGATCTCTTCCAGCCGGTGCGAGATATAGATCACCGTGACACCCTGCTCCTTCAACTGGCGGATGATCTTGAAGAGTATTTCGACTTCGGTCTTGGAAAGCGCAGACGTAGGCTCGTCCATGATCAGCACCTTGATGTGCTTGGACAGGGCCTTGGCGATCTCGACCAGTTGCTGCTGACCCACATAGAGATTGCCGAGCCGGGTGCGCGGGTCGATCGGAATCTGCAGGCGCTCCAGCAGGATTTTTGCCTGATGGTTCTCGGCCTTGCTGCGGATCACGCCGGAACTCGTCAGTTCATTACCGGCGTAGATGTTCTCCGCCACCGTCATCTCGGGGAAGAGATTCAGTTCCTGGAAGATGATGCCAACGCCATGACGCTCGGCGCTGCGCACATCGGTGATATGCACGCGCTTGTCGTCGATCCAGATCTCGCCGGCGCTCGCCACTTCCGCTCCGGCCAGCAATTTCATCAGCGTGGACTTACCCGCGCCGTTCTCGCCGATCAGTACGTTGACCTTGCCGCGCTGCACCTTGTAGTTCACATCGACCAGCGCGGCGGTGCCGGGATAGGTCTTCGAGAGACCCTTCGTCTCGATCACATGCACGGGATTGAGGTTCATTTCCAGGCCACCGGTATCGCGCGAATCTCACCCGCGGGTTCACTCCAGCTACTGTAGACAGCAGCCACGTCGACGGCGTCGCCTACCTTGAGCTTGAGCGAATGCTGCACGCGCGCCACCACGAGTTTGTTGATTTCCTGTCCGAACGCGGCAAACTTGGTCTGGTCGTCGAAGTCGCTGTACCTGATGCCCGGGAAGCCGTCCCGCACTCCCGTGCCAACAATCACCGGCCCCATCTGCAAGACGATATCCACCGGTTCACCGCCGGATGCCTGCGTGAGTTCCACGTACGCTTTGCCCACTCGCGACGAATCGTCTATACGCGTCACCTTGCCCTGCACCCGGATCCAGAAATTGCAGGGGAACGCGTCGCTCTGGCGAAAGCCGTACTGCTTGCAGGCGCTATCGAAATTCTGCGTCAGCGCGCCGACCACCAGCGCGGCCGGCTTCGCGTTCTTGTCGGCATAAGGGACGAGTTGACTGTTGAAGACCTGCACCGGATCCGGTCCGTGGTGCTGCCCCTGGCTGCGGATTGCCGCCAGTTCGGTGTCAGTGACTACGTGGCAGCCTGCAAGCGCCAGCGTGAGGCCCAGGCCGAGGATGATCGGCAAAAGCAGCGTACGCAGCGCGGGAATTCGATAAAACATGGCATCCTCACTTCAAACAGACTTCGTGCGAATGCCGATGCGGATCTGTCCAACCGCAACCGCAACGGCAATCGCACGCTGACTACTCACTGCTTACTTGGTGTAGTAGAAGTCGTTCACCTTCGAAGCGTTGGCCTTCGTGATCAGGATGCCGCGGAACAACTGGCGCTCCTGCTCACCGGTCTTACCCGTCGTGAGGTATTTGTCGAGCAGATCCACGCCGTGGATCGCAATGCCCTGCGCCTGCAGCATGACCGTCGCCTTGAGCTTGCCGGCCAGGATGGAATCACGCTCGTCGTTACTGCCGTCAATACCCATCACCACCACGTCCTTGTGCCCGGCCGACTCCAGCGAAGCGATCGCTCCAAGCGCGACCGGGCCGTTGCCGGCAATCACCCCCTTGACATTCGGATGCTCCTGGAGGATGGAGTCCATTGCCTGCTTGCCCGGCAGCAACGCGCCCTTCGCATCCTGGCGCGCGACCATCTTCAGGTCGGGGTATTGATCGAGTACCTGGTGGAACGCTTGCGAGCGCGTCACGCAATTCTTGTCCGCCAGGTTGCAGGTCAGTTCAACGTATTCGCCCTTCTCACCGATCGTTTCGACAAAGCGTTGCGCGACTTCCGTGCCTGCCTGGAGATTATTGTGGCTCAACTGCGCGATTGCCAGGCCGTCCTTCGGAATCTCGCGGTTGATCAGCGCGACCGGTACGTGCTTGTCCTTCGCGGTCCGCACTGTCGCCACGCTGCTGTTCGAATCGGCGTTGTCGAGCACGATGCCCTTCACGCCCTTGCCGATCACCAGGTTGACCAGTTCATTCTGCTTGTTCACGTCTTCGCCATGCGACAGGACAATGGTGTCGTAGCCGAGCTTCTTCGCTTCGGTGTCCGCACCTTTCGCTTCAGCCGCGTAGTACGGGTTGTCGAGCGCGTTGACGAGAATCGCGATGGTGCCCTTGCTCGCGGCTTGCGCGCCGAGCGGCATGACCAGCAGGCCGAACGAAGCAGCCACGGCTGCGGACAAGGCAAGTTTTTTCCACATGTTGTTGTCTCCTGATTCAAGTTTTATTAGGCAGGTTTTACCAAGCAGGTTTTACTGAGGATGCGGTCTTCAGCCGCTTGATTCCGGTGTCAGCGCGTCAACAGATGGTGTAACCACCGTCGATCATGATGTCGGCGCCCGTGATCATGTCCGAGCCGTTGGACAGCAGGAACAAGATGGCTGCGGCTATCTCGTCGGTGTACGCAAAGCGGCCGACGGGTATCGTTTTCTTCATCGCTTCGCCCTTTTCTCCTTCCCAGGCAGCCGCGCCCATGGGTGTAAGAACGACGGTCGGCGAGACGGTATTGACCGTGATGCCGCGGCCGGCCCATTCCTTCGCAAGCACCTTGGTCATGCCGATCAAGCCCGCCTTGGCCGACGTATACGCACAATGCTGGTCAATAGCGACGGTCGCCGCCTGCGAAGCGATGTTGACAATCTTCCCGCCGTGGCCGCTTGCGAGGACGTGCCTTGCGAAGTGCTTCGCGCAAAGAAACGGCCCCGTCAGGTTGACCGCGATTTGCCGTTGCCATTCTTCAAAGCCAATGTCTTCGGCGCGTGTGAGGGTGATGCAGCCTGCGGCATTGACCAGCAGATGAAGATCGCCGAGATGCCTGTGTGCAGCGGCAATGGCCGCTTCCACTTCCGCTTCCTGCGTGACGTCGCATGCAAACGCCACGGCGTTGGACGAGCCAAGTTCCTCTATGGCGGCAGGCACGCGTGCTTCCTCGAAGGCCGGATAAAGAATGGCGACGCGCGCGCCCTTGCCGATCAGCGCGGCGTTCGTCGCCATTGCAATACCGCCCAGGCCGCCGGTCACTACCGCGACTTTCCCGTCGAGACGAAAATCGAAGTCGACGCCGTGGCGCAGCGACATATCGTATTGAATGCTCATGCCGTATCTCCGTCCTGTGCCAGCAAGTATTACTTTGTGTAGAGAGACCGCACCGTCTGCGCAATGCCTGCTGCGTCGATGCGATAGTGTTTTCGAATGCCCTTGCGAGTGCCGTAGTGCGCAAACTCGCCTTCACTGATGCCAAGCATATTCAGCGATTTCGACAGGCGTCTGCGCGCCAGCAGCACCGCGACAGTCGCGCCAATGCCCCCATGCAACGAGTGTTCTTCCACCGTCACCACGGCGTCATGCCGTTCGATGATGGCCGCGAGCGCGTCCTGGTCGAGCGGGCGCAGCGAAGAAAGATTGATCAGCGTCGGCTCGATCCCGTCCTCGCCCTTCAGCGCCTCGCAAGCCTCGAGCGCTTCACCCACTACCGAGCCGAGCGCGATCACCACCACTCCCTTGCCTTCAATCAGCACGTCCGGGCGGCCCGGCTTGAAGCGGTATTGCGCGTCGTGAACAATGGGAAACTTGGCGTTGTCGAGGCGGATATAAACCGGCCCGTCGATAGACGCCGCATACTCGATCACCTGTGCCGTCTCTACTTCATCGCAAGGGGCGAAGATCTGGACCGTACCGAAGCCGCTCATGACCGAGATGTCGTCGATCGCGTGGTGAGTCGAGGCTAATGGTCCATACGCCACGCCTGCGTTAAGCCCGAGCATCTTGACGTTGGTCGCGCTATAGCAGATATCGTTCTTGACCTGCTCGTTGGCGCGCCCCACCAGGAATGGCGCCGCGTTGGCGGTGAAGACCGTATGGCCGCCGAGCGCCAGGCCGGCCGCCATCCCGACCATGTTCTGCTCCGCGATCCCCACGTTCACCACACGGTCCGGATACGCCTTCATGAACGCACCGATTTTCGAGGTCGACGTGGAGTCGGCGACCATCACGATGATGTCCTTGCCCGCTTCCGTCAGACGACCGATCGCGCCCACCGCGCCGTCGCGCAAATCACCGTACTCACGCATCTTCAAGCTCCCGCAACGCCTGCTTCAATTGATCTTCGTCCGGGAACTTGTGATGCCATGCCGGTACGTTCTCCATGAACGAGACGCCGCGTCCCTTGATCGTGTTCGCGATGATCACTTTCGGCTTTCTGTTCACGTGATCCAGACTTTCTATTAGTTTCCAAATCTTATCGACTTCATTACCGTTCACGTCATGAACTTCGAAACCGAAAGCCCTGAATTTATCGTCGAGTGGCTCGAGGTCCATGATGTTGTGGGTGAAATCCGCCAGTTGCAGACGGTTGCGATCCACGATCACGACGAGGTTCGACAGCTCGAAATGCGCCGCCGACATAGCCGCTTCCCAGTTCGATCCTTCTTCCAGTTCACCGTCGCCGGTCAGTACGAAAACCCGCCCGGCCGAGTCGCCTTTGCTTGCGGCATGACGTTGCTTGGCCATCGCAAGACCTGCGGCGATCGGAAGTCCATGACCGAGTCCACCGGTATTCACCGTGACCCAATTTGGTAGTTTCTGCCTGACTGGGTGGCCTGGAAGACGCGAATCATCTTTCAGGTAGGTGAGAAGCTCACGCTCCGGCAACCAGCCGAGTTCAGCAAAACACGCATACAGCCCGCCCACGCCATGACCCTTGCTGAGGATGAACTGATCGAACCAGCTTACCAATCCACCCTCCTTCACTTCGTAGCGCAGCACGTGGAAATAGAGCGCCGCGAGAATGTCCGCTTCGGACATGTCGCCGCCGGTATGGCCGCTCCTGGCGGCCGAGTTCATGACGCAAATCTTCTTGCGGATTTCCTGGGCTCTCCGGTGCAACGCCTCGCCGGATTCCTGGTACGGGTTTTCCATTCCCTGCTCCTTGAACTTCTCTTTTGCTTGCTTTAAGTTTCTTTTACTTTCTATCGAAAATCAATGAAAAATACAAGGACTCGGGAAAACACGCAGGCAGACTTTCGGATCGAAGGGATCAGGCACAATAGGCGGGTCGACGCAGCGTGCGTCTCAGACGGCTTCGCAGGGAAAGCAGCCATGGATCAGCGGACTAGAACAGAAAAAATCTTCGAGATAGTGCAAGCGATGAAACTGGTGAAGCTGTCGGAGCTTTCCAGCGAATTGGGCGTCTCGATGCCGACGATCCGCAAGGATGTCGATGAACTGCAGAAAGGCGGCCGGGTTGAACGCGTGCATGGCAACGTCCGTCTGGCGTCGCGGCAGCCCAAGGCCTTGCTGGACGCCTATGACGCCGGGATCCTCCCCACCAGCGAGGAGAAGGCCAGGATCGGCCGCAAGGCGGCAGGGTTCATATCAAACGGCGACTCGGTCATTCTCGACTGCGGCGCCACGACCACGGAACTGGCGCGAACCTTGTCGGAGCGGCAGAACCTGCGCATTGTCACGAACGCGCTCAACATCGCCATCATCCTCGGCGGGGAACCGACGAACCGGGTCATGCTGACAGGCGGCATTTTCAAGGCGGAGACCATTGCGGTGTCGGGTGAGAAAGCGTCGGCGTTCTTCGAAGGCATGTTCGTCGACAAGCTGTTTCTCGCGGCCGGCGGCGTCTCCATGGAAGCGGGTATTTCATATCCGGACTTCATCGACTTGCATGTGAAGCGGGCGATGATCGACGCGGCGAGATCCGTCTATCTGCTCGCCGATTCGAAGAAATTCGGCAAGCGCGAGTTCGCGACGTTCGGCGCTATCGAGAAGATCGACTACCTGATCACGGACACCGGGCTGGAACAGAAATACGTCGACTGGATCAAGGGCAACGGGATCGAGATTATCTATGCCTGAGGGGGCGTCTGGTTTGCGACCGCCGGCCGGGCCCAGGCGTAGCTGAACGTAAGCGCAAGATCCGGGGCGTATCGCGCGCCTTGGCACAGCATGATGATCAGGCCACCTCCCAAGGAGCCTCACGTCATGCATCCTTCGCCAAACCAGCGCATTTCCTTACCGCCCGCATTCCATCGTCTGGCGTGGTCGAACCTGCTGGCGCAGTCCGCCGAACAGATCAGTCTTGCTGCCGCGCCGCTCGTTGCAGTGTTCCTGCTAGGCGCAAGCGCCGCGCAAACCGGCCTGCTGCAAACCGCCCAGACCCTCCCCTTCCTGCTGCTCTCGTTACCAATGGGCGTCTATGCCGACCGTCACTCCAGACGCGGACTGATGGCAAGCGCGGAAGCCGTTCGCGTACTGGCAATGATCACGATCCTCGTGCTGATCGGAGCCCACCTCCTCACCCTGCCGATGCTCGCTGTCTGCGGTTTTATCGGCGCGGCGGGAACGGTCGCTTACAGCGTCGCCGCGCCTTCGCTCGTTCCCTCTCTCGTGCCCCGCGCCGCGTTGCCGGCGGCAAACGGCCGTATCGAGCTGGCAAGAAGCGTGGCGTACTCGGCGGGTCCGGCCATAGGCGGGGTGATCGTAGGATCCGTGGGGGCCGGCTGGGCCTACGCGTTGGCGACCATGCTGTCGGCCCTCGCCGTCGCGCTGCTGCGTGCGTTGCCCATCTCGGCGCATCCGCCCGGGACCGGGCGCCATTTCCTCGCCGAAGTACGCGAGGGTGCGGCCTTCGTATTCCGCGACCCGCTGCTTCGCCCCATTCTCCTTACCGCGGTTTTCTTCAACCTCGGGTATTTCGTCTTGCAAGCGGTCTACGTGGCTTACGCGGCCCGCCATCTGCATATGTCGTCATGGGTGATCGGCGTGAGTCTCGCGGCCTATGGAACGGGCATGGTGGCCGGTGCGCTGGCGGGGCCTGAAGTGTCCCGGCGGATTTCCTTCGGCCGGACGCTCGTGATCGGCCCGCTGTCTGGTTTCCTGGCATCGGTGCTGATGAGCGCCACACTATTTTTGCCGCACGTATGGATGGCCTGCGTGAGCTTCTTTTTGCTCGGCGCCGGTCCTGTGCTGTGGACGATCGGATCAACCACATTGCGCCAGGCGATCACACCCCACGCCATGCTCGGCAGGGTGTCGGCCATCATGAGCACCGCCACCTATGGAGCACGTCCCGTCGGCGCGCTGCTGGGCGCTGCCCTCGCGACGCAGAGTGGCGTGGGCGCGTGCCTGCTGATGTCGAGCGCGGCCTTCGCGATCCAGTTAGGGGTGATCGTCCTGTCCCCCGTCACGCAACTGTCGGCACTGCCCGAAGCCGCGGCGTCCTGATTGAAGCGGCCGCTCGGGGCCGTTATCCGTTAACATCGGGTTTCCCTGTTCGCACCTCGTCCCGAACGCTTCCGGGACCGCGCTTCTCCCACCGGTCATTCAATGAACCCTACAGGACGTTCGCGACGCCGCTTGCTGATCAACGCCGCCCTGTTAAGCGCGGCCGGCACTGTGGGACGCCTCGCCACTGCAGCCTCCGCCACGGCTGGAATTGCACCGTTCTCGCACGCCGTACTCATGCGGGAACCGCCGGTCATTACACCCATGATGTTCGGCGCCAAAGCCGACGGCGTGAGCGACGACACCGCCGCGTTCAATGCAATGTACGCACACGTGCGTGCCACTAACAGTCGTACGGTATTTCTACGTGGTCATCGGTATCGAGCCAATGGCAGCATCTATGCGCGCGACGTCTCGACCATCGGCGAAGGCGCAACGCTGACCATGGCCGTCAATAGCGAGAAGGACAGTTACGCCTTCGAATGGGGCGGCAGCGATACATTCGTGACGGAGCTCGCATTCGATCTGTCCAACCTCGGACGCAATCCGATGCAGGGCGTTGTCAACGGCTGCAATGACGCCTCGAACCAGCGCTTCTTTCGCAATCGCATCACGGCGCACACCACGGAACCGTCGAAGCTGCAGTCGAACATCTTCGGGCTGTGGGTGCTCGGTACAGGTCTTACCGGCCTCTACGTCCTCGATAACCAGTTCGAGGGCTCCTCATACGGCATCCAGGTCAACAACCAGGACGGCATGGACAAAAACGTCCGCAAGCAGCCGCTCGGCAAACCTTCGCAACACATTCATATTCGCGGCAACACCTGCATTGATGCAACGATCGGCGTGAATACACCGCACATCATGTGCTCGAACGTGGTGATAGAAGGCAACACGATCACGCCGCGGAACCTGCATCTCGATCTGCCGCTCAACGTGGCGCATGTGACGGAACTGGTGGTCTACGGGAATACGGTGACGTCGAACACGGCGAGCGCGAACGGGACACTTCATATTGAGGACGCCAGCGGCGCGGTGACGGTGAGTGCGAATGTCGTGACTGCGCTCGCCGCCAACAACGGCATTCAGTTCGGCGTCGATCCAAGCGCGAGCCACGACGCGCGGCCCGCCATGCGCGCCGTCATCATGGCCAATCATGTGCAGGGACCGCTTGCATCGACTACATCAACCCCGTCGACTCCGCATGGCGAAACGATCGGCATTTTGCTGCCGGACCCCGGCACTATCAACACCACGGTCACTGGCAACTATGTGGCAGGCTTCGCGCAGGGGATCAATGCGGTAGCGGCGTCTACGGTGTTCGGCAACACCATCGCAAACTGCCCCGTTCCGCTGCGCCTGTCGAAGGACAGCGCAGCCAGCCAGAACGTGGTCAAGTGATCAGGGCATCAGGTGTGTTGACCACGGGCGGCGAAGGCATCGGGCTCTCGACCGACTGATGAGCCGCCGCTGAGGGGGCAAACAGGTTGACCGATTCCCGAAAGCCGCGAAAACCGGCAATTTTGCGCGGCTCCCTGACTTTGCGCGGAATCATCCGCGGCACGAACACCATGCCAATGACGTACATCATCGGCGCCCCCGCAATCGGCTGCGAGATCAGCGCGGTGATCAATAATGGGGTACATGCCGCGACCTTCTTCCAGTTCATCCCAGGCCCAAGCCTCAACCCGGACAACAAGAGCACCTGGCAGCCAAATCCAAACAAGCCGATCATGCCCAACTCGGCGATCAGGCAAATGCCGTCGTTCGTGGCAAGGCTTGAATAGAGCCCGTTGCCAAACGGGTTCCGACGCACATCGTCAAGACCCCGTTTCATCGAATCCGTGCGATCGGACAACGACGAGCCATGCGTCACTGCCTTATCTTCCAGACCAATATAAGGGGTGTACATGGACACCGGATAAGCGAGGCCGATCATCACCGCGGTCAGCACCACGCGCCATGTACGAACACGGGCTCCCGAGAACAAGGCGATGGTGCCGATGGTCATCACGAGCAGCGTGATCCCGAGTGACGAGAAAGCGCAGATCGTCCCGCCTGCAAGACCAAACATGACCATCTTCGAACGCCGTGTGAAGGCCTCGTACGCGAGGCAAAAGCAGGCCACTGCCTGATAGATGCCGGCCTCACGAAAGAACCCGCAATAGCGGTCCAGTTTCACCGAGCCTGAAACAAAGTTGCCATACAGCATGGAGAACGGGAAGTAGACGGCGCCAGTGGTGGTCTGCTGGTGCAATGTGACTTCCGTATAGCCCTTCACGTCGACAGTGAACAGGAACAATGACTCCTTGCCCCCGAGCAGGGACGAGAGCGCGACGGTCACCACGCTGGACAGGCCGAGGACGGCTATGACCGTGCACAACGTCCTGAAAAACCTGCGGTTGGCTTCCTCGTCGATGAGGAACGCTCCATAAGCCAGCGCGACGACCATCGTGGCGATGAACTCCTTGAACATCCAGTCGAGCTGCGACATCTCGAAGACGATCGAGATCGGACAAATGTACAGCCAGTAGAATCCGAGCAAGCCAAGCAGGGTCGCGACGTCCCAGCGGATCACCGCGTTGGAGTACCGCGTTCTGTTCATGTTGTGCAGCACATGCAAACCGGTGAGCAGCACCGAGAGCGCGATCCCCATCGATGTGTAGCTTTCTCCGAGCGCAGCCGGACGCATCAGGAACAGATTGAGCACCAGCCCAAGACTGACCAGGCCCGTAACGCTAGGGAACTTGAAAGAAAGTCGTCGCATCTGCATGCTTGTTCGCAACCTTGTTAAACGATGAAAGGGTCCCGGTCATGACGCCGTTCGAATCGTCGGTACAGATAGCCGAAGCGTCCTTCACACGGGAACGCAGGTCGTTCACTGAAATGCTAGGGATGTTGTTCGCATGGTCGTGCGCTCATCGAAGAATCCTCCGGCGTGGAAGTTGCGTAGAAGTTGTATATGCAAGTGATCGTCCTTCGTGCAAGCATCTTGGCGGCGGTTGCGCCGTTGATCCCGGCTTGCTTGCTGGCGAGAAACGCGGCGCCCTTGCTTGACCCGGACGCACTGGGACAGACGAACGGCACGGCGGCACACAAGCTCGGGCCAACCTGCCAAGACTCTGAGAACGCAATGGCAATCATGAGAAGATTGAGGAACCCGGGGACGCAGGCAATCCCGTGAGCCTCCCAGCGCTTCAAGAACAATTCTTTGAAATAGAGCAAGGTCGCGCCGCCTGACGGCGCCGCTGTTCCATGGCGATATCGTTTGCGCATGGTCTGGTCGGCCTTTTCTCCGTATCGCCTGGAGAATTCCGGCCAGATGACTTGATTGAGCATGTTGATTAACACTGAAAGGCGATTCCCGGCAGCGTGCGATAAGCGCTGAGCACAACAACGCCAAGGTTCCAAACAGGATTCCGGTCCGGATTACCCTGGCCCGGGTACTGGCCGCGTTTGCGGCTGGCAGCGGATCCGGTGCGGGAAGTTCAGTGCAAGGACACCTGGCGCCTGGTGGTCACTTGCTTGACACACTGCTTGGAATCGTCCCGTCAGAACCACCACTGAGCACGAGCGCAAGATCGCGTCCTTGCAAGCACTCGCATTCACACCAGTCGAATCCTTTGAGGTTGCTTGACGCTTCTGATGATACGCAGGCGAAATGATGGCGCAACCGGCTTGACCGATGCGGACAAGATGTTGGCGCGTGAGGAACAACCGCTGCCATTTTTCATTTCGATGGCAACGCGCTTGAGCGAGAAGCTTGGCTGAGAAGCTTAGACATCGTCATGCAACCGGCACACGTTCGACTTCGATAAACGACTTGAGACAAGCCCTGCACGCGGCGTTTGAGTACCGTCTTCATAACCTTTGCGATATCACAACGGGTATCGGCGTATACGTCAAACGTTTGCGCGATCCGTTCGGTGTCCGGATCTTTTTAGGCACGCTGACGTCCCTTCATGACCTCGCCTTGCCATAGCCGCGCTTCTTGCCCGGTTTCTTGCCCGTTTTCTTAATCTTATTAAGATTAAGTGTCAAAAATTAGATGGCAGTTTTGTCATCCAGGCCACGAAAGCTGTGAAGAAAGTTGTCAAATATCTTTAAATTGGTGAGCCCCAATTTTAAAGAATGTATTATTGATGGGAATGACAGGTTGCTTTGTATCAGCAGACTTGCCCTGCCGCTTGACGACATCGAGCTGCTTCAGCGAGATGTCCCGTTGCGGACGCGCGGCCCTGATTGTCGGAGGATTGTCTGTGTGACCTGATGGTTACCTTGTTGCCCGCCGTCCTGCACCGCCCGTCAAAGCTTGCGGAGCCAAAATGAATCATCGCGAATGTTGCTGTGCCCGGTCCGGGGTGCCCGGAAGGTACCCGGAATGCCGGTCGCAAAGGGGAAAGAGTGATCGAATGTGCGATAGCGCACGGTCGGAAATTAATGAATAGTTTCTTGAATCCCGTAGTTATCTTTACGACCGCTTTTGTTTTCATCCAGCTGAGTCGCAGGTAACTCCCGGATTACATTTTTTCCTCGTCAATACGCGCTATTTTTAATTTCCGGGATGAGAGAAATTTAAATTAAAAGACAGTCCTTCAATTGTCTTTTGATAAGGAAAAACCAGCTTCACCCATGATCGGCAAAAGTCAGGCCGGTCAGGGAAAGAACGAATTCAGCCAGGGCCATTAGATCGTATGTAAGCGCGGTGCGGCAGGTTCCCACCGCCTCGATAGAAAGCAATCCTTCCTGCCAAGGAGGCTGTATGGGCGACGCTGAACGCAATCTGCACCTGTTGGGTTTGGGCGAGGGTGCACCAGACTACAACTGGGCCACTGCAACCGCGCAAGTCGGCATCGTGTTTTTCCAGGACTTCGCGAACGGTACGTCGGATAGCGTGCCACACACGATCACCGGCGTGCTCCACGTGGTCAATGAAATGCCGCCGCTGGACGGCGTGGAGGGTCGAGTCTATAACGTGCGGTTGCTGCTTGCACCTCAAGCCGGTTCGCACCCGGCGGCCGTGGAAGAGCGCAAGACGCCGGCCAGCGTACCGCAGGACACGGGCACCAGCCCTGCATTCCTTCAACCCTGGACGGCGCGTTTCCAGCAGGATGACGGGATGGGTCAAATTCATCGGGAGTCCCCAGTTCCTGCACCAAGGGGTAACGAGAAGGTCATTGCTTCTGCGAAGTGGCTGGCGGCGAACTGTGATCGCCTGATCTCCGTAGCCGACGCAGCGCGGGCCGTGGCAATGAGCAAGCGCAACTTCCTGAGACGGTTCCGGGAGGAGATGGGCGTGACACCGTCCGAGTACCTGCTGTGCGCCAGACTGAACCGTACGTGCCAGTTGCTGAAGGAGAGCGATCTGCCGATCGACAAGATCGCGCGACGCAGCGGCATGGGCAGCGGTGCACGGCTAGCCAAGGTCTTTCGCAAGCGACTCAATATGTCACCTACGACATTCCGCGCCCGGGCACGCGTCGAAGCTGCCTGAGCGCGAACAGAAATCGGCTGTTGTGCCGGAAGGATAAATCCGGCGCAGGACACCCACGTCAGGAAGCGGCAAAGAGCAGCACCAGACGCGAAAACAAAACCGGCACACCAGGGCTGCTATCTTGAATCCTGGTGAGCTTGGCTATGCGGTCTTTGAGCCGCTCAGATGACTGCCACCCTCCATGTCGGATTCCGTCAGGGCGGTCACCTTCGGGACGACCCGGATATCGTGCACACATCGCCTTCGCTGAGGCACAGCGGCGTGGCGCATCTTTATACAGTCCGATACCTTCACACTCCGCTCTGCCGCCTGTCCGGAATGATTTTTGCTCGTGGTCTGGTGACGCGAAGCAAAGGCTAGCCCGGGCGAAGGCGATGCGAAAGAAACCTCGCAGCCATCGCACTCACCAACGGACGCGCTGAGCCCCGCTGATGTGAGCGGGTGCCTTACTGGCGCTGACCATCCGCGCTTTCGCAAAATTCGCGAGGGCCGTGAGTCGCCGGGCCGGCCCCGTTCGTTGTATTCACTGCCACGGAGGTAATGTGGACGAGAAGGTTCGGCAATTGATGGCGCAGATAAACGGGCTGGAAGATGAGCTCAGGGCCGTTTTGCATCAAGCGGAAGTACCCCTGTTCTATCGCGTGGAGGGAAAACGGATCAGATTCGACAAGTCGGTCAGGGAGGCGCACCAGCGATCAAAGACCAGCCTGCTGAACTGGTTCGTCAAGAGCCGTCCGCCTACTGTCGTGGTCGCGCCTGTCATCTATGGGCTGATCGTGCCGTTGCTGTTCCTCGACCTCGGCTTGACCGTTTATCAGGCCCTCTGCTTTCCCGTCTACAGGATCAACAAGGTCAGGCGCTCGGACTATGTCGTGATGGACCGGTGGCACCTCAGCTACCTGAACTTCATTGAGAAGTTCAACTGCGCCTACTGTGCGTACGCGAACGGCCTGCTTGCCTACGGTACCGAAATTGCCGCGCGTACCGAGCAGTACTGGTGCCCCATCAAGCACGCTCGAAAGATGCTCGGTGCACCGCCAAGAACCAGAGCGTTCCTGACCTACGGCGATGGTGAAAATTACCAGCAGCGGCTGTCCGCGTTCCGCGACGCGCTGGCAAAGGATAGTAGCAAGCCGGATGATCCGGGCGACCCGCCTTCGTCGTAAGCCGCGCGGAAACACCTTGCCGCGCTCGGGACTTCGTATTGCTCAATGTTGGATGCTCTGCGACTTTAGTCGATGTCATGGCTTCTCGAAGCAGGAGAAATCGACGGCCTCTGCACGCGGCCGGACACCCGCCATGCCTGTTAAAAATTCGATTGCAACACGTTCAATGCCATGAAAAAAGCAAAAATGGTCCTATCCATGAGTCAACCAAAAATCCGGGAATCGGGCAAACGTATGCGCCCTGAAGACTTCGCGGTGTACGCGTCCTATCAGATCAACGCCGGTGGATTGTTTGTAGGAACACTAAAGGTTATTAGAAAAACCGACGGCCGGCTGTTGTTCCCGTTCCAGGGCGCGCCGGTGCTCGGACCTTACCCTTCGAGAGAGGAGGCGCGCCAGGCGGCCGTCGCACGCGGCGAACAGATAGTCGCCAACGATATCGCCAATCCGGAGGATTGAGAGAAAAAAGCCGCCCGGCAAGCGGGCGGTCTGACTTTCCAGTGCCGGAAAAGCGCAGGATGCTACGTCCGGTGACGTGAAGCGACGTCAGACGATTGTCTGCGTGGCGATTTCATCTACGGCTTCACGCACGATACCGACGATCTCGTCGACATCCGCCCGCGTGGTCACCAGCGGCGGCGCAAAGCCGAGAATATCGCCGTGCGGCATGGCCCTTGCAATTACTCCACGCCGCAATGCGGCTGCCGATACCTTAGGCCCGACCTTCAACGCTGCGTCGAAAGGCTGGCGACCCTGCTTGTCCGCCATGAATTCCAGCGCGGCCAGCATGCCGGTCTGGCGCACCTCGCCCACCAGCGGATGCTGGTCGAATGCAGCATGCAACTGCGCCCCGAGATAAGCGCCGACAGTGGCCGCGTTCTGTGTCAGGTTCTCGCGCTCGAGAATGTCCAGATTGGCAATAGCGGCGGCCGCGCAAATGGGGTGGCCCGAATAAGTCCAGCCGTGTCCCATGGGGCCATGTTCCTGCGAGCCCTTCTCGATCACGTCCCACACCCGCTCCCCCACGATCACACCTGACAGCGGCGCATAAGCGCTCGTAAGACCCTTCGCGACGGTGATCAGGTCCGGCTGCATGCCGTAGTGCTGCGCACCCATCTTCGACCCAAGCCGGCCGAAGCCGCACACCACTTCATCGGAAATCAGCAGGATGTCGTGCTTCTTCAGTACCTGCTGGATCGCGGCCCAATACCCCTCCGGGGGCGCGATGATACCGCCGGTCCCCATTACCGGTTCGCCTATGAACGCAGCGATCGTATCGGCGCCTTCGTGCGCGATCAGCTTCTCGAGTTCCTCCACGCAATACGCGACAAACTGCGTTTCGTTCATGCCCGCCGGCGCCTGCCGGTACCAGTGCGGGCAGACCGTATGCTTCACGCGATCGATCGGCAAATCGAAATGCTGATGGAAGCTCGGAAGACCGGTCAGGCTGCCCGTGACAATGCCCGAACCGTGATAACCACGCTGGCGTGAAATGATCTTCTTCTTGTTCGGGCGGCCCAGCACGTTGTTGTAGTACCAGACAATCTTGATCTGCGTTTCATTGGCATCCGAACCGGACATGCCGTAATAGACCTTCTTCATCCCGGCGGGCGCCCAGTCGATAATCCGCGACGACAACTCGATGATGGTGTCGGTGGAATGGCCCACGTACGTGTGGTAGTACGCCAGCTTTTTCGCCTGCTCATAGATCGCATCGGCCACTTCCGTGCGGCCATAGCCAATGTTCACGCAATACAGACCCGCGAAGGCGTCTATGTAGCTCTTGCCCTCGTGATCTTCAATCCGGATACCTTTCGCTCCCCGGATGATCTTGCCGGGCAGCGCACCGCTCGCGTGATCGTGCGCGTGGGTCGAAGGATGCATGAAGTGTGCGCGGTCTTCGCTGAACAGCTGGTCGAGTTGCTGTGCCATGAGTTACTCCCTGAATTTAATTACGCTGTGACGCTCAGACGCTCAGCGGCAGGCCGAGGTTGCCGAGGCAAAAATATTTGGTTTCGACGAACGGCTCGAAACCCTCCGATCCTCCTTCACGGCCGAGGCCCGACGCCTTCATGCCGCCGAAGGGGATCGGCGCGCCGGTGAACTTGACGCCGTTGACCGAGATCATCGCGAAGTCGAGCCGGCGCACCAGTTGAAAGATCGTGTCCACACGCGTGGCGCAGATGTAGGCAGCCAGACCATGTTCGGTGTCGTTCGCTTTCGCAACCACTTCGTCGAGTGTGTTGAACGGCGAAATGGCGGATGTCGGAGCGAAGTTCTCTTCATCATAGATACGCATGCCGGGCGCGGCGTCAGCCATGACGGTGGGCTCGAAGAACCAGCCGCCGAGCGCATGCGCCTGTCCGCCGGTGGTGATGCGTGCGCCCTTCGCCCGGGCGTCGGCCACGCGCTCGGCGGTGGTATTGAAGGCCGCCTGATGCATCAGCGGGCCGACCTCCACGCCCGCCTCGAAAGCCGGACCGACCTTCAACGCGCGCACGGCATCGGTGTATCGATCAACGAAGTTTTCATATAACGGCGCGGCCACGAAGATGCGGTTCGCCGCGCAACAGTCCTGTCCCGAGGTCTGGAACTTCGCACCGACCGCCACCTTGACCGCCTGATCGAGATCAGCGTCTTCCGTCACGATGAATGGCGCGTTGCCGCCCAGTTCCAGCGCAAGCTTCTTGATGCCGGACCCGGCCGCCGCCCGCGCAACGAGCCCGCCTACGCGCGTTGATCCGGTGAAGCTGACCGAGCGCACGCGCACATCGCGTACCAGGGTTTCCATCGCCATTTGCGGCTCGCCCAGCACGACGTTGAATACGCCCGCGGGAAAACCCGCTTCTTCCGCCAGTTGCGCCAGCGCCAGCGCGGAAAACGGCGTTTCATGCGCGGGCTTGACGATCACCGTGCAACCCGCGGCAAGCGCGGCAGCGGCCTTGCGGGTAATCATTGCAACCGGAAAATTCCACGGCGTGATAAGCGCGGCAACACCGACCGGTTCCGTCACCGTGCCGAGATGTGCGCCATTGATATGCGTGGGAATCGTGCGGCCGCAGAGGCGTTTTGCTTCATTGGCGTACCACTCGACGAAGCTGGCCGCGTACGAGATTTCCCCTTTGGATTCGGCCAAAGGCTTGCCTTGTTCCATCGAGAGGATGGCGGCCAGATCGTGTTGATGACGCAGGATCAGTTCATGCCAGCGCAGCAGGATCGCGCTGCGGCGCTCTTGCGGCACCCATCGCCAGGATTCGAATGCACGCTGCGCGGCGCCAACCGCTGCTTCTATTTGCGTGCGATCCAGCATGGGCACGTGACCGATCACCTCCTGGTCGGCGGGGTTCTGCACGGCGATGGTTGACGCGCTGTCGCTATGAATCCAGCGGCCATCGACATAACAAAGCGACTTGAACAGGACGGGATGACCCAGCAACATGAGAGGCTCCTGATTGCACTGTATGACGTCCATTTTCTTCCCTGCCGCCGTGCGATTTTTTCGATGTGATATGCCTTGCGTGGCGTTTTTTCTGTTCTGCGAGCCCTTCTCGCGATATTCGTCTAGTCCCAGTCGGGAACGCTGTCCGGCATGCTTTTTACGACCTTCGTGACGATGTATGTGAAATAGCGTTCGATCCCGATCTCATCCATCAGCAAGGAGTCGATGAAGCGCTGGTAATGATCGATGTCCGGCGAGACCACGTGCAGTACATAGTCCACGCCGCCGCCCGTCGCGTAACACTGGACCACTTGCGGCGCGGCCAGCACGCGTTCCTCGAAGCGCCGCATGTCGTGCGCGGTGTGTTTTGCCAGGGTTACTTCCACGACTATCCGGCTCGCCTTGATGGCGCCCACCCAATCGAGCTCCGCCCTGTATCCCTTGATGACACCGCTCTCCTCCAGCTTGCGCACGCGCTCCCACGCTGGAGAAATCGACAGGTTGACCTCTTCGGCCAGCCGCGATTTCGTGATGCGGCCATCGCGGGCGAGAATGCGCAGGATGGCGATGTCGAAGCGGTCGAGCTTGATCACGGTCAGATGACCACGGGAATATGGCCTTCCACGACATCGGCGACCACCGCGACTGTATCGCCGATCTGCACCAGGCCCGGAAAGTGCCGCGCGGCCAGCAAGCCGCTGCGGCGCGCCACATATTCGACTGCCGGGGCGCCGGTACGCGTGGCGTCGTAGACGCGAGCCAGCACGTCGCCCTCTTCAATGAAATCCCCTAAATGACGGCACATTTCGAGTAAACCGCTATGCTCGCTGGTCGTGTAGCAAGTGCCGTCCGGCATGTCCAGCAGGGTCGTCGTGCGGTTGTTGCCCCGCAGGTCGTCGCGCGGCGATATGCCCTCCCGGTCAATGACACCCGCATGCGCGAGGAAGCCATATACACCGCGCTCGGCAATCGCCACGCTTGCAGCCGTTGCCGTTCCGCCGCCGCCCAGTTCGGTGGAGACGAATACTTTCCCCGCTTCTTCCACGGCGGAATCGAACAGTCCAACGCTATCCAGTTCAAGCATCCGCATGGAGTACGGCGCGCCGAACGCACGCATCGCGGCTTCACATCGCACCTGCTGTTGCGCGTCAGGCAGGACATGAATTGCTGCAAACGGCAGGAAGTCCAGCGTGCGGCCACCGGCGTGAATATCGAGTACGTAGTCGGAGACAGGCAGCAAATGGCGCTGGAAATAATCCGCTATCTTCTCGGTGACCGAGCCGTCCGGCTTGCCGGGAAAACTCCGGTTGAGGTTGCCCGAGTCCACCGACGAGGTGCGCGTGCCGGCCTTGAACGCCGGGTAGTTCATGAAGGGGACAACAATCACGCGTCCGGTGACATCGCCTGCCTTGAGCGTTGAAGCAAGCTTGGACAGCGCGATCGGCCCTTCGTATTCGTCGCCGTGATTGCCGCCGGTCAGGAGCACGGTCGGCCCCTCGCCGCGCTGGATCACGGTGATCGGAATCATGATGGCGCCCCACGCTGAATCGTCGCGGGAATACGGCAACTTGAGGAACCCGTGCTGTTCGCCGGCGGCTGCGAAATCCACTGTCGGCGTAATGGGTGACGCGCGCATTGCTACTCCTTCACGAACAATTGACGAGGCGTATTGCAGAACGTCTCCACGCCCGTGCCGGTAATCAGGATGCTCTCCGTGATTTCCAGACCCCAGTCGTCGAGCCAGAGCCCCGGCATGAAGTGAAACGTCATGCCGGGTTCGAGGACCGTCTTGTCCCCCGGGCGCAGGCTCATCGTGCGTTCGCCCCAGTCGGGCGGGTAGCTCGCGCCGATCGGATAACCGCAGCGGCTATCCTTCTCGATTCCCGATTTGCGCAGCACCGCAAAAAACGCGTTGGCGATGTCTTCGCAAGGATTGCCGGGCCTGGCCGCCGCGAGCCCTGCTTCTATGCCTTCCAATATGGCCTTTTCCGCATCGATGAAATGTTTCGGCGGGCGGCCAAGATAGACCGTGCGCGATTGCGGGCAGTGATACCGCCTGAAGCAGCCGGCAATCTCAAAGAACGTTCCCGCATTCGAGGTGAACTCCGAGTCATCCCAGGTCAGGTGCGGTGCGGCGGCATCCGGCCCTGTTGGCAGCAAAGGCACGATCGCCGGGTAGTCGCCGCCATAGCCCTCCACGCCCGTGATGCCCGCCGAATAGATCTCCGCGACAAGATCGCTCTTGCGCATGCCCGGTTCGACCCGCTCGAGAATGCGCGCGTGCATCTTCTCGACAATCCGCGCGGCAACGCGCATGTACTCGATCTCGCGGGGCGACTTGACGGCGCGCTGCCAGTTGACCAGGGAAGTTGCGTCGACCCATGTTGCGTGTGGCAGATGCTGCGTCAACGACGCGTATGCCGCCGCGCTGAAGTAGTAGTTATCCTTCTCCACCCCAATCCGGCATTTATCCCAGCCGCGCGCTGCAATGACTTCACGCGACAGATAATCCATAGGATGCCGAACCGGTGACTGAACGTAGTGATCTGGGTAACCCACAATCTGGTCGTGCTGCATGAAGGCGGTACGCCTGGCGCCGTTCGCATCCTGCCCACGACCGAACCATACCGGTTCGCCTTCCATGGGCAGGAGCACGCACTGGTGCACATAGAACGACCAGCCGTCGTAGCCGGTGAGCCAGTTCATGTTGGTTGGATCGGAGACGATCAGCAGGTCGATCCCGGTCTTTTGCATCGCTCGCCGTGTCTTGGCAATGCGCGCGTCGAATTCGCTTTGTTCAAAATAGAGGCGTGCGCCTCTAGCTTGCTCTTGTGTTTGTTGCGTCATGAATGAC
The DNA here is from genome assembly GCF_044909315.1 of Caballeronia udeis. GTDB lineage: Bacteria > Pseudomonadota > Gammaproteobacteria > Burkholderiales > Burkholderiaceae > Caballeronia > Caballeronia udeis_A. The sequence goes on from NZ_JBIYEB010000008.1 coordinate 193,174, forward strand.
ATCGTCCCCTCTCAGAGCGTCACGTCGTTGTTGAAAATGGTTCCTGCGTTTTGCGCACGCGCCCGTTGCAGCGCCAATACTGCGATCGCTGTGTCCTGCGCCCCGGTGCCTGTGAGGTCGCAGATCGTGATGTCGCGGTCATGCGTGCGCCCCGGGCGACTGCCAGCAATGACGTGTCCCAGTTCCGCGAAGTTGGCATCCTTGGCAACCACGCCCGCCTCGATCGCGTGATGAAGCTCGCCGAGAATGCGCGTTTGCTGAAGACGGTCGCAGATATAGCGCCCGGCAGCGAGAACCGACGGTGCGAGTTCATTCTTGTGCTCGGCGTCGGATCCCATCGCGGTGACATGCAAACCCGGGTGCAAGTCTTCAGCGTGTATTAGCGGACTTCGGCTGGGTGTAGTCGTGATGACGATATCCGCGAGCGCAAGCGCTTCATGCACACTGGCTGCGACCTCGCAGTGGATGTCCCGCGTACCCTTCGCGAAGCTGTGCGCGCGCTCCATGTCGCGTGCCCAGACAGTGACGTGGTCGACCTCGCGGACCAGTCGCACTGCCTCCAACTGAAGGCGTGCCTGCTCGCCCGCCCCGATGACAGCCACGCGCCTGGCGTCCTTGCGAGCAAGCCAGCGCGCAGCAACCGCGCCCGCCGCAGCGGTACGAACCGCCGTGAGATAGCCGTTGTCCAGCAGTACCGCCTCGGTCAGTCCCGTACGGGCGCACAGCACCAGCATGAGGCCGTTGAGACTCGGCAAGCCGAGTGCGGGGTTGTTGAAGAAACCGGGGCTGACCTTGATGGCGAAGCTATCGAAACGCGGCAGCCACGCAGTCTTTACATCGACTTCACCGGCATGCTCAGGAAGGTCGAGACGCAGGATCGGTGGCATGGCCACCGCCTCGGTCGCAAGCGAAAGAAACGCGGATTCAACCTGGTCGATCGCTGCGAGATCGAGTGGCACGAGCGCACGTAGCTGCGCCTCGCCGAGGAGTGTGATGGCGGACATGTCAAGCCTCCTGGATCAGCCGGCGATGCAGCCCGATATCGATATTTGCGCCGCTTATGACCAGTACGACCGGACCGCTCTTAAGCTCCACACGTGCGTCAAGCAGCGCGGCAATCCCCACCGCCGCGGCCCCTTCGATCACAAGCCGTTCTTCGCGATACGCATGCACGATGCCCCGCGCTATGGACGCTTCGTCCAGAAGCACGATGCTGTCGGCAAGCTCTTGTGTCAGTGCGAAGGTATGTTCGTTGTCCAGGCCGATGCCGCCGCCCAGTGAATCCGCAAGCGTCTCTACTTCGTCAACAAGCACGGGCCGCCGCGCCGCGAGACTCGCGTGCATCGCGGCGCCGCGTTCCATGCTTGCGCCGGTCATCGCAACGTCAGGACGAATGCGCTTGGCCGCAAACGCCACGCCGCTGAACAAGCCGCCGCCCGACAAGGGCACGACTATGCTTGCGGTGTGCGGCAACGCCTCCATGATCTCCAGGCCAATAGTCGCCTGGCCTGCAATCACATTGAGGTTGTCGAAAGGCGGCACGAATGCGAAGCCTTCTTCGCCGGCAAGACGCAACGCCTCCACCTGCGCTTCATCCTGACTCTTTCCCGCTATCACGACACGCGCACCGAGTGCCTTGACAGCATCGACCTTGTTCGCCGGCACTAGCGCCGACATGCATACGGCCACCTCCATGCCGAGCGTTCGCGCTGCGTAGGCGACGGCACGTCCATGATTTCCCGTCGATGCTGTGACCACCTTCATGATGCCGCGCTCAGCGAGATCGGCCAGCGCGTTGGTCGCGCCACGCAGCTTGAAGCTGCCGGTCGGCTGCATGCTTTCGAGCTTCAGATGGACGTCTGTGCCGGCGATCCGCGACAGCGACGCCGATGCGAGCAGCGGTGTGTGCGTCACACACCCCTCAATGCGGCGACGCGCGCGATAGACATCGGCAAGCGAGAGAGCGGGCATGAACGGAATCGCATGATGAAGTGGATGCGATCGAGTCTAATGTCCTAAAAAGCGCTTTTTAATGTCCTAGTTCAATCGATACAACAAGTGCCGGGCGTTGATCCCGGGTCAACTGAAGTCGTGTACATGAGGGTACTGCTCGAACACTTCGCCTATGGTTTCAAGCGCGGTTTTAAACGTGTGGTCGCTCACTTCGGCGCCCACGCACAGGCGCACTGCATTCGGTCTCTCGGCGCCGCGCACGAGGAACGGATCGGGCGATGTCACCGCGATCTTCCGGTTGCGCAACTCGCGCGTGACGCGGTCCGCTTGCCAGTAGTCCGGCACCTTCAACCACGCCGACAACGCCTGCGGATGACTCCCCAGTACATAGCGGCCGAGCACCTCGCGCAGTATCGCCTGGCGGGCGCCCAGGCGCTCTCGCTGCACCTGGACCAGGTGTTGCGCAGTCCCGTCCATGATCCAGCGGGTGGCAACCTCGGCCACGGGCGAAGTCGCCATCCAGCTGCTGACGCGCAGCACGCTTTCGGCTCGCAGCGCGAGGCGCCGCGGCATGGTGAGATACCCGGTCCGCAAACCGGTCAGCACCGACTTCGTCATGCTCGTGCAGTAGAACGACAGCTCCGGAATCAAGCTGGCGATAGGCGTCTGGGCCTTGGCCGGCAACGCGCCATACACGTCGTCCTCGATCACGTACACGCCATAACGCTCGGCAATACGAGCAATCGCGCGCCGCCGCGAATCCGGCATCAGGGCGACCGTGGGGTTGTTCAGTGTGGGGGTGCAGACCAGCGCGCTGACGCGCTCGCCGTCGCACATCTCCTCGAAATGTTCGGGACGTATGCCATATTCGTCGATCTCCAGCCCCTTGAGCGTGAAACCGAGTACATTGGCCGAGCCAATCACGCCATGGTCGGTCAGGCTTTCGCACAGCACCGTATCGCCCGGACCGACGAACGACGCCAGTGCGAGGAAGATGCCATGGGCGGCGCCGTTCGTGACCAGCAGCGTCTCGGGATTCGCCGGCATGTTGAGCGTGGCAAGCCACGCGGCGCCCGCCTGCCTGTGATGCTCAAACCCCGCGATAGGCCGGAACGCGCGTATCCACGGCTGGTCGTCGATCGTCGCAAGGGTCGCGCACACCTTGCGCCACATGGCATCGTGCTCCGGGGTATGCACGATCCGCGCGATCGAAAAGTCGATGACCTCGCGCTCGGCCGTGTCGAGCATGTACTTCGACATGGTCTCCGTCACGCGTGCCGCAACAAAGCTGCCTCTTCCGACTTCGCACCGGATCAGCCCTTGCCGCTCCAGTTCCTTATAGGCGTTCGTCACGGTCTGCACGCTGATAGCCAGGTCTGCCGCGACCTCGCGCTGCGGCGGCAAGCGTGCGCCTGACGCCAGCGCCGCGCTCTCGATATCTTCCGCGATAGCTTTCACCAGACGTTTGTATTTCGACTCGACGCCATGCACCGTGCCCACCGCGTCACGCCACCGCTCGTTCACGTTTGCCTCCGTTCAATAGGTCTTATAGTGGCGCAGAAGCCGCCGCGAAAATTATTGTCCTAGAGCAATTAGAACAAAAATATGGCTTTGTATGCTGCGTTCATGGCGGTGTAACGCGACCTCGAAACCGGAATAAAACCAAGGGTTTGCGAGCATTTTTCGCCACTGGCGCCGCGCGGATGCGGCGCGATCAACCACGCTACGGAAACGGATCGACATGAAACTCAAACGAGTGTCTGGAATGCTGGGGGCGCTGTCCATTGCTGCGGCGGCGGGGTTGGTAGCCCATGCAGCGGCCGCGAACGCTGAAACAACCTTGCAGCGCATTCAGCGCACCGGCGAAGTGCGCATTGGCTACGCGAACGAAAGCCCCTTTGCGTACACCACGCCGGACGGCACCGTCACCGGCGAGTCGCCCGAGATTGCGAAGAAGGTGTTCGCCAAGCTTGGCGTCAAGAAAGTCGACGCGGTCCTGACCGAGTGGGGTTCGCTCATTCCCGGATTGCGCGCGGGCCGCTTCGACGTGATTGCAGCCGGCATGTACGTCACGCCTGAGCGCTGCAAGCAAGTCGCCTTCGCGAATCCTCAATACCAGATCCAGGACACCCTGCTGACCTTGAAGGGCAATCCGAAGAACCTGCAGAGTTACGCTGACGTGGGCAAGAACCCCGACACGAAACTGGCTGTCATGGCGGGCTCGGTCGAGTTGGGTTACGCACGCAATTCCGGGGTGAAGGACGGGCAATTGCTGCAGGTACCCGACACCACCGCACAGTTGCAAGCCGTGCGGGCGGGCCGCGCCGACGCTGCCGCCGGCACCGAGCTGACCATGAAGGGACTCGCGGCCAAGGCGGGTCCGACGGTTGAAGCCATACCCAAGTTCACTGACGATCCCAAGCACACCGGCTACGGCGCGCTGGCGTTCCGCCCGGACGACACGGACCTGCGCGACGCGGTCAACCAGCAACTGAAGGCATGGCTCGGCACGCCGGATCATCTCAAGACGGTCGCCCCGTTCGGCTTCGATAAAAGCAACCTCCCGGACAAGACCGCCGCGCAGCTTTGCGGCGGCTGACCGGCTTCGTTTGACGCGCCGGCACGTGCCGGCCCGCACCGCCGCCAGCATTTAAGCGAGGAACGCCATGGGCGACCTGCATGAACTCCTGCCCCTCCTGATGAAGGGCACGCTCGTCACCGTCGAGATTGCCGTGGCCGGCATCTTGCTGGCAATCGTGATGGCCGGTGTGGCGACTGTCCTGCGCACATCGGCGTGGCGAGTCTTGCGCTGGATCGGCAACGTGTACGTGGAAGTATTTCGCGGTACCTCGCTACTGGTGCAGTTATTCTGGTTTTTCTTCGTGCTGCCCCTGCCGCCGTTCAATCTCGAACTGACTCCGTTCACCGTTGCCATCGTCGGGCTGGGGTTGCATTACGGCGCCTACGGCTCCGAGATCCTTCGCGGTGCGTTGCGTTCGGTTCCAGGCGGCCAATATGAAGCGGCGCTGGCGTTGAATATGCCCGCGTCGGTCAGGATGCGGCGCATTGTGCTGCCGCAAGCCATGATCAACGCGCTGCCACCCGCCACGAACCTGATGATCGAGTTGTTGAAGGGGACTTCGCTGGTTTCGTTGATCACACTCTCCGACCTGACCTTTCGCGCGCGCCAGCTCGACGAAGCAACCTTCAAGACCGCCGAGATCTTTGCGCTGACGCTGGTGATCTATTTCGTCATGGCGCAGATTGTTGTAACCGTCATGCGTCATTTCGAACGCCGCGTCAGTCACGGTATCGCGCAGAGGATAGCGAAATGAATTCCTTCTTCGACGTCAAGTACGCGGTGCACATCCTGCCTGAATTGCTGCGCGCGTCCATGTACACGATCGGCATCACGCTGGGCGGCTTTGCGATTGCTTTGGTGCTGGGACTCGTACTCGCCATCCTGCGCCGCAGCGCCATCACGCCGCTCGCTCGGGCGACGGGGTTTTTTGTCGAGTTCATTCGCAGTACACCTCTGCTGATCCAGGTCTATGTGCTGTTCTATGTGGCCCCGCTCTACGGTCTCACGATGTCCGCACTGACCGCGGGCACGATCGGCATTGCGGTCCATTACGCGTGCTACGTGTCCGAGGTTTATCGGGCCGGATTGAATGGCGTGGCGCGTGGACAATGGGAAGCAGCCTGCGCATTGTCGCTGTCGCCGTGGCGCACGTATAGCGGCGTCATTCTTCCGCAGGCCATTCGCCCTGTCATTCCGGCGCTCGGGAATTATCTGGTCGCCATGTTCAAGGACACGCCCGTGCTGTCCGCCATCACGGTGGTCGAGCTGATGCAGCAGGCGAAGAACATCGGCTCGGAAACGTTCCGCTATCTCGAACCGATCACCATGACCGGCCTGTTCTTTTTATTGATCAGCGTGACGTTCGCCTCGGGTGTGCGTCATCTCGAACATCGCGTGAGATTGCCATGACGCGTGTTCTATCCGAACGACCGGCAGGGACATGCTGATGGAACTCCAGGAGAAGCAGATGAAACGGGATCCAGACCCCGCACTTGGCGCAGACGCCGTTGCGCCCAACAACCAGCCAATGGTGCGCTTTGCAGGCGTCACGAAACGATACGGCTCACTCACCGTGCTCGACGCGCTTGATCTGGAAGTCGCCCGCAACGAGAAGGTCGCGATCATCGGACCCAGCGGATCAGGCAAATCCACGCTGCTGCGCGTGCTGATGACACTTGATCCTCTAAGCGACGGTCTGATTGAAGTGGAAGGCGAGCCGCTCACGCACATGCGCCGCAATGGCGTGCTGGTGCCCGCATCGGACCGGCATGTGCGTGAAGTGCGCCGCAAGATCGGCATGGTGTTCCAGAGCTTCAACCTGTTCCCGCATATGACGGCGCTGCAAAATACGATTGAAGCGCCGCTACGGGTGCTCGGCATGTCGAAGCGCGATGCGAATGAGCGAGGCCGCGAGCTGCTGTCCATGGTCGGGCTTGACGACAAGTGCAATCACTATCCCTCGCAGTTGTCGGGTGGGCAGCAGCAGCGCGTAGCCATTGCGCGAGCGTTGGCAATGCGGCCTAAAGTGATGCTGTTCGACGAAGTGACCTCGGCGCTCGATCCCGAGTTATGCGGCGAAGTGCTGAACGTGATCCGGAAGCTCGGCCACGAGCACGACCTGACCATGCTGATGGTGACTCACCAGATGGGATTCGCCAAGGAATTTGCGGACCGAGTGTGCTTCTTTTCGCAGGGCAAGATCATTGAGCAGGCGCCGCCGCAGCAGTTCTTCGGCGCACCGCAACACGAGCGCACGCAGCAGTTCCTGCGTGCCGTCCGGGAAGCGACTTAGACTTGGACTTGGCTTTGGACTTTAGCCTGCGTATGAACCAGGACCCATCCTGATCGATCGGTCCGGGCATTGATCGAGGATCAAGGCGACGCGGGAAAGAAGCCGAGGTAATCGAACGCCGGCGCGTCCGTCTTCACATAATGGACCCCTGCCGCGCCTATGGACGTAAGCGTGTCCACCGTTTCGCGACGGTTCGACACGACCTTCCACTGCAGTCCATCCTCGCTCGCATCACCGCTGTCGCGAGCGCGTTTCAACGCGGCAATAGTCAGGGCGCCGGGCGGAGAGTAGACCACCAAACCCTCGTTAGCCAGCGCCGCCGCATCTATGCCCAGATCCAGGCAGGCGCGCGCTTTGGTCAGCGCGTCGCTAACGTCTGCCGCCCGCGATTTGGCGATCAGCTCGTACGTCGTGGCATCAACCACGCGTAGCCCGCTCATCAGAAGCGGCTTGTCCGGCGTCCATGCTTCCGGCGGACATTCCTTCTGCTCAGGTTTCAGCTCGATGAACGGGTTGATCTCCGCAGGATAGATGCGGCAGACAGTCGGGCGTTGCTCATACACGGCGCAACTCATGTTCGCTTGCAGGTTCGGACACGGACCGTCGAACGATGCCGCCAGGACCACGACGACCCGCACGGGCAATTCGCCGCTAGAAGCAGCGAACGACCGGCGCCGCTTATGCTGTGCCTGCAGGTTGTCGGCTGGCGGCTCATCGGGCCAGGGAACGGCTTCACAGAGAAACTGGACATCGCCGCCGCGCTCGAGCCATGCGAGCGCTTCGTCGACGCTCAAAGGCAGCTTGAGGTTCTGGCAGCACTTGCCGCACATCGTGCATTCAAAATTAATATCCATCTGTGGACGCTTCTCCTCGAAAGGCATCTGTAATCGTCGTCAAGCGGTGTCGCGGTGCCGGATGATAAAGGGCGACCTGTATGCTAGTTCGGCGACTTCAGGCAATGGGTTACATGCCCCCGGGTCCTTGCGCGAATCTTCTGCGACTGCAAAACGGATGATCGTTCGCGCGCCTCTATCGGTTGTTGCCGGCCTCGTGCGTCAAGCGAGACTCCGCCCGTGCAGATTCTATTCTCTTTAGCGGCGCAAGAAATACTCAGGCGGGCGGACGGTGGTTCCCGTCCGCCTTGGGCGATGATCAATCGCCACGCTTAAGCACTCGCCTTGGCGCAGACTTAGTGTCATCAATCAGCGCTGCGCGATGCTCGATCCGGACGAGCTTGCGGTTGCAGAATCGACCGGCCCCACTCCCCAGCCGCCGCCCAATGCCCGGATCAGGTTAACCGTGGCGACTGCCTGCACACCCGACAACTGCACTGCGGCTCGCTGCGTCTGAAGCGCGGTGCGTTCTGCATCAATCACGTCGAGATAGTTGACGGCGCCTTCCGTGTACTGCGTCCTGGAAATCGTGGCAGCACGATTGGACGCGCTGACGGCCTCTGCTTCCGTGCGTGTCTGCGTCTCCAGGATGCGCAGGTCCGACAGGTTGTCCTCGACCTCCTGGAACGCAACCAGCACCTGCTGCCGGTAGTTCGCCGCGTCCTCCTCGAACACAGCGCGAGCGTTAGCGAGGTTGCCCTTGCGCCGCCCTCCATCGAAGAGAGGCACGGTGAGCGCGGTCCCGGCGAGCGGTCCAAGCAGGAAAGCGCGGCTTGACCATTTGAAGAGATCGCCTAGCGTGGCGGATTCAACGCCTGCCGAGCCCGTGAGCGACAGGGACGGGAAGTAGGCGGACTTGGCCACGCCAATCCGCGCATTGGCCGCGGCCATCGCGCGTTCAGCAGCCGCAATGTCCGGCCGGCGTTCCAGCAGTGAAGACGGCAAGCCGGGAGGAATGCGGATCTGCACCGGCACAAGCGGGTTTGCCGCCATGGAGAACTGTGCCGGCGCCTTTCCCAGCAGAACCGCAAGGCTGTGCTCGGAGGACGCACGCAGCCGCTGCGCCGTCATTGCGTCGGAGCGGGCGGTGGCGAGTTCGGACTGCGCCCGGGCCACGTCGAGTTCGCTGATGTCCCCTTCGTTGAAACGATGCTGCGCGAGTTCAAGCGCTTGTTCACGGAGGGCAACGGTTCGCGTATAAACCTCAAGCTCCGAATCCAGTTCACGCAAGTTGAAATAATTCTGCGCCACGTCCGCTTGCAAAGCCAACTGCACTGAACGAAGCAATGCCTCGCTTTGCTCGGCATCCGCACCGGCAGCCTTCACTGAATCGGACACCCGCCCGAATAGATCTGCCTCATAGGAAGCCGTGGCCTGTGCACGCCATAACGTCTGCGACGGCACGTTGACGCCATCAGGTTCAAGCAGCGACGCGGGAGTCACCTTTTCGCGCGTTGGCCCGAAACCCGCGTCTATCGAGGGAAACAAGCCGGAGCGGGCCGACTGCTGAATCGCTCGCGATTCCTTCACGCGCGCCACCGCCGCTTTCAGGTTCTGGTTGGCGTCCAGTGCTTGTTGCTCGAGATCGTTCAGCGTGGCGTCATCGAAAATCATCCACCATTGGCCGCGAGCAATATGATCCGACGGTTGCGCGGTTTTCCACGTGCCCTCGTCCGCAGCGCTCGATTGAAGCGGCGTTTCCTTGAACGCGGCCGGAGCGTTCACGTCGGGCTTTTCATACACCGGGGCAAGCGAGCACCCCGCCAGCACCAGCAGCAATGCCGGCAGTCCCCAACCCCGCTTGCTCAAGCATGTATTTGTCATGTTCATTGAATGTCCCTTGAATGTCCGCTAAGCCTCGACCGATGCGTCAATACCGCGCATGTGCGGATGCAAGCCATGCCTGTCCACTACATGTTCGTTGCCCGCGAGCTTGCGCAGCACCACATAGAACACCGGAGTAAGCAGCAGCCCGAAGAGCGTCACGCCGAGCATGCCGAAGAACACGGCAATGCCCATGGCTTTGCGCATTTCCGACCCCGCGCCTGACGACATCACCAGCGGCACCACGCCCATGATGAAAGCGATGGACGTCATCAGGATAGGACGCAGGCGCAGGCGGCTTGCCTCAATTGCCGCTTCGACAATGGAGCGTCCCTGCATCTCCAGCTCGCGTGCAAACTCCACAATGAGAATCGCGTTCTTGGCGGACAGTCCGACCAGCACCATGAGGCCAATCTGCGTAAAGATGTTGTTGTCGCCGTGAGTCAGCCACACACCCAGCAGCGCGGAGAAAATACTCATGGGCACGATCAGGATCACCGCCAACGGCAAGGTCAGGCTTTCGTATAAAGCAGCCAGTACCAGGTACACGAGCAGCACGCTGATCGGGAATACAACAAGCGCCGCGTTGCCCGCCAATTCCTGCTGGTAGGTGAGATCGGTCCATTCGAACTTGAAGCCCCGTGGCAGCGTCTCGGCTGCGATACGCGCGACAGCCGCCTGTGCCTGACCGGACGAATAACCGGGTGCGGGGCCACCGTTGATATCGGCTGCGGTGTAGCCGTTGTAGCGCACGACCATCTCTGGCCCGAACGTCGGCGTCACCTTGACGAGCGACGACAAAGGCACCATTTCGCCGCTGGCGTTGCGGGTCTTGAGCAGACCAATCGCGTCGGTGTTTGAACGGAACGGCGCATCTGCCTGCACGCGCACCTGGTACACCCGGCCGAACTTGTTGAAGTCGTTCACATAGAACGAGCCGAGATAGACCTGCATGGTGTTGAACACATCCGTGACCGACACCCCCAGTTGTTTCGCCTTGACCCGGTCCAGATCCACATTCAGTTGCGGCACGTTGATCTGATAGCTGGAGAACGAAGGTCCCAGTTCCGGCGTCTGCGCCGCGCGTTTGATGAACGCCTGCGTCGCATCGTTCAATGCCGAATAGCCCAATGCCTGGTGATCCTCGATCTGCAGTTTGAAGCCGCCCAAGGTTCCCAGCCCCAGGACCGGCGGCGGTGGAAATACCGCTATAAATGCGCCCTTGATCGTGGAAAACCGCTTGTTGAGTTCGGCTGCCACACCGCCGGCAGTGATCGAACCTGATTTACGCTCATCGAACGGCGTCAACCCGAAAAACACGACGGCCGCGCTGGACGAGTTGGTGAAGCCGTTGATCGACAGACCGGGAAACTGCACGGCGGAAATTGCGCCCGGGACGTTCTTGCTGATCTCGCCCATCTGGCGGACAACGTCCTCCGTACGATCGAGCGAAGCGCCGTTGGGCAACTGGACAATGCCAATGAGATATTGCTTGTCCTGCGCCGGCACGAAACCACCGGGGACAATTTTCTCCATCAGCACCGCGCCGCCCAGCAGGACCAGATAGATACCCAGGATCACCGCCTTGCGATTGACGAAGGTCGCCACGCCCTTGCTGTAGTTTTCAGCGCCGCGATGAAACACCTTGTTGAAGAGCCTGAAGAACCCGCCGAACACGCGATCCATGATGCGCGTCAGCCAGTCCTTCGGTTGATCGTGTCCCTTCAGGAGCAGTGCTGCCAGCGCCGGCGACAAGGTCAGCGAGTTGAACGCGGAGATCACCGTGGAGATGGCGATGGTCATCGCAAACTGCTTGTAGAACTGCCCTGTCAGACCCGACATGAACGCGAGCGGCACGAACACGGCGACCAGGGTCAGCGCGATCGCAATGATCGGTCCGCTCACCTCCTGCATGGCCTGATAGGTCGCATCCCGCGCTGAAAGTCCGGACGAGATGTTTCGCTCGACGTTCTCGACCACCACGATCGCGTCGTCCACCACAATGCCGATCGCCAGCACCATGCCGAACAGCGACAGCGCATTGATGGAAAATCCGAACGCCAGCAGCAGTGAAAATGTCCCGATGATCGACACCGGCACCGCAAGCAACGGAATGATCGATGCACGCCATGTCTGCAGGAACACGATCACCACCAGCACGACCAGCGCAACGGCTTCGATCAGCGTATGAATCACCGCGTCAATACTGGAGCGCACGAACTGCGTGGGGTCATAGACGATCGAGTATTCAACGCCCGGCGGCATGTCGACTTGCATCTCCTTCATTGCCTGCCGGACCTGATCCGATATCTGCAGTGAATTCGCGCCGGGCTGTTGAAAGATCGTCAGGGCCACCGCGGACTTGTTGTCAAGCAGCGAACGCCGCGCATAGTCGGACGCAGCCAGCTCCACACGCGCTACATCGCGCAAATGCGTGACAGCGCCATCAGGCGAAGTCTTCAGCACGATGTCCTGGAACTGCGCTTCGGTCTGCAAGCGTCCTTGCGTATTGATGTTCAATTGCAACGGCACATTCGCCGTGGTCGGCGACGACCCGATTACGCCCGCCGCCACCTGGATGTTCTGCTCGCGGATCGCGTTGACTATGTCAGTGGCCGTCATGCCCCGCTCGGCGACCTTCTGCGGATCGAGCCACACACGCATCGAATAATCGCCTGAGCCCCACAAGTCGACCTGCCCCACGCCCTGGATCCGTTCGAGCCGGTCCTTCACGTTGATCAACGCATAATTGCGCAAATATGTGGAGTCGTAGCGGCCGCCGGGCGAAATCAGGTGAACGACCATGGTCAGCGTCGGCGACGACTTGATGGTCGTCACGCCGAGCCGCTGCACGTCGTCGGGAAGACGCGGCAGCGCTTGCGAGACGCGATTCTGCACAAGCTGCTGCGCCTTGTCCGGGTCCATGCCCAGCTTGAACGTAACGGTCAATGTCAGCTTGCCGTCGCTGTTGGCTTGCGACTGCATGTACAGCATGTTCTCGACGCCGTTGATCTGCTCCTCAAGCGGCGACGCGACCGTTTCGGCAATGACCTTCGGATTGGCGCCCGGATACTGGGCGTTCACGATCACCGAAGGCGGCACGACTTCCGGATACTCGGAGATCGGCAGGTTGAACATGGCGATCACCCCGGCCAGCAGAATGATCGTCGACAACACGCCCGCAAAAATAGGGCGGTCGATAAAAAACCTGGAGATGTTCATGATGGTTTGTTTGTCTGCATGAGAGGCTGCATGAGCGTTCGGGTGGCACTGGCGGCGCTACCTGGAAGCACACGCTCTATGAAGCGTCCTTGACCGCTGTGGAAGTACCGGACATGACCACCGCGTTCGGCTTGATGACCTCATTCGGACGCACCCGCTGCAAGCCGTTGACGACAATCCGCTCACCGGGCTGAAGGCCCTTGACGATCACGCGCAGGCCATCGTTCTGCGTACCCAGCGTTACCTCGCGGTACTGCGCGCGGTTGTCGTGATCCACGACCATCACGAACTTCTTGTCCTGGTCGGTGCCGATCGCGGCATCGTCGATCAGCACGGCAGGATGCGGAGCGCCGCCGCCCACCTTGATGCGTGCATAGAGACCGGGTAGCAACGCGCCGTCGCCATTGTCGAACCGCGCTCTTACGCGAATCGTTCCCGAGCCGGTATCAAGGCGGTTATCCACCGAGTCGACCTTGCCCTCGCGCGAGTAGCCGTCCTCGTTCGCCAGTCCGAGCGAGACCGGCACGCTTGCCCGCGAGTCGTGGCTTAGATAGCGCAGATACGTTTGCTCGTCGACATCGAACGATGCGTAGATGGGCGAGACCGATACAAGCGTGGTGAGCAGCGGAGCGCTCGAACCCGTTGAGACAATGTTGCCCACGGTCATCTCGGCACGCGAGACGCGGCCCGATACCGGCGCGACAATATTCGTGTAACCCAGATTGATCTTCGCGGTTTCGAGCGCCGCTTGCGCGGCCTTCAAGTTCGCCTGCGCTTCACGCGCGGCGTTTTGCGCCTGATCATAATCACGCTTGGCAATGGCGTTATCCACCAGCAAGCGGTCCGCACGCGCGGCGTCAGTTCCGGTATAGCCGTTGCGCGCCTGGGCCGCAGCCAGTTGCGCCGACGCACGATCCACCTCCGCCACGTAAGGGCGCGGATCGATAGTGAACAGCGGGTCGCCCTTCCTGACCAACGCACCGTCCTTGAAGTGCACCGCGACAATGGTGCCCGGCACAAGCGGCCGGATCTCCACTTTATCGATCGCTTCCAGACGTCCGGAATAGCTCTGATAGTCCGTCACCGACCTGGCGACAACCGCAGCTACATCAACTTCCGTGGGCGGTGCGGCATTGGACGCCGCAACCGCCGAGTTGACCGGCGAATCGCCGTGGCCATGCAATACCGTCAATGCACCTGCCCCGGCCAGGACGAGCGTTGCGCCTAGCGCAGCGTATTTCCGATTACGTGTGATGGACATTTTTTGCTCCGATTAAATCGCTATGAATTTTTATGAATCACCAGGAGAGCTTAGCGTCTGTGCGCTTTGACAGGCAGCCGTTTCTGGAAAAACGCCACGACATCGGCTAACGCCGCCGGATGCGTCCCGAGCTCATGATGAGAAGCGTTGCGATGCCGCGTAACCTCGGTCGGCACCCCGGCGGCAATCAGCTCGCCCGCATACTTTTCGGCTTCAACGTGCAGCAGATTGTGTTGCGCACTGGCGATCAGCGCCGGCGGCAAACCCGCCAGCCGGCGCGACTCGATGGGGGCCGCGTACGGATGCAGCCACTGCGATGCATTGGGCAAATAGGCTCGATAACATTGCGCACATTCATTCGCGCCGAGATCCGGATCGACAATCTCGTCCTCGCTGGCCATCCGCGTCATGCTGGGATCAAGCAGAGGCGCTAGCAGCGCCTGCGCCGCAAAGGCGAACTCACCGCGATCCCGCGCAACCGCTGCAAGACAGGTCGCAAGATTGCCGCCGGCATCGTGACCCGCCACGCCCATGCGCCTCGCATCCGCGCCTTGTGCACGCGCATTGGCCACTGCCCATTGCGTGGCGCGGTAGCCATCTTCAAGCGCGGCGGGAAATGGAAACCGGGGAGACAGCGAGTAACCCACCGACACCACCCACGCTTGCGTATGCCGGGCAATCGTCGCCGCGGCAATCTCCGCGTCGTCCGGCGAGCCGCGGACAAAACCACCGCCGTGGAAATAAATGACGATCGGCAGGAGCGCGCCTTTCGAGGCCGGAAGATAGCTGCGCACCTTGATGAGCTGCGCATGACCCGTGATCGATACGTCTTCGATGCTGAGCGTCGGATCGCTCGTCGATTGCATGTTTTGTGTGACGCGTTTTGCGCCATTCCGCCAAAGTTACGATGGATCGGATTGTGGACTTCAGCGCAATTCTGATAAATGGTTATAATCCAGAACACAATTCGCTCGCTCGGAACAATCGCGTTTCGACCCTGCCCATTTCTGCTTGAACAGCGTGCTGTCGCTTGAGCGGCGAAGCGCTGAAGGTGAGACAACATGGACCGGCTACAGGCAATGCAGGTATTCACGAAGATCGTGGAAATGAACAGTTTTTCCCGTGCGGCAGATGCGTTGAGCCTGCCGCACGCCTCCACCACCACGATCATCAAGAACCTGGAGGCACACCTGCGTGTACGCCTCCTGCAACGCACGACGAGGCGGTTGAACCTGACTCCTGAAGGCGCTGAATACTATGAGCGTTGCGTCCGTATTCTTGCGGAGATCGATGAAACTGAGGACTCCCTGTCAAATTCCGGAAAGGGCCCGCGAGGCAAGCTTCGCATCGACATGCCGGGATCCATCGGCAGGTTGATCGTGATGCCCCGGCTGCTCGAGTTCCGCGAGCGCTTCCCCGACATCGACCTCATGGTCGGCTTTGGAGACAGACCTGTGGACCTGGTGCAGGACGGAGTGGATTGTGCAATTCGTGTTGGTGAGCTGGAGGACTCGAGTCTGGTCGCACGGCGCCTGGGCGAGCTTCAGACGCTGACGGCAGCAAGCCCCGCTTATATCGGGCGTCATGGCGAGCCGGCGAATCTGGACGACCTGCGGCAACACCTGGCGGTACAGTATTTCTCCAACAGGACGGGTCGCATCAAGGACATGAATTTTGTAGTCGACCAGACAACGACCGCGGTCAAGATGCAGGGTGCGCTGGCCGTGAATGACGCCGAAGCCTACGTGATGTGCGGCGTAAAGGGCGCCGGGATTGTTCAGGCGCCCCAGTTCATGCTGCTGCCGCACCTGCGGTCCGGCGAACTGGTTGAAGTGCTGCCGCAGTGGAAACCGCGTCCCATGCCTATCGCCGCGGTCTATCCGCACAATCGTCACCTGGCGCCCAAGGTCCGCGTGTTTGTTGACTGGATCGCGCTGGTCTTCGAAAAATGCCCGTTGATGTCCAGCAACAGGGACATTCAAGGCCGCTGCAGAATTGACGAAACCGGCTATGAGGCGGACTTCTACAACGCGGCTCGCGCGCCTGGCGCACCTGCACAAGCCTACGCGTGATTGCCGGGTCCGCCATGGCTCTGTTCCTGTGTCCTCCGCCAACCGGTCAGGCTTCTTGCCGTCCAACATGCGAGATTGTTCGTATCTCAACAAATAACTATTCTCTTCAAACGCATTTATCTGAAGCGGATGTTTGAATAACTTAATAACTATTTTCTCCGTGGGGGAAAGTACTACCCCTGCCTCCACGGCCAGCCCCGGATTTACCCAAGAAATCCGGGGCTTTTTTACCCGTTGTTAGCTGGATAAAATGCCCAGGACATGACGACGGCTGCGCGATAAAAACGCCGGGTGAAGCGGCGACGCAGTCAAATGAACTATTGGAGGAGACATGAACAAGCTCACAGCCGTTGCGCTGGTGTCGGTGCTGGCTACTGGCGTCACGGCCGCGCGTGCTCAAAGCAGCGTGACCCTGTATGGACGCATAGACGCCGGGGTGGAATATGTGAACGGCGCACCCACGGGACAAAACCCCGTGACCGGCGCATCGACCGGAAGCGCTAGCCGCTTCAGGGCGGAAAGCGGCGATTGGGGAACGAGCCTCTGGGGCATCAAGGGCATGGAAGATCTGGGAGGAGGCAACAAGGCCGTATTCCACCTCGAAGGCGCATTCAACACCATGACTGGTCAAGGCCCTTCAAACAATGGCTTGTTCGACCGGTATGCCACGGTAGGAATTGCTAACGACCGCTTTGGTACGGTGCTGCTCGGCAAGGAGCTTTTCCTCTCGAACGGCGTCTGGGACTTCGATCCGTTTGGTCAAAGCAACTGGTCGTCGGCATCGCTGGTTCGCGGCCGTAACTGGAATCATACGAGCAACAACATCTCGTACCAATCACCGACCATTGCCGGCTTCGACATCAGCGGGCAATACGCACTCTCCAACGCGACCAACTGGAATGGCAACGGCACGACCGGACAAGGCCGCGCTGACGCTATCCAGCTCACCTATACGCAGCCGGTTTTCCAGATCCGCGCGATCTACGACGAATGGCGCGACGCCGCTAACGGAACCCTGGACGATGTCTTCAATTTCTCCCGCGAATACTTTGGCGGCATTAACGTGTTCTTGGGGAAATTCAAGATCCAGGTGGTTTATCAGCAATCTCATTCGACTTCCGGCGTCTTGTCGGGCGGCATCACGACCACCAGCCAGGAATGGGGCGGCGTGACGTGGCAGGCTACGCCGGCGGCTGCGTTGATTGCCGCGGTGTATCACGTCAATGCAAACAATGGCGGTGGCAACGCAACCCTCTATACGATTGGTGGCACGTACAACCTGACCAAGCGCACCTTGCTGGATTTCCAGATTGCGACCGCCCGCAACAGCGCCAATGCGAACTTCGGCCTGAACGCCAATTCCTTTGGCGATACCACCGCCACCGACAACCCGCTCCCCGGCCACAGCCAGTCCGGTGCATACGCCGGGATTCAACACCTCTTCTAGCGATCCGCCAAGCCGATGTGCGCAACCGCTCCCGGTTGCGCACATCGGCTTGATGCGGCAAGTCTTTAGCCGTGTGTTTATCGTGGCGCCGAGCTTAGCGCACGAGCGCAGCAATTTGTCAGCGCGCCAAGCTTCTTAGGCCCTTCAATAAACATCGCCTCCATTCCGGCTAAGCCCAAGACGAATTCGTGTACGATCCGGTTTTAAATCCGCCTGGCTTGCCATGCTCGCGCTAAAGCTGACGCTGGTCCCCTTCTTTCTCCTGGTCGTTTCCATGTCGGGAAAATGGTGGGGTCCCACTATCGCAGGCTGGCTTGCAGGATTGCCCTTTGTTGCCGGGCCTATCCTGTTCCTGCTGGTCCTGGCTCACGGACCGGTTTTCGGAGCGCATGCGGCGACCTTGTCGCTGTCCGCCATACTCGCCTCCGAAGCATTCAACTTCGCCTATGCATGGACCTGCCGGTCACGGTCCTGGCCCATCGCGCTGACGACCGGTCTGGCAAGCTGGCTTGTAGCAGCAATAGCCCTGGCTTCCATGCCGGCATCGCCAGCCTGGGCTATGGCAGCCGCACTGATCGCCGTCGCATTTGGACAAACGTTTCTCCCTCGCAGCAACGCCATTGCCCGCGTTGCACCGCTTGGCCGTAACGATCTCACCGGACGCATGATTGCCGGCGCGGCGCTAACCGTCGCGGTCACCACGCTGTCGTCCGCGCTTGGGCCCAAATGGAGCGGTCTTCTTGCGGTGTTCCCGCTATTGGGGATCGTGCTTTCTGTCTCGTCTCATCGGGCGCATGGCCCGGACTTCGTGGTGTCGCTTTTGCGAGGCATGGTGCTTGGCCGGTTTTCATTCGCCGCGTTCTGCCTATGCCTTATTTTCACGCTTCCCAGACAAGCGGCTTCGCTTGCGTTCGCCGAGGCAGCAATCCTTGCCATGGCAGTGCAATGGACCACCAAGCTCCTTGCACATGCACAACATGCGCGTACGGGCGAGGCGTTGACGGTACCGGCATCGCGAGAGTGACGCCGTGAGCCTGGATCCTTGGGTGGGCTCGCGCCTTGCTTTCAACTAGCAGGAATCCGGTGTCTCAACCATGAATGTCCTGGAGCAAAAACATGGGTTCGACGGCCGCTCAGCAGGATTAGCCGGCAATTCGTAGTGTCGGAAGATTCGACGCCGCCAGCCGCGAACGCCCTTGCGAACGGATCGGCGCGGTCAGGAAACGCCTCGGATGTCTCATGGAAAACCCCGGCTCATTCATCGTCCTGGGACATCGGTTTGCGATCACACTGGGCGGTATCCTGGATCAGCAGTAGCGTCGCGGCAAGACGCAAAAGTATCTTGCATAGGACACCGTCAATGCGGCGGCGGCTGCCCTGGCTTGCAGTAGTACCGCCCTTGGCGGCTGCGGAGACGCCTGGTATCCGCGTGCAAGGGTTCGCCCGGGTGTCCATGGCCGCGGACGCCGGCAACTGGCCTTCTCTGGAGGAGAGTCAATCATGCATGTCGGTCTGCCTAAAGAAATCAAGAACCATGAATATCGGGTCGGGCTGACGCCCGCGGGGGTTCGTGAGCTGGTATCTCACGGGCACGAAGTTGTCGTCCAGACAGCGGCGGGCGCGGAGATCGGTTTATCGGACGATGCCTACAAGGCTGCGGGCGCTACGGTGGTCGACACGGCGCAGGAAGTCTTCGCGGGTGCCGAGATGATCATCAAGGTGAAGGAGCCCCAGCCCGCCGAATGCGCGATGCTGCGCGCGGGACAAATTCTCTACACGTACCTGCATCTGGCGCCTGACCCGGAGCAGACACGCGCACTGGTCGGCTCCAAGGCGGTATGCATTGCTTACGAAACCATCACGGGTCCGGGCGGCGGTTTGCCTCTGCTTGCTCCCATGAGCGAAGTCGCGGGCCGTATGTCGATCCAGGCAGGTGCGGCGCATCTGGAGAAATCGAAGGGAGGGATGGCGTTGCTGCTTGGCGGTGTGCCCGGCGTTGCTCCCGCACATGTAGTGATCATTGGTGCCGGCGTGGTCGGGACCAACGCGTTGCAGATTGCGGTGGGCATGGGTGCGCGCGTGACGATAATCGACAAGAACATCGATCGTCTGCGCGCACTGGACCTGATCTACGGCAACCGCGTCACCACGCTGTGCTCGAACGCGCAGACGATCGAGGATTCGACACACGCCGCCGATCTCCTGATCGGTGGCGTGCTTATTCCGGGTGCCGCCGCGCCGAAGCTCGTGACCCGCGACATGATTTCGCATATGAAGCCGGGCGCGGTTGTTGTCGACGTCGCTATCGATCAGGGTGGTTGCTTCGCGACGTCCCGGCCCACCACGCATACCGATCCCACTTTCGTCGTAGACAACGTCGTGCATTACTGCGTGGCCAACATGCCGGGCGCGGTGGCGCGAACCTCGACCTTCGCTCTCACGAACGCGACGATCGGGCACGCGCTGGCGATTGCGGACAAAGGCTGGCGGCGCGCGCTGTCCCATGATCCGCATCTGCGGGCCGGCTTGAACGTGTGCGAGGGACAGGTCACTTACAAGGCCGTTGCACGCGCCCTGGGTTTTACCTACGTGCCGGCAGAAAGCCTGCTCACCTGAACTTGAATCTGATCCTGAGCGGAAACCATAAAAGCCAATGCCTCGCGTTCAACCGCGAGGCATTGGCTTTTTGCTGATGGGCGGCTCTTGCTGGCAGCTGCCCATCAAGCGTGCTTGCAACTTGGGTTACTGACCCGTGTAGCCGACCGGAACCGTGGAGTTGGCCTTGGCAACCGTCGCATTGCTCGAGACGATGTATTGCGGGACTTCAGTCAGCGTCAGCGTCACGTGGCCGTTGGTATAGGGCAGCGTGCTGATGTTGCCGTAACCGTCGATCTCCGTCACGTTGCCCGATGCGCCTGCAGCGTCGACCTGAAGCGAGTAGGTCGTCGAGTAGGTCTGGCTATACAGTCCGCCCGATGCCGGCCATTGCGCATTGCTGTGGGCCCACAATGCCGTCACAACCTTGCCGTTACCGAGTTGCTGGAATGCGTAGGCAAAGGTCCCGGCGGGAGTACCCGTCACGCGGCCAAGCGTGTTGGTGCCGTCAAGTGCGCGGGTCATCGTGGCGAATGCCAGTGCTTCGGGCTTCGGTGACAGGTTCGATGCACCGTACGCGCCCTGGGCGTCGTTCAGGTCGAAGAACGTACCGTAGCCGACTTCGCCCGGATAGTCCGAACCATAGAACAGCGTGGTCACCTGCGCGCCGCCGCCGAGCATGATGATGTGCGAGCGCACGCCAACAGCCGCCTGAGCAAACAACTGGTTCTGCGACGGTGACGTAGGTCCGTAGTTGATGCCCGGATCGTAGCTGGTGCCCGCTTCGGTGGCGAACAGTTTCATGTTCGGCTTGCCGGCTTGCATGATGGCGCGCAGCTGGGTCACCTGGTTGTCGAGCGCGTTGGCCTGGTTAGCCGGGCTCGGATCCGAGTCCTGCAATTCAGGCGGATGCGCCGGATAGGTTCCTGCGTTCCAGTAACCATGCGTCGATATTGCATCGACATAGTTCCACAAGCCGAGTGCACCATAGGTTTGCAGGTAACCCCCCGTGCAAGCGGTGGGGCAATTGGCCGGGAAGGGATTGGTCGGACCCATCACGACGGCGTTCGGATCGGTCGAATGCAAGCCCTGATAAGCGGCCTTGTACATCGCGATGAAATTCGCGTTGCTGTCCATCCAGCCTGGTTCCCACGTCACCTGGTAGTAGTTGCTCTGCTGGTTCGGATAAACCGCGGCACGGATCAGGCTTGTATCGGTACCCACGCGGCCCATGTAATTCTGGAACTCGGTCATGTTCGACGGCGCATAGGCCATGTCGTTGAACTGACCCGTCTTCGAATCCCATGCCGGCAGTCCGTCAAGACGCACAATGCGCATCTGGTCGGGGTTTTGCTTGTAGAACGGGTCCAGGTCGCTCACGCTCGGCGTATAGGTGTTGGGGCCATTCGGCTCCATGGCAGACACTTCGCGATCGTCGATGGTCCAGGAAATTCCCAGGTCGTGCAACGCATTGATGTTGTCGTTGAAACCCTGCATACCGAAACGATGCTGGTCCTGATGCGCATACGTGACCGTGCCAAGCACGGACGCGAGGTTGGGCAACACGCCGAATGTTGCAATGCCCATGGGACGCGTGCCCAGGTTCGGCAACGTGCCGCCATTGGATTGCAACGTGGCCGTGATCGAGCCGTAGCCCGACCATGTCGACTTGCACGACATCGTGGCGGTCTGCGCACCGGACTTCACGGCGAAGCTGCCCTGCGTCTTGATCGCACCGTTCGCGTCGGCGATCGACCAGATGACCGTGTCCGCGTTCGGCGCGTTGGTCGTGACCGCTACGCTGAATGCCGTGTTATTCGGGTAGATGCGCATGCCGTCGGTTGTCAGCGTGTCAGCACTGATCAACCCATTAGCGGTGCCGCCTGCCGTTTGTGCAGGCGAGCCGCATGAAATGGCCGAAGCAGCCGGGGTCGATGTCGTCGTAGCCGGCGATGTGGTCGTGGGCGATGTGGTCACCGGGGTAGTCGTTACCGGGGTAGTCGTTACCGGAGCGGTCGTCACCGGGGTGGTGGACACCGGAGTGGTGGTCACCGGAGTGGTGGTCACCGGAGTGGTGGTCGCGGGGGGTGTTGTAACGGGCGAAGTTGTAACCGGCTTCGTGGTCGTTGCCAGGCTGACCCAGCACGATTTTCCATAGCCGTAAGCCGGATCGGTCTGCGAAACAGCGCCGACATAACAGCCGACCCCGTTCGTGAAGGTGCGCGGGCTGGTCAACATGGTCGTCGGCGAGTTGGGCGGAACCGAGCCGAACACCACGGAACCCTTGCCGGAAAACGTGCAGTTGTCGTTCTCACTCCCGCAGAACGTGTATTTCACGCCGCTGACAGTGATGGTGCTGCTTTGCGCCTGGGCGTTGCCGGCACCTAAGAAGACAAGTGTCGTTGCGACCGAAATCGGAAGTAGTCTTAAATATTTCATCATAGTCCCTGTCGTATTACTACAAGTTTTCCCCGAGGATCGACAAGATCGACCGGAGTCGTCCCGCGTTCGCGTTTTTTGTGGAGCTAAGAGATTTGACCGGGGGATGCTGCTGATCACTGTCGCGCTGCAAGAACGGCACCCTTGGGCATGTCAATGCCGAACGCGCGCGTGACTCCGCGCGTTCCCGGATGGCCAGGACTCTCGTGCCTGGAGAACCAGCCAATTACATGAAATAGCGCTTCATATAGTCTGTCATCCTAATTAATGGCGAATTTGTCCCGCCTGTCTTGACGAGGTCACAAAGACAGGAAACTGGGCTTGCTTCGAGGAGTCCGGCCAGGCTACATCGTCCTGCTGCCACATGTCCGGCTGCGGCTGGGCCGCGCGCGTGCTTACCCCCCGCCCGAAGGTTTCGTCAACCTCTACGGGACGGACGTCAGCTGCCGCACGCTGCATCTTCAGCGACGCAACAATTGTTGGTTTCGTTTAAATCGTTTGCACACCTATTTATAAGAATCAGAAATCATGCCCATGTAATCGAAACGAGGTACAGCGCTGATGGATGACGGCAAGCCTGATCGCCCATCCGTGCTTCGGCTCACCTCTTCCGGTCGCCTGGGCGCCGCGCGCGTGACTACTCGCAGGGCGCAGGAACGCGCACCCTGGCTGAGGACGTCATGCCGTGGAGACAACGGGTTGTTCGAAACAACAAGCTGCGTCAATGTTGCACCGCGATATCCGTCCACGGAGCATTCGCGCAGGTTTCGCGCGTTGAAAGCAGCGTTCAATTCCATCTCAGTCAATTTGCCTGAGATGGAAATCCTCTTTCAGCGGTCTGGTATTAGTTACAGTCCGCTTTGGATGGACGAATTATATTCGCAAAAAAACGTTTCATCCGTGTAACGTTCGCAAAGACTTGGAAATAAGTAATAGTTCCTCACACGTTATGCGCTGAACGGCCGCCATCCCAGAAGAGGCGAGAACACGGAATTTTCTTCTCAATTTGGCCAGCGAAAACGAATGAATCATTATTTAACTGATTGGAATCGTATGACGTTACCTTTTGTTAATATTCTGGGTAAATATAACCGAATCACTTTGCGATATTAATTTTGAGAACCTGACGCGGATGAATATTATCGTTATATTAATTAAAGCCTACTAATTCCTTTCATATTCAATATGGCTTTCGGAATGACCCAGGGCGTAACAGCGAAGCATTTTGCTGCACTGCATAATCTGCTGCCGGCCGGTCAGGTTTTATTTCAAGCGCATCTTCTGCTGCAGTAATGCCTTTATCTCCGGCCACTCGGAATCAATGATGCTGAACCGCACCGAGTTGCGCTTGCGGCCATCGGGCATGATGCGCTCGTGGCGGACAATGCCTTCCTGCTTTGCGCCAATCCGCAGGATCGCCGCCCGGGATTTTTCGTTGAGCTCGTCGGTTGTGAATTGGACGCGCACAGCGTTCATGGCTTCGAACGCGTGGGTCAGGAGAAGGTACTTCGCTTCAGTGTTGACGCCCGATCGTTGCACTGAGGCGCTCAGCCAGGAATGACCAATTTCGAGCTTTCTATTAACGTGATCGATCTTCCAGAACCGGGTGCTGCCGACCACCTGCCCGGTCTCACGCTTGACGACAGCGAACGGCATCACCGTGCCCGCTTGCCGGCCTGCAAGCGCAGTGGCAATGTATAGCCCTACCGTCTCCGGACCGGGAACGACAGTCACCTTCATGGTCCACAATTCTCCATCGGTCGCGGCAGCCACCAGCGCCTCCTGATGCGATGACTGCAGAGGACGAAGCTCGATGCTGGGACCGGTCAACGTAGGTTGGTCATCACGGGAAACGTCGGGGATCATGTCCGGCAACTTTGTGTTTGAAGGCCTCGATCATAAGTCAAACGTGGAACCCGGATCCCGGTTCGGGGCAATCGCGACGACTCATCGTGCGTTCACCTTGCGCGTGGCCAATACCCCTTCAAATCAAGGCCGGTTTTGCGTTTTCTGCATCCAGTCCACGATCCCGTTGACTACCTTTTCTTCTATTCCGTAGTAGCCGTGCGGGGTCAGTGAGCCGCAGTCATCCTGGGTACGTTGCTCGCCTCCGCTGACAGTCATGACGGTTGTCGGAGCGCGGCGGATCGATTGCGCGATTGACTGCGCCATGGACGGCGGCGCGACCTTGCATCTGTCATCCTCGTTTGCGACAACAAGCGAAGGCACGCGGACATCGTCAGGATGTGCATCGAAGACAGTTTCGTGAGAACCGCCGAGAATGGACACGGACTCGGTCAGGATCAGGCCGGCGAGCTGCGTTCTTCCGGCATGGGATGCAGCATTCATGGCGGCAATGGAACCTTGGCTGGTACCGAGCACCCATACAGGGACATTCGCCTGCCTATACGCAAACTCAATGATCTTTTTCGTTACCTCTGCGTACGCGGCGCTACTGCGCTGCCCTCGCATGGACTGGTGGTCCAGCGCATCGACCAGCACGATGCCATAACCCCGGTCACGCCATAGGTCGTCCGAGCGTACGACGAAATTCTTCGCATTCTTGACGTGCCCGCTCTTCTCTATGTCGATCTCGCCGGTGCCCCCGGGAAACATCACGATGATGCCTTTTGTTTCGCGCCTGGCAGCGGAATACATGACACGCTGGAAACCCCCGCCTTGCAAAGGCAGGTCTTCCACCACGCCGTCACCCACCGACGATACCTCCATGGCCTCGGCGCTGTCCGGCGAGGAGCGATGCAGCACCAGTTCATGTGCGAAGACGTGGGTACAGGAAACGCAGCACAGGGCTGCAAGCGACATGCGCAATAGAAGGTGACGCGGCCTTGCTTGAAACATTCAACGCTCCTGTCAGGCCAAGAAGCCCAAGTGAATTTTCCTGGCGTACCGACCCGACTTGACCGACCAGGAAAGCGCACAGCCTACAAAGCGTTGATCGAAATGTAAAATATATTCTATAGGCTACTGCCATATTTACTGCATATGTCTTTATGAATCTACGGCAAACATCGCGGTGCGCGCCGACAGCTCTTCCGACACTAAGTTCAATGGCTTACAGCCGAGTCCGCGCTTGAGCTTCCTCAGGCAACGGAATTTCGTTCCGACTCCGAATGAATTCACGTGGGCTAACTGTGGTTTTGAAGCGTCCATTCAATCATCGCGGCATCAAAAGAAACGTCCGAATAATTCGCAAACGTTTGCACCCGTGCCTCTATTCCGTTTGTCGGCGCACAGGCTGCGTAAGGCTTTGTAACGTCTGCGCAGCTGTCAAGTTTTTTTGAATTCGACTGCATTTTTCTCGGATTATTACTATATATTACGAGCGCTACAGAACGATTACGCATTGCCGGGGAGCAGCGATCAGATGAAAGCATTGCGGATATTACATAGCGAGTCGTCGGGCGGCTGGGGCGGCCAGGAGCACAGGACGCTCAAGGAAATGATCGTATTGCGCGCCCGGGGCCACGCCGTGGAAGTCGTCTGTCCTGTCGGCGCTCGCCTCGGCCTACGTGCAAAAGAGGAAGGTTTCACCGTCCACCACGCGAGGATGAAAGGCGGCGCGGACGTTCCGTCCATGCTGGCCATCAAGTCACTGCTGACCCGCCGCAAGTTCGACGTTCTCAACACGCATAGCGGCCATGACAGCATTGTTGCGGGAACCGCCGGGCGGCTCGCCGGCACGCCGCTCGTGGTCCGCACGCGCCACCTCGCCCTGCCCATCAGTTCGCTTGCCACCTACACATGGATTCCGCATCGCGTCATTGCAGTGAGCCGGCATGTGCGCGAGTACCTGATCTCAGCGGGGGTATCGAAGAGCCGCGTTGAAACTATCTATGACGGCATCGTCAGGCCGCCGGCCCTTTCGCACTCCACGTTGCGTGATGAACTCGGGCTCGGTGCAGACGCGATCATCGCGGGCATGGTCGCCATCGTGCGCGATAAAAAAGGCCACGAGGATCTGATCGATGCGGTCCGGCCCATGCTCATAGAACGTCCGAACCTGCATGTCGTGATGGCCGGAGACGGGCCCTGGTTCGACAAGATCAAGAATATTGTCAACGGGTTCGGGATTAGCGATCGGGTCCATCTGCTGGGCTTTCGCACGGACATTCCGAATGTGCTGCGGGGCTGCGATTTCTTCGTACTGCCCACGCATCAGGAAGCATTGGGGCAGTCGTATATAGAGGCCATGGCAGCGGGCTTGCCGGTCATCGGCACGAACGTCGATGGCGTGCCGGAACTGATCACGCACGGCGTGAACGGCCTGCTTGTGCCGCCCCATGACATCGAGGCGCTGCGAACGGCCATTGCCCGCCTGATCGATCACCCGAGGCTGCGTGTGCAACTCGGCGTTGCAGGGCGTCTCCTGACCGACGCCAGCTTTACGGTCGACGGCATGGCTGACGAAACCATCGACTTCTACGAGCGCGGCATCAGCGAACGGCGGCTTCACGCGTGAGAGAGCAAGGGAAAGCGCAAGCGCGTGCGGTGCCTGTGCTCATGTATCACCACATCAGCACGTCGCCAGGAATGATCACGGTTTCGCCCGAACGCTTTGCGGCACAGATGGCTTATCTCGCGCAAGCGGGTTACCAGACCGTGGGGGCCGCGCAGTTGAGCGCGTATCTGGCCGGCGGGCCGTTGCCGGCCAAATCGATCGTGCTGACCTTCGACGACGGTTATCTCGACAACTGGGTGCATGCCCATCCGGTGCTGCAGCGGTACGGCTTTACCGCACTGTGCTTCCTGGTCACGAGCTGGCCCGGCGACGGAGCACCGCGCGTGCACGCGCACTCAGGCGGCGAGCTGCCTGAGTTGCTCAGTCATCACGAAGGTGATCTCGCTATCCAGAACGGAGAAGCAGATCGCGCCATCTTGCGATGGTCCGAGATCGACGCAATGTGTCGGGCCGGGACGTTCGAATTTCATAGCCACACGCACAGTCATGTGCGCTGGGACAAGATTGCGCGCAACCGCGAAGAGAAATGTGCCGGGTTGCGGCGCGACCTCCTGGCTGCGCGGGCAGCGCTCGAGACGCGCATGGGCGAAGCGTCCGACCACCTTTGCTGGCCTCAAGGCTTTTACGACGACGACTACCGGCAAGTCGCCCGCGAAGCCGGCTTTCGACACTTCTATACGTGCGAGATGGGTCCCAACGTTCGCGGGACTGAAGAGGCCGGCGAACGCTCGATTTATCGGCTTGAAGTGCGTGACCGTCCCGCGTCGTGGCTCGCATCGAGGTTGTGGGTGCATAGCCGGCCAACCCTTAGCCGCGCCTATCTTGCAGTGAAGCGATAACGAATGATTGGTTGCCGGATAAATGCCGGGCCGGGAATTGCTAGAATCGCGGCTCAAACGCAACGTGGCCAACCACTCATGAAAACTTGCAGCCGCCCGCCGTCAGGCGTTCTATCGCTGGTGCTCGCCGTCACCGTGCTTGCATCGATACCGGCCTGCGCCGCCGGCGACACGGTTGAAACGATCGTCATGGTCCGGCACGGAGAAAAACCCGCCGCCGGACTCGGTCAGCTAAGTTGCCAGGGGCTGAACCGTGCGCTCGCGTTGCCTCGGGTCATCGAAAGTAAATACGGCAAGCCGGACTTCATTTTTGCGCCTGATCCGGCCAGGCAAAAGAACGATGGCGGCACGAAGTATGACTATGTCCGCCCCCTGGCGACGATCGAACCGACGGCGATTTATTTTGGTCTGCCCGTCAACGCATCGATTGGATTTTCCAGGACCGACGACCTGAATGCGACCCTGCTCTCACCTCAATACAAAAGCAGCCTGATGGTAGTCGCCTGGGAACACAAGATTATCGAGGCGCTTGCCCGCAAGATTGTCAGCGACGCCGGCGGCGACGCGGCAAGCGTGCCTCATTGGGCGAGCACGGATTACGACAGCATCTACGTGCTGCGTATTACGCAAAACGACGACAAGGTCAAAGCAGCGTTTAGCGTTGAACATGAAGGCCTGAACCATCGCGCCGCGACGTGTCCGGGCGCCTAGCTGGTCCGCACGCCAGTTAGCCGGACAAGCCCTCTGGTTCAGATATTCAGGAACCCGAGAATCGACACGCCGATACCCGCGACACCCGCCAGGCCCGCAACAACAAACAGCTTGCGGCTGCCCGTGAGCGATGTGATTGCCGCAAGCGAAATGGCCACGTTGAGCAACGCGAGCGCCTGACCGAACATGTGTTGCGGATGCCCCTTGCGCTCGGATTGCAGGTTGGCTTCTTCCACCTCTTTTTCCATGTCGTGCGCCTTGGCCTGGATCTCCTTCTTCCTAAGCTCGTATTTGGCGATCTGGTCGCGGTAGTACGCCTGCTTGTCCGGGCCCGACAATTCAGCGGCAAGCTCCATCAGATGTCCCTTGCTCGATTGCGCCTGATACAGGTTCCATTCGTCGCTGGTCTTGCTTTGCAGCAGCACGGCATCGTTCTTGAACAGCAGGGACTGGGTTTGCAAGACCCCTTCCTCGTAGTGCAAGAGACCCGCGAGCGCCGCGAGAATGGCGGTGAACACAGCAACCCAGCGGGATAGCGGATCACCCGAATGCGCTGCATGTTCAACCGCATGCTCGTGGGGGGCGTTTTCAGTCGACATGGCTCAGGCTTCCATCATTAAGGCTGGTTATTCGTGTGGCAACGGGGGTTTAGTGCGGGTCCCGCAAGGCGAGAACGAGCACCCTGACAGGAAGTCCGGAATTATCGCAGCGCTTGGCCGGTCGACAAAAACCCTTTAGCACTGGAGATCAGGAAAAAACCTGGTCGGTCTGCGTGTGGTGTTTGTGTGCAAGCTGTTACTGACCCGATGCCTGTGGGTAGCTAACAGTCGCCAAGTGCGCTTGGCGGTTAACGCTTGGCGCCTGCCTCTCTTCACAACTTCCGTATAGCGAAGGGCAGCCGGTCGTGCTCGTTGAGGCGAACAAAACCGGCTGCCGGGTCATCAGCAAATCATCCGTTCAATTCGGATGCTCGTCGTGATGCTCGTTACCCTTGGGTGCGGGCGGATGCGGTTCCGGACGCGGAGCCTCCGCCCGATGCGCTTCCTGCTGAGCCGGCGGACGCGCAGGCTGCGGCCTTTCCTGCTGCTGCGGTCTTTCCTGCTGCTGCGGCCTTTCCACATGAGAGACTGGCGGCTCGACCGGACGCGCGTGCTCCTCTGCACGAGGCGCGGCTTCCGGCACGGCATGCTGTTGCTGAACGTTCGGCTCGCGCATGGCTTGCTCTTGCCGGGGGGCTTGCGGCTCGTTCTGAGCCGGACGCTCTGCATGAACAGCAGGCTCGTGACCGGCGTTTTCGCCCGGTGGCCGCGGCGCGCCATTTTCAGCGGCTACGGGTACCCGCTGCTGCACGGGTTCGGCAGGACGCACAGCTTGCGGCGCACGCGCTTCTTCGCGCGGAGCATTCGCTTGAACGTTCCCGGCAGGCGCACCTTGCGCTCCGACAGGACGGGCTTGCGCCCGGTTCACCAGCCGATAGCCTTGCGGCGACGGCGCCGCGGCCGCACCGTGGTTCAACGGACGCACGAAGGCTGCGGGTACGGTCGTACGCACGATCGGCTCACCGGCGCCGGCAACACGCCCACCGCTGCTGGCGAAGTGTTGGGCAAGCGTGTCGCGGTAGGCGGCAGGAACAGCCGGTGCGCGAGTGGCGACGACTTGACGTTGCATGGCCATCGCTGGCGTGCCTACAGAAGCGGTGCGCATCCCACCCGTGAAGCTGCCGCGTACCGGTGCAATAGCCGCTGTGCCTGCCCCGATCTGCGCGCCGCTTATTTGTTGCGGCGTCAGCCTGCGCGATGCCTGCGCCACTTGCTGGCCATGCACGAACGTATCGGCCGGCACGGCCGTGATAGCACCAGGCACACGCTGGTTGATATAGGTGTTGTGAACGTTGGTGATGTTGTTGACGATGGTCGTGTTGTGCACATTCGTGATGTTCACATTGTTGACCCGGTTGTAGTAACTCGGGCTATAACCCGCGCCCGGATGCCACGGTTCGTGCGGCCCCAATGCAAACCAGGCTACCCCTACGCCTACGGCGCCGCCAATGGCCAGGTCGACACCCCAGTGCCCTCCGCCTCCGCCGCCAACGAACGCCACCAGCGCCGGCGCATACACCGGCTGTGCGACGACAACCGGTCCCGGCACCCATGCCCAGGCATTGCCCAGATACGCCCAGCGGCCATAGTGGAACGGCGCGAAGCCCCAGGGAGCGTCGTCTATCCAGGTCCAGCCCCACGGCGCAATCCACGTCCAATGGCCCTGGTGATAAGGCGCCCATTGCGCGGTCACCGCGACGGTCGGAACCCACACTTCGCCGTAGTTCGGGTCGCTGCGCCACGTACCGTTCGCATCCAGGTCCTCGTAACCGGGAATTTCCCGCGATACATATCGTGCGGACGCCGAAGCATCTTCCGAACGATCGCGGCTGATGACCCATTGGTCGAAGGCATCGGGAGCGGGTGCGGGTCCGCCGGCTTGTTGCTGGAGATTCACTCCGGTGAACGTGATCTGCTGGCCCGCGGTCATCTGAAATACACCGCCGTCGCCATAAAGATTGGCGGTGCCGCTTCGCAGCGTCACCGTGGTCGAGCTACCGTCGGGCGCAACGTCTACACGAAATTCGCCCGGGCTCGACGCCTGCATCGCGACGTTCGGTGTGTCTATTTCAACAGTCTGCCCGGGGGGCAATGCCCTCACGCGGGTGGACAGCGTGCCCTGCGTGACCTTCAACTGCAGGTTCTTGTCATCTATATCGACGATGCTCAACGCGGTCTGCTGACTCAACCGCAGCGCGGTAGAGCCAACGTGCAGTTCGCCTCGCGCACCAGTGTCCACCCACAACTGATCGCCGGTGGTGAGCGGACGATTCAGTTCGGCATAAGCCCAGTCGGTTGCACCGGCCGGCTCCATGGTCACGCTGCCGTCGAAGTAGTTGAGACGGGCGACACGGCCCGGGGGATCGATGACAGATGCTGCGGGAGCGGTAGGCGACGGGACGGATTGAGCCCATCCCTGCAGGGGGACCACCGCTAACAACGCAATGGCAGAAAGTACGGCTGCCTGGGTGCGGCGCAAGCTTACCTTCATGGTGCAACCTCCGGTAGTTATCAGTTTGTCAGGTTAGCTTCGACCTAAGACACGCACTGTCTAACGCAGGTTTGCCACCGGTGGATGACACACTTCACATTACATACATTCCGTTGCAAACGATGACGTGACATTTACAAAGAACGAATGGCGGACTTAAGACGGCAAGGCGATCGACCGCAAACAAATTGGATTGCCAAGCTGCTTTATTAAAATCTGTAAGGACAGCATCCGCACTCGGTCAATCAGCGGCCTAATGCTTATACAGGCTTAATCCGTTATTCAAAAGGCCGATTGGCATTTAACGCGCTGGCGTCCTTGCGAACCTCGCGACCAAGGCGAATTGAAAGGTTTTGGAGCGCATCCATCGAATGGTTTGCTTCGCTAGCTTGGTTAGATCGCTTCGTACGCCACTCGCGTCTTTGTAACTCGCCGCGCCAACAAAATCACTAGCGCAGGCGCTACGGCGAAGCTTGCGAATAACCATGCCGAAGCCGATTGCGCACCACCCACACCACCGGGACTTAGCAGCCCCGCTGCATTCGCGACCAATCCCGCGACGGCCGCGCCGGTCGCCATGCCATAGAGCTGCACGGTCGTGATCGCGGCTGATGCGGTCCCTCCTTCGCCCGGCGGCGCCAATGTCAAAACGCGCGTCAGCAAATGCGGCCAGCAGATACCCACCCCAGCCCCGACACCCGCTAAAGCAAGGCCACATAGCAGCGTGCGCAAGCCCGGCTGCAACCCCGCGCCAAGCGGCATCAGGATGGATAGCGCAAGCAGGCTGAGCGTGCACAGTGCTGGACCGGCATGCAGCAAACGGGCAGCACCGCGGCCCTCATGACCTGAGGAAAGCATGGCACCAAGGCTCCATCCACCCGCCATTGCGGCTGCAAGATAACCCGCTGCCAGCGGCGTATGGCCGTGCAGCGTCTGCAAGAAATAAGGCACGAAGATTTCCGTGGTAGTACCCGCCAGCAACAACGCAACGCTCGCATAGACCACGCCGAGCGCGGTGCCGAGTACGGTCGCGCCGCGGGGCAACAATCGCACTGCCGCCCGCCGCTCCCACGCGATAGCCGTTGCACCCAGCATCAACCCCGCCGCGACACCGGCCGCCTGCCAGACCAGCGAGGTCGATAAACTCCCCGCCGCCACGGCCATGACCGAGCTTGCCAGCAGCGCGATTTGCGGGCCCGGAATGCGAGCCGCACTGTCCGCAGGCGGCGCTTTCGCATGCGGCTTCAGGCGCGCCGCGACCAGCAGTGCTTGCAGGACGCACAGCGGCAACAACGTCCAGAAGGCCCAGCGCCAATGTCCCGCTTCGGCGAACAAGCCCCCCCAAGGCGGGTCCGCAAAGCGTGGCCACGCCTCACATTCCCGATACCAGCGCCACGGCACGCGGCCACAGCGGCGGCGCGAACACGACCCTGATCAATGCGTAACTCAGGGCTCCCAGCGTGCCGCCGCCCAGCCCCTGCACGCTGCGCCCGCCAAGCATCCAGGGCATGGAGGACGCCGCCGCGCACATGGCCGAACCGAGCGCAAATACGGCCAGCGCCGCGAGATACGAGCCGCGAGGACCCAACGCTGCCAGCACCCGCACGGACAACGCCGCACCGACGATGGAGGCCACCTCGAACAAGGTCGTGTTCCAGGCATAGAAATCGAGTCAGCCAATGTCCCGCACCACCGACGGCGACACGGTCGAGACAACATGCACATTGACCGCGTAAAGGGCCACGCCGCCGGTCAGGGCCAGCGCAAGGACTCCGTTCCCGCCTCGCAGCAAGTCGCTCCAGGCTGCGGTGCCCGGCTGAACTGCGGGAGGTTGGACCGTCGAATGGGTTGTAGGGACAGCAGGGATGGTATGGGGTGTATCGGCAACAGGCATGGGCTTTCCTCAACCTCGACAGTAGGGCCGCTTAGGCCTATTATCAAAACATTAGCTTGCATATTAAGCGGGCGCCTTATATTACACAAGGATTGACTTGGATAACTCAAGTGGTTTGTCGACTGCGGATCGCATTCTGTTTTTCATCAAGACGAAGGGGCCGGCGTCTACCGCGACCCTCGCGCAAGCGTTCGACATGACCCCCGAGGCCGCCCGCCAGCAGGTACAGAAGCTGGCGGCGTCGGGCTTGATCGAGGGTCAGCAGGAGGCCATAGCGGGCGTGGGAAGGCCGCGTCAGAACTGGGCGCTGACGGAGGCGGGCAACCGCAGGTTCCCGGACACGCATGCGCAACTGACGGTGCAGTTGATCGGGTCGATCCGGCAGATATTCGGCGAGGACGGAATGGATCGTCTGATCGCGCAGCGCGAAGCGGACTCGCGGGCGCTCTATGCGGCTGCGCGCGCGGGCAGGACATTGCCGGAGCGGCTGAAACGGCTTGCGGCGCTACGCACCGACGAGGGTTACATGGCGCGGGTGGAACGCGACGGCCATGACTGGCTGCTGATTGAAGACCACTGCCCGATCTGCGCCGCGGCGCGAACGTGCCAGGGGTTTTGCCGCTCGGAGCTGCGCTTGTTTCAGGAGGTGGCAGGAGACGATGCCATCGCCACACGCGAGCAGCATCTTCTGGCTGGTGGACACCGATGCGTTTATCGCATTGTCCCGAATCGATATGCTCAGGATCACTGATCTGTTTCTAAACGGTGCCGCCCCTATTCAGGGTGCGCCGCTCTCAGGCAATCTGTACTCGTAACGCGATAAGTCCTGTGCAGCGGCTAGCTGCAGCCTGGCCTGCCTAAGTTCCTTGTGCAGATTACCTATTGTCCCGGACGCGTCAAGCAACCCCGTCTTGGCTTCTGACACCGCCTGCAATGAGGCTCAGATCTTACGGACGTTTTTTACAGCGACGGATTTCCCGGCCCTTTACGTTTAACGCGATTTGTTCAACACTCGGGGAACCGCATGAGACTGGCGCTTTTATTTACCTTGTCATGCAGCGTCGCACTCGGGCTGACAACTTCCCACGAAGCCAACGCTCAAGCCACGAACACGCCCGCAACGCTCTCTGCACCGGTCTCTGACACGCCAAGCCCGGCCAAAGACAGCAAGACCGGACCGGGCAAACCTGTCCGGGCTACGCCAGAGCAGCAATTCGACGTTGAGACGGCGTCGGGCAAAGGCACCATTCCCGCGTATTCCACCACTCCGCTGAATGCCAACGCTGCGGGTGTGGAGCGCGTTGTCATCATCGTGCATGGGGAAAGCCGCAATGCGAAATCGAACTGGTCCTCAACCGTTGAGGCCGCGAGGATGGCGGGAGTAACCGGGAAAACCTTGATCGTCGGCCCTCAGTTCCTGACCCCGCAGGACATCGCGGCTCACGGATTGCCTGCTACCGTATTGCGCTGGAAGATGCATGACTGGTCACGTGGCTCGCCGGCGCTGTCGCCCATCCCCGTCAGCGGATTTGAGGTACTTGATCGCCTGCTCGACCACTTTGCAGATCGTGCCCAATACCCGGATTTGCGGTCCGTTGTACTCGTTGGCCATTCAGCGGGCGCGCAACTCGTGCAACGATACGCAGCCGTCGGGCACGGCGAGAAAGCGTTGACGGCGCTAGGAATACATACCCGTTACGTGGTGGTGGAACCCAGCAGTTTTCTCTATTTCGACCACCTCCGGCCATCCGCTGCAGGGGGATTCAAAGCGGTCGATACGGCTAGCTGCCCCGGCGTTACGAAGTGGCGTTATGGACTGGATAACGCACCGCCTTATGCAAGCGGTCAATCCGCGAAAGCCATTGAAGCGGCGTACGCGGCGCGCGATATTGTCTACCTTGCAGGAACGGCGGACAACGACCCGAATCATAGTGAACTGGACCGGTCTTGCGAGGGTGAACTGCAGGGATCCGACCGCCTCAGCCGCAGCGTTTCCTATATGAACTACATGCGTATGCGTCACCCGGCGAATCTGGATCAAAGTCTTGTGCTGGTGCCGGGTGCGGATCATGATTCGAAACACGTGCTGGCGAACAGCTGCAGCTTGCCGGTGCTGTTTTCCGACAGCCACATATTCCCGTGTGCATCCAATCCCTGACCGGAATTGCCAGCCGGATGAAGGCTTGGCGCCAAAACGCCGGAGCCCCGCGCCGCCTGACCGCGGGTTCCGCCGCGTTGACGGGCCGTCAAAAGTGCTTATGCTAACTTTGGCCGCCCGGCCTCGGGGAGACAACCATGAAGAAAACCCTTGAATCTGCAGGTGCCGGCGAGATCCGCCGGCACCAATCGACCTTGATCCGGGAAATCGCAATAGCGTTCCCTGTCACTATCGCCTTGTGGCTTGGCGTGTACTACTTCATGCCGCCGCTTGGCGGCATGGAGGAACCGCTCGCCCGGCTTGTGTTCACTCTCAAATGCAGTTGTTTCGCTATCCTGTTCTGTTTCCTCACAGGCATTGAAGCGGTTGCGCACGAGCGCTTGCGTTCGCCGGCAATCGATCCGTTGTCGGGTTATGCAACACGGCGCATGACGATCAACCTGCGCTATCTCCAGAACACGCTGGAACAACTGGTGCTGTTTATCCCAGGTTTGTTCGCACTGGCGTTCTACTGCGCCAACGGATACGCCATGCGCGCGGTCGTTGCAACCACGGTGGTCTGGATCGCCACGCGTTTGGCTTTCTGGATCGGATACCACCATGGGTCGCAGCATCGCGCAGCAGGCGCTCCAGGCATGATGCAAAGCATGCTGGTCCTCCTTTACGTCTGTGCGAGGATTGGTTACGAAATAGCCGGACCTGCCGGCGCTATCGCTCCGCTGATCGCGTTCGGCTGCGTGGAAGCTGTTCTGGTGAGAACGACGAAGCCGCTCAGTGCTTGAACCGGTGCAGTGCCGGCCAAGGCAAAGCCACAAGGCCCGGTAGGCTTATGCCACGGCTTGCCAGCAACCGGCACTGGCGAGGTCATGATGCTACGGCGCCCAGTCGCCCTCACTCACCATTGGAAGGGATGGCCAGATGTTTTCACACGTCCATGTAGGCGTCACCGACTTCGATCGCGCATTCCGTTTCTACTCGCCGATCATGGAGGCGCTAAGGCTGTCATTGAAATTCCGCGACGATGACAAACCCTGGGCAGGCTGGGTCGCAACCGGCGCGCCGCGCCCCTTGTTCCTGGTCGGAACGCCATTCGATGGAAACGCCGCCAGTCCAGGCAACGGACAAATGACCGCCTTTCTGGCGCATGACCGCGATACCGTTGATCGCTGCCACGCCATTGCGCTGTCGAACGGAGGCCGGTGCGATGGACCACCGGGCTTGCGGCCGCACTATCACCCGCATTACTACGGTGCGTACTTTCGGGACCCGGACGGAAACAAGATCTGCGTGTGCTGTCACGATCCCGTGTGAGCGGGATATTGGTTCGTGTGTCTTTTAGTCAGGCCAGCGGTAGCCCAGCACCGACTCCAACGGGTAGTCAAGCTCGCGTACTTCTCCAAGCTGATTGCCGCCGAAGAGGTAAATGGTTTCGGCGTCGTGGCGAAGATAAAAGCCGACATGCCCGGTCCAGCCAGCGGGATCGTCGCGGGACAAGACAACGAGGCACCCGTAAGCCGGCCTCTCGAGGACCCGGCCCCACTCAAGCCACGAACGCGCAAGGGCCGATCCTGTGCCGCGATGCCCGGCTTTTGCGAGGCACCAGTTCACGAACGACGAGCACCATGAGATTTTGTCGTCACAGCCCGCCAGATTGGTGTGGCCGTTATATTCGACAATGCGCGGGTTACTCTCTCCCGGCCCGAAGCGCCGGACCCCGCGCTCGGCGAAAGCCAGGGACAACCATGCGGGCGTATCGATTTCGTTCGCCATACCCAGGATCATTCTCCGCTGTGTGCCTATCTCAAGGGACTACTGCGACGCGCTCTTCCGCCAGCGGCCCGGTCGCGTTCTAACCGCTCCTCTGGGACACATTCTGCCGCATCGATCCCCCGCCCACGCTTTGCCCGGCGTCACGGGCGACCTTGAAGTAGCCCCATACGGAGAGCAGCGTCAGCAACCCGGCGAACAGGAACGCAAGCCGGAAATCGTCGAGCGTGAAATGCATGCCTTCCATGCTCGCAGTCTCGCCGTTAAGCAGCGCAGCGGCCCGCAAGGCCACCGCTCCGTATGCAATACCCAGTCCTATTGTCATCTGTGCAGCCGCACTCCATAACGTGCTCGCGGCGCTCATTTGCGGAGCGCCCACGTCGGCATAAGCAAGGGTGGCGAGCAAGGAAAACTGCATGGAGCGCGCCACGCCATAGACAAACACCACGATCAGCACCAGGGCCAACGGCGACAAAGGCGTAAGGAGGCCGCATATGATCGTGAATATGCCCGCGGTCGCCACTGCGACAATCGATACGTACCTGAAGCCAAAGCGCCGCAGGATCCGCGTGGTCAGCGCTTTCATGCCGAGGTTGCCAAGCGCACTGGCAAGCAGCAACAGACCCGATTTGAAAGCGGAAAGACCAAAGCCGATCTGGAACAGCAGCGGCATCAAGTAAGGCACCGCGCCAATGCCGATACGCGTCAGCGAGCCGGTCAGGACCGTCACCGAATACGTCGGAATCTTCAGCGTCGAAAAGTCGATCAACGGATGCGGATGACCCGCCGCATAACGAACCGCCGCCAAGCCAATCGCGAGGCCGGCCAGGACCACGCCGCCCGCGATCCATGGATTGCTGCCGGGCTGGCTGGCCAGTTCGGCGCCGTAGAGGATAGCGGTCAGGGCTGCGCCGCTAAGCACAAGGCCCACTATATCCAGAGGCTTGCGCTCGGCGCCGCGCAGGTTCGGCACAAGCATGGCGACCGCTATCAACGCACAGATTCCGAACGGCACGTTCAACAGGAATATCCAGCGCCATGAGGCGTACGTGGTGATGAAACCGCCGACGGGGGGCCCGATCACCGGCGCGGCAATGGCCGGCCAGGTAATGGTGGAGATGGCCTGCATGAGACGGCTTTTCTCCGTACTGCGGACCACGATCAGCCGCCCTACCGGAACCATCATTGCGCCACCCGCTCCCTGCAGCAAACGCGCCGCCGTGAACTCCGCAACCGAATTCGACAAGCCGCACAACACTGAAGCAATCACGAACACGACAATCGCGCTAAAGAACACCGTCCGTGAACCAACACGGTCTGCCACCCACCCGCTTACCGGAATGAAGATCGCCAGCGCGAGCATGTAGGCGGTCATCCCGATGCTTAGCGCATTCGGGCCCACACCAAATGAGCGAGCCATCTGCGGCAACGCGGTTGCGATGACCGTGGTATCCAGATACTCCATGAAGAACGTTCCCGCGACTATGTACGGCAGCCAGCGAGCGGCAGAGGATGTTGGCAACGAACTGTTGCTCATCGATAGTCCCAGGTTTGCAGCGCCAAGGCGCCGGCGTCGTCGCCTTGAGCGACGCGCAATAGTTGACATTGGCGCTGTTTCAGCGCCGACAGATCCAGCGATTACATAAGGCCTTGCGCAGGCGCCCGCCGCATTTGCTTTGCCTCAGATACACGGTCTGATAGGCGTTAACCCGCCCGACATTATCGCGTAACACCTGGCGGCATGTCTTGGGTCGATGCATCGCGAACACGGTCATCCAGCGTCAAGCCTGATTTATTATTTCATATTTGAAAGCTTGACGATCAAAAGCATTCGCAATTGCATCTTCGTCAGGGAAATCATGATGCGCGTATGCCGCGCCGTTGAGGCTTGCGACGTAGTCGCCGAAGCGAGCGGGATAATTCCAGACTTCGTTTTCTTGACCGCCAGCCTTGATAAGCGCTTGCTCCCGGCCGGCACGATATTATCCGGTCGAACCTTTCTCCCTGAACGGACATACCATGATTACCTGCTACCTTCGCTACATTATCGACCCGTCGAAACTCAACGAATTCGAGGCATACGGAAAGATGTGGATTCCGCTGGTCGAAAAATTCGGTGGCCAGCATCATGGTTATTTCTTGCCGTCGGAGGGCGCCAACAATGTTGCCCTGGCGCTGTTCTCGTTTCCAAGCTTGTCGGCCTATGAAGGCTACCGTCAACAATCGCAGCTTGACCCCGAATGCCAGGCGGCATTCAAGTATGCGGAACAAACGCGGTGCATTGTCAGCTACGAGCGCAGCTTCTTCCGTCCCGTCTTCAGTTAACCTCGGCCTGAAAATGAAAAAGCCGGGAGAACTTCCCCGGCTTGTCAAAGCTTCCCGCTTAGCGCACCGCGCTAAGCGGCGGTCATCAGGTACATCGTGCCAAAGACCGCATGCATCCGCTTCGGTGTTTGCTTAGAAGCGGGTACGCAGGCCAATGGTCGCAGCAACCTGGCTATTGGTCGACGACGCGGTCAACCCGTTGATGTCGGCGGTCAGGCCCGAATCGCCCGTACCGCTCACGTGCTGATACACGCCTTGCAGATACACGTCGGTACGCTTGGACAGCGCATACGCCGTCTGCAGAGTCACCTGGTTGTATCTCGGGCTTACCCCATCCAGGCTTGCGTCGGTGAACGTGTAGGCGCCCGACAGCGTCCACGCCGGTGTGAAGTTATAGCGGCCGTTCACTTCATAGTTGGTGAAACGTGCGCTGCCACCTGCCAGGGTAATACCGCTTGTCGTACCGGAAGCCGATGCGCCAATACCCGTCAGGTTGTTCAACTGCGTTTGCGAGAACACGAAGCCGACATTTGCTGCGCCGAACGCATAGTTGACGCCCGCGCCATAGGTGCGTTGACGGCCCGCTGCGAACGTAGCGTCGGCAGTCACCGCGCCCGACGAGTTCAAGGTGGAACCGGCGCTGTTGAGCTGCATGTAGCTGGCCGCAGCGCTCAAAGGACCATAGTTGTACGACGCGCCAACGCTGTATGCACGGTTGTCAGAGAACCCGCCTGCGTCGTTCGAGAAGCCGTACAGGCCACCGAACTTGAAGCCGCCGTAGTTGACGCTCTGGTACTTGACCGAGTTGTTGACGCGGAACGAGTTGTCGAGATTGTCGTTGTCGAACGGGTGAGCAGCCTGCGTGCCGCCGAACTGCGTGCCCGTCAGCGCGAGCGGTCCGACATAGTCGACCATTGAGTCGTACTGGCGGCCGAGAGTGATGGCGCCTGCCTGGTCACTCGACAAACCGACGAACGCCTGACGGCCGAACTCCAGGCCATTCTGGCCCAGCTTGCCGCTGTCGATATTAAAGCCGTTTTCCAACGTGAAGATGGCCTTGAGACCACCGCCCAGGTCTTCGGAGCCACGCAGGCCCCAACGGCTGCCGTTGACCTGG
Source organism: Caballeronia udeis (assembly GCF_044909315.1). Lineage (GTDB taxonomy): Bacteria > Pseudomonadota > Gammaproteobacteria > Burkholderiales > Burkholderiaceae > Caballeronia > Caballeronia udeis_A. Next base: position 234,135 of record NZ_JBIYEB010000008.1, read on the forward strand.
CCGCTGGTTGCCTGGACGTTCTTGGCTCCGTCCTGGTTATTTGTGTAGGTGATGCCCGCGTCGATCAGGCCATAGAGGGTCACGCTGTTCTGAGCGTGTGCCGCTCCGGCGAAAGTGCTTAGGACACCGAGAGCAAGAAGGGATTTCTTCATTTCAAATTCTCCGAAAATACGATTGAGCAGCGCGGTCTTCCCGGCCAATTGCCAAGAGCTGCAAACACCGCGATCTCGTCAGATAAACGTGCATCGCTGCACGCACTGATCGACGTCGACGTGCGTCGGTCAGACGGGCACCATTAAACAGCAGCGTTTTGCGAGGGCTGTTGGCAGCGGACAACAAGCATCGTTACCAAGCGTTGCATCCGGCCAAACCCGTAACGCAATAATTTGCGCAAGACAGCGCGCCTGGGCGAATGCCGCATGCGTATAAAGCGTTCTGTGGAAAGGCGTGAGCGGGCGCTCCCGTGCAACAGCCACGCAAGACGCGGGACGTGATCAATAGCCCGACGCGTACCCTACGGTCATGAAGCGGAACATTCTGGAACAATTTGGTGACGCATAAAACGCCGCCGGGCCGCGCTTCATGCGAGAGGAGAAAACGTCATCGCTCCGGTAATACGCGCTGACGTTCGTAGTGTTCAACAGCATAATCGTTCTATAGTTAAATCAACATGAAACATAAACATGGGATCGTCCCGAAGACGTTGAGCCACTGCTTGTGTGCATAAGCCAGCCGCGCGAAATCCTCACCAAGCATTTCTCTGTGTCTCCCGGCATCACCGCTATATCCATCAGGTATGCCGTCCCGAACGCTTTTCTCTCGAGAGAAAGCGCGGCTCCCGCATCATGACAAACCCGACCGAAGGCTTTAGGCATAAGCCTGCGCAGCGACCCGACATGCGTCCCCCTTCTGCACCGCCCCGCCGATCCGCTGATGCTCCCCCTATTTCCGGTGAGAAACGCGGTAACGAAGCCGTAACGCACCGCGTCATACGGCAAGTTACTTTAGTGACTCGTCTAGCGACTTGCACGCGAGGGCAGCAACCATGATGAAACACATCCTATCCGCACAAGTACTTGCAGCGGTTCTGCGAGCCAGTTCAACGCCTTTGTTTTCGGAAATGCTCGTGGCCATGTCGGCGGGCCGGGAACGCGCGGCTTTCTTTCGCAATGCCGGCGCGAATACAGCCACTTTGCGGGGAAGCAGCGTCCGTTAAGGTCAGGCGCTCAGTCAGGGAACCGCTTCAAGGAACAACCTCAACGAACCACAACAGGAATTCCTTCCTGTTCCTGATTCGTCTGTAACCGAACCGCAAGGTAACCCCTTGCCAAGGCCACCGTCAACCCTTCGATACCTTACACGATAATAAGGATTACAAAATATGCCTCTGGTGAAAGAAAAGTTCGATCCCCACCGAAGCCCGGTTCCGGGCGAGGCGGTGGAAAGGAACGATCCGCATGAGCCCGTGCGAGTGTCTTCCATTGAGCGCATCGAACTGGAACCCGACGGCCAGCATATGGTTGTGCATAGCAACCGGTCGACCCTGACGTTCCATTACTCGGTATTCCGCGAACTGCTCGCCGTGCTTCCCGCCGCGATCCTGCAGTCGGAGCGAATGCTCCAGCGAACGCCGCATATCAACTTCGCGATGGGCTGCGAGGGCTGGGAACTCGGCGCGATCGACAACGGTAAAAGCCTGGTCCTGACGTTTCGCCTCCAGGGCGGCGCCGACATTTCCTTTTGCCTTCCCCGCGAACAAATCCCTCCCATGGTCGACGCGTTGATAGCCGCAGCGCGGCTGGTTCAGATTCCAACGCACGCGAGCGGCCCATTGCAGTAAGCAGCGGGCGCAACGCAGTCCCTGAGCAGCCGGAAGCAGCGGGTTCAGGCCAGGCACGGCACCGATCACGTCCGATACGACGCGGAAAAGCAAGGCAACACATTCGGGCCGATATGCTCGTCAAGTACATCAAATGAAATTTAACTTCCGAACTTTCCGAACCTTACGCACCGCTCACTCAGCCGTTGCCATTGCATTGAACGTGTTCCTTGCGCCGAGCGTCTATGCGGCGACCGCCAGTTTTGTCATCAAGGATATACAGATAGCGGGCTTGCAACGCATCGAGCCCAGCTCGGTGTTTGCTTATGTCCCGCTCAAACGAGGCGACATTTTCTCGGATGACAAAGCGTCCGAAACCATTCGTGCCCTCTATGCGACCGGCTTCTTCGACGATGTACAGGTCGAGACGCAAGGCAATGTAGTCATTGTGAAAGTGCAGGAACGCGCCGCGGTTTCGTCGATCGACTTTGCGGGCATTCACGAGTTCGACAAGGAAAATCTCACCAAGGCCTTGCATGCAGTCGGTCTTTCGCAGGGCAGCACGTACGACAAGGCGCTGGTCAGCAAAGCGGAACAGGAACTGAAGCGCCAATACCTGACGCGCGGTTATTACGCCGCCGAGGTAACAACGACCGTCACGCCCGTCGACCGTAACCGGGTGTCCATCCTGTTCTCGGTAGCGGAAGGTCCCAACGCCAAGATCCGCCAGATCAACTTCCTGGGCAATCACATTGCAAGCTCGTCGACGCTGCTCGACGAAATGCAGTTATCGACCCCTAACTGGTTCTCCTGGTACACGAAGAACGATCTCTACGCAAAGGACAAGCTCACGGGGGATCTGGAAAAAGTGCGCTCCTATTACTTGAATCGTGGGTATCTGGAGTTCAATATTGACTCCACGCAAGTATCGATTTCACCTGACAAGAAAGACATGTACCTGACAATCACCATTCACGAGGGTGAGCCGTACACCATTTCAAGCATACGGCTTGGAGGCAACCTGCTCGATCGCAACGCCGAGTTGCAGAAGCTCGTATCGATCCGCGCGGGCGAGCGTTTCTCAGCCGAAAAATTGCAAGCCACAACCCAGGCCCTGGTCGACAAGCTGGGGGAGTATGGCTACGCGTTCGCGCAGGTCAATGCCCAGCCGGAGATTGACCAGGTCCACCATACCGTTGCGTTGACCTTGCAGGTCGAGCCGGGACGCCGTGTGTATGTGCGCCGCGTGACCATTGAAGGCAACACCCGGACACGCGACGAGGTGATACGCCGCGAAATGCGGCAGATGGAAAGCTCATGGTTCGACAGCAGCCGCGTCAAGCTCTCGAAGGAACGGATTGATCGTCTGGGATATTTTACGAATACGGAGATAACCACGGCTCCCGTTCCCGGCACCAATGATGAAGTCGACATAGACGTCAAGGTGGAAGAGAAACCCACGGGTGCGATCACGTTGGGCGCCGGCTATGATTCGAGCGACAAGGTCGTGCTGTCGGCCGGGGTGTCGCAGGACAACGTGTTCGGCTCCGGAACAACGCTCGCGGTGAACGTGAATACCGCGACGACGTACCGGACCTTGTCGGTGACGCAGACCGATCCGTATTTTACGATCGACGGCATCAAGCGCATTACCGACGTGTATTACAGAACCACGTATCCTCTCTACAACTTCAGCGATACGAGTTTTCGGATTACATCGGTAGGCGCGGACATGAAGTTCGGCATACCCTTCTCCGAAACGGACATGGTCTATTTTGGCATTGGTTTCGAGCAGGACCGGTTCAACACAGACTCGTCAACGCCACAAAGCTACCTGGACTATGTGGCTGAGTTCGGGCGCGTGGTGAACAACGTTCCGCTGACGGTCGGCTGGTCGCACGACGCACGCGACAGCGCGCTGATACCGAGCAAGGGCTATTTCCTCCAGGCCAATGGTGAGTTGGGAACGCCGGCCGGGAATACCCAGTACTACAAAACAGATATCCAGGCCCAGTACTATTACACGCCCGCCAGAGGGTTTATTCTCGGCCTGAATTTCCAGGCAGGTTATGGTCACGGCATACGCGGCGACGCCTATCCGATCTTCAAGAACTACTATGGCGGCGGTATTGGTTCCGTGCTGGGTTACGAGTCCGGTTCGCTCGGACCGCGCGACGCCACCACCAACGACCCTATCGGCGGATCGAAGATGGTCGTGGGGAACATAGAAATGACCGTCCCGCTGCCGGGTACCGGGTACGACCGGACGCTGCGCGTGTTTACCTTTGTCGACGGCGGCAATGTCTGGGGCGACGAGGGCAACAGCGTAGGCGCTAACGGCTTGCGTTACAGCTATGGTGTGGGACTTGAGTGGATATCCCCGATCGGGCCACTCAAGCTGGACCTCGGTTTCCCGATCGTGCGGCACGCGGGAGATCAATACCAGAAGTTCCAATTCCAGATCGGCACGTCGTTCTAACCCGTGCCGTCCATAGAAACACCCATCAGGTTCACGCCACGCATGCGTCATATCGCCGTCGCAGCGGCGATCGTCATGTCCTTCACGCCCTCGCTGGCACGCGCGCAATTAAGCGGCGCGGCGGCACAGGCGGAGCCGGTCGACCCGCCCTGGGGCCTGCGGGTCGCACCTCAAATAACGGATCATCCGTTGCCGGCAAACGTCTCTCCGGCCGTGTTCGGCATTGGCGACTCGGCGGACGGCGACGAGGACCGCGACCTGTCCCTCAAGGGTCATGGAGAACTGCGACGCGACGCCACGCTTGTCAAAGGCGACGCGGTTCACTATGACATCGACCGTAACGTGGCCGATGCCTACGGCCATGTGCGCATAGTCGATAGCTACGACGTCTTTGTCGGTCCCGAAGCGCATCTGCATGTAGAGGCCAACGAGGGCACCATCGCCACACCGACCTATCACTTCAAACTGACGGGCGGATCGGGGAGCGCCGACAGCATCGACCTGATCGATAACGAACGTTCAGTCGTGCATCACGGCACCTACACCGCGTGCCAGTGCGAAACCGATCCTGCCTGGTACCTCAAGGCGGCAAGTTTCGATATGGACCAGGGGTCGAACGAAGGCATTGCTCACAATGGCGTGCTGTTCTTTCAAGGCGTGCCCATCTTCGCGAGTCCGTGGTTGTCGTTTCCATTGTCCGACGCTCGCCAGAGCGGCTTTCTCCCGCCGACCTTCTCGCTGAGTTCGACGAATGGATTCGACCTCAGCGTGCCGTATTATTTTAATATTGCGCCGAACTACGACCTGACGGTGACACCGCGCTATATGTCCAAACGCGGCGCCATGCTGACAACGAATTACCGCTATTTGTCGCCTACCTATTCGGGCTCGGTGACCATTGCCTATCTGCCCAACGACGCCCTGACCAAGACCAACCGTTATTCGATCAACATCGTCCACAACCAGAACTTCGGCGGCGGGTTGGCTGCCTATGTCAACTATTCGCAGGTGTCGGACGTCAACGTCCCAACGGACCTGGCTTCGACTACCGCGTCGCTGGTCAATGGGCAGGACATCTTCCAGCAGGAAGCCGGAGTAACGTACAACAACGGTCCTTGGTCGGTGGTGGCGCGGGTGCAGCGCTGGCAATCGTTCAGTACGTCGCCGCCCTACAATCGTGCGCCGGAAGTGGACGTTAAATACAACCAGTACAACCTGGGCGGATTTGATTTCGGCGCCGAGGCTGACGCCACGCGCTTCACTATTTCCACGTCGGACTCCACGGAAGGCAGCCGTTTTACGTTCAATCCCTACGTCAGCTATCCGTTGTCCGGACCAGGATGGTTCATCACGCCGAAGGTCCAGTGGCACTACGTGGCCTACGACCTGTCCTCGATCGGAAGCTCGGCGCCAACGGGACAGCCGAAGAGCTTTTCGTTCAATGTGCCCACACTCACGCTGGACTCGGGACTCATATTCGAGCGCAGCATCCGCCTGTTCGGAACCGACTATATCCAGACGCTGGAACCGCGGCTCTACTACGTCTACACGCCCTACCGGAACCAGACCTTCGCACCCATCTTCGACACGGGCGAGGAGGACTTTGGACTGGCCCAGATTTTCACCGACAACACCTTCGTCGGCGGTGACCGGGTTGCCGACCTGAATCGTGTCACGGCCGCCATTACAACCCGGTTCATCAACCAGGCGACCGGTGATGAACGGGCCCGCTTTGTCGTGGCGCAACAATACTATTTCACCAATCCGCAAGTGACGCTGGATTCGGGTGCGGCCGTGACCGACATTCGCGGCAGCGACGTCATTGTCGGCGCATCGCTCAAGATAGGCCCGGGCTTTACGACCGAGCAAGCGGTCCAGTACGACGAGCAGCGCGACCAGCTTGACCGGGGTACTTCCGGCTTCACCTGGAAACCGGGAGACCGGGAAGTAGTCAGCCTTGCTTACCGGTATACCCGTGCCGACGAGGACCTGGACAACGAGGCGGAAAACCAGATCGTGGCATCCGGTCAATGGCCGCTGAGCCGCAAGCTTTATGCTGTCGGCCAGGCCAATTACGACATGGTCGCTCATCGCCTGGTGGCGGGATTGCTCGGCATCCAGTACGACGCGGATTGCTGGGCGCTCAGCTTCGCGGTGCAAAAGTATACGAACATTGCCACCTCGACGACCACGGCCAGCAGCGCCACTCGCGTGCTGTTGCAGCTTCAGCTCAAGGGACTGACGAAGATCGACAATGGCTTGTCCGAGCAATTCCGTGCGAACATTCCAGGCTATACGCCATTGCCTGCAGCGCCTACGCCCGAGTCGCGGTTCTCGGATTACGAATGACAATGAACCCTGCCCGCGGCGGTGTTGCCCTTACCCCGGAACCGCAAGGCTGGCGTGCCGGCGTGAGCGTACGCTCTGGTTGGATTTACCGACACAGCCGGCGCAGACCGATGGCTCCCGTACGTCCAGGATATTAAAATTGGCAATGGCACGCATGGTAAAGCGTGCCGCGATTGCTTATCCTGTCGCCAGTTTCCGGACGGCGCCGCGCGAGATCAATCAGACGAGACGCCATAGGGAGTGATCGCACGAAACGAATCCAGCGAGCAGGAGCACTTGATGAACAAGGCAATACAAGGCGTGCATCGCACAGCAACAGACGGCTATGCGACAACAGCAACTGCAGACACGTACGTGCGCGGCCGGCCTGACTATCCGCCGGAGATTGCGGACTGGTTGCGTGACCAGATCGGGCTTCGCGCCGGAACGACCGTGGTGGATCTCGGCGCGGGCACGGGAAAATTCACCCCGCGTCTGATCAGCACTGGCGCCAGGGTGATCGCAGTCGAACCCGTGGCCGCGATGCTCGGCAAGCTGTCCGCGGCGCTCCCGCAAGTGGAGACGCACGCGGGTACCGCCGATTCAATCCCGCTTCCTGATGCATCGGTGGATGCCGTGGTTTGCGCGCAATCATTTCACTGGTTCTCGACCCATGCCGCGCTGGCGGAAATTCTTCGGGTCTTGAAACCGGGCGGCAGGCTCGGCCTGATCTGGAATCTGCGGGACGCCAATGTGCCGTGGGTTGCGCGGCTCGACGCGATCGTGAATAGGGTGGAAGGCGATACACCGCGTTATTACACCGGTGCGTGGCGGGCTGCGTTTCCATTCGACGGTTTCGGGCCGCTCAACGAGCATCATTTCAGCGTCGGCCACACTGGTTCGCCCGAAGACGTGATCGTGAACCGGGTCCGCTCGATAAGCTTTGTTGCGGCACTGGGCGCCGATGAGCGCGAGAAGATCGACAACGAGCTCCACGCGTTGATCGCGGACGAACCGCTGCTCGCGTGCAAGGACGTGATCACGCTTCCTTACGAGACCGCGGCATTTTATGTCGAGAAGCTCGCACGCTAGAAGGCAGTCAGGGCCGATGAAACCGGACGCGTGAAGCGTGCTCCGTTGGGCTCGTGTCCTGCACGCGTTCGGCACTTCTCTGTCACAGTGGAGGACTACAGCCAGTTCCACTCACTGACAACCCGATCCTCATGACCCTTCGCAATAACGGCATGCCCCCCGCACTCGAATGCCGCGGCTTGAGCAAGGCATACGGCGCCGGCCGCGTGCTGCTGGCAAGCCTCGACTTCACGCTCGATCCCGGGGAGTTCGTCGCGATCATGGGCGACTCGGGCGTGGGCAAGTCGACGCTTTTGAACCTGATTGCGGGCCTCGATCAAGCCGACAACGGCGACGTGCTGATCGACGGCACATCAATCTCCAGTCTCGACGATAACGCCGCCACTCGCCTTCGGCGGCAAAAACTCGGCTTCGTCTTCCAGGCATTTCATGTGCTGCCGCATCTGACGCTGGTTCAAAATGTCGCGCTTCCGCTATTGCTCAACAACACGCCACCAGGTCGCGCGCTCGACTTGCTGGAAGCCGTGGGCCTGGGCGGACGTGGTGACGATTTCCCACGGCAACTATCGGGAGGGGAGCTGCAGCGTGTGGCAATCGCTCGCGCGCTTGTGCATCGGCCGACGCTGATCCTGGCCGACGAACCCACCGGCAACCTGGACCCGGAGACCGCGCATGAAGTGCTCTCGTTGTTCCGCGCGGAAATCAAGGCGAACGGCGCCGCTGCGATCATGGTGACGCACTCCATGGTGGCGGCCGCCAGTGCGGACCGGATACTCATTCTGAGCGAGCATGGGCTGCATGCCGCGCAACCCGCTCAGTCCGCTGGTGAACATCAGTGAGCGGGCACGTGACCGAACCCTCACAGCGCATAGCAGACGGCCGGCTCCTCGCACGCTGGCTGCTTGGCGCTGAGTGGCGCAGTCATCCGGCTCGCGCGATTGTCGCCATGGCAACCATTGCGCTGGGTGTGGCGCTCGGCTATGCCGTGCAACTCATCAACAGTGCGGCATTCAACGAGTTTTCCGCAGCCGCCAAGAGTCTTTCCGGCGAGGCCGACTTGCAGGTCCGCGGCGCGCAGCCCACCTTCAATGAACAGTGGTATCCACGTCTGGCAACAACGCCGGGCGTAGCTTTAGCCAGCCCCGTGCTGGACCTGGACGTGACCTTGCCCGGCCAGAGCACCTCGTTGAAAGTACTTGGCATCGATGTTTTCAGGGCGAGCCGCATCACGCCGGAACTGACCGGCGTGCCATCCGCGCAGCGTCCTCTCGACACGCTTTCCGACGACGCGATCTTCCTCTCGCCCGCTGCGCAGCAGTGGCTTCACGTGGCGCCCGGCGAGCACATCGCGCTGCTTAGCGGGACGTCGGTCGTGCGTTTTCGGGTGGCCGGCGGTTTGGTCAGGACGCGCCCGGGGCAGCGCGTTGCGGTGATGGATATCGCCGCCGCCCAATGGCGTTTCGGGTTTGAGGGGAAATTATCGCGCATCGACTTGCAACTGCAACGCGGTGTTGACCGGGAACGCTTCAAGCGCGAGTTGCAGGAGCGGCTTGGCAGTCAACTGGTCGTCGCTGAAACGCGCGACGATGAAAACCGCACCGACCGCCTCTCGCGCGCGTATCGCATCAACATGAACGTGCTCGCCCTGGTCGCGCTTTTCACCGGCGCGTTCCTCGTGTTTTCGACCCAGGCTCTGGCGGTCGTCCGGCGCCGCGCGCAGTTCGCCATGCTTCGCGTATTGGGCTATACGCGCGGCCAGCTTCTCCGCCAGATCCTCGTGGAAGGTGCACTGCTTGGTGTACTCGGTTCCATGCTCGGCCTCGCACTGGGTTACGCGCTGTCGAGTATCGCGCTGCGTTTCTTCGGCAGCGACCTGGGCGGCGGCTACTTTCCCGGCGTGCAGCCTCATGTTGGTTTCGAGCCTATTGCGACCGCCATCTTCCTTGCGCTGGGTATCGTCGTGTCCGTGCTCGGCAGTCTCGTCCCGGCGCTGGAGGCCGCACGTGCAAGGCCGGCGGCGGCTCTCAAGGCCGGTAGTGAAGAAGGCGCGCTGGCGCGGCTGGCGTCGCCCTGGCCGGCAGTGATCTGCCTCGCCGTCGCGGGAATAATGGCGCTCCTGCCGCCCTTGTTCGATGTCCCCATCCTCGGTTATCTCGCTGTCGCGCTGCTGCTGGTTGGCGGTATCGCATTGATGCCGCGTTGCACGGCCATTGCGTTCACCCTGCTCAGCCGATGGCGCACGAAACGCCGCACGGGCGCTGTGGCGACCCTGGCGCTCGCACGCCTGGCGAATGCCCCCGGCCAGGCATCCATCGCCATGGGCGGGGTTTTGTCGAGTTTTGCGCTGATTGTCGCGATGGCCATCATGGTCGCGAGCTTCCGTGTTTCCGTCGATGAATGGCTGACTCACCTCTTGTCAGCCGACCTGTACGTTCGTGTCGCGGCCAATGGCGACACAGCGAGCCTGAGTCCCGGGGAACAAGCAGCAATAGCTGCAACGCCCGGGATCAGGCACGCGGCATTCACCCGCACCTCGCATCTCACGCTCGACCCCGCGCGCCCGGCGGTAGCCGTGCTCGCACGCGACATCGACGCAGCCGATCCCGGCGCCGCCATGCAGATGGCCGGCCCCGTGCTTCCGCCGTCCGCCCTGCAGGCCGGCGAGACACCCATATGGGTCTCGGAAGCGATGGTCGACTTGTATAAATACAAGCTGGGGCAAGGGCTTAAGTTGTCTATCGGCACACAGGGCGGGACGTTCGTCGTAGCCGGTGTGTGGCGCGATTACGTGCGCCAGACGGGCGCGATCACGCTAAGGCTTGCCGACTACCGGAGCCTGACAGGAGACACGGGCGCCACTGACGCCGCCCTCACTGTGGACCGCGGTGCCAGCGTGGAAGATGTCATTGCGAGCCTGCGCAAACTGCCTTTCGGCACCGCGATGCAGTTCGCCGAACCCGGCGAGATCCGCGCCCGGACGCTGACCATTTTCGACCGCAGCTTCGCAGTAACCTATCTGCTGGAAGCGGTGGCCATTGTGATCGGGTTGTTCGGCGTGGCGGCAACGTTCTCCGCGCAGACACTCGCTCGCGCGCGCGAGTTCGGCATGTTGCGGCACGTTGGCGTGACGCGTCGTCAGGTGCTCGCGATCCTCGCGGCGGAAGCCGGTTTGCTGACTGCGCTCGGCATTGCGGTGGGTTTCATCCTGGGCTGGGCGATCAGCCTGATCCTGGTGTTTGTCGTTAATCCGCAGTCGTTCCACTGGAGCATGTCCATGCATATCCCACGGCATATGGTGAGCACGGTGGCCCTTGTCATGCTGATCTCGTCGTGTGCAACGGCAGTGGTCGCCGGACGCAAGGCGGTGTCGCTCGATGCCGTGCGCGCAGTGAGGGAGGACTGGTAATGGGCGGTCTTCCAGCACTGACCAGAGCCTGGCGATGGGCCATGATGGCGTGCGCTTGCTGCATGATCAGCACGCCCTCCCTGGCCGCTGAGTTCGCCGCGGTCACACCGGATCATCCGCTGGTTTTTCCTCAGGACACCGGCGCACATCCGGCCTTTCGCACCGAGTGGTGGTACGCAACGGGTTGGCTCAATCAACCCGATGGCAAGCCGCTCGGCTTCCAGATCACGTTCTTTCGCTCGGCGACCGGACATAATCCCGCGGACCCGGGTGCGTTCGCGCCGTCGCAGTTGATCATCGCTCATGCAGCGCTCAGCGATCCTTCACTGGGACGGCTTGTGCATGACCAGAAGATTTCGCGTCAGGGTTTTGGTCTCGTTTATGCGAAAACGGATCACACCGACGTCAAGCTCGACGCCTGGCAACTCGTGCGTGCAGCCGATGGTCACTACACCGTCACAGTGAATGCCGCCGATTTCACGCTGAACCTGTCGCTCACGCCAACTCAGCCCCCCCTGCTGCAAGGCGACAACGGTTACTCGCGCAAAGGTCCGCTGGCCGCGCAAGCAAGTTACTACTACAGCGAACCTCAGCTGCGTGTGAGCGGCAAGGTCACGCGCGCTTCCAGCACGAACGGCAAGGCCGGCCTTAGTGCGGCAGTGACCGGCTCCGCGTGGCTGGATCACGAATGGTCGAGCACGGTGCTTAGCAGCGATGCAGCGGGATGGGACTGGCTAGGCGCCAATTTGTCGGACGGATCGGCGTTGATGGCGTTCAAGGTGCGCGGACAAAACGGCGGAGCTGTCTGGTCACATGCCGCGCTTCGCGACGCAAGCGGGCGCGTGACTGCGTTCGATGGGGACCAGGTCGATTTCGTGCCGCGCCGGACGTGGCGCTCGCCACGTACCGGCACGTCGTATCCGGTATCGGAGACGGTCAGGACCCGCGCGCTCACGTGGCAACTCGACCCGTTGATGGACGATCAGGAACTCGACTCCAGTCAGTCGACGGGCGCGGTGTATTGGGAAGGAGCGGTATGGGTGCGTCGTGACGGCAAGACACTCGGTCACGGTTACCTGGAACTGACGGGATACGGGAAGGCGTTGAAGCTGGATAGATAGCCACGTCAAGCAGTGTTGTCCAAAAACAATGCGACAGGAGCATGACGCGGCGCGGATTTAAAAGCCGGGAGATCATGCCGGCACGCCCTACCTATGCAAGCGCATACGCGTGCCGGCCGTCGCCTCGGGGGCGACGCGAAGCTTAGCCCTTCAAGCTGTCCGGCACCTTCCCGCCATTGGCCGCAAGCTGCTCCATCACGGCTTTGTGCAGCCAGATGTTCATCGATGCGGAGTCGTTGGTGTCGCCCGTATAGTGCAGCTCGCCGGCCAGTTCCTTGCGAGCACCGAGGCTGCTGTCGAGGCCGAGCAATTTCATCAAATCGACAATGGACGTCCTCCAGTTCAATTGCTCCGACGTATTCGCCTGCATGGCGGTCAGGACTGCTTCGACATCCACGGGTTCCGCGGCCGCAGCCGGTGCCGCAGCAGCGTCAGGCGCCGCGCTTGGATCTGCCGCAGGAGGCGCGGCCGGATCGGCGGCAGGCGCTGTATTCGCGGGATGGCTTGAAGGGAAGATCTTGCTCAGGATCGTGCCAAAAATGCTCATGATGTTTATCCCTTGGTCGACGTGGTCAACGACGTTATGAAGCGGCGCGTTTGCCGCTTCGTGGAGCCGCAGCGCAAGACACGTTCCCGCTACAGTCAATGCTTATGTCGCGAGTCCGGCGCACGGCCGCAAAGACATTGTAGGCGATCGATCGTGTTGAAAATGCCCTGACATGGAGAAGCCGCCACGCGCGCAGGATACTGTTTCCACAACACGCGTATAACACCGCATTCGTTTCTGTTTCTGTTGCTACTTTTGCTAATGAGCGATGTTGGGCGGTCACTCTTGCAGCCAAAGGAAACTGAGATCATTCATGCGATGATTCGCCCACCCCCACCCCATGCTCCTCCATGACATCAAAACGCCACGTTGACTCCGCCCGCTTCGTACACGGCTCGACCTTGCGGCATGTCGTAGTCATGGCAGGAACCGGGGCGATTGGATTGATGGCCGTGTTCGCCGTCGATCTGGCCAATCTCTTCTATGTATCGCTGCTCGGCGACACGTCGCTTGCCGCAGCGGTCGGATTTGCCGGGACCATCAACTTCTTCCACACCGCCATTTCCATTGGCATGACCATAGGCGTCAGCGCGACCGTCGCGCGGCTTCTCGGTGCGGGCCAGCGGACCAAGGCGCGGCAAGTGGCGTCGGCGAGTCTCGTGCTGATGATCCTGATCACGCTCATCCTGAGCGCCGCCACGCTGCTCTTCCTCGACCCCATCCTCAACGCGCTCGGCGCGGTCGGCGAGACACGCACGCTGACCCGCGGTTTCCTGCTGATCACCGCGCCCACGTATGTGTTCCTTGCCATCGGCATGTGCACGGCCGCGCTGATGCGTTCTGTCGGCGATGCCCGCCGGGCGATGACCGTCACGCTGACCGCAGCAGTCGTGACCGCGGTTCTTGATCCGATCCTGATCTTCGGTTTTCATCTTGGGCTGACGGGTGCGGCCATATCGAACGATATAGCGCGTCTCGCGCTCGCACTCGTCGGCCTGTATGGCGCGACCCGGGTCAACGATCTCATTGCCCGCGTCCGCTTTGCGCGCTTATGGTCCAACAGTCAGCCGGTCATGAAGGTCGCGCTGCCCGCCGTGCTGACCAACCTCGCCACGCCCGTTGCAAGCGCATACGTGACACATGCAATGGCCCGTTTCGGTGCGGCAGCCGTGGCAGGGCAAGCCACCATCGACCGCATCACGCCCGTGGCCTTCGCGGTGATCTACGCGCTGACCGGCGCGGTCGGTCCGATCATCGCCCAGAATCTTGGCGCGGGGCGAGCGGACCGGATCCGCGAAACGGTCCGCAACAGCCTGGTGTTCGTGCTGCTGACAGTCGCGGTTGCGTGGATCGTGCTGGCGCTCGCGCAGGGCGGCCTGATCCGCGCGTTCTCGGCGCGCGGCGACACCGCCGTCATCATCGCGGCGTTCTGTTCGTGGCTGGTGGCGAGTTACGCGTTCGTCGGCTGCCAGTTCGTGGCGAACGCGACCTTCAACAATCTCGATCGGCCATTGTTATCAACGCTGTTCAACTGGGGGCGCGCGACTATCGGCACGGTGCCGTTTGTTGCGGCCGGAATGCGGCATGGGCCTGTGGGCGTGATGATCGGACAGGCCGCCGGCAACGCGATCTTCGGCACGATGGCCATGCTGGTTGCATACACGGTGGTCAAGCGCTTGCCAATGGGCGACTGCGCCGCACTGGCGAACAAGGGTAGTAACCAGCTTGAGCAATCATCGGTGAATGTCCCTGCAGCGGCAGTGGGAAATACCATGGCGCCGGATGTGGAATTAAAGGAATTGCCGTTGCAAGGCGGTTAAGCCTTTAAGGGGTTAGGCCCTTTATGCTATTAAACCGCCTAGCGTTTTCTCTTTGCGTTCGAGCCCGATTCAGCCTAGCTCACTAGCGTTATCACGCCCTAATTTCTTAGCGAATTCCTTGCGTCTGATTGTTCGTTTTGCGCGGAATCACTATTCCCCTCTATCGATACAATATTTCGATAGTGCGCGCATATAGTCCATTCCATCGACGCAGCACACCAACCAGCAGGACCGCTGCGTAGCCCATGAAATGAAGTCGCTGAGTCACTGATACGCATCGGAGCACATCATGAACAAGACCCTTATTGCATCGTTGTTAGTTGCCGTTTCCGCCGCCCTTGCAGCACCCGCATTCGCCAGCAGCGGTTATGGTCCCCGCACCGTCGTATAACCCGCAGGCTGGCGCACCCGCTTCGCAACGCGGCCAAAGCGCGCAAACCATCGCAGCGGAAAATGCAGCGACCAATGCTGACGCAAGCGCTTACGGCGGCGTGCGAAACACCACCACGCAATCCGGTGACCGCGTTCAGGCTAACGGCACACAATCGCTCGACTCGCATAACTGATTAAAGCCGAAGTGTGGCGTTTAGCAGGAAGCCGATGCCCGGCGAACTCAGGTTCGCCGGGCATCGGTGTTTGTTGAGGTTGCGATCTTCCTGACATGCTTTGCATTCAAGCTATGGACCCCGGCTGGAGCACTTTGATGCATAGTTCAGAGTCGGCGACTTAGCCCGCGTCGCCACTGCCGTCCAATCGTCCATTACGAAGGAAGATCCTCATGTCAGAGCAAGCGCAATTCGAACTCTTCGCGTTCTGGCGCTCGTCCGCCGCGTTTCGTGTACGTGTCGCCCTTAATTTGAAGGGCCTGAGCACGCACGAACAGAACATCGATCTCGACGCAGGCGAACAACGCAGCGCCGAATTCCTGAAAATCAGTCCGCTAGGATCCATTCCGGCGTTAGTGGAAAAAGGGCGTGAGCCTCTGACACAATCGCTGGCCATCCTCGAATTCCTCGACGAACTTCAACCCTCGCCGCCCTTGTTGCCAAGTGATTTATACGACCGTGCACGGGTGCGCTCCATTGCGTCCATGTGTGCTGCCGATACCCATCCGCTAGTCGTGCCGCGCGTGAAAAAGTATCTGCAGGAAACCGGTGGATTCGACAATGCAGCGTGGCGCGCATGGCAAATCCGCTGGCTCGGCACGGGCCTTGCCGCAGTGGAAGAGCGTCTGGCGGGCGCGCCGGAAACAGGGACTTTCTGTCATGGCGATGAACCCACCATGGCGGATATTTGTCTCGCGAGCATTGTCGCGGTGACGCGTGTGTTCAAGATCGAGATTCCCGATGCACCGACTATCGACCGGATCATGGCCGCGTGTGATCAGCATCCGGCATTCATGAAGGCCGATCCGAAGCGGCAGGTTGGCGCGCCGACGTAAGGCGGCAATGGCGAAGTACGGCGACTGACGGGCCTTGGCCGCCGGACCTGCCGTTTGGATCTGCCACACCGGACTTGCGACTTGTCTCTCGGTCAAGCCGGCATTGCCGGTGTACGCTTCAGCGACCGAAACAAGAAGGCTCATGCCAGACTGCCCTTGCCTTGACGGGAGCATCCAGCGCGCAAAGAGATATCAACGCCGGCATCACCAACGTCTGGATAAACCAAAGCCCCTCACTTCTCCTGCGCATCGATCTCCTGCTTCACACGCACGAGCTCGGCTCCATGAGCGTCCTGCTGCTTCTCGATCCGTTCGGTCGGCCCGACCACCGATATACCGTACAGGTCCCCACCAACCGACACCGCAATCGCCACCGCGGAAAGCTCCGGCGCACTCTCCCCAAGATTGACATGCCAGCCGCGTTTCTTGGCAGCCTCCGCCTGGATCACGAGCGCAGCTAGATCCGCTGTCGTGCGATCGGTCATCCGCTCGAACCCGAGCTTCGCTGCCAGCGCCTGTTGCTGTTCCGGCGTGAGTTCGCCAAAGATCGCCTTGCCGATCGAATTGGCATGCACTGGACGAAGCTCACCCGGCTTCACGATGTAGCGAATCGCCTTGAACGACTCCACCACGTCGAGATAAACCACGGCTGTATCGTGAATCTTGCCGAGCACGATGGTCTCGCCGGTGGCGTCGCGTAATGCGACCAGCCGCGCGTGCAGCATCTCCACCACGGGATCGACCGCGTCTATCGCTTGCGCAAGCTGCAGCAGCCGCCGGGTCGGATAATAACCGCCGCGTTTCTTTACTTCATAGAGGTACCCGCGGCTCACCAGCGTACGGGCAAGCGCGAGGCAACTCGATACCGGCACGTCCATCAACCGGGCGAGTTCGGTCAGCGGCAAAGGCCGCTGTTCCGTGGCGAAACGTTCGAACAAGTCGAGCGTGCGTGCAACGAGTTTGACATCCATGGCAATTCGTTCCACTGGTTTAAGGCAGATTCCCAGCGCCTTTAGGGCAGCGCATGCAAAGCGCTTGCTCCCATGCGGCTCGTGCTAGTACGCATTAGTAAGACTTAGGCAGTCCAAGCACTTTCTCTGCAATGAAGCACATGATCATTTGCGGACTGACCGGTGCGAGCCTCGGAATCATACACTCGCGCAAATAACGTTCGACGTGATACTCCTTTGCGTACCCCATTCCGCCAAGCGTTGCCATTGCGGTCTGGCATGACTGGAAGGCCGCTTCCGCGGCCAGGTACTTGGCGGCGTTTGCTTCGGCGCCGCACGGCTTGCCGGCGTCATACAGCGAGGCCGCCTTGAAGACCATCAGGCTGGCTGCCTCAAGCTGCATCCACGACTGCGCGAGCGGATGCTGGATCGACTGGTTCTGTCCAATCGGACGCCCGAACACCACGCGCTCCTTCGCATATTGCGTGGCTCGCCGTAGCGCAGCCTGACCCAGACCAATCGCTTCCGCTGCAATCAGGACCCGCTCCGGATTCAGGCCGTGCAGCAAATATTTGAAGCCCTCGCCTTCCTCGCCGATCCGGTCACCGGCGGGAACGCGCAAGCCGTCGATGAAAAGCATGTTCGAATCCACCGCCTTGCGGCCCATCTTCTCGATTTCGCGCACTTCAACTTTTGTGCGGTCGAGATCCGTATAAAAAAGGCTCAGACCTTGCGTTGGTTTAGCCACCTGATCGAGCGGCGTGGTCCTCGCGATGATCAACATCTTGTTCGCCACCTGCGCCGTCGATATCCAGATCTTGCGACCCGTCAGCACGTAGTGGTCCCCATCGCGCACGGCCTGCGTTTTAAGCCGTGTGGTGTCGAGTCCCGAATCGGGTTCGGTGACGGCGAAGCACGCCTTGTCGGTCCCGTCTATCAACGGCGGGAGGAAGCGCTGCTTCTGTTCCGCGCTGCCGAACACCTGCACGGGATTCAGCCCGAAGATGTTCATATGCACCGCCGATGCGCCCGACAAACCCGCACCCGACGCACTGATGGTCTGCATCATCAGCGCAGCCTCGGTCATGCCAAGGCCCGAGCCGCCGTAGTCCTGCGACATTGCAATGCCGAGCCAGCCCGCATCCGCCAGCGTGCGGTGAAAGTCGTGCGGGAAACCGCCTTCGCGATCGCGTTCGAGCCAGTAGTCGTCATCGTAGCGTTCGCAGAGTTTTTCTATCGCGGCCTTGATGGATTGCTGGTCTTCGGTGAGTTCGAAATTCATGAGAAGAAGTCCTGTACTATAGCGGAAACACACCGATCACCACCGCTGCCGCAACCATCAGCAACGTGGCCGCGAAGAGGAACGGGATCGTGAACTTCTGGTGCTCGGCCAGTTCAACGCCTGTCAAACCAACAATCAGGAACGTTGCGGGAGTCAATGGACTGACCGGAAACCCCGTGGTCATCTGACCGAGTAATGCAGCCTGCGCCATCTGTATGGGCGGCACGCCAAGCAGCTTCGCGCTCTCCGCCATCACGGGGAGAATGCCGAAGTAGAACGAGTCGGGATCGAACAGCAGGGACAACGGCATGGACAGCAAACCCAGCACGAACGGCATGTGGCGTGCATGTTCGGCGGGAACGTGCTGCACGACGACCTGCGCCATGGCGGAGAGCATGCCGGTGCCGGACATGATGCCGGTGAATGCGCCCGCCGCGAGCAGCACGCTCGCCATCATCAACGCCGCTTTCGCGTGGGCGTCAATGCGGGCGCGCTGTGCGTCGACCTCCGGATAGTTCACGATCAGCGCGACCACGGTGCCAAGCATGAACATGACGACCGGGTCCACGATCCCGCTCACCAGCGTGGCGAGCACGACCACCGTCAGCGCCACGTTGATCCAGAAACGCTCGGGCCGTCGCAACGCCGCTTCCTCCGCGGAGAGTTCACGCGGCTGCAACACCGCCTCCGGCGCGCCCTTGCCGAGGCCAAGGCGTTTCTCTTCGCGCTTGCCGAGCCAGTAAGCCGAGCCGAACACAAACGCGAGGCCGACCGCTTGCAGCGGAATCATCGGATAGAAGATCACCGTGGTCGGGATATGCAACGCGGCGGAGGCCCGCAGCATGGGCCCCACCCAGGGCAGGAAGTTCACGCCGGCCGCCATCGATGCAACACAAGCGAGGATCCGTTTGTCGAGTCCGAGGCGCGTGTAGAGCGGCAGCATGGCAGGAATGGTGACGAGAAACGTGACCGCGCCCGAGCCATCCAGGTGAATCAGCAGCGCAAGCAACGCCGACCCCATCACAATTCGCGTGGGTTTGGCGCCGACCATCCGCAAGATGCCGTTGATGATCGGATCGAGCATACCTGCATCGGTTAGGATTCCGAAAAAAAGAATCGCAAATACAAACATGCCCGCTACCGGGCCGATAGCCTGCACCCCGTGCACGATAAATTTCACTGTCGACAAGCCGAAGCCCGCGGCGAGCGCCGCGACCGTCGGCACCGCGATCAGCGCCACCAGCGGCGAAAGCCGCTTGGTGATGATCAGGCCGAACAGCGCGACGATCGCAATAGTGCCGGTCAGTGCGAGCATCAGGCGTCTCCTTTCAGGGTTTGATCGAAAACCTGCGCCTCGTGCTCGTTGAGCTTGGGCGGTGGCGTCCGGTAGGTGGCAGGCGTGCGGCTGAGCTTGATCGGTGAGGCAATGCCCTTGTAACCTTCCATCGACACCACCATCCCCCGGTGCGCCGTATGCGGCAAATCGAGCGCGGCATTGATGGACAGCACCGGCGCGCACGGCACACCGCGGCGAATGAGCGTATCGGCAAGTACCGCCCCGTCCCAACGCTCGAACACGCTTTCCAGTTCGCGCCGCAGTTCCCGGCGATTCGCCGTGCGCGCCTTGTTGCTTTCGAAGCGCGGATCGTCCGCAAGCTGAGGCGTCCAGATCACTTCGCACAACGTTGTAAATTGCGCGTTGTTGCCCACCGCCAGGAAAATATCCACGCCGCCGGTATGGAACATGTCGTACGGCGTGATGTTCGGATGTGCATTGCCCGTGCGCTGCGGCGGCTTGCCGGAGTAGAAGTAGTTCGCCGTATGCGGATGCAGGAGGGACAGCGCGCAGTCGAACAGCGTGGACTCCACGAACTGCCCAAGCTGACTGCCTTCGCGTTCGCGCAACGCCATCAGGATGCCAAGCGCGGCGTTCAAACCGGTGACCATGTCCACAATCGGAATGCCCACGCGCGAGGCCTCGCCTTCCGCCTCGCCGTTCACGCTCATGATGCCGGTCATCGCCTGGATCGCAGCGTCGTAGCCCGGCAAGCCGCCAAGCGGACCATCCGCGCCGAAACCGGATACGCGGCAATGAACGAGCTTCGGAAAGCGCGCCTGCAATAGTTGCTCGTAACCTATACCCCAGCGCTCGAGCGTGCCCGGCTTGAAGTTTTCGATCAGCACGTCAGCGGTTTCGAGCAGCGCCAGCAGCCTCGCGCGCCCCGCTTCCTCCGACAGGTCCAGCGACACGCCCAGCTTGTTTCGATTCACGCCGAGGAAATACGACGCGGTATCGCCGTCGAACGGCGGGCCCCAGGTGCGCGTTTCATCACCCGCGGGAGGTTCGACCTTGATGACTTCGGCGCCATGGTCGGCGAGGATCTGCGTGCAGTAAGGACCGCCCAGCACGCGCGATAAATCGATCACGCGAATGCCGTCGAGCGAACCCAGAGGGGTTTGAGCCAAGATTTTCGTCTCCATCGGTAGCGGTTTTTCTATCTAATTATTCCTTTCCGTGAATAAAACTTTATATATGTGAATATATGGCGTCAAGAAAAATCGGCGAGACACGTGGCAGGGAAAGGTCAGAACATTGCGGCAGGAGCTCGCAAACGGGCCACCTCAGTGGCCATCGTTTCCTTGGTCAGAGCGAGGAAAGCCGTCGCCAGCGGATTCGGATGCTGTAATTGAGGACAGACCGTGAAGCCGCGAAACATCACGTCCGGCGAGAACGGCCGGAATACAATGCGCGCGGGATTGGTATCGGACGTGGCCAGCGGATTCACCACGCCCACACCCAGGCCACGCGCGACCATGGCGCAAATAGTCGCACCGTAAGGCGTCTCGATCACCGGCACCTGGTTCACGCCGGCCTGCCGCAACGCGCGGTCGAGCGACGAGCGTGTGTCGTCGGCATAGGACGGCAGGATGAGGCTCTGGTCCCTCAGGTCACGCGCATGGATGCGCTTGCGCGCGGTCAGCGGATGTTGGGCAGGCAGCGCGCAGACCCCCGCCAGCCGATACAACTCCGTGCTGGTCACACCGAATGCATCGGGCGTGGTGGTGGCAAAACCAACGTCGCAATAGGCCGACGATGCCCAGCGCTGGATCGTGCCCTCGCTGCGCATTTCCAGCGACACCGCAATACGCGGATAGGCCGCGAGGAAGCGCTCGATCACAAGGGGTACGAACGATAATGCGAGCACCGGCGGCGCCACCAGACGCAGCCGGCCTGTGCCGAACTGACGGATTTCCCGCGCGGAATGACCGAGCTTTTCGAGTCCCACGAAACTACGGTCGACCTCACGATAGAACGCCGTGCCTGCAACCGTGGCCTGGATCCGGCCACCGTTGCGTGTGAAAAGCGCCAGTCCCGTCGACGCCTCCAGCTCCGCAATCAGGCGGCTGACGCTGGGCTGCGACGTGCCGAGTTCTTCAGCCGCCGCAGTCATCGATCCGCGCAGCATCACCAGCCTGAACGCTTCGATTTGCTTCTGGTTCATGTGTGTTCCTCCTCCCGTATTTTCCCGGTCCGCATGGAAGCTTGTCATATCAAAAATGAATAGCAGACCTTTTTGGCCGTATTTGACCGGATGAAAGAACCGCTCCTAGACTGATTGCAACCCGTCACTGCCAGCCAACCATGCGAGCCGACGCACTGCTTTTCCACGATGACTTCCGCATCGCACCTTATTGGTGGGACGCCGCGCCGCCGGAAACGTCGCGCGTCGCGCTGCCGTCGAGCGTGGATCTGGTGGTCGTGGGGAGCGGCTATTGCGGGTTATCGGCGGCGGCTGAAGCGGCGCGGCAAGGTGCGTCGGTGGCTGTGCTGGATGCCGCCGAGATCGGCGCGGGCGGCAGCACGCGCAGCGGCGGCATGCTGTCGAGCGGGCAAAAAATGGCGTTGACTGACGCCATTCGCGGGGTATCGGCGGAGCGGCTGAGCCGCTTGATGGCCGAATCCATGGCGAGTTTCGAGTATCTCAAGCACCTGATAACCAGCGAATCGCTCGACGCCGACCTGCAGATACCAGGCCGCTTTTTCGGCGCGTTCACTCCCGGTCATTTCGAGCGGCTGCGTCAGCAAGGCGAGCTGCTGCGCGAGAAAACAGGCGTGACCGTGCACGTGGTGACACGTGCCGAGCAACGCGCGGTAGTCGGGTCGGACTACTACTACGGCGGCATTCTGGTAGATGAATACGGCGGCCTGCATACGGCGAAATATCACCGCGCGCTACGCGGCCTTGCGCGGCGTTGCGGTGCAAGCCTGCATTCGCACGCGGCCGTGGAACGGATTGAACGGACCGGCGCGCGCTTCGCTGTCCACACCGCGCGCGGCAAGGTCGATGCCAAGCGGGTGCTGGTCGCGACCAACGGTTATACGGGAAACCTGTCGCCCTTTTTATCGCGTCGCGTGCTGCCGGTGGCGAGTTATCAGATCGCCACGGAACCGCTGCCGCCGGGACTCATGGATGTCTTGAATCCGGGCCGCCGCATGATCAGCGACTCCAAGCGCAACCTGTTTTATACGCGCCCTTCGCCCGACGGCACGCGCATGCTGTTCGGCTCGCGTCCGTCGTTTCGCGAAGTCGGCGAACGCGAGGCGGCCCGCATCCTGCACGCGAAGATGGTCCAGCTCTGGCCCGCCTTGCGCGACGTGCGCATCACGCATGCATGGAAGGGATACGTTGCCATGACCGGCGACAAGCTCGCGCATATCGGCGAGCATGACGGCGTGTTTTACGCACTCGGCTGCAACGGCAATGGCGTCGCCTTGATGACTTACCTCGGGCAGCGGATTGCAAGAACACTATCAGGCCTCGACACCGCGCCCGGTGCGTTCGGCGAAGGCCCGTTTCCGCTGAGTCCGGGCGGCATCGCGCGCAGCTTGAGCGTGCCGGTGGGCGCCGTGCTCTATCAGCTCGACGACTGCTGGAACGGCCGCGTGCGCGGCGCGCTGTTCTAACCCTGACCCTGACGTTCGTGTTCAAGCCTGTTAGTGACGCTGCATCGACCTGTCGTATTTCAACTCATCGCTGGTTTCCCCTGGAGCAACATCATGCGGTTTCGACACTTTTTCAGCCTCGTTTCTATCGTCGCTTCCCTCTCGTTGATGGCCGCGACCGGCGCGCATGCCGACGACCTCGGCACGCTTGCGCCGGGCAAACTGATGGCCGGGGTGGACGCCAACAACAAGCCCTATTCCTACATCGATAACGGCAAGATGACCGGCTTCGACGTGGAGTTGCTGCGCGCGATTGGCGCCAAGCTGGGATTGAGTGTCGACTTTCGTGCGCAGGACTTCAGCGGTTTGCTGCCGAGCGTGTCGAACCAGCAGATCGATCTCGCCGCCGGATCGATATCGATCACGACAGACCGGCTGAAAATGGTCGATTTCTCCGAGGGTTATCTTACCGGGCTGCTTAGCGTAGCGACCTTGCCCGACAGCGCGATCACGAGCGACAAAGCGTCAGTCAAGGACAAGCGGATCGGCGTGGTCCAGGGTACGATTGAAGACACGTATTCAGACAGCTACCTGCCGGGTGCGCAGATCGTGCGGTTCCCGAACGTGAACGCAGGCTTTCTCTCCTTGCGCTCGAAATATATCGATGGTTTCTTCATCGATAAATCGCTGGTCGACGGTCTGCAAAGTAAGTACCCGCAGTTGAATCTTGCCGACCGGCTGGATATTTCCGCTATCAACCTGCCGGCCGGTTTTCCGATGCGCAAGGGCAACTTCAAACTCGAGACCGCGGTCAACAAGACGCTTAACGAGCTCGTGGCGGACGGCACCTGGATGAAGCTCTACACACAGTTCCATCCTGGTTATCCGAAGCCCGCCAGCCTGCCGCCGTACGAGATGAAAACCGGTAGCTGACCTTTCGCCGACATGATCCGGAGAGCGCCATGAACGCATTCCTGCAGAACTTCCTCGACTGGCAGTTGCTCACGGGATCGCTGCCTTCGCTGCTCGAAACCGGGCTCGTGAATACGCTCGTGCTGTCGCTGTTCTCGACCTTGCTAGGGATCATTGCGGGCATGGTGCTGGCGCTGATGGCGGTGTCGCACATGCGCTGGCTCGAAGCGCCGGCACGCGTGTTCGTCGAGGTCTTTCGCGGGTTGCCGGCGGCACTCGTGATCCTGCTCGTGGGGCAAGGGCTGGCGCCGGTCGGGCTCGCGGTGTTCGGCCCGAATCCGTATCCGCTTGCCATCGTGGCGCTCGGACTGATTTCATCTGCGTATATAGCGGAGATCTTTCGTTCGGGCATCCAGAGCGTGGGCAAGGGGCAGCTCTCCGCCTGTCAGGCGCTAGGCATGACGTACTGGACCGCCATGCGTCATGTCATCGTGCCGCAAGGCATCCGGCGCATTCTGCCTGCGCTGGCGAACCAGTTCATTTCGATCGTGAAGGATTCAAGCCTCGTGTATTTTCTCGGCTTGCTGACCTCGCAACGGGACTTGTTCACGATTGGACAGAACACGTCGGTGAACACGGCCAACCTGTCTCCGCTGGTCGCGGCCGGGCTCGTCTACTTGCTGATTACCGTACCCCTCACGCACGCGATCAATCATATCGACCGCTGGACCAACCGGCATTCGAATCCACGCTACGGCGGCGCAAGCGGCGCCACCACGCGCAAGCAACTCAAGCGTCAGGCAGCGGCCGCACGCGCGGGCATGGCCGAACAACACAACTAAACCAAAGCCGGGGAATAACAAGCCTATGGGACCACCAGTCGAGACCGTCACCGACGACACCCTCCTGCCGGACGAAGTGGATGTCGTGGTGGTCGGCGGCGGCATTATTGGCGTGAGCACTGCGTTGTATCTAAGCGATAAAGGCCTGCGCGTTGCAGTGTGCGAGAAGGGTTATATAGCAGGCGAACAATCCAGCCGCAACTGGGGCTGGGTGCGTGTCACGCATCGCGACATGCGAGAGTTCGAACTGAGTATTGAAAGCCTGAAGCTGTGGCGCACGCTCGACAGTACGCTTGGCATCGACACCGGCTTCAGGCAGTGCGGCATCCTTTACATGGCTAACGACAATGCAAAGATGGACGAGCATCGCGTCTGGCTTGAGAAAGCGCGCGCATTAGCCGGGAACGATGCATTCGATACCCGTGAAGTCGATCCCAAGACCGTGGCCGGTCTGCTGCCTGGCGCAACGAGGTCGTTCAAGGGCGGCCTGTACACGCCCGGCGACGGCCGCGCCGAACCTCAGAAAGCCGCTCCGGCAATCGCAAATGCGCTACGCAAACGCGGTGTGAAAATCCTCACGCCCTGTGCGGTGCGCGGTGTGGAAACAAGCGCCGGACGCGTCAGCGCGGTGGTGACCGAGCTGGGAACCATCCGCTGCAAGAGCGTGGTGGTGGCAGGCGGCGCGTGGTCGCGGCTCTTCTGCGGGAACCTGGATGTCAACGTGCCGCAGTTGATGGTGAAGGCTTCCGTGTTGCGGACATCGCCTATTGAAGGCGGTCCTGCGGTGAGCGCCAGTAACAAGGAGTTTGCGTTCCGCAAGCGCGCGGACGGCGGTTATACTATTGCGTTCGGCTTTCGCACCTACACGGATATCACGCCTGACAGCTTCCGCCTGTTTCCTCAATATATCCCTGCGCTCAAGAGTCAGATGGGCGCATTGCGGATTGGATTGGGCGCGCGTTTCTTCGATGAACTGCGTCGTCCGCGTCATTGGGCACTCGATCAGCGGACCGCCTTCGAGGACGTTCGCACGCTCGACCCCGAGCCCATTTCCGCTTACACCGACGCCGGCCTGCGTGAGTTCGTAAAGGTCTTTCCACATCTGAGCGGCGCGCGTATCGCGCAGCGCTGGGCGGGTCTCATGGACGTGACACCGGATGCCATTCCCGTGATATCGCGCGTTGAAAGTGTGCCGGGGCTTTTCATCGGCACCGGATTTTCAGGGCATGGTTTCGGCATCGGTCCGGCTGCAGGAAAACTGATGGCGGATCTGGTTGTGAACGACACGCCGCTCGTCGATCCGCACATGTTCCGGCTAAGCCGTTTCAGTGACGGCACGAAGATCGTTATTGACGCGGGCTTTTAAGCAAGGACCTGGACCATGGACAAGGTAGCAATGATCTCCGGTGCGAATCGCGGTATTGGCCTGGCGGTGGCCACCGAATTGCGCCGGCGAGGTTATCGGTTGTCACTCGGCATGCGTGACCCTTCGGCGTCGCGCATGCCCTTCGACGCATTCACGTTTGCCTATGAAGCACGCGATCCGCTTGGCGGACAACGCTGGGTCGACGCGACCGTCGCGCGTTTTGGCCGTATCGATGTCCTGATCAACAATGCGGGAATCTGCACGCACATCACGCTTGAGGACGGCACGAGCGAGCAACTCGAAGAGACTCTCGACATCAACGTGAAGGCGCCCTTCCGCCTGATCCAGGCCGCGTTGCCGCATCTGCGCAAACCCGGCGACGCCCGGGTCGTGCAGATTGCGTCGCTATCGGGCAAACGCGTGAAAAACCTGAACGCGGGTTACCAGATGTCGAAGCATGCGGTAATAGCGTTGAATCATGCGGTGCGGCGGGCCGGCTGGGATGACGGCATTCGCGCGACGGCGATCTGCCCCGGCTTCGTGAATACCGACATGGCCGCGGGCGTAGCCGACCTAGACCCCCAGGAATTGACCCAGCCCGAGGATCTGGCCTTGCTGATCGCGAACACCATAGCGATGCCGAATACAGCGAGTGTCGCGGAGATCCTCGTGAATTTCCGGCACGAGGACCTGTTCTAAGCTCGAGGCGTTGTTGCCCTACGACAGCGGATAACGCACGTTCCACTGCTTCAGCGCCCTGGTTTCGCGATCGAAACCAAGCACGCTGACCGACGCGGTATCGAGTAGTAAATGGGCTCCGAGCGCCGCTGAATCGGCCATCCAGCAGGCGCCGAGAACTCGCAGGAAATGCGCGTGCGAAAACAGCGCGATGCGCCCTTTCGTGGCAAGCAGCCGCTCGATCAAGGACTCTGCCCGCGCCTGGATGGCTTCTACATTTTCGCCTTCCGGCATGGGTGAAGTCCACACGGCCCAGTCAGGATCTTCAGCGCGGATATCGTGCGTCGTACGGCCTTCATAAATACCGTAGTTCCATTCGCTCAAGCGCGGCTCTTCTTCTGCCTGAGCACCAAGACCTGCTTCAGCGCAGGTGTCGCGAGCACGGGACATCGGGCTGCACAGCACCAGGTCGAAGGGCTGCGCCGCGAGCACCGGCCGCAGCGTTCGCGCCTGTTCGCGCCCGTGGTCCGTCAACGGGATATCGGTGCGGCCCGTGTGCTGGCCGGACAGGCTCCATTTGGTTTCACCATGACGGATCAGCCAGATCTCGGGTTGGTTCACGTGGTTTTCGGCAGTGGTAGCGGTAGCGTTCATTGGCGTAGGCACGATTAGGGTCGGAGGTCGGGATTCAACGTTCCGCTCAGGGCCGGAACGAGCGGGACATGCTTGAGCGTCAGCCCCGATTCTACGGGGCTATCGACAAATTTTCAGATCGGGGTCTCGATTGCAAGGTGAGTGAGGTGGGCGAGGTGGGCGAGGTGGGCGATCGCCGGCGGCTTCAAATCGACTCGAAGCGGTCGGCCCTGAACGGCGTGACATCGACGAACGGCTCCTCTCCGGTCATCAGTGACGCGATCAGCCGGCCGGTGACCGCACCGAGCGTCAAGCCGTGATGCGCATGTCCGAACGCGAACCACAGGGCCTTGTGACGCGGCGCGGGGCCAATGATCGGCATCATGTCGGGCGTACACGGACGCCGGCCCATCCACGGTTCGTCATCCACCCGCTCGCCCAGCGGGAACAGCGTACGCGCCACGGGCTCGGCACGCATCAGTTGCACCGGTGTCTTCGGCGCATCGCGATCCGCCAGCTCAACGCCTGTTGTAAGCCGAATGCCGCGTGCCATTGGCGCGAGCAGGAAGCCGTTGTCCACATCCAGCACGGGATGATTCAGCACCGTCCCGGGTTGCGGCGCGTAATGCATGTGATAACCGCGCTTGACCGCAAGCGGCAGCCGGTAGCCCAATGCCGACGTCACGTCTTTGGCCCAGGGCCCCAACGCAATCACCGCCGACGACGCACTGACCGGACCGTCTTGCGTCATCACGCGCCAACCGTCGCCCTCGGCTTCCAGCGACGTTGCATCGCCAGTCAGGAAGCGGCCGCCGAGGCGCTCGAAGTACGCCGCATAACCCGCGACCAGCGCACCCGGATCGGTGACCGACACGGCATCCGTGTAATGCAAACCACCTACCAGCGAACGGTCGAGATGCGGCTCGGCGAGTTGCAGCTTCGCCGGATCGAGGAGCTTGTATTGCACACCAAACTCGCGATGCCACCGCTCGGCGTCGCGCAACTCGTCGTCCCGTGCGGCGTCAGTGTGGAACACCTTGATCCAGCCCGTCGGCCGCAACAACGACTCGACGCCGGCGTCCTTCGCGAGGACCTCGTGCTCGGTCACGCAATGTTCAATCAGCGTGGCGTACTGGCGCGCGATGGCAGCATGGCGTGCGGGTTCGGAATTGCGCCAGTACGCCCAGAGGAAAGGCGCGAGCGCGGGCAATGCATCGCGATGGTAATGAACGTCTATGGATGAGTTGCGCGCGTAATGCATCAGCGTGCCGATGTCGCGGGGAAGCGCATAGGGATAGACACCCTCGCGCTGCAACAGCCCCGCATTGCCGAACGAGGTTTCGAGCCCGGGAGGCTTGCGGTCCACCAGCGCAACCGAGCGGCCGCGCTTTTGCAAATGAATGGCGATCGATACCCCTACGATGCCCGCGCCCAGCACGACTGTGTCGAACTTCATGCGTTGAATCTCTCCTCTACGTCCAGTTTTTGTTCGCGGCGGTGGGCGGTGGACGAGTATTCGCCACTCACCGCACCGCCCCGGAAACTTCCAGACGTAGATCATACGCGCGCGCTTCCCAGCCTTCGGAATAAGCGTTCGTTCGGGCCAGCCCATCACTGCCGGTCCGGACAAGCCTCTATTTGAGCAGGGCTTTAAGCGGTGTATCCGGATCGGCGAGACGGGCGTGGTCCAATACTTTTCCCGCAGCCATCAACCGCCGGCACACGGCCACTTCCCGACCGCAATTCACCGTCACCGCAGCCTCGAGTCTGTCGTCCGCGCCGAGCGCCAACATGCAGAACGAACCGCCTTCCGGATCACCTCGGCTGAAGACCGATTGATGCGCCGCAAAAACGCCCAGCGTCTGCAGATTGCAGTCATATTGATCAGACCAAAGCCACGGCATCTCGGCATAAGGTTCCTCGCCGCCAAGCATGTTCGCAGCCGCCACGGCAGGCTGGTTCTCCGCCACTTGCCACGACTCCACCCGCACATGCCGCCCCAGCAGCGCGTTGAAGTGACTCGTCACTTCGCCCGCCGCGAAGATCAGCGGGTCGGCGGTGCGGCAGTGCTGATCCACCACAATGCCGTTATCGACGAGCAATCCCGCCGATGCGGCCAGCTCCACGTTAGGCACAACGCCTATGCCGATCACCACCACGTCTGCATGCACTTCACCGCGATCGGTCTTGACCGTCGCGCCGGTGGGCGTCTTGTGGATGGCAAGCGGCGTGGTGTCGAGCTGCATATCCACGCCATGACGCCGATGCAGCCCGAGCATGAACGCGCCAACTTCAGCCGGCATTGAACGCTGCAACAAGCGGCTTGCGGGCTCGATGACCGTCACAGCACAGCCACGCGATATCGCCGACGCAGCCACTTCCAGCCCGATGAACCCGCCGCCCAACACAGCGACCCGAGCGTCCGGCGCGAGCACTTCGCGCAGAGCACGCGCGTCCGCAATAGTGCGAACGTAGTGCAGTTTCACGCCCTCGTCGACCGGTCCGCCAAAACGCCGCACCCGCGATCCGGTTGCTATCAGCAAGCGCTGATAGCCGACCCGCGCGCCATCGCTCAGCAACACGCACTGCTGTTCACGATCGATCGCCGTCACCCGCACGCCCAACCGCATCTCGATACGCTCCTGCGCGTACCAGTTTGCATCGCGGATAAAAGCGCGTTGCTCGCCTTCGACCCCAAGCAACGCATCCTTCGACAGCACCGGCCGGTCGTAAGGCAGTTCAGCCTCCTCGCCGATCATCAGGATGCGGCTCTCCGGTGCCTTCAGCCGAAGCGTTTCGGCCGCACGCCGCGCGGCGTGTCCCGCGCCGGCGATCACATACGCTTCATTCGACATGGATCTCGACGCTGCCCTCGTTGATGCGAACCGGATACGTGCGAACCGCTTCCACGATAGGCGCACATTGCGGCGCACCCGTCCGAATATCGACAAGCCCCTGATGCAGGGGACATTCGACACAACCGTCCTCAACAAAGCCCTCGGAGAGACGCGCGTGACCATGCGTACAAAGATCGTGCAACGCGAATACTTCATCACCTAAACGGAAGACCGCGATGGGTTTGTTACCCGCAACAACAGCGACCGGTTCTCCTTCCTCGAAGTCATCGAGTGCGCCAACGGGAAACCACGTGTGAGCCAACTGGTTCATTCCTGTCTCCTTCAGATCGGTGTGGCGAGCAGGGTCTGCACACGCGAAGTGTCATAGATCACGCGCTTAGACCGGTATCGCAAACCGGCGTCGGTACGCACCACCTTGTCGTAATACTTGCCCGCCTGGTACACGTTCGATTCGCCGTTCGTGCGCGTCTGGATCACCACGTAATTGCTCTCGGTCTCGATCACGCCGTCCTTCTCCGCCATCACGCAGAGCCCGGACGTCATGTGCCGGTAGCTGTGTTCCTCGAAGATATTGGCGTTGCGCAACGACACCACGCGATCGCGCAGCATCTTCTGGTTGTTGCAATAGATGATGCCGATCGGAAGGCCCATGTCGGCGTTTTCCTTGGGAACGATCTCGTACAGACAGTCTTCTGTGAAGAGCGTCGGCCAGGCTTCGAGACGATCGTTGTCGAGGTTGTTGATGTACTGGTCCTGCAGCATGTGCAGTTCGAACCACAGCTTCATTGCTTCCATGATCTCGTTCCTCGACGTTCAATAACCCATCAGCTTCTGGTAACCGACCCAGAACTTTCGGATCAGGCTTTCGGTGATGACCGTGTCCTGCTGGTCCGGATTGCCGCGTGACATCTCGATCACCGAGGTCGCGCCGGCGTCGCGGATCGTGCCGCGCTGGACCAGTTCGGTGGCCTCGGTATCTTCCATCGAGATATAGCCCGCAGGTCCCACCAGGTTCGCCTGCTTGATGCGCAGCTCGCGCATCTCCGGTGTGTCGTCGGCATAGCCGAAGAAGTGGAAAATCAGCTCGAAGCTATTGGGTCCTTTAGGCAGCAACTGGCGCGCGACCAGCGTGTTGTGGATCTGCTGGATCACGAGTTGCGGGAAGATCGGCTGGATATGATTGGTCGTGTCTTCTTCGTATTCGGAAATCAGGCCGAGGATGGAGTCGTCTTCAAGCGCGAAGCCTTCGTCGAAGGAGCGGATGTTCTGCTGCTTGTAGGCCGCCGATGTGTCCTCGCCCGTCTTCGTCACGGTGATGATGCTGTGCAGTCCGTGGGTGGCGTCGGGTATGGAACGCGCCTTCATGCCGACGCGGAAAATATTGAACGTCGTATGGAACAGATGCAGCATGCTCGCGTGATACGGGTCCTTCACATTTTCGAAATAAAGCTTCCAGTTCGACTTCGAAAACTGCCGCGTGCAGCCGAGATACTCAATCGGCTTATGAAAGATCCGATCGATCCAGGGCCGCATTTCCGCCCCAAGATACTCAGGCAAGGGACCGACCGTTTCGCTGAAGCTCGCGAACACCAGCCCGCGATAACTCTCCACGCGAAGCTTTCTCAAGCTGTGATTCTTCGGATTGAAATCGGCGGGCATGCCCGTCATGCCTTTCTGGCCGCGCCGGAACGGGACGCCCAGCAAGTTGCCGCTCTTGTCGAAACTCCACTGGTGGTACACGCACGTGTGCGAGCTTGCGTTGCCGCGGGACTTCCTGCAAACGGACGCGCCGCGATGCGCGCAGCGGTTGACCCACGCCGCCAGCGAGCCGTCGTCGTTGCGTGTTACCACCACGGGCGTGTCGCCGACGAAGGTGCTTTTGAAGTCGCCCGGGTTCGGGATCTCGGCTTCCAGCGCCACGAAATTCCAGGTGGGTCCGCGATAAATCCGCTCCTGCTCACGCTCGTACACCGCCTGCGAGCTGAAGACCTTGTAGGGCACGCGCGAGCCGTCGTCATGAGGAAAAATTACCGCATCGGAGTCGAGCGGGTTCATCGGGCGAAGGGGGAATTCGGCCCCGCCGTCCGGTGCGTCCGGTGCCTCCGGTACATCCTGGGCGTTCATCGCATTCGTTTCCACGGCGATTTCTCCTTTTGTGGGGGATTGGTGTACTGCGATTTTTGGAGCGCCAAAATAGCGGGTCTATCCGATAACGGCTGCGCGCAGGCTCCGCTATCCACTTCCGGCACGTTTTCGCCGGGATGCGGGTGGCGCGCGGCACGCGACTCGGGCAGAACGGCGAAGTGAATTACCATGTGTCCAGGTATTTTCCTTAGCATCGCCGTGATTGTTTTCACCGACCGGAACCATCCATGTCGCAAGCCGCCTTTCGTGCTAACGCGCTGCGGGGCTATCGATTATTCGAATCGACTGACCTCGATGAAACCCGCGAACTGATCTCGCGCGTGATGCAGCCGCACGCGCTCGTCCCCTCGGGCACGGGCCGCGGCCGCTCGCATATGGATTTCGTCAGGCTCGGCGGACTGGGTCTCGGCACGATCGCTTTCGGCGACGCCATGCGCGTGGACGTCAAGGCGGTGGACGGTTATTACCTGCTGATGTTTTGCGTGAACGGCAACGCTGAAGTTCGCACGATGGGGCGTTCCATGCAGGTGAACCGCGACCAGGGCGTTTTATGTGCGCCGGGGCAGGCGTTCGATGCACTGCTCTCGCCTAGCTGCGAACAGTTTGTGCTGCGTATCGATCCGGTAGCGCTGAACGCGCACGCGGGGCTGGCCGCGCAGGACTTTGCCTCGCTGGTGCCGGTGGGCAGCTCGGATTTGCGCGGCTGGATGCAGCAATTGCAACTGGTCGCGAGTTCGCCCGAATTGCTAGCGAGTGCGCGCAGCAATCCGCGTGTGGCGACGCATCTTGAAGGTTTGCTGATCGATCTGTTCGCCACGGGTTACGTGGGCAGGGATAGGGAATCGGGTTTCGCTTCGAAGCGCTCGCCCGTGTCACCTGGCTTCGTGAAGCGCGCTGAAGCATTCATTGAAGCGCATTGCAGGGAGCCGATGGAATTACTCGATATTGCCAACGCTGCCGGTGTCTCGACCCGCACGTTACGGGACGGCTTTCAGCAGTTTCGCGGCGTGAGTCCCATGCAGTATGTGCGGCAACTAAGGCTGGAACGTGCACGCGATGCGTTGCGTGCGGCGCCTCTGGATGTGAGGGTCGCTGAAATTGCCCTCGATTGCGGCTTCGCGCATCTTGGGCGTTTCTCGATGGTCTACAAGGCGATGTTCGGCGAATCTCCATCGGAGACACTGCGGGGACGGTGAGCGTACCCGCAGGGCGTGTCATACAGCGCGGCCAAGCCCCTGCGCGCGTTGCGGCGGGGGTAGGAGGCGGTCAGCTTGCACGAAGCACTGGCGAAGCCCATGGCGCGCCGGTCGTGCCGCCGTCGACCACAATCTCGGCAGCCGTGATTCCGGACGCACCATTCGACGCGAGGAACGCAACCGCCTCCGCAACTTCCTCCGCAGCAGCGAAACGTTCCATTGGAATAGCCCCCGACAACGCTTGTTCCGTGCCGTCGATTGTCGCGCCCGCCCGTGCGCCGCGGGTCCAGATCGGCGTACGGGTGCCACCGGGGATCACCGTGTTCACGCGAATGCCGCGTTGCACGAGCTCGCCGGCAAACACTTTCGCCATCCCGGTGATGGCGGCCTTGGACGCCGAATAAGCCGCCGTACCCGCCCGCCCAAGCTCACGCATGACCGAACCATTCAGCACGATCGATCCCCCTGCCGGCATCAACGGCAACGCGGCTTGAACCGTCAGGAAAACCGCGGTCACGTTGGTGCGCAAAATTGCCTCGAACGCCGCGGCGGTAGTACTGCCCAATGGCGTTGGCCCTGAAATACCCGCATTGGCAAACACGATATCAAGCGAACCGTAAACATCACTGACTTGCTTGATCACCGAATCGATTGCCGTGGGATCGTCAAGATCCGCCTGAATGCCAAGCGCGTTTGCACCAAGCTCCGAAACCGCCTCGTCGAGCTTTGCGCGGTCACGCCCAGTGATCGCCACGCGCGCGCCTTCGGCAATCAACAACTTCGCCGTCGCAAAACCAATACCGCTGTTTCCGCCTGTAATCAAAGCAGTTTTTTCTGTGAATCGCATGAGTCCTTCTCCTGTGCTGGTCGCCGCCGGCCGCGGCTGAAAGATGCATCGGCTGTATCGATACGCCGTCATCTGTATGTTGAACATAATCCACAATTTCAGTATTATTTTCATCATGCAGATTGTCAAGCGGGGGATGCGATGGGGTTTTCACAGGCACAGAAGGCGGAGAGCAGGCAACGTGTGCTGGATGCGGCCGCGCGGCCGATTCGCGAACGCGGCCTTGAAGCGCTGGGCGTTGCCGACTGCATGCGCAGTGCGGGACTGACGCACGGCGCGTTCTATGGGCATTTTTCATCGCGTGAGGCGTTGATCAGGACCGCGCTGGAACAGGCACTGACGAAAGGCCAGACCCGTTTGAGATCGCGCATGGCCGATGCGGCAGAACATGCAAAGACGCCGTTGGAGGCGATTGCCGACGCTTACCTGAACCCCACGCACGCGGACAATCCAGGCACCGGATGCGCACTGTGTGCAGTTGCCGGCGATACGGTGCATGCAACGGCGGATGTGAAGGCGCTCTACACCACCTATTTGCGGCGGCTTGCAGCGAAGTTGACGCAAGCAGCGGGGAGTGAAAACGAAGCGTCGGGACTAGGGGTGGCGGCCGCTATCGTGGGAGCGATCACACTGGCGCGTGCGGTGGACGATCGCGAACTGGCGCTGTCTATACTCACCGCTGCGCATGCGCTTGTCATGACACAGGACGGTGCTGCCCGGCGGACGGATTAGTGATAGTCGGCGAACTGACGGGTGCAGAATCGATGCAACTGCTGCAATAACTCGGAGCCTCGCGCGGTCAGTCGCGGCATGGCCCGGCCATTCGTAGTCGCTTCAATCCGGACGAGGTGCTCGTGCTCGAGACTCGCCACATCGGAACATTGCGGTTCCACCTGCGACGGTGAATGCTGGATCAGGAGCAGTGTCGACAACTCGTGAGGGCTGAGCATGGGGATCTCCTTGCATGAATGAATCGCAACGGTTTGCGTTCATGCATCCTAGAGAGCCAAATCTACATTCGGGCTACAGCCATTTTTCACCGCGTTACACAGTTACATTCTCGCAATGAGCAAGTGCTCGCACGGGGTGTAAGCGTAGCGAGAAGAAACGTCCCGTTGCAATTGCCCTGTCAACCGGTCCGGGCTCGAGTCTTTCAGCCGGTAAGGAGGCGCATGCAAGCCGTATGCCGCCGGCGCAGAGCATTGGATCGATGCACCGGAACGCAATAACGCCAAACGCCGGCTCGCTCGCTACGAGGCTTTTCAGGGCGGCAGGTAAGCTTTGCATAGTGGCTAGTCCGACTGAGCCAAATCAAAGTGATGCAGCGCCAACGCTTCTGTAACGTCACCTACAAGTCGGCCGTCGAGTGTGAACTCAGCCCAGTACTTGCGTAATGAAGAGTAAGCGGTTGCTGCGCGTACCACGAATCGCGGACGACGCCCGGCAGTTCCATCAACACTCAGCTTTCCTCTTGCGCTCTTTACCTTGTTGACGGCGGTTGATAAATGCAGCGATACATTTTCCTCGCGATGGTCACGCCGGCTCTACCACCTTCATTCGCACCAACAGGGGAACGCCACAACGATCAATTGTCAGCCCAAGCTCGTACACGCCAGCGCCAAGGTGCGCGAGGCGAGACCACGACGGCATGAAGCCCCTATCGCGTGCGAGCTTCATGAGCGCCACTTTGTCCATACCCTTGACGCAATCATTAACGAAGCGCGATCCGGCTTCGGGCATCAACGCTGCGGGGAAAGTTGCTGGCAATCCTAATGACTCAAGCTGTGCAATCGGCGATTCCCTGTTTTCCGAGGCCGAATGTTCGTCGCCAACAACAAATGCTGCGCGATCCTTACCTTTGATCCAACCAGGTTCCCGCCCCATTCCACTCCAAGTGGCGCCCGACTCCGGGTCTCGATACGTTGGTCCGCTACGCTTGCGTTCCTTCCTTGCCTTTTTGGTTGAGAACACGTCTTCGACCGTAAATCCGAACTCGGCGACGCTCGCCTTGATTTCCGCTAGAGCTGCCGCTGCTTCGACTTCGCGGGCCGAGGCAATCTGGCGATCCAGTTCGGCAGCCTTAGCCAATAAGTCTCGATAATCCAAGTTTCCCTCCCTTTATCTAGATCGAGCGAGCACGCGTTTGTTTGCCGACGTGAATAGTTGGAGAGCGGCGCAAAGCATTTTCAGCAGGCGTGCACTGTTACCTTCTGGTGGGACATACTTCCACTCGCCCGGTTTGTCGCTGAAGCCGTTCTTATTGCCCGCATGAATCGGGATGCTCAACTCGCGCATCATCCGATCTCGACAATTCAGTTCGTACAATATGCTGGCTTGTGGATCAATCGTGCCGGTGTCCGCGGTTACTTCATATTGCGTGACTGTCAAAATCCGGTCCGCATTCAGGTTCTGCGCCCGACCGTCAATTGTCGGCAGTCTCGTAATTGACGTACATCGATTGAATGCCAACGCGTCCTGGTCCTGTGAATCTGTTCACGATGAAATTCATGCCGGCTCCGAAGAAACCGCTCGTGAGCTTGTCAACCACCGTCTCCATCTTGACGCCTGGTGTCTTGTACAGCCAGCCACCCGGTTCGATATCGATAGTCTCGCCGGCCGCGAGTTCCTTCTCGAACACGTTCCCGTAGCCGTGTAGCCAGAGCACACCTTCACTCGACTCGCTCCGGAACTTATCGATGAAAAAACCACTTTTGCCGAAAAGCATGTTGCTGACGCCGCGCACGCGTTCGAAGGTATATTCAACGTTCGCAGTCGCCGCCAGGAACTGATGTTCGCGTACATCCAGTTCCTCGCCTCTTCCGAGGTGAATTGGAACGATGTGCCCGGCTCCGTCGCGACTGAAAGCGATCGTGCCATTGCCGCTCGCCTCGGTGACGAAGATCTGCATGCCCGCCATCATGCGCTTCAATGCGCCTTTCATCGGGCGCAAGCCAATCTTTACGTTGGAGTTCTTCCAGAGCAGGATGTGGTGCTCGAAGAAGACCGACTGACGTGACACGTCGACCGATAGCACCGGCACAAGCTCGCCTCCAATGTGATATGTGACCCCGCCGTAGGTTTCATCGGCGGCGCTAGTAGGCATGAGTGTCGGTAACTGGTTCATTTTGATCCCATTGTGCACACGTGAAGTGAGAGTGTTCCTTGTTTCGCGTACGCGCAAATCGCCTTGCGCTTTTCCTGCTCGTGATCACGACGGTCCGACAGAGACTCTTCAAGAATCTCCGCAGCGTCGAGGTGCAGTTGCACGCAGGCGTCATCCCACGGTTCGCCCGACGGCATCCAATGATGACGATGTTCATCAGCACGGCTTGCCGGATCATTCGACTGGCAAAGAATTCAGTTTTGTCGATTCCAGCGAGCTACTGCTGCGCAAGACGCGACGCTTCGGGCATGTGTTCGAGATAGTCCTGCAGGCGCAACTGACGCTGCTTCGCGTTCATACAGGGACCGCCTCGGCCAACACATCCGCCCGGAACTTCACTGAAATATCGCGGGGCGTCAGCAGATCGACGCGTACTCCGAGCAGTTCCTGCAACTCGTACTGAATACCGCCCAGATCGAACAGCGTCGCGCCTGGCAGCGCATCGACCAGAATGTCGATATCGCTACCGTCTTTGTCCTCACCACGGACGACCGAACCGAAGACTCGTGGATTCGTCGCCATGTTGGCTTCGACAATCCGCCGAATCTCTGCGTGATGCGCGTCAAGGGCTATAGAAGGTCTCACGGAAATCTCCCGATTCACGATTCGTCATAATCGGCACATGTGCCTATTCAAGCAACTACTTTTTGAGTTTTTTAAGGCGCCGCTCCAGTGCCTCGATCGCCCGGTCTGGACAGGCGTGCACACTGGGCGTCTCCGGCGAAGCGACCCACGAACGCACCGTACGCGCGGAGCACGGCCGCTTGGTCTGCTCAGCAATCAGGCCCGCACTCGACTTGCGTGACACCAGATTCGGCGAGCGGCGCGAGGAATCTTTCTCTGTTGATCATAGACATACTAATTCTGCATTTGCTGGCTGCAACTTCAACCTTCATTGTGTTAGCGCTTCTTAGTAAAGCCCGGGAATCAGTCGCGATGTACGGGCACGATAAGCATCGTATTCGGCTCCGAACTGCTCATGCAGCAGCGCTTCTTCCGAACGGATACGCGCGACGAGCGGCAGGATAGTGAGCACCGTGAGCAATACGCCAACTCCCGAACGAAAGGCGAATGCCCACCCCAGCGAATTGACGAGCAGGCCCAGATAGCTGGGATGCCGGATGACGCCATAGGTACCGGTCGTCACCAGCGTATGACCGGGCTGGATGGCAACCAGCCCGCTGAAACGGTGGCCGAGTACAAAAACTGGCCATATCCGCAGCACACCGCCGACGATGAACAAGACCACGCCGAACCATCGGAGAGTGTCGCCGTCGAGTGTCCAGAATTCCGTGCGGTCCGTGTAGGCCGGCAGATATCCCGCCAGCAGTCCTATTATTGCGAAGGCGGCGATAACCCAGCGGTTACCGCGATCCTCTCTCACGCCCGGGCTCACGTTGACGCTACTGAAGAGTCCCCAGACCGACAACATCACTGTGACAATAGCCACGACGCTTAGCGCAGGGTGCGAGAAGAAAGCGGCAAAGCCACCCCAGCCCAGGACAGCCAGTCCGAGATAGACAACGGTCCCCGTCACGGCAGCGAAGGCGAGCTTGGGTGTGATCGTCATGGCTGTCTCTCGCTTGGTTAAACGCTCCTTCCAGTTTAGGACGTTATTCAATAACCCGGCTGGAATGAATCCATTTGGCCAGATACGGTTCCGCCTAAGCTGCCGGGGTCAGGCCAGACCCAAACTGGCTCACTTGCTCATTGCAACGCGGCCGCCTACCCGTATTTTGTCAGCGGTGCGGGCAGCGTGAATAACGCAAGGGTTATCCAGATTCCGCCCCTGATAGAGCGTTATATCCGCAACCAGCCTGACACTCAGCGCGCCCGCGGCGACGCCGGTAGCCGCGTCTTCCAGCGCCGGGTCGAGATGATTGAAATTACGACCCGCATACAGGCTCGGGCTTGCGCGCGTCCGCGCATAGGCGAAGCAACCATTGACGCCATTCGTTCGCCCCCATTCCGTGATCCCCTCCAGATCAGGGCGCAGGGAGTACAGGACCTCTTCGCTCTCCACTTCCACAAGGAGCTTGGGGCTGCCTACGGACGCCACCTTGGGCGACGGCATGAGTACGTCCGCATCGCAGCGCAATAATTTTGCAATGTCGGAGATAGACATATCGGGGAAACCTGCCTGCTGTACATCGACCGACACAAAAATATTGTCGTCTGCTCTGTCGAACGCCAGCGCTTGCTGCTTCATGCTCGACGTCAGCAACAATGCACCGCCGTGCTGCCCTGTCTTCCAGACATGGTCGGCAGCGGCGAGTGACGCATGCAGACACAAGGGGCTCCGTGTATGCGGGTAATAAAAATCCAGCGTGAACTGCCCGCTCTCCGCACCGTCAGCGTCTACAAAAACACACGCGTGAGCATGTTGCTCGACAGTGAATTGCTGGCGGTCCGCAAGCGACCAGCCTGCGAGTTCCGGACCGGAGACAACCAGCGCATTGTTTCCATTCAGCGCGGTTGCGCCGAAGCATCTATATCGTTCAATGTTCATTGAATCACCTTAAGGCGGTCGATGTCACGAATGGGAAAGTCTAAAGGAAGATAGTTCCTGCCGCTAAGCGCTCGCTCTGGCGCCTTGTGCGGCAACCGGCGCGCATCTGAATTCCGACGAAATACCGCCCACCATCGGGTAAGCTTCGCCTGACCGACGCTCCGCAGGGAAATCCATGTCCTCCGTCTCCGCATTCAAGCTCGTCCTGCTCTCGCTAATCGTGATGATCGGCTTGCAGTTGCTAGCCAAGCGTCTCAAGTTGCCCCCCGCTGCCGCGCTGCTCATTGGCGGCATTGCCATGGCATTCGTGCCGGGTCTGCCGCCGGTTCACCTTGACCCGGACCTGGTGATTGTCGTGTTCCTGCCGCCGCTTCTCATGGACGGCGCCTACTTCTCCGTGTGGGAAGAACTCAAGCGCAATATCGGCGGCATCCTGCTGCTTGCCATTGGTGCCGTTGCGTTCACAACCCTTGCGGTCGGGGTAGTCACTCACCTGGTTGTCCCGGGCCTGCCATGTGCTGTCTGCTTCGCGCTCGGCGCCATTGTGTCGCCGCCTGACGCTGTTGCCGCCAAGGCCGTGCTCGAGCGCCTGGCTCTGCCGCGCAAGCTGATGGTTCTCCTCGAGGGAGAAAGCCTGCTCAACGACGCCGCCGGCCTCGTCCTGGTTCGCTTCGCCGTTGCAGCAGCGCTTACCGGAACGTTCAGCATGGGACATGCTGCGGCGAGCTTCGTTTTCCTCGGCCTGGGCGGCGTGGTGGTCGGTGGCGTGGTGGGTTATCTGATCGTGCAGATCGTCCGATGCCTTGATGACGACTATCTCATCATCACCATCAGCGTGTTGACGCCGTGGATAAGCTACATTGCCGGCGAAATGCTCGGCGTCTCCGGTGTCATTGCGACAGTCACCGCCGGCCTGACATTAGGCTGGTATCAACACGAAGTCTTGAGCGCTACCGTTCGCATGCGCGGCACGGCTTTCTGGCAGGTCATTGTCTTCCTGCTCGAAGCGCTCGTATTCATCCTGATCGGGCTGTCTCTGCGAGGTGTCATCGCCCGGTCCGGGGGCGCTGGCGACGCCCTGATGACGCTCGCGCCAGCCGTCGCCGCCGTGCTCGCTGCCGTAGTGCTGTCGCGCTTCGTATGGGTCTTCGCAACCGAATTTTTCAACATGTCATGGCGCCGCGTGAACGGTCATGAGGACACGGCGCTTGACTGGCGAACCGCAACCATAACGAGTTGGGCAGGCATGCGCGGCGTGGTCACGCTCGCGGTGGCGCTGTCTCTTCCGGAGACCCTGCCCGGCCGGGACCTGATCCTTGTCGCATCGTTTGCGGTCATCCTTGTGACCGTGCTGCTGCAAGGCACCACCATTGGCATTCTCATCGAATGGATCAACCCTGATCGCAGTTCGGATTCCACCACCCAGCATCTGACCGAGCCGCAAGCGTGGGCGAAACTGGAGGCGGCGCAACTCGCCGCTATTGAACCGCTTGTACGCGACAGCGAGGGAAAGGTGATTCATCCCCGGCTGCTCGAGCAGTACACCTACCGCGCAACGCTTACCGAAGCCTATGCGGACCGTGCAGACTTCCCGCAAGAGCAACGTGTCACTCATTTCGATGTCGTGCTGGCGGCCATTGCCGCCGGGCGCAAGGAGTTGCTCCGTCTGCATCGCTCCGGCGCCATTCACGATGAGATGCTGCACGTCCTCGAGCATGACCTGGACTTGCAAGAGCTGTCCGCACGGCATGGACGTGGATGAAATCGTCGAGTGCAGGCGCGTGGCTCCGGCTAGTCCCGCGCTTGGTCAGCAGTTGTGTTCCGTGAAGGATCGTGGGTTCATTCGGTCCCGCTTCGCGAGGGTGGCCAAGCTTAAGAGGCATTCGGATTGGTACAATCCGCCCCACGTCCCTTGTCCCTTCTCACTACATGTCCGAAACAAACTGGCTGTCCGAACCCAGCACCGCATCGAAACGCATCATCTTCGCGCGCCACGGCGAATATCCGTGCAACGTCCGCGGGGTTTGCAACAGTAATCCCCGTACCGGGTTCTATCTGACCGAGAAGGGCGAAGCGCAGGCGAGAGCGTTGGGCGAGCGCCTCAAGGACGAGAAAATCGAGCTTATCGTGACCTCGGAATTCCTGCGCACGCGTCAGACAGCGTGGTTGGCGAACGAGGTACTGAAGGTACCGCAAGTCGTTAATCGGCTAGCGAATGAAAACCGCGTCGGCGCCGAATTCGAGGGAAAGTCAGGCGATGAATTTCAGCGGTTCATTGCCCGCGCACCGGCGACTACCTCCATGCCGGACGGCGAACCCTTCACGGGAATGCTCGCGCGTATTCAGGCGCTGATTGCTGACCTGAAGCTGAGCAGCCCTCAGACGGTGCTGGTTGTCACGCACGGCTGGACGCTTCAGGCGGTGCGAGTCATCCTGAACGAAATCAGCATGGATGATGCCGCTCGATGCGTGGACATGCCGTCCAATTGCGAAATTGTCGAAGGCAGGTTTTAGCTTTCGACATG
This sequence comes from Caballeronia udeis, assembly GCF_044909315.1. Taxonomy (GTDB): domain Bacteria; phylum Pseudomonadota; class Gammaproteobacteria; order Burkholderiales; family Burkholderiaceae; genus Caballeronia; species Caballeronia udeis_A. Next base: position 277,039 of record NZ_JBIYEB010000008.1, read on the forward strand.
GCACTCCGGCGGGTCGCTTGAACGCGTAGGCGACCCCAACGCCGTCAGTGTCCAGCCGATATCTTCAGTCAACCTGCTGCACCACTCAGGCCACCCGAAGACGCATCTCCCCGTTGTCGTGCGAGACATGCAGGCCGCGAAGATCGTGAAGATAGCCTCGCGGACCCAGGGCGTCGATCTGCGCCGCGGATAAAGTTGAAGTGATGGCAATCACCAGCGATCCTGCCGCCAGTCCCGATGCAATCCCGGCGGCCGAATCCTCGAACACAATAGCTTGCCCGGGAGCCGCGCCTAATGCGCTCGAAGCTGTAATGAAGCCATCCGGCGCAGGTTTCCCACGGACGATTTCATCGGAGGAGAACAAGACCTTGGGGACCGGCAGTCCCGCGGCCTCGAGCCGTCTTAGCGCAAGAGGGCGTTCCGCCGACGTGACCACGGCCCAACGATCTTCGGGGATGGATGCCAGTAAATCCCGAGCGCCCGGAATTTCCACAATGCCCTCCACGTCGTCGAGCTCGATCTGCTTTAACGCCGCTGTATCGGCTTCAATATCCGTTCCGGGCGGCGCCAACGCGCGAACCGTGTCTATCACGCGCCGGCCCTGACATTCGCGCAGGACCATCTCGGGGTCAAGCCCCCGCCGAAGCGCCCAATCCGTATACGCCCGGATCACGGGCGCATGTGAGTTGAGCAAGGTTCCGTCCATATCGAACAGAAAACACGATGCGCGAAATTCGACTTGAGTAAGCAGCATGAGCAGCAGGCGACCGTGTGAGTAATCCGGCAATCAATCAGGGAGTTGAGCAGCGCCGCCGGCCACGGCCTCTTCCACACTGAGCGTTGCCGATTCACCCGGCTGCAAGACGACCAGGGGTCCATGCGACTCGATCTCGAAGTATGGCAGCCTGGGCGCGTTGAACACTTCAAGCGGCGTCCCGTGAGCATACCTCGCCTCCGCGAAAACAGGAAAGCGCCTGCGCAACCTGTGCTTGCCTTCCGGCACATCGAATTCGACATGAATGACACCGGGCGAATTCTTTACGCCCAGCTTGAACTCGACCGCCTCAACGCATTGCGTAGTGACAAGACCGGTCGACCCCGTCACAAATGCGGATTCACGTATGTCGCCCAAGGGGCCTTTTTCTGGAAATGGCGTTACCGAATCACGCCAGTCCCCTTCGCTCCCGATAGCAACCTCGACCTTCCCCGGCCGGCGCAACATCAGGACATCCCAGATCGCGCATTGCCGCGCCCGTTCGCCCCGGTTACGAAGTTCGTGTGACGTTGTCCACGCTCCATCTCGTGCTGAGAGGACAATGCGACGCCGGATCTGCAAGCCGCTCTGCCTGCAAACCGCGCTCAGCAACTCGATGCCCATGGACCTGGATTCGAACCACGTACTCACGACTTCGTAGGGCCCGCTATCCAGATCGCGCTGAGGCGCGCCACCGGGCCAGTCGGCCTCAGGCGCTACCCAGGTCTTGCTGCCGCCCCATAGCGGAAAATCCCATTCTCCGCAAAGCGTTTGCCATTGAGAGCCACTCCAGTCCGGCACGCGTCCGGCCAGGGCATCGTTGATATACGCCAGCTCGACGCCCTCGTGCCGGATGCTCATCAACCGGCCGCCAATGACAGGAACCACGGTCAGCTCAAGCTCGCCCTGACGCATGGACAGCGCCGTCCATCCTCGATACTCAGTCCATTTAAGCTCGCGATGCCTGTCGGCGATTCCAGCGAAATGCGATATGTGACTCAGCATCGGTCAGCTCTTGTCCACCGGCTTGCTACGCATCAGGCCGACTGTTTCCGGCTGCGCGATCTTGCACATCACCGGCGGCAACCCGCGCGCAATCAATTCGATATCGGCCAATGCACGACGGCCTATGTCCCTCAACACGGCGTCAAGTGCGCCAGCCTGATGAGGCGAGAGCAGCACGTTCTCTATCGATCGCGCCCGGTGCCCGGGACCAAGTGGCTCTTCCGGGAAGACGTCGGTCGCTACCCGGATGTGACCTGTCGCGGCCGCGTCGAGCATTGCATCGAAGTCCACTACGCCCGCGCGGCTCACCAGGATGAAAGCGCCCCCCTTGCGCATCGATGCAAACTCGTCGCGCGTAAGAAACCCCTGGTTTTGAGACGTGACGCCTGCCACCACGAACACGACCTGTGACTCGCGCAATACCGTATCGAGCGATGCAGGCTCGCATCCAAGCGACTCGATATACGCCGGAGGCAGCCAGGGATCGAACGCCCTCACGACGCCACGAAACGGCGCCACGAGCGGCAGGATCGCACGCCCGAGGTCACCCATCCCGACGAACCCCACGGGCGCGTCATACAGCGAGAACGCATCCTTGTTTGCATCGAGCCCATATTGCTCGGTGCCGTTGCGAAAACGCCTGTCCGCATGACTGATCCCGCGAGCGAGATCGATCGCCATGCCGAGCGCCGCTTCGGCCACGGGTTCCGCAAACACCGGGCTCACATTCAGCACACGAACGCCTTGCCTGAAGCACTGGGCATAGTCCACGTTCGGAAGAAAATTCCCTTCCACATTGACGATCGCTCGCAGATTGGCCGCACGCATCAGACGCTCGGCCGGCATGTCGAACTGACCAACAATGATGTGGGCGTGAACAGCGTGTTGCTCGAAGATCTCATCGGTCACGGGACCGTCTTCATGAATGAACACCTCGCCAAGCGCATGGAGACGCTCGAGATCGGCGGGACTGAAAATGTCCGCAACGGTACGTGGGGCAGGCGCAACGAACAGACGGATTTTTTCTACAGCTTGAGTCATGGGTACTCCGGGGGACGAATATCGGAAGCCGCGCCGCAGTCAGGGAAGACACGCGGCGCCTGCAGATTGATTTACCGGGACTTGCGGGTGAAGAGCTTGTCGGCCGTGACCGCCGCAATGATGAGTGCGCCCATCACGATCTGCTGGTAGTAGGTCTCCACATTCATGATGTTCAGGATGTTGTTGATCACGCCGATGATCAACCCGCCTATGACGACACCCGCGACCTGTCCCCGCCCGCCAAAAAAGCTGGTTCCGCCGATAATCGCGGACGCAATCGCGAAGGTCTCGAAACCCACTCCGGCATTCGGTTCCGCAGCGGCGGTGCGGGCGGTCGTGACAATCCCGGCAATGCCCGCGCAGGTTCCCGCAATGATAAAAACGACCATGGTGTGCAACTTCACGCTGATGCCCGAATAGAACGCGGCCTGCGCGTTGCCGCCGAGTGCGTAGATGTTGCGGCCGAGCTTCGTGAACTTGGTCAGGAACATCAGGAATCCCGCCACCGCAACCGCAATGATGATCGGCACCGGCACGCCGAAAACGCGGCCCGCAACAACGTCGGTAAAGGAGCGGTCAAAGCCGAATACAGACCGTGAGTCCGACACGATGAGCGTGACGCCCCGGTAAATCGCGGCCGTGCCCAGCGTGATGATGAACGGATGCAACTGCGTGAGGTTGACAAGCGCGCCATTGACCGCACCAAGCAACGCCCCAACGCCTACGCCGCCAATGAGCACCGCGAGCCACACAGGCAAGCCGGCCATCATCAGCTTCGCCATCACCATGCCTGAGAGCGCGAGCACCGAGCCGATGGACAGGTCAATGCCTGCAATCAGGATGGTGAAGAACACACCGCACGCAAGCAGGACCATGACCGAACTCTGCAAGAGGACCTGGACCAGGTTGTCGCGTGTCAGGAAATACTGCGGCGACGCAATGCTGCACAAGATAAGCAGCACCACGAGAATGCCGAATGTGCCGTACGTCTGCCATATTGTGGCGAAATCCCGGCGAGGGGGCGCCGCGAGCGGCGCGCCGGACGTGTTGGACTGGTTCATCTTGCCTCCTTCGTTGTCGCTCATGAGGTGGCGACTTGCATGATCGATTCTTCCGTGGCGTCGGCATTGGCAAGCGTTGCCGCTACCGTGCCGTCCTTGTATACCGCGATGCGATCGCACACCGCGATGAGTTCCGGCAGCTCCGAGGACACCATGAGAATGGCCTTCCCTTCATTGGCGAGCGCGCGCATGATCGAATAGATCTCCGCCTTCGCACCAATGTCGATGCCGCGCGTGGGTTCATCGAAGATGAAGAGATCACTCTTTGCCGCGAGCCACTTGGCGATGATCGCCTTCTGTTGATTGCCGCCCGATAGTTCGGTGATGTTCTGCGTTGAAGAGGCGCATCGAATCCGAAGCCGCTCCTTGTAGCTCAAGCCGAATTCGCGTTGCTGTGCACGGTCGATCAATCCGAGCGAGAGTGCACGCCGCGTGCTGCGCAAAGCGGGAACGACGAAGATGTTCTCTTCAATATTCAGGTTATGGAAAAAACCCGTCGCGCGCCGGTCCTCGGTCACGAATGCAAGCCCTTGCTTGACCGCCTGATAAGGCGAGTCAATCGTGATCTCGCGCCCGTTGAGCGTCATCAGGCCGGCCGACTTTCGACGAACGCCGAAGATGGTTTCCATCAGCTCACTGCGTCCTGATCCCATCAAGCCGGCGAAGCCAAAAATTTCTCCGCGATGCACGTTGAACGAGACGTCGCGCACCCATCCATCGCGCGAGGAAAGATGATCGACTGAGAACACTACCGCGGCGCGTGTTGCATCCACGCCGCCCGGTCGGCCGTGAACGATTTCCCGGCCGACCATCAGCGCGACGAGGCGGTCCGTCGAGGTCGTTTTAGCGTCGTAAGTGCCGACGTATTTACCATCCTTCAGGACCGTGACGCGATCGCCTATTACCGGAATCTCCTTGAGCTTGTGGGAGATATAGGCCACGCCCACGCCGTCGCGCTTGAGGTCGCCAATGACCGTAAAGAGTTTGGCGACCTCGGTATCGGTCAGCGACGAAGTGGGCTCGTCCATGATGATGAGACGCGCCTCGCTCGCCAGCGCCTTGGCAATCTCGACTTGCTGTTTCTCCGAGATGCCCAGGTCGCCAACCAGCGTGCGGGGGTCGCGTGCGAGACCGACCCGGGCAAGCACTTCACGCGCCTTGTTATGCATGCGCTTGCGATCGACCACGGGAATACCGAAGCGCCTGACGGTGGGAATGCGCCCGACAAACAGGTTTTCCTCGATGCTCAAATAGTCGATCACACTCAGCTCCTGATAAATCAGGCAGATGCCAAGCTGGGCCGACAGCGCGGGCGACAACTTCGAGTATTCATTCCCGCCCGCCACAATAGCGCCTGACGTCGGCTCGTAAATGCCGCTGAGGATTTTCATCAACGTCGATTTACCGGCACCGTTCTCGCCGAGCAGCACGTGCACCTCGCCTGCACGTACATCAAAACTCACATCGCTGAGCGCGGTCGTGCCCGGGAAGATCTTCGTGATGCCACGCACGGCTACCAGTACATCGTTCATCCGGTCCTCGCTGAATACGTCGGCACGCGGGCTTACTTCGTGATCAGATGCGATTCGACCGGTATGAAGACCGGCGCCAAGGCCGGGTTGATCGCGGGCTTGTTCTTCAGCGCGTCGAGCAGAAGGTCCACGGACTTGGCGCCCATTGCTGCGGAGTCCTGCGCGATGGTCGCTGTCAGCTCGCCGCGCTTGACCGAATCAAGCGCTTCTGGAACCCCGTCCGTGCCCACCACGATCACCTTGCCGAGTTTGTCGGCATTCTTGACCGCCTGTGCGGCGCCGAGCGCCATGGTGTCGTTCGCCGCGTAAATGGCCTTCAGGTCAGGGTTACGCTGCAGGATGTTGGTGGTCACGTCCAGTGCTTTCGAACGATCCCAGTCACCCGGCTGACTCGCAACGAGCTTGATGGACGGCACCTTTGCAAAGGCCTGCTTCGCGCCGTCGCGGCGGGCGTCGCCCGAGACGTTACCGGCTTTGCCCTCGATAATCGCCACGCTGCCGCCCGCGCTGCCGAGCTTCTGGGCGATGTAATCGCCTGCCTTGTTGCCCAGCGCCACGTTGTCGCTCGAGATGAAAGCGATTACCGATCCGCCCGCTGCCTTCAACTGGCCCTGGTCAATCTTCTCGTCGATATTGACCACATAAATGCCCTTCTTCGTGGCCGCCGCAACAGCCTGGATCAGGCTCACCGGCGAGATGGGTGCGACGCCAATAGCCTTATAATTCTTGTTGAGCACGTCTTCCACCAGACGCTGCTGACCCTGGATGTCGTCTTCACTGTTGCCCGCGAGGATGTCGACGGTCACCCCCTTCGCCTTGGCCTCTTTCTGGATGCCGTCGCGCATCGCGACCCAGTACGGATTGGCCAGCGTCTTCAGCACGATCGCAATATCGGCGGCCTGCGCGGGTGTCCATGCAGTCAGCGTCAGGGCCAGCGCTGCGATGCCGGTTGTCGACTTGAGCAACTTTTGAACCTTCATTTTTCGTCTCCTGTTGTTCCGCGAAAGGCGGGTTTTCTAATAGATGTGCAACGTGGACCGCGACTAGATTGGCTCCCATGCGCGCGCTTTCGATGAACGAAGCACCGCATCAATGATCTGGGCCGAGCGATACCCGTCTTCGAAGGTCGGCAAGCCTTCACGCGCTTCGCCGCGAATCACCGCATAGGTGTCGGCGACAAAGGCTTCGAAGCATTGCGCATAACCCTGGGCATGGCCGGCCGGCAGCGTGGCGAGACGTCGTTGTTCGGCACTGCCGCGTGACGGGTCACGCACCAGCAGCCGGGTCGAATCCCGTTCTCCGAGCCACAGGCGTTCCGGATCTTCCTGATCAAATACGAGGCTGGCGCGAGCGCCGTCGAGTTCGAACCACAACCGGTTCTTGCGGCCCGCCGACACCTGGCTCACGGTAAGCGTTGTCAGTACGCCGGTGGTGGTCCGGAACAACGCGCCGGCCACATCCTCGGTCGTCACCGCCTGCCTTTCCAGCGACGCACCCGGGGCAGGAGACGAAAACGTCTCGACCGTGCCGGTGGGACGGTCGGGCAGGATGGTCTGGAGTGTCGCGACAACGGCCTCGAATCGTTCGCCGCTGATCCATTCGATCAGGTCACACCAATGCGACCCGATGTCAGCGAATGCTCGCGACGGGCCACCCAGGGCGGCATCCACGCGCCAGTTGGTGTCGTCCCGTCCGAGCAGCCAGTCTTGCAGATAGCTTCCGTGAATGAGTTGAAGCGCCCCGACGGTGCCATCCTGCACGAGCGAGCGCGCCTCCCTGACCATCGGGTGATACCGGTAAACGAACGGGACCGCTGCCACGCGCCCCGCTTTTTGCGCTGCGGCCGCGAGTGCCCTGGCGTCGGAGAGACTGGTTGCCAGGGGCTTTTCGCACACCACGTGCTTGCCCGCGGCAAGCGCCGACATGGCGATCGAGTAGTGCGTGGAATTGGGCGTGCAGATATGAATGACGTCGACCGCAGGGTCGGCAATGGCTTCGTCGGCGTTCGAATACGCGCGCTCCATACCCAGGTGAGCCAGATGAGCGGCGGCCTCCCTGGCGCTCTGCGGACTCGATGCCGCTATGCCTTTCAACGTCGCGCCGGCGAGCCGGCTCGCCTTGGAATGAACCGCCCCCATCATTCCTGCGCCGACGATTGCCACACCGAGTGTCTCAGCCATTTTTTTAAACTCCATTTGGTTGACTGGACATTACCGGGGCAAAACCTGGCCCGATATTTTGTATTATTTAATTCGATTTCCGACATAAATACTTTACCTATCGCCCTTGCGAGCACTCTTGTGGCTTGCGCGTGGATTAAGTAAGCTCGATTGTCCAAGGCCCCGTCATGAACACGCCAATCCATCAGCCCGCCCCCTCCCGCCTCGCCACCTTCGACCGGGCTTTCCGGCTCGAAGAGTTTGAAATTCAAAGCAAACTGGCAAGGCTGATCGCTTCGTCTCAAGGAATCAGCCGCGCCGACCTTGCGCGTGACACGGGATTCGCCCGCTCCACCGTGTCGCAATTGATCCAGCCGCTGATCGAATGCAACCTCGTCAAGGAGCAAACGCAAAGTGCATCCGCCAGGGGACGGCCGGGCACCATGCTCCTGCTCAATTCCCGCGCCGGGCTCATTCTGGTGGCGGACATGGGGGCGACCCATGGGCGACTCGTCATCTCGGATCTTGCTCAGAGGCGGCTGGCGGAAAGAGTCTTCGGCATTGATGTCGCGCTTGGACCCGAGATCGTCCTCGATTCGATCGTCGACCAGTTCCAGCAGTTGCTGCGGGAGCACCGGCTTCTCGACCAATCCATACGCAGCGTTGTGGTCGGTCTGCCGAGCCCCGTGGACTTCAGCCGCGGCGTTTGCGTGAGGCCGCCCATCATGCCGGGATGGGACGGCTTCCAGGTCTCCGAGTATCTGCAATCGCGGCTCAAGAGCCCGGTGCTGGTCGACAACGATGTCAACCTCATGGCGTTGGGCGAGGCCCGCACGCGCCCCGCTCATCAGTCCCCGTTGTTGTTTGCCAAGGTGTCGACCGGGATAGGATGCGGGATCATTACGTCGAACGGCATGTTGCACAGAGGCGCCGATGGCTCGGCGGGTGATATCGGGCACATCAGGGTCCCCGGGCGTGACGACGTCATTTGCCGGTGCGGAAATATTGGCTGCGTCGAAGCAGTCGCCTCGACTACTGCTGTCCTTGCAAATCTCCAGGCATTGCCTGAAGCCGGCGCACAAAATGTGGATGACCTTGTGCGGCTGGTTCGCTCGGGAGACCGTCAGGCCGTCCGGCTCATTCGCGCCGCGGCGGCTGAAATTGGCGAGGTGATCGCCATGGTGGTCCACATGTACAACCCAGCCGCGGTTGTCCTCGGCGGCCGGATGGCGAGAATCAGTGACGACTTGCTTGCGGGCGTTCGCGCGGTTGTTTACAGGCGGGCATTGCCGCTCGCGACAAGAAGCCTGCTCATCGAAAACACGGCGCTCAATCAATATGCCGGCGCGATCGGAGGAGCAGTCCTCGGGATTGAACGCGCGCTGTCGTCGAAGGGAATTGCTTCAATCCTGCATTCGGTCCCAAGCTCAAATTAGTCGCGGCCGGCCGACATGGGGGAATCGGGCCGGGACCCGGTCAATGCGTTCCTGCCTTCGCTGCCCCAGCCCACTCAGTACCCTAGTGTTCCAACGCGTGTACACGGGCAGGCGCTGCCTTCGACTGCTGCCCCGTACCACCCGCGGGAGCCCCCAGCCAGAACGCCAGTTCGGCGTTGCTCGCATGGCCAGTCGACGAGAAATAGCTGGCCTGCCACGAGTCGTCTTCATGCAACCCCTGCCAGCTATCCTTGGTCCCGTGCTGAGCGAGCAGATAGCGCCAGCGATAATGGTCGTACACATCCAGCACGTGGACAGCATAGGCGCAGGCCAGGCTCACATTGCCTTCAATGATGACGAGATTTTCATCGTTGGTGGACGACGCCTTGTTTCCCAGATTGTGGCTACCGACCACCACGGTGCAACGCTCGGGATCGAATGGGTCGATCACCACGATCTTGTCGTGGATGACAGCATGGCCGGCTCTGGCGAGCTCCTTTTCCCAGACGCCAAACGCGTCGTTCACACCTTGGGCGGGAATCACTTGAGCCGGGTCCGTTGGCTTCGAATTGTTGTTGTGAAGGTCGATGACGAAGTTGCCTGCCCGGTCCGCATTGGTGAGTGCACCCCGGATGAACAGCTTCTGATTCTTCTCCTGCGCGGAGGCAGCGGCATCAATAATGCTGGGCTGACCCGGGTCGAATGCGAGGAAGAGCACCGCCGATTTCGCAGCCTCTATTCGAGCATAGACATCTGCCATGTCGGGCGGTGTAACGCCCTTCGCCTTGTTCTTCTGGAGCGTGTTCGGCGAGAACCAGAGCGTCGTTTTCCTTGCGCCCGGAACCTGCACGGTAACCGGCGAAGCGTTTGCCGTGCGGAATGCTTTGCTTTGCAACGCATGAGGATCCGTGCCGGCATCCAGCGTATCTTTCTTGAGCGCATCCCAGTAGGTCGAATACGCACTCGCGAGGGACGGCGAACGGAACACGATGCTGTTGTTGGTCTGTGCGCAAAGGCCCGTGGGCGTCCAATTGGTTGATCCGGTCAGCACGCTTGCCGGCGTGCTCTTGGCATCGACATAAAGCATGAACTTGTTATGGCCAATATGACTGCCATCAGGAAGCATCCGGTCTGTCACGTCGACACCCGAGTGATGCAGCGCTTCGCGTGCCGGCGCGTTCTCCTTGTCGTCATCGTGTGAGGTGCTGTCATAGGTATTTGACAGAATCAGGTGCAATTGCTTGTTGCCAACGAGAGACGCTTCAAGTTGTTTGTCGGCAAGCTCATACAACGCGCCGTAACAGCTTCCACCCTGTGCCTTCGCCTCGGCGAGCAGCGACGGAAGCACCGTCACAAGATCGCCTGCCAGTGACTTGCGCAGCGGGTCACTCGCGTCGGCAATACGTTTGAGCAGCGCCCCGGAATCCGGCAAATCGGACTTGCTCTTCGGGAGTTGACGCGCGACGGCCTGCGTCGCGAGGATTCCCCGGTTGAAATAGCACGTGATGGCTTCGGGGTCGTCCTTAGGGCCATGTTCCGCCGCCAGGCTGACAGGGTTCGAATAGAGGACAGGTGCACCCGCGAGAGCAGCCAACTTCGGCGGCGCATCTTTGCTGAAGGCGCCTTGAAGCGGGATGATTTGATAAACGTAGGTGCCCTGCTTGTGAGCATCCTTTACAAACAGATCCTTCCAGAAGAATTTCTGGATTGGACCTTGTGCGGTGGTCTGCCCGGTGTGCCCTGAATTGGGGTCACTCGGAAAACCTGCCATGGCGGGCAGGGAAACACCTTGAGGGGTGCTGATGTCGAGCTTCGCATCTGATGCATTAATGCGCCGGACGTCGAAACCAACACACCCGGACAGCTTGTGGTCGAATGTCCATGCCACAAGAATGACGTCGTTGTTCGAGAGCGCAATACACTTTGTGGACATTCATATCTCCTTGGTTGCCGAGGGGCATCCGCGCCATGGTCCCGACTGCTCGTTGAGCGACGATGCAGTTCTTGCAGCGGAGTAAAGATTTGGGGGAACGGACGCGTTGCTGACAGGGTCTGTCAGTCGTCAGATAGTTGCTTAGTGGCTTGAACGTTTGATGACGCTCTGACGAGATGCAGGTAGCGCACTATGGCTGCCGAGAAGAATTCTTTGTGACTGCCGGCGGCCCATGCCGCCCTTAAGCGCTTACTGATATGAAAACTTTCTCGAATAAAAAATAGAGCATGTGGCCTTCTTGGCACATCGTCCGCCGCTGTTGTAGGATTCAGCGCGGGTCCTTGGCGCGGGACAGCCAGACGTGCGCGATTGGAAGTTGATTGAAAACCGGCTTCGTTCCGGGTGCTTCTTCTACACCTTGCACTTTCCGAGGGCGTCCCTAATGAGTTCCCACATTCTCGCTTTGACACCGGATGAGTTGGACTCGGGGAAAGACAGCGCGCCTCCAGGATCGATAAGTCCCTCTACATCCGTGGCCACTGCGTTTGCGGTTCTCGCCACGCAGACGTCTGCAGAGGTCATACGGCGCGCCCATGCACTGCATGCCGGATCTGAGCCGGAAGTTCTGCATAAGCTTCGGGTCGCCCTGCGTCGGCTGCGTTCGCTTTGGTGGGCTTATGAACCGCTACTCGATAAGAAAGATGCCAAGCTCAAGCGGAGCGAGTTTAAATACCTTGCCGACGCTGCGGGTAAGACCCGCGACTGGGACGTGCTCCGTGACATTCTCATGGCAAGCCAGCCGAAGCAGCTATCGCACCGGCGGCTTCTCGTTTCGGTAGAAGAGCATCGGACCCATGCTCTTTCACTCAGCCTGAGAACAATTCGTAGTGCGGGCGTTGAGAAAATACTGCAACGCGCGGTGACAGGCGCCGCGCGCCAGCTGGATTCACAATGCGAGCTTCCCGTTCTTTCCGAGTTTGCTGAAGAGCGTGTTGCACGGGCTGAGAAGGCGCTGAAGAAGCGAGTCACGCAAGCAACGGAACCCGAACACTCGGGATACGCGATGCTGCACGAAGTGCGAATCTCGGGAAAAAAACTTCGGTATTTGCTGGAGTTCTTTTCGCCGGTCCTCACCCACAGCCACCAATCCACAATCGAGCGTCTGACATCCGTGCAGAACGAACTCGGCAAGCTTAATGATCTTGTCACGAGCGAGACGTTACTTCAGGTGTATTCGTTCCAGCCAGGTGAACCTGACGGGGTGAAAGAAGCCGTCCAATACTTCGAAGACGAGAAAAGACGTCACATGCGCGCCGCGCACGAGATATTGCGGACGACGTCATAGCGCTGCAGGGCGAGCCTTGATTACAACGCGGAGCCGGCTCCGCTGCGACCCGCTTCCGGATGAGCGTTCACCGCCAGCACCTGTTCATCGGCATTCATCGATTGCAAGGGAAGCGCGATGAACACGCTGATGCGCCTCAGGATCTGGCGGAAAACCCGTTCGAACGCCTGTTTCTGCAAGTCCTCGTTCGCGAACTCAGCGAGCGGGTCGTCAAATGTCCATCGGCAAAATACAGGCGATCCCGGGAAGTTCGGCGCGTGTGCCTCATCGGCCTCGTCGCACATGGCGACGACCACATCCATACGCGGAGCGTCGGTATCGACGAATCCCTGCCAACTCTTAGGCTGCAAGATATGAATGTCAGCGATTGTCGAGCTAAGCTGCGCGATGGTCAGCGGGTGAAGTCGTGCTGCAGGCTCGACCCCCGCGCTGAATGCTTCGAACCTGTCCGGTGCAAGTTGCCTGAGCAGGGATTCAGCCATGATGCTGCGCGCAGAATTCGCGCGACAGAGGAACAGGACCTTGCATTTGGCATTCATGGCGCGACCCCAATCTGATGGCGGTGGTTTCCCGCGCGAATCCTACAGCCGCAGTTTGGCAATCCAATGACACTGCTGTGACAGGGCGTCAGGGCGTGCATCGTCTAACAGGGCTTCACCGTCCTTTCCCCGGACCCGCGTCAGATGGCACTTCTGACTTTACCAAACGGCGAAATCTCACGACGCGCATCAAGAACCCTTGGCTATTTTCGCCGGGTGGATGGCGCCTCCTTTCGCAGCGACTCGCCCATAGTCACGTTCAATTGGATTTGCTTTATCGACAAGCCTCTACTCGGTGCTCTTACAACTTATGCGGAGCGAGAGCGCTATGACACCGACTGATGCCAGCGAGGTTGTACAGACCATTGCGACCGAAACCAATACTTCGTCCGAGACGGTTTCCAAGCTCTACGCTGACACGTGGGCCGAGTTCGCGGAGAACGCGAGAATTCATGACTTTGTGCCCCTGTTCGTCGCCAAGCGTGTTCGCGCAACAATCAAGGCCGGTCAGAAGCAGCCTCATTAGAATGTGGCGGTAGGCGAACCGGATGGAAAGGAAGTAACAACGATTGCGCCGGCGCCTCACAACGGCAGCGGCAGCATTACGCGGAAGCATGTCAATGTAGGGGGCCTTTAAGGCGCCATCGTTTATCCATGTCTTTCAACAACACCACGTAATCGGACATTGGCGCCCTGGCGAAGCACGCATAGGCGCCTTCATTGGCTTCATCCCACAGAAGCTGAAACCGCCTGGCCGCCTCCGGCCTTGCGAGAGGCAATGCGAGCAGGCTTGCGAACGCAAACGAGATTTCCTCTGCTGTTCGATGCGTAGCTGCTGTCACGGGTTTTCAAATCCAGAGAATGTCCAACGACCAATAAAACCGCGATAGCGTAGATGGGCTTCAATTCGAGCGGCGAATCCCCGCGAACAGTCGAGCTCTTGTAGTCAGGACTGTGCGTTTTTCGCTTCCGCTTGAAACCACCACTCCATTTCCTTGAGAAGCGCAACGTACTCAGCCATCAAGGACGTTCCCATCACCTCAACGGCCGCGCGATTGGCCTCGTCCCACAAGTGGTCGAATATCGCGAGCGCAGATGCATAAGGGAGTTCTTGGACGCTCATCGTTTTGAATGCTACTCGTATTTCCGAGGCGCTTCTGCGCTGTTGATTACTCATCCTGTGTGTCCAGTACCTTCCCCGCATTCGCCGAATGGCAAGGTTCGTCTTTCAGGAGCATCGTACTATTATTTCGTGACCGTGAACGTCGCTCATTCTGCGGAAAGACAGATTTGCATAGGATAACTGGAGACCTGGACAATGTATCAGTCCGGCGAGACAACCTGATGAATAGCCGGAAGTGCTTCGCGTGGACTCAGCCGACGTACTTAAGTTACGTCAGGTTGCGTTAAGCCGATGCTTCAACAATGGCCGGAGTTCGTTCGGCTTTGAGCAAGCCTTCCACCATTCGCGTTTCGGCCTTGGCAATACTATCAAGGGAGGCAGCAGACAACTGGCGGCCGAAAATCTCGAATACCACACACAGCCATGCGTATTCTGCATCGCCCATCAGCCAGACGCCGTCTTCCTTGTTGGTAGCGTCAATATGCATCATCGCCGCGAGCGCCTCTTGTATGTCCGAAATCCGGTCCGGCTGATACCCGATATGGCAAAGCTCCTCCGCAACAAGCAACTGTCGGCCGACGGTCGTAAATAGTTCACGCGAGCCGTGGCCTCGCCGGAATGCATCCAGGCCCACATAACACTGAAGAAGCATGGCCTGGGTGACGGGTTCGTGTCCGGCACGACTAAAGGTAAGTGCCCTTAGCAGCGGCGACATGGCCGGCTGAGTATGTTTGCGCGCTCGCGATTTGTTAGGCATGTCTGATTCAACTCCCTTCTGTAACTTCCGGTATCGCCGTCTAGTGCGGGTGCCGAAACAAGCGCCCTTTGAACACTAGCCTGCACAACCATCATGGCAACCCAAAATTAAAACCGGCTTAAACGATCGGGCAAACAAAGGCGTGTTTGCGACGACCGCCACGCGCTTCCGGGTTGACCAACGAACCAATGTCTTTGCTTGGCCGGGCAATTACCTGGTTGACATCCCAAATTTTGATGCCCTACGATGTACGCAATGCTGCACACATTGAAACACGCATCATTGTTCGCTCAGTTAATAGTCAGCCATGGGTTTACCCCTAATTTGAGAGGTCAGAATGCTCCACCTGTCTCGCTTCACCCGCCAGGCCCTTGTATGGCTGGTAGCCGCTGCGTCACTGTCCGTCAGCCTGCAATCGCGCGCGGATGACACAAGCTCCTGGCAAAGCGTCAAGAAAGCAGGGGTTTTGCGTTGCGGTGCCGCCGTGGCGCCGCCGTATGTGATGAGGGATGCGAAAACCGGTGCATACAGCGGCTTCTTCGCGGACCTTTGCCGCGACTTTGGGCAAAACGTGCTGAAAGTGAAGGTCGAGTTCGTCGATACGACGTGGGACAACATCGTTGCCGGATTGCAGTCAGAAAAGTGGGACCTGTCGATGGCGTTGAACGACACGCCTGAGCGTGAAAAGGCCGTTGCGTTCTCGTCGGGCGCGACGGATTACAACGTTTCCTTTGTCTACAACAAGAACAACCCGAAGATTCCACAGACCGTGCGCACCATCGCCGACATAGACAAGCCGGGTGTGATCGTCGCGGTGATGTCCGGCACCTCACAGGACAAAGCGATCTCAGCGGTGCTCAAGCAAGCGCAAATCATGCGTTTGCCGGGCAATGATGAAACGCGTCTTGCGTTGATTTCCAAGCGTGCCGACCTCCTGGCGGACGCAAACATCACAAACATGCTTCTGACCGAAGCACACCCGGAATGGGCGGTCGGCTTCAACCCTATGCCGCCGCTCGCGCAGCAGGAAGTCGCGTTCGGCCTGCGCAAAGACACTACTGCCGCGGATATTGACGTCCTCAATAAATATCTGAATCAACAGGTCACATCGGGCGCTGTTAATCGGCTCATCAAGACGTCTGTTCAGGCAATGCTTGCAGCAAACAAATAGCGACCCATGCAGCACTACTGATTATTTATATTCTTAAGAAGCGGGGTGAAACCCAAGGGCCTTGGTTTAGCAAAGGTACGCGACCAAGCGTCGCCGGGTTTCTATTTTCGATTCGTATATCGAGCGCCCGATACGCGCTCCGCGGGAGAGATTGCGCATGTTGTCACCTCAAATCATGGCCGTTCAGCCGGACATCAAGTCGACTCCCCATAAGATATCGGCAGCAGTGACGGGTGACTTCGTTCAGCTCCGTAACGTGTACAAGTCATATGGCGAAAACCTTGCCGTCATGGACCAGATGAGCTTGAACATGCGCGCCGACGACCGGCTGGTCATCATTGGCCCGAGCGGCAGCGGCAAGAGCTCATTGCTGCGGGTCATGATAGGCCTGGAGGGCATCCAGGGCGGCGAGATAGGGTTTCAGGGCAAGCCCTATATCCACGGCGCTGACTCCGGCCACGGAAAACGGATTGATCAGACATTGCAGAAACAGATCGGGATGGTGTTCCAGCATTACACCCTTTTCCCCCATCTTTCGGTGCTTGGCAACCTCATCCTTGCTCCCGTCAAGGTTGGTGGCATCTCGAAAGGGGAAGCTACAGCGCGCGCGAAGACGTATCTCGCGCGCCTTGGTCTTGAGAGCAAACTGCACGCGTACCCGAGTCAGTTGTCGGGCGGTCAGAAGCAACGCGTGGCGATCGCTCGCGCGCTGATGCTCGAGCCGAAACTCATGCTGTTCGATGAAGTGACGTCGGCCCTCGACCCCGAAATGGTCATTGAAGTCCAGAACGTAATGCTGCAACTGGCCGAACAGAAGATGGCAATGATCATTGTCACCCACGACATGCATTTCGCGCGCGATATCGCCACACGTGTGGTCTTCTGTGCGAGCGGAAAAATAGTCGAAGAAGGCGTGCCGGCCGAGATGTTTCAAGTGCCCGAGGGAAGCTCGCACTCGCGAGTTCCTCGAAAAAGTTCTGCATCTTGATTGAGGTCGAAGCCATGAACTACCACTTCGACTTCAGCTTTCTTGCCGGTAGCGCCAGTGCGCTGCTCGGTGGTCTGAAGGTAACCATAGAGCTTGCCGTCGCGGCGAACATCATGGGCCTCGTCCTCGGCTTCTTTCTGTGCCTTCTGGTGATGAGCCGCTGGACAATCGTACGCTGGCCGGCACAGCTCTTTGTCGAATTCTTTCGCTGCACGCCGGCGCTTTTGCAGATTGTCTGGTTCTTTTACTGCATCCCGATGATGGTCGATATCTTTATCGATCCCATTGTGATGGGTGTGCTTGCGCTCGGATTGAACCTGACCGCATTCAACGCCGAAGCGTATAGAGCCGGTGTCCAGGCGGTTCCGAAGGAGCACCTCGATGCATCGGTCGCGCTTGGGCTGCGGCCGTGGCAGCGTACTGTGTACGTTGTTCTTCCCCAGGCGTTGCGTAGCGCGATGCCGGTGCTGATGACCAATGGGATTGGCAGCTTGCAGCAAAGTGCTCTCGTGGCCATCGTGGCGGTAGCCGACCTGATGTATGTCGGCAAGAGTCTGGCCACCGAAGCCTACCGGCCGCTCGAGACTTACTCCGTGATTGCGCTGATCTATTTCGCTCTCTCACTGCCTGTCGCGAAACTGGTGAACGTCGTTGCGCGTCGCCAGGACACTGCGGTGCAGCGCTGAGGAGAAGACCATGAATCTCGATTTCTCTGTAGTACTTCCTTATTGGCCGGTCCTCGCCAAAGGGCTCGGAATGACGCTCGCATTTACAAGCAGTTGCGCCATCATTGGAAGCCTTGCGGGATTCGTGCTGAGCGTGCTGCGAATGTCCCCGTCACGCTGGTTGAAAACGTTGACGAGCTTCTACGTGGATTTCTTTCGCGGAACGCCCTTGCTCATTCAGCTGTTCTGGGTGTTCTTCTGCTTTCCGGTGGTATTCCGGCTGCCCATACCGTCGTACCTGTCGGTGCTCATCGCACTGACCCTGTATATGGCGGCCATTACCAGCGAGACCTTCCGGGGCGGGCTGAAGTCCATATCAGCCGAGCAGCATGACGCTTGCATCGCACTCAGCCTTTCGCCCCAGGCGAAGATCCTCTATGTGATTTTTCCACAAGCGCTGCTGCGCGCCATTCCTCCGCTGCTGTCGAATATCGTGAGCCTGTTCAAGGAAAGCGCGCTCATTTCGTCGGTCGGCGTAGCGGACCTGATGTTTGTGGGGCAAAACATTTCAAACAGCACTGCCCGCCCTGTGGAGTTCCTCACGACGGTTGCGCTCATCTACTTCCTTGTCGCTTTCCCGCTGACCCGTCTGGTCGGTGTGGTTGAGTCGCGGATGCTCAGGCGTTATGCCTATTATTGATATTTCCGTAAAACATGACAACCAATCGTAGTCCTGCGCGTTATATCTTCAACGAACTGTCTGGAGGTATGGGGCATGGTCAAGAGAGG